>QVQC01000043.1 GCA_003428585.1 Nioella halotolerans
GCAATGCAGGATCACGTCGCAACCCGCCGCCCGCGCCCGCGCCGCGCGCGCCACGATGCCACCGGGCAGCGCGTTCATCGACAGGTCGTCGGTCATCAGGACACCGTCGAAACCGATCTCCTCGCGGATCAACCGGATCACCGAGGGGCTGAGCGTCGCCGGGATGTCCGCGTCCACCGCCTCGAAGACCAGATGCGCGCTCATTCCCCAGGCAAGGTCGTTCAACGCCCTGAAGACGGCGAAGTCCTCCGCCTCCAGCACCTTGCGCCCGGCCCGCACGCGCGGCAGGGCGTGGTGGCTGTCGAGCGTGGCGCGTCCGTGGCCGGGAATGTGCTTGAGCACCGGGAAGACACCGGCATCGGCCAGCCCATCGGCCACCGCGCGGGCAATCCCGATCACCGTGCCAGCCGTCTCGCCGTAGCAGCGATTGCGCAGGAAGGGATGCGTCTCGGCCCGCGCGATATCGGCGCTGGGCGCGCAATTGCCATCAATCCCAAGCGCCCGATGCTCGCGCGCAATCAAGAAACTGCGCAGGTACATCGCGCGCGCCGCCTGCCCCGGCCCGGCCCGCGCCACGAAATCCAGCGGCGGCAGCCATTCGCGCCAATGCGGCGCGCGCAGCCGCTGCACCCGGCCGCCTTCCTGGTCAATGAAGATCGGGGCCGCCCAGCCCACGGCATCGCGCAAATCACCTGTCAGCCGGCGGATCTGCTCGGGGCTTTCGACATTGCGCGCGAACAGGATGAAGCCCACCGGCGCCAGATCGGCAAGGACCGCGGCCTCGTCGCGGGGCAGCGTCGCGCCAAGACAGCCGAAGATCGCAGGCGTCCGGACAGCCACCTTACCGCACGGTGACGGGAATACAGGGCGCGCCCTGCGCGTTCAACGCGGTGCAAAAGCGGCGCGCGTCGGCCAGATCGGCGAAGCCATGCGCACGCAGGCGGTAGAATTCGCGCCCGCCCGAGGTCGCCTGTTGCACCACCCGGTCCTTTTCGCGGAAGAAATCGGGGTAAAGGCGCGCCAGACGTTGCCATTCCTCGCGCGCGATTCCGGCCTCGTCGAAGGCGCCAAGCTGCACCAGCCGCGTCCCGGCCCCGAGCGCATCGGGGTCCAGCTCCGTCACCTCGGGCGTTGCCTCGGGCACGCTGGCAGCGGGCACAGTCCCGCCCAGGGCCGCCACTTCCACGATTTCTTCGGGGCGCCCAACAGGCCGCAGCGAGCGGCTGACACCGGGTGTGCTGGCCGGGATCACCTCGATGACCGGGCGCGCAGGGCCCTCCGGCTCGGCCGCCTCTGCCGTCTCGCCCGACTCGGGCGTTCCGGTCGTCTCTGCGCGATCCGTAGGCTCAGGGCGGTCGGCAAGCGGTTCGAGCGGCTGCGCCTCTTCCAGCAGACGGTCGATCAGCGCCAGCGTCTCCTCGCCCGTGTCGTCCTGCGGCATCGGCGCGGGGCCGGCATCGGCGGGCAAGCTGGCAGAAGTCAGGTCGATCTCCTCGAGGTCGAGCGGCGCAGGGGCCAGCACGATGCGATCGGCGGCGGGCGCGGCTTCCTCGCCCTCGGTGATCCGGTTCACGGCCAGCCCCTGATGGTCGGCCACGGTGCCGCCCGGCGTTTCCGGCGGCACCCGCATCGGGCCTTGCAGCGCCTGAATGACGGGCACGCCCGAGACGTCGCGCACCGTCAGTTGCCATGCCCAGACCGAAAGCCCCACGATCAGTCCCACCGACAGGATCGCACCGATCCAGTTGATGACGACGCTCAGCCCCGAAGCCACGCCCATCCCGCCGGACAGGGGCCGCGACGGGGACGCCTCGTAATAATCCATTTCTGCCATGCCTGCCCTCATTGCCCCGGCAGGATCCCCGCAAACGGGGATTACGGGCCGGGTTGGTCTTAGCCTGCTCGTTCCCCGGCCACTCGCTTTTCAATGAACGCCCCGTTGTTCGTCCGGGGTTGTTCTCAGCGCATTTCTTCGACCGGTGTCACGCCCAAGATACCAAGCCCGTTGGAAATAACAACCTGCACTGCACCGATCAGGGCGAGTTTTGCTTTCGTTGCAACAGGGTCGTCATCCTGCAGGAAGCGCAGGCCCGGCTCGGCGTTGCCCTTGTTCCACAGACCGTGCAACGCGCCGGCAAGGTCATAGAGGTAGAAAGCCACCCGGTGCGGTTCATGCGCGGCAGCCGCCGTTTCCACGAGGCGCGGCCATTCGGCCAGCTTGGCGACCAGCGCGAATTCAGCCGGGTGGTCGATGCGCGCGAGGTCGCCGGCCTCCGCCGCGATCCCCGCCTCCGCCGCCTTGCGCTGCACGGAACAGATCCGCGCATGCGCGTATTGGACGTAAAAGACCGGGTTATCCTTGGATTGTTCGCGCACCTTCTCGAAATCGAAGTCGAGCGGCGCATCGTTCTTGCGCGTCAGCATGACGAAACGGGTCACGTCCGGGCCCACCATCTCGACCACGTCGCGCAGCGTCACGAAGGTGCCGGCGCGTTTCGACATCTTGAACGGCTCGCCGTTCTTGTAGAGCTTCACAAGCTGCGTCAGCTTGATGTCGAGCGGCACCCGCCCCCCCGACAGCGCCGAAACCGCGGCCTTCATCCGCTTGACATAGCCGCCGTGATCGGCCCCGAAGACGTCGATCAGCTGATCATAGCCGCGGGTGATCTTGTCGTAGTGATAGGCGATATCGGGCGCGAAATAGGTCCAGGCGCCGTCCGATTTCATGATCGGCCGGTCCACGTCGTCGCCGTAATCGGTCGACTTGAACAGCGTCTGTTCGCGCGGCTCCCAATCCTCTGGCTGCTTGCCCTTGGGCGGCTCCAGCACGCCCTTGTAGATCAGGCCCTTGGCGCGCAGATCCTCGATCGCGTCCTCGATCCGGCCGGTGCCGTAAAGCGATTTCTCGGAATAGAAGTGATCCATCTTCACGCCGAGCGCGGCAAGGTCTTCGCGGATGAGCGCCATCATCGCCTCGGTGGCGAAATCGCGCACCGGCTCCAGCCAAAGGGCTTCCGGCTTGCCGACATAGGCGTCGCCGACCTTGTCCTTCAGCGCCTCGCCCACCGCGATCAGGTAGTCGCCCGGATAGGTGCCATCCTCGAAGGCGACCTTCTGCCCGTGCGCCTCGAGGTAGCGCAGGTAGACCGAGCGCGCCAGAACGTCGACCTGCGCGCCGCCATCGTTGATATAGTATTCACGCGTCACGTCATGGCCCGCGTATTCCAGCAGCGCCGCCAGCGCATCGCCGAACACCGCGCCGCGCGTGTGGCCGACATGAAGCGGCCCGGTCGGGTTGGCAGAGACGTATTCGACATTGACCTTCTGCCCCTGTCCGAGATCGGACCGGCCATATCCTGCGCCGTCCGCCAGCACCGAGCGGATCACGCCGCGCCACGTCTCTTCGGACAACCGCAGGTTCAGAAAGCCGGGCCCGGCCACCTCGGCGCTGTCGATACGCGCGTCCTCGGCAAGCGCCTCGGCCAGCGCCGCGGCGATCTCTCGCGGTTTCATGCCGGCGGGCTTGGCCAGCACCATCGCGGCATTCGTCGCCATGTCGCCATGCGCCGGGTCGCGCGGCGGCTCCACCGCGACATTGCCCATGTCCAGCCCCGCTGGCAGGCGTCCCCGGGCGGCGAGGCTCTCTAGACACTCGATGACGAGCGCGCGGATATCGGCAAAAAGGGTCATGGCACGGGTCCTGTCTGGGTCCGGCGCGGTTTACCACGCCGAAGCGAGAGGTCAATCGACTCGCCACCGGCTGCGCGCGGGCCTTTCATCTTGGGGGAAACGCCCCGGGGGCCTTGCCGCAAGGCGGGGGGAGCGGCACGCCGCCGATGCGCGAAGCGGCGCGTCGCCCGGGCCGCCGGCGCTTTGTCATCCCTCCCGTCATCGCTTTCCCCCGTCCTCGGCGATCCGCGCGATGCAGTCACCCCCTGTTTACAAGCGCCCGGTGCTGGTCCAGCGCGAAGCGGTCGGTCATGCCGGCGATGTAGTCGGCCACCAGCCGGGCGCGCGCCGTTTCGCCGGTGGCGGCGGCCACGTCGCTTTGCCATTCCTCGGGCAAAAGGTCGGGCCGCGCCATGTAAAGCGGGAACAGGTCCTCCACCACCCGCGTCACCCGGGCCCGCATCTCGACGACCGCTGGCGCGCGATACATGCGCGCGAACAAGAAGCCCCGGATCTCCTTGAGGTCCGCGAACAGCCCCTGCGAGAAGCGTACCATCGGCCGCCCCGCCGCGCGAAGCGCGTCGACGCTGTCCGGTGCGGCCTCGGCCAGCCGGGCCCGGCTTTCGTCGATCACGTCCGAGACCATCACCCCGAACACCCGGCGCAGCGCCTCGGCCCGGCGCCGCTTGGGCTCAAGCCCCGGCCAAAGCCTGTCGACCTCGGCATAGGCCGCGCCGACAATGGGCAATTCGGCGGCCTCCGCATCGCTGAACAGCCCCGCCCGCAAGCCGTCGGCAAGATCGTGGTTGTTGTAGGCGATATCGTCGGAGACTGCCGCGACCTGCGCCTCGCCGCTGGCATGGCTGTGCAATTCCAGATCGTGACGCGCGTTGTAGTCGGACAACGCGAAGGGCAGCGCCCCGGTCACCGGGCCGTCGCCCGCCTCGGGCGCGATCAAGGGTCCATTATGCTTGGCGATGCCTTCCAGCGTCTCCCATGTCAGGTTGAGCCCGTCGAACCCGGCATAGCTGCGTTCCAGCGAGGTCACGATCTTGAGCGCCTGCGCATTGTGATCGAACCCGCCATACGGCGCCATCAGCGCGTCGAGCGCATCCTCGCCGGTATGGCCGAAGGGCGTGTGGCCAAGGTCATGGGCCAGCGCCACGGCCTCTGTCAGGTCCTCGTTCAGCCCCAGCGCGCGGGCAATGGTGCGCGCCACCTGCGCCACTTCGATCGAATGCGTCAGGCGGGTGCGGTAATAATCGCCCTCGTGTTCGACGAACACTTGCGTCTTGTGCTTTAGGCGCCGGAACGCCCCGGCATGGATGATCCGGTCGCGGTCGCGCTGAAAGGGGGAGCGAAAGGCGCTTTCCTCCTCGGCGCAGAGCCGCCCGCGGCTCAACGCCGGATCGCAGGCATAGGGTGCTGCCATGGCGTCCGCCTCCCTTCGGCTACGGGTCTCGTCCCGCCCCTTCTAACGGAAAATCGGTTCAGGAACAGGGATATCCGCGGGTCCGGTCGAAACTGTCGCCGGGCAGGTCGGCCAGTAGCGCATCGACATGATCCCAACCGCAATGCGCACCCCGCGCCGACACGAGCGCGTCGATCTCGCCGCGCAGATCATCCAGAGCCGTCTGGGCCCGAAGCGTACCGAGCACAAGCCAAGCGGTCAGGACACGCGTGGTGCGGTACATCACCTGAACCTTCCCTTGGCGCAAACACGTTGGGCACGTTTACCGCAGAACCGGGATTTCCCCAAGCGCGCCCCGCTTGAGCCGGACAGGCACGGGCCCTATGTTGGGCAGGTACGCGATGGAAGGATATGCCGCCATGACATTTGCCCTGCCCCCCAAGGTCACACCCCGCGCCTTTGCCCGGATTGCCGAGATCAACGCCGCCTCTGGCGAGGCAAAGGCCCTGCGCGTCGCGGTCGAGGGCGGCGGTTGTTCCGGCTTCCAATACGACATCAAGCTCGACGACCCGTCCGAGGATGATCTGGTGCTGGAAGATGCCGGGCAGAAAGTGGTCGTCGATTCCGTGTCGCAGCCGTTCCTTGCCGGGGCGGTGATTGACTTCAGCGAGGAAATCATCGGCGCGCGCTTTACCATCGACAACCCGAATGTCTCCTCCTCCTGCGGCTGCGGGACGTCCTTCTCGATGTGATCGCTTTTTTCTCGGCGTGGCGCCGGATTGACCCCGATCAAGGCGCGGCGCCGCGAATTGCCGACATCGTGACAGGATCGAAACAGCAGGAGGTGCCGATGACCAAACCGACATTCACCGCGACTCTGGAACGCTCCAATCTCGTCGTCATCGAGTCGGCGGGGTCGATGGACCCCGTTTCCATGGAGGTTGCGCTCGACTTGCTGGTTCCGGTCGTCAAGGATATGAGCCACGGCGGCATGCTGGTGCGCGCACAAGGCGTGGAATGGCCCAGCCTCGGTGCCATCGGGGTGGAACTGCGCCACTGGGGGCAGCTGATGGCGATGATCCGCAAGGTCGACCGGGTCGCGGTGCTGACCGATGATGGCTGGATGCGCAACCTTGCCGCCGTCGAAAGCTTCTTCATTCCCAACCTCGAGGTCCGATCTTTCGCGCCCGATCAGGAAGACGCGGCGCGGGTCTGGCTGGAAGAGGGCGCGGCCGCCCCGTCCTGACCCCCCGCCATGTCCCGTTGGGCGTGGCGCGGGGGACGCGCGTCAATCCCGCCTGTCGGACAAGGGCGAATCATCCAGTTGCTGAAGCGCGTCCAGCGCCGCCGACGCGTCGAAGGTCGCGTCGACTTGCTGCGCAAGATCGGCAAGCGCCACGAGCCCGGCAAGGTCAAGCTGCGGATCGCGCAGGCCCGACAGGATCGCGTCGATCCGGTCAGCGGCGCGCGCATCGGCCGGCGAAAGCGTGGCCGGCCCGGCATCGCGTGCGACAGGTGGCTCTTGCGGCGTGGCAGCAACAGCTTCGCGCGCAGGCCTGTCGTCCCCCTGCCCCATGCTACGGTCCGGCGGTTCGCTGCCATCCGGCCCCGTCACGGCACGCTGCGGGCGCAGGTGGTCGGCGCGCGCGTTCAGCCGGTCCAGCGCATGGGTCAAGAGGGCGACCTGCACATGGCGGCTTTCGGTCAATGCCGCCATGCGAACAAGCGGCGCGACGGGCCGCGCGGCAAAGCCCGTTCGGTCGGCCAACACGGCAAGGCCGTGCGCCGCGGGCCGGCCCGGCGGCGGGCCGAAGAGATCCTCCAGCAGGCTCGCCTCGACCAGCAGCGCGCGGCGCGCGCCGGGCGCGATCTCGTCACGTGCCGCGAGCGTTTCGGCGCGGGTGGCAAGCCAGTCATAGGCGCGCGTTGCAGGTGCAACGGTGGGAACCTGATCTGTCGGCACCATCGGGATGACCTCCAGCGCCGCGATGGCCGCCGGATCGGGACTGTCGGCGCCGGACCAGACCGCGCCCGCCTCGTCCAGGGCGAGGTAATAGGGCGCGCCGCAGCAGCCGATGTCATGCGCAAGATCGGTCCAGAAGGCACGTTCGGTCATCCGCTCGACATCGTCCTGCCGCCAGCGCGGCACAACGTCGGCCAGCACGCGGATGCGCGCCATGGCGCCGGACAGGGCCGCCCCGGCCTCGGCCTCCGTCACCAATCCGTTGGCGAGCGCCCGGCTCCAGTTGTCCAGCGCCGTCGCCTGCGTGTCGAAAAACAGGACATGCTGCGTCCAGCGGTCCTGCAGGCGCGTGCTCCAATAGTCGAGATGGCGCCGTGAAAAGGTGATATCGGCCGCGATGAAGGCCCGGCTGAGCCGCGCCCGCGCAGTGCCCGGTTCCGCCGCTTCGGCCAGATCGTCGCGCAGCGCCGCGATCTCGTCGCCCAGATCCGCGATCTGCTGCGCCACCCCCTGCGCGCGCACGGGCACCGCAGTGGCAAGAGCGAATGCAAGGACAACACCAAGGGCGCGGAAACGGAACATTGGGGGGGTCTTTCGGGGCGGCGGCATGTCTCAAAAAAGTGTCATGCAAACACTTATAATGCAACCCCCCTTGGCATTCCCGGCGCCAAGGGCGAAACTGGCCGGGACGCTTGAAAATCGAACAGGAAACGGGCCCGCCGCATGAAGATCGCCACCTTCAACATCAATGGAATCAAGGCCCGCCACACCGCCCTGTGCGACTGGCTGGACGACGCACGGCCCGATGTCGTGCTGTTGCAGGAGATCAAGTCGGTCGACGACGCCTTCCCGCGCGAGATCTTCGAGGACCGGGGCTACAACGTCGAAACCCATGGCCAGAAGGGCTTCAACGGGGTGGCGATCCTGTCGAAAATCCCGCTGGAGGACGTGACACGCGGCCTGCCCGGCGATGACAGCGACGAACAGGCGCGCTGGATCGAGGCGACGGTGGTGGGGGAGACACAGGCCGTGCGGCTTTGCGGGCTTTACCTGCCCAACGGCAACCCCTGCCCGGGGCCGAAATTCGACTACAA
Organism: Nioella halotolerans; assembly: GCA_003428585.1. Classification (GTDB taxonomy): domain Bacteria; phylum Pseudomonadota; class Alphaproteobacteria; order Rhodobacterales; family Rhodobacteraceae; genus Nioella; species Nioella halotolerans. The sequence goes on from QVQC01000043.1 coordinate 8,138, forward strand.
GCTTGCGTGGATGGCGCGGATGGAGGAACGGGCGCGGGATCTTCTGGCCGAGGAGATGCCGTTGGTGATCGCGGGCGATTACAACGTCATCCCTCAGGACGAGGATGCCGCCCGCCCCGAGGCGTGGAAAGACGACGCGCTGGCCCGGCCCGAAAGCCGCGCGGCCTTTCGCCGGATCCTGAACATCGGCTTCACAGAGGCGTTCCGGGCGCGGAGCCGCAGACCGGGGCAGTATACGTTCTGGGATTACCAGGCCGGCGCGTGGAACCGCGACGACGGGATCCGTATCGACCACCTGCTTCTGAGCCCGCAGGCCGCCGACCTGATGCAGGACTGCCGGATCGACAAGGAGGTGCGCGGGCGCGAAAAACCGTCCGACCACGTGCCCATCTGGGTCGAGTTGGCCAGCTGACAGTTGTCGCCGCCCGCCGGCGCCGACCCGGATACCCGGCTCATCAGGCGCCTTCGGCGGGGGTCGTCTTGTCGAGGTGAAACAGGGGTTTGCGCAAGGCGGGCCCGTCAGCGACCGGCAGTGACGTCGTGGCCGTAAAGCCAGTCGAACCGGCCCGCCACGGCCTGCGGGGCGAGGCGCGCGCCGAGACGCAGGGCGGCATGGGCCGCGGCGCGGTAGGGGCCGGGGCGCAGGTGGTAGTTTTCCGCATTTTTCGAGGCGGCCTCGACAATACGCGCGCAGCGGGCGCGGCGGGCGGCCTCGTAGCGGGCGAAGGCGGTGTCGGTGTCTTCTTCGTCCGCCAGCGTCGCGGCCAGCACCCAGGCATCTTCGAGGGCCATGTTGGCACCCTGCGCGAGGAAGGGCAGCGTGGGATGGGCCGCGTCCCCCAGAAGTGCCACACGGCCCTGCCCCCAGCTTTTCGCGACCGGATGGCGGAAGAGACCCCAGAGGTAGACCTCCCCGGCGCGATACAGAAGGTCGCGGATCTCGGGTGCGAAATCGGCGAAGGCGGCGCGCAGATTCGCCGGATCGTCGCGGTGGCTCCAGCCCTCGGCGGCCCAGCCATCGCGTTCCTCGACGGCGACCACGTTCATCAGCGCCCCGCCGCGCAGCGGATAGGTCACGATATGGCGGCCGGGGCCCATGTGGACACTCGCCTCCGGCGGGGTGTCCGGCGCGTCGAGCGGGATCGTGCAGCGCCATGCCACCTGCCCGGTGAAGAAGGGGCGCACCGGCTTGTTCAGCGCCGCCCGGGTCGGCGAATGCAGCCCGTCGGCCCCGATCAGAAGCGGCACGGTTTCGGTGTGGCCATCGGCGCAGGACAGCCGAACGCCGTCCACTTCGGGGGTGACGGCAACGACCCTGCGGCCAAGCTCGACCGTCACGCCGGCGGCCTTGGCGCCCCGGCGCAGGATCTCGATCAGGTCGGCGCGGTGCACGAGGTGATAGGGGCGGTCCGCGCGCGCCAGACCCATGCGGAAGACCTGCGCCCCGCGCCGGAAATCGCGCAGCACCACGGCGCGGGCGCGCGGCGCGGCCTCGGCCAGCGCATCGCCAAGGCCCAGCGCCTTCAGCACCACGGCACCGTTCGGGCTGATCTGCAACCCGGCGCCAACCTCGCGGATCGCGTCGGCCTGGTCCAGCACGCGCACCTTTGCGCCGCGCTGCGCAAGGGCGGTGGCCACCGCGAGCCCGGCAATGCCCGCGCCAAGAACCGTGATCTCCTGTCCGATCAACATGTGCCTGCCCTTTGACAAGAAAACACCGGGACGCGCGGCCCCGGTGCGAGGGCCCGCCGCGGCAGGCCGGTTGAACGGACGCACCGCGTGTCAGTCGTCGCGATGGACCTTTTCGCGCCGCTCGTGGCGCTCCTGCGCCTCCAGCGTCATGGTCGCGATCGGGCGCGCGTCCAGCCGCTTGAGCGAAATCGGGTCGCCCGTCATCTCGCAATAGCCGAACTCGCCCTCGTCGATGCGGCGCAGCGCCGCGTCGATCTTGGCGATGAGCTTGCGCTGGCGGTCGCGGGTACGCAATTCCAGCGCGCGGTCTGTTTCCTCGGAGGCACGGTCCGCGACATCCGGGATATTGCGGGTATCGTCCTGCAAAACGGCCACCGTGCTGCGGCTTTCGTTGAGGAGGTCGTCCTTCCAGGCGTTCAGCTTACGACGAAAATATTCGAGCTGGCGCTCGTTCATGAAGGGTTCATCCTCGGCGGGACGATAATCTTCAGGCAGAAAGACTTCGGCTTTCATTTTGTTCCCCTTGAAGGAACCGGGCGGGGCCGTCGCCGACTCACGCGCGGGCCAGCGCCCGGTGTTATTGCCGCCCGATTACAAGAACGCGCCCGACTTGTCACCCCATGTAATGGCCGCTTGTGGCCGGGCACGGGCGTGGTAAGGTCGCGCCCCGCGATGGCAGGATATCGAGGGATTTCATGAAATTCGACGGCACCGACGACTATGTCGCCACCGAGGATCTTACGGTTGCGGTCAATGCCGCGGTCACGCTGGAACGGCCGTTGCTGGTCAAGGGCGAACCGGGGACCGGCAAGACCGAACTGGCCCGGCAGGTGGCCGGCGCGCTGGGCCTGCCGATCATCGAGTGGCACGTCAAATCGACCACCCGCGCGCAGCAGGGGCTTTACGAATACGATGCCGTCAGCCGCCTGCGCGACAGCCAGCTGGGCGACGCGCGCGTGAACGACGTGCGCAACTACATCCGCAAGGGCAAGTTGTGGCAAGCCTTCGAGGCGCGTGGCAAATGCGTGTTGCTGATCGACGAGATCGACAAGGCCGATATCGAGTTTCCCAACGATCTTCTACAAGAACTCGACCGGATGGAATTCTTCGTCTACGAAACCGGCGATACAATCCGCGCCGTCGAGCGGCCCATCGTCCTCATCACCTCGAACAACGAAAAGGAACTGCCCGACGCCTTCCTGCGGCGCTGTTTCTTTCACTATATCCGCTTTCCCGACATGGACACGCTGCGCCGGATCGTCGAGGTGCATCACCCCGGCATCAAGGCGCGCCTGCTGACCGAGGCGCTGACACAGTTCTACGAGATCCGCGAGCAGGCGGGTTTGAAGAAGAAGCCCTCGACCTCGGAAGTGCTCGACTGGCTGAAGCTGTTGCTGGCCGAGGATCTGGACCCCGAGGACCTCAAGCGCGACGGCGCAAGCGCGCTTCCCAAGCTGCACGGCGCACTGCTCAAGAACGAGCAGGACGTTGCGCTGTTCGAGCGGCTGGCCTTCATGGCGCGCCAGCAACGGCGTTGACGGCTCTGCCGGCGCCCCATGGCAAAGCCGCGACTTCGCTTGAAGCGCTCCGGATTTGTGCCACAATCCGTGCCTAACGTTCATCACGACGGCAGGCACAGGCAAACGAGGCAGGCGCGTGAGGCAAACGGAAAATGGTGGCCGCGTCAGGCGGCAAAGGATACGGCACGAAATGCAATGCCCATGCTGAGGCGCCTTGCCATGCTCGCCATGCTGGGGCTGCTGGCGGCCTGTGCCGAGGAGGTCGCCGACCCGGTGGCGTCGCGGGGCGAGACCGCGATGCCACGGGACCTGCCCGAGATCGCGATGTTCGGCACGCCCAACCCCGTGCCGCCCCGACGCGGCAACGCGGCCATGGCGCGCGATTTCCTCGACCTGGCCTTCCAGCTGGAAAGCGGGCGCCGGGTTCCGGTCCTGACCCGGTTCGAAGAGCCGATCACCGTTGCCGTCGCCCCCGGCGCACCCGCCACCTTGTCGCGCGATCTTGACCGGCTGCTGGCGCGGCTGCGGCGCGAGGCGCGCATCGACATCCAACGCGCGGGCGCCGGGCAGCCGGGGGCGATCACCATCGAGACCCTGCCGCGCGCGAGAATGCAGCGCGCCGTGCCGCAGGCGGCCTGTTTCGTGGTGCCGCGCGTGTCGTCATGGGCCGAGTTCCGCGTCGCCCGCACCGACAATCGCACGCTGGACTGGACCACGCTGACCAGCCGCGAACGCGCGGCAGTGTTCATCCCAGACGATGTCAGCCCGCAGGAGGTGCGCGATTGTCTGCACGAGGAAGTCGCGCAAGCCATCGGGCCGCTGAATGATCTCTACCGGCTGCCCGATTCCGTCTTCAACGACGATAATTTCCACGCCGTTCTGACCGGGTTCGACATGCTGATCCTGCGCGCCTATTATGATGACGCGCTGGCCTCCGGCATGGACCGCGACGAGGTGGCCCGCCGCCTCCCCGCGATCCTGAACCGCCTCAACCCGCGCGGCGCGGGACAGGGGGGCGGCTTCGTCGCGCCGATCGACCGCGACTGGATCGCCGCCATCGAGGAGGCGCTTGGCGGGCGCGGTTCAACCCCGGCCCGGATTGCCGCGGCGGAGCGCGCGGTGCGCATCGCCAATGCGCGCGGTTGGCGCGACACGCGGGCCGGCTTCAGCTATTTCGCGCTTGGCCGGCTGACGCTGCCGCGCGACGCGGAACGCTCCATCGCCGCCTTTGTCACCGCCGGCAATGTCTTTCACGCCATCGCCCCCGGTGGCATTCAGTCGGCCCATGCGAACATGCAACTGGCCGCCTTCGCGCTGTCGGCCGGCGATGCGGGCCGGGCGCTGACCCTTGTCAATGCCGCCCTGCCCGCCGCGACTCGCTCCGAGAACGCGACCCTTCTGGCGACGTTGCTGATGATCAAGGCCGAGGCATTGGCGCTTCAGGGCCGCATGTCGGAAGCGGCCGCGGTTCGGCTCGACTCGCTGGGATGGGCGCGCTATGGCTTCGGCCGGGCCAGCGAGGTGCGGGACCGCCTGACGGAGGTGGCCGCGCTGTCGCCTCGAAATCGCAACGAATAGGAACAGCCATGGCAAATCTTCTGGGCCTGTTGATCGGCGCGGCCCTTGGCGGGCTTATCGCGTGGCGGCGCAAGGGCAACCGGCTGGACATGCTGCATTATGCCGGTGTCCTCGGGCTGATCGGGCTGATCGTCGGCACCTTCGTGGGCCTGTTCCTTCTGCGCGGCGGCACCTGAGGGCGCGGCGATGTTCCTGCCCTTCTTCGACACGCTGCGCCGTGCCCGCATCCCGGTGAGCTTGCGCGAATACCTGACCTTCCTGGAGGCCGTGGGCACCGGGATGGTGACCTACGACATCGACGGGTTCTACTACCTCGCCCGCGCCGCGATGGTGAAGGACGAACGCCACCTCGACCGGTTCGACCGCGCCTTCGCCCATGCCTTTGGCGGGCTGGACGCGATCACGCCGGAGCAGGTGATGGAGGCCGCCGATATCCCCGCCGAGTGGCTGCAAAAGCTGGCCGAAAAGCACCTGAGCCCCGAGGAAATGGCCGAGATCGAGGCGCTTGGCGGATTCGAGAAACTGATGGACACGCTGCGCGAGCGATTGAAGGAACAGGACAGCCGCCACCAAGGCGGCAACAAGTGGATCGGCACCGCCGGCACCTCGCCCTTCGGGGCCTATGGCTACAACCCCGAGGGCGTGCGGATCGGCCAAAAGGAAAGCCGCCACCGCCGCGCGGTGAAGGTCTGGGACAAGCGCGAGTTCCGCAACCTTGAAGACAGTGTCGAGCTTGGCACGCGCAACATCAAGGTGGCCCTTAAGCGCCTGCGCCAATGGGCGCGCACCGGCGCCGAGGAGGAACTGGACCTCGACGGCACCATCCGGTCGACCGCGGAACAGGGTTACCTTGACGTGAAGACCCGACCTGAACGGCACAACGCGGTCAAGGTGATCCTGTTTCTCGATGTCGGCGGCAGCATGGACCCCCATATCCGGGTGGTGGAGGAATTGTTCAGCGCCGCCCGGTCCGAATTCAAGCATCTCGAACATTACTATTTCCACAATTGCCTGTACGAGGCGGTGTGGAAGGACAATGCCCGCCGATGGAGCGAACAGATCCCGACCCACGAGGTGCTGAACACCTACGGGGCCGATTACAAGTGCATCTTCGTGGGCGACGCCGCGATGTCACCCTATGAAATCGCCATGCCCGGCGGCGCGAACGAGCACTGGAATGCCGAGGCCGGGCAGGTCTGGCTCGACCGGGCCCGCGCGAAATGGCCGGGCCACCTGTGGATCAACCCCACGCCGGAAGCGCATTGGCGCTATACCCAGTCGATCCAGATGATCCGGCAGATCTTCGAAGACCGCATGGTGCCAATGACGCTGGACGGGATCGACCGCGGCATGCGGGACCTCGGGCGGTAGCAGGCTGGCGGGGTATGTCGACCAGGACGGGCGACGCGGCACTCTGCCCCGCGTGGAAAGGGCCGCAGGCGCCGCGACGGACACCGCGCCGCCATGCGTGTAACCCGATGACAGCAAAGGAGCGCCCATGCCCAGCCTTTTGACCCGCATCTGGCGCGCCGCGCCGCTTGCCACCGTGATCCTCGGCCTCGCGATCGTCGTCAGCCTCTTCTTCGCGGTGCGGCTGGTGGCCTTCTGGATCTACTGGGCCGATCCGGCGCATCAGGATCAGGCGATCGCGGGCTGGATGACGCCCGGCTACGTCGCCTATTCGTGGGATGTCCCGCGCGAGGTGACGTTCGAGGCGCTCGATCTGCCGGCCCGTCCCGGCGAGCCCGTGACGCTGGCCGACCTCGCGGCGGAACGCGGCCTGTCCGTGGCGGATCTGGCCGCCGAACTGCGCGCGGCGATCACGGCGCATCGCGGCGAAGGCGACGCGCCATGAGCGAGAGCCTCTTCGCCCTCGTTTCCGACTGGGGGCCGGTGCTGATCTTCGCCTCGGCCTACCTGTCCTGCCTCGCGGTGCCGATCCCGACTTCGCTGATGATGCTGTCGGGCGGGGCCTTAGTGGCCTCGGGCGACCTCGTGCTGTGGCAGGTCGTGGCGGCGGCGCTGACAGGGGCAATCCTTGGCGATCAGACCGGGTACATGATCGGGCGGCATGGCGGTGCGCCGCTCGTCGCGCGCATCGCCCGAGGCCCGAAGCGGCGCGCGGCGCTTGCCCGCGCGCAGGTGATCGTCGACCGCAGGGGCGGGGTCGGCGTCTTCTTCTCGACATGGCTGTTCGCACCGCTGGGGCCGTGGGTCAATTTCATTGCCGGCACCACGGGGTTGTCATGGCGGCGCTTCACGGTGTGGGATATCCTTGGCGAAACCATCTGGGTGAGCCTGTATGTCGGGGTCGGCGCCCTCTTCGCCAACCGGATCGAGGCGGTTGCCGATCTGCTTGGCAATGCCGTGGGGCTGCTGGCAGGGCTTGCGGTGGTCGCGGCCATGGCAGTCTGGATCCGGGGCGCCCTGCGCGCGCCGAAGGGCGACACGAGCAACGCGGGATAAGCCTTGCTTGTGCCGGCACAGGCACCATATTTGCCGAATGATCTTGCGCCTTGCCCCCATCCTGCTTGCCATCGCCTACGGGCTTGTAATGTATCAGCTGTCCGCTTGGCGCACCCGGCGCGAGCTTGACGCCCGCTCGACCGAGTTGGCCGATCCGCGGCTGAAGGCGGTGATGGACCGGTTGGCCGCCGCGCTCGACTTGCCGCGCATCCGGGTGAATCTCTACGAGGTGGAGCCGGTCAACGGGCTGGCTGCGCCCGATGGGCGGATTTTCCTCACCCGGGGGTTCTATGACCGCTATCGCAGCGGGGAGGTCACGGGCGAAGAGCTTGCCAGCGTGGTCGCGCATGAACTGGGCCACGTGGCCATGGGCCATACGCGGCGGCGGATGATCGACTTTTCCGGCCAGAACGCGGTGCGCACGGTGCTCGCCTCGGTGCTCGGTCGCCTGCTGCCGGGGCTCGGTCCGTGGCTGGCGGGAATGCTGACCTCGCTGGTGGTGGCGCGGATTTCGCGCAGCGACGAATACGAAGCCGACGCCTACGCGGCCGCGCTGATGGTCAAGGCCGGCTTCGGCACCGACCCGCAGAAATCCTTGTTGTCGAAGCTGGAAAGCCTGACCGGCATGGCCGGGCGCGGCACGCCGGCCTGGCTGATGAGCCACCCCAAGACGCCCGACCGGATCGCGGCGATCGAGACGCTGGAAGCCCGCTGGGAGGACGCGCGCGGGTAGCGGGTTTCGCCGCCTGTCGGCGCCGATCCGGCCCTGCGCCTCGTCGCGCCCCCTGATGCACCCCTCGATGGGGAGCTGCGGCGGGGCCATTCAAGACCAGGTTGAAGACAGGGCCTTGCCAAGCCGTGGCAGGCGCGCGCGTTTCATCAGCCGGCGCAGGTCGAGCGTTTGCCCGGCGAGGCGCTCGGCCTCCGCATGGACGCCGGCCACCACGCGCATGACCGTTTCGGGGAATTCCAGCCAAAGGTCATGCAGGAACGCATCGGGATGGCGCGGGGTGAGGCCGTAGGCGGCCAGTTCGCGGATCGGGAAATCGCGCAGGTTGAGGGTGACGATGCCCTCCGCCTCGCCGGCAATGGCCGTGGCCAGCACGTGGATATCGGCCGGGTCGGGCAGCCAGAGCCGCGCCTCCAGCGCCGGGTCGTGGGGCACTTGCGCCTCCGGCCAGCGGAAGTTGAGCCGCGCGATTTCGCCCTCCGCGACAAGTCCGTCACCGGGCGAGAGCCTTTCGGCCGCGCGGCGCCATTCCTCGCAAATCCGCGCCGACCAGAGCGGCGTGAAAAGCCCCTCGGAAGCGGCGCCCATCAGGATCTCGCGCAGCACCGTGGGGTAGAGCACGCAGGCATCGAGGCAAAGCTTCATGGCATCAGCCGGAAGGCCAGCACCTTGAGGTAACCCGTCTCGGTCAGGGCGGGGTGCTGCGGGTGGTCGGGCCCGGCAAAGCCGGTGTGAATGAGCCGCGGGTCACGCCCGGCCCGGCCGATGCCGCGCAAGCAGGCCTGCCTAAACTTGCCGAGGTCGGCGGCATGCGAACAGGAACACAAGATCAGCGTACCACCCGGCGCGACCAGCGACGCGGCCAGCCGCGCCACCCGTTCGTAGGCCCGCAACCCCTGCCCCAGCGCCTGTTTCGAGGGCGCGAAGGCCGGCGGATCGGCCACCACGAGGTCGAAGGCCGCCCCCTCCCCGGCCAGCGCCTCCATCACCGCGAAGGCGTCGCCCTGCCGGGTCAAGAACCGCTCGGCGCAATCCATCGCGGCGGCACCCTGCCCGGCCAGATCCAGCGCGGGCGCGGAACTGTCCACGGCAAGCGCCTCGCGCGCGCCGCCGGCGAGCGCCGCGAGGGAAAAGCCGCCCACATGGCTGAAAAGGTCGAGCACACGCGCCTCGCGCGCCATGGACCGGGCAAAGGCATGGTTCGGACGCTGGTCGTAGAACAGCCCCGTCTTCTGCCCGCCCATGACATCGGCCATGTAGGTCGCGCCGTTCATCGGCACCGCGATCGGCCCGGTCGGCGGCGCGCCCAGCAACAGCCCCGTTTCCTCGGGCAGGCCTTCCTGCGCGCGCGCCCGGCCGGTGCCGTTCTTCACGATGACGCGCGCGCCGGTCAGGTCGGCAAGTATTTCCGTCAGCGCCGCCAGCCGGTCCTCCAGCCAGCGCGCATTGGGCTGGATCACCAGCACCTCGCCGAAGCGGTCGACGATCAGACCCGGCAGCCCGTCGCCCTCGGCATGGACAAGCCGGTAGAACGGCGCCTCGAAAAGCCGGTCGCGCAAGGCCAGCGCGGCGGCCAGCCGCGCGCGCAGCCAAGCCGCGTCGATCTCGGCGGCCGGGTCGCGGTCAAGCACCCGGAAGGCGATCTTCGCCTCCACGTTGGCAATCCCCACGGCCAGCTTTTGCCGGTCGGCGTCTTCCAGAACGGCAAGGCTGCCCGGCGGCACATTGCGGCTGCGCCGGTCGAGTACGATCTCGTCGGACCATGCCCAGGGGTGGCCATGGCGAAGGCGGCGGGCGTCGGCCTTGGGTTTCAGGCGCAATGCGAAAGGGGGCGTCGTCATGACGCCCCCTTTAGCGGGTTTCAACGCGGTTGGAAACGCTCAGAACAAGGCGTCGCTGTCCTGCGCCTCAAGCCCGAACTCTGCCCGCGCCCAGCCGGTGATCTGGCTCTGGATGCGGTCGCGCTGATAGATGCCCTGCGCTTCGGCCTCCAGCGCGCGGCTGCCGCCAAGCGCGCGAAAGGTCAGGTCGACCGGCATCGGCCCGGTCAGCGCCGCGCCGGTCTCGCCGTGGCGCACGGTAAAGATGAACTCGATCTCGTGCTCGCCGCCGATCGTGTAGCGGGTGCGCTCGGTCAGCGCGTGAAAGCGGGTCAGTTCCAGCTCCACCGCGACCGGTGTCGTGCCATCCTCGACCAGCGGCGCGAGGGCAAACTCCATCGCCTCCTGCACCACCTCCTGCACCTGTTCATGCCGGTTGCCCAGCGGATCCTCGCGCCAGACGATATCGGCGCGCGGCTTTATCCCGTTCGCCTCGGACACGGTCAGCGTCTCCGGCACGATCACGTTGATCCCGGTGACTTGCCAATCGGCGTCCTGCGCCTGCGCCGCAAGCCCCGAGGGCAGGGTGACGTTCTGCATCACGTCCACGCGCGACGGTTGCGAACAGGCCGAAACGCCAAGTGCGGCGAGGCCCAGTAATGCTGCTGCGATAGGTTTCATGCTCTCTCTCCTGCCCTTTTCGGGTCGTTGCCCCGGGCTTTTTGCTCGACAGTTACAAATGTGCCTGTCGAATTGGGCGAAAAAGAGAAACAAACCGTGCATTGCCGGGGCTTTTTGCGCCAACTACCCCAGAGAGATGTGGCAAAATCATGGCAGCGCACAGGCCGCGCCTGCCTGCGCGTGCGCCCCTAACCCTGCACGACCGCCATGCGCTGCCGGCCCAGCCCCGCGACCTCCAGCGTCACCTCGTCGCCGTCGCGCAGGTAGCGCGGCGGGGTCTTGCCCATGCCGACGCCCGCCGGCGTGCCGGTGGCGATGATGTCGCCGGGCCGGAAGCTCATGAACTGCGACAGATGCGCGATCGCCTCGGTGATACCGAACACCATGTCGCGGGTATTGCCGTCCTGCATGACCTCGCCATTCACGCTGAGCGTCAGGCGAAGCGCCTGCGGGTCGGCGATCTCGTCCGGGGTCACAAGCCACGGGCCGAGGGGGGCAAAGCTGTCGCAGCTCTTGCCCTTGGTGAACTGGCCCGAGCGGCGGATCTGGAAATCGCGTTCCGAGACATCGTTGAACGCCACGAATCCCGCCACGTGATCCATCACTTGATCGGCAGTGATGTATTTCGCAGGCGCGCCGATGACGACGCCAAGCTCCACCTCCCAGTCGGTGCTGACCGAACCACGCGGCAGTTCTATCGGGTCGTTGGGGCCGGAAATGGCCGAGGTCGCCTTCATGAAGATCATCGGCTCCTCGGGCGGGGTCATCTGCGCCTCCGCGGCGTGGTCGGAGTAATTGAGCCCGATGCACACCATCTTGCCCACGCCGGCCACAGGCGGGCCAAGGCGCGGGTTGCCGTCGACCAGCGGGCCGTCCATCGGCAGACCGCCCAGCCGCGTCAGCACCTCGCCGGCAAGGTCGGGCACCGCGTGCGACAGGTCGCGCAACCGGCCCTCCGCATCCAGAACGCCGGGCTTTTCCGCCCCGGCCTCGCCATAGCGCACGAATTTCATGATCTGTCCCTTTCCTGATCCATCCGCGACAGACAAGGGCAAGCGGCGCGCGGCGTCAAGCCGCCGGGGCGCCGCCAGCGGTGTCGCTGGCGGTGCTTTTGCCCGAGGCGGCAGATGACGGTGGGTCGGTCGGCGCGGCGGGCGCGGGTGGCGCGGCCTTTGCCGGGGCAAGCCCCCGCCCCGCCGTCAGGCGGACCGCCCGGTGCCCCGCGGACCGGCCCAGTCGCGCGCGGAAAATCACCCGGCCGCCCGCGTCACAGAGCGCCGTCGCGGCCAGATCCTCGCGATCAAGCGGCAGCACGTCACCGGGTTGAAGCGCCTCGATCCGCGACAGCGGCAGGGGCCGGCATGCAAGCACCGCCTCCAGCGTCAGGGGGGCGGCGCGGATCGCCTGCTGCCAGCGCGCCGCCCAGTCGCCCGGATCCGGTGCGCCGGTGCCGCCGCCGCCGTCCACCTGCGCCGTGCCGGTGACCGGCACCGCCAGCACAATCCGCCCGGCCTTGGCCCCCGCCCCGAGGTCGAGCGAGGCGGAAAACAGGTGATAGGGCCGGTCGGGCAGCAACAGCTCCAGCTGGCGGCGATCCGACAGATGGGTGCCGTAGCTGAGCCCCGGTGGCCAGTCGACCCCGGCCTTCCCCGCCAGTTCGCCGGCCAGCGCGCCAAGGAACAGCCCGAGGAAATCGCGCGTCAACGCCGCGTCGATCCTTGTCGGCGGGCGCACCGCGCCCTGCCCCTGCGCCACCGCGCCGGTGGTCTGAACCTCGATCAACGCATCGACAAGCCCGGGATCCATCAGGCACAGCGCCCGCGCCGCATCGCCCGCGTTCAGCATGACCAAGAGCCCCGCCTCCGGCAGCGCGCCAGCGATGTCGGGCGGGCGGATGTCCCATTGCGGCGGGTCGACACTTGCCTCCAGTCCCAGCCCCTCGAAGGGGGCGGCCGCCTTGCCCAGCGCGCGCGTCAACGCCGTGTCCAGCCCCTCGGGGCGCAGCGCCGCGACCGGCGCGGCCGCCTGCCCCGCGATCTTGAGCCTGAGGCCCGGATTGAACCCCTCCTGCGACATGACATTCCCGGTTTCACGGGCATCCTTGCCCGCGATCACCCTGCCTCGGCACCGGTTAAGAAAGCGTCAAGCGGCGCGCAGCGCCCGGTCCGGCAAGCGCACCCGGAAGGCGGCGCCGCCGTGCCCGGGCAGATAGCTCAATTGCCCGCCAAGGCGCTGCATCACCTCGCGGCTGATCGCCAGCCCCAACCCCGCCCCCTGCGCGTCGCGGGTGGTTTCCAGCCGGGTAAACTTCTCGAAGATCAGGCGCTGCTGGCGGTCCGGGATGCCGGACCCGTTGTCGATCACATCGACCTCGACGCGCCCCGCCTGCCGGATCACGCGGATCGCCAGTTCCGGGTCTTCCGCGTCGCAGTATTTCTGCGCGTTGGAGATCAGGTTGATGAAGACCTGCGCCAAGCGGTCGGGATCGGTCCATAGCGGAATCTTCTCGGCGGCGCGGTCGCGGATGATGCGGATGCGGCCGCCCGATTCCATCACGCCCGAGGCCGCCTCCGCCCGGTCGAGCACGTCTTCCAGCAACGCCTCGCTTTCGTTCAGCGTCACCCGCCCGTGTTCCAGAACCGACAGGTCCAAGAGGTCATCCAGAAGCCGCGTCAGGCGCAGGCTTTCGGTGTGGATGATGCCCGAGAACCGTGCCCTTGTCTCCGCGTCCAATCCGTCCTCCTGCATCAGGAGTTCGGAAAACGCCCGGATCGAGGTCATCGGCGTGCGCAACTCGTGGCTGACCTGGCTCAGGAAGGTGTCCTTCTGCTCGGCCAGTTCGGTCAGCTTGGCATTGGCCTCGCGCAGGCGCGCGGCTGTGCGGGTCAGTTCCTCTGACTGCCGCTCCAACCGGCTGGAATATTCCATGATCTGCGCGGTTTCATCGGCAACGGCAAGCAGGTCGTGGACAGAAACCGTCGCCCCCCCGGTGATCTGGTAGACCATCGCATGTGCCGTCGCGGCCCCCACCGACCCGGCCAGTTCGCGTTCCAGCATCTTCAGGAAATCGGGGTTCGGGTCGGGCAGGCCGCCACCGCGCCCCTGCGCCGCCGCCGCCTGTTGAAACAGCCGCCCGGCCCGGCCGGTGCCAAGGATGCGCTGTGCCATGGTCAGCAGGTCATCGGCCGCCGCCGCCCCGCCCTGCCAACCCAGCGTGGGCGCGGAATGGTCATAGACATTTACGAACTGGGCCGCCTGCAGGCGTTCCATGGGCGAGGGGAAACTGACCAGCGACACCAGCACGAAAAGAAAGGTGTTGACCCCAAGCGACAAGACGATCGCGGTCAGCAACGGATCGGCGCCATCCAGACCCAGCGGCGTTGCCGGGCTCAGCCAGCCAATGCCGAAGGGGCCGCTCTCCAGCACCCCTGCCATCAGCTCCGCGCTTGCGGTATTGGGCAACAGCAGCACCCATGCCCAGATGGCAAAACCTGCGGCGATCCCCACCACCGCGCCGGCCCGCGTCGCACCGCGCCAGAAGATACCGCCCAGAAGCGCCGGCAAGACCTGGCTGACGCCGAGAAAGGCGATGAGCCCGATCGAGGCCAGCGCCTCGCCGCCGCCCGACAGCCGGTAATAGAACAAGCCCAGCATCAGCACCCCGATGATGGACAGCCGCCGCGCCATCAGCGCCACCCGGCGCATGTCGCCCGACATCGGGTCCTCGCCCTCGGTCACGCGCAGCCAGATCGGCACGATGATATGGTTCGACAGCATGGTGGACAGCGCCAGCGCAGCGATGATCACCATCGACGTGGCCGACGAAAAGCCGCCAAGAAACACCAGAAGCGCCAGCGCGTCCTTGTCGAAGGCCAGCGGCACGGTCAGAACGTAAAGATCGGGGTTGGCGCCCGCCGGCATCACCTGCAGGCCGACCACCGCGATCGGCACCACGAAGAGCGACATCAGCAGAAGGTAGAGCGGAAACGCCCAGGCCGCCGTGGCGAGGTGGCGTTCATTGGCGTTTTCGACCACCAGAACCTGGAACATGCGCGGCAGGCACAGGATGGCGGCGGCCGACAGCATGGTCAGCCCGACCCAGCGCGCGCCGTTGGACTGCCATTCGGCGATCGGGCTCGCCTCGATCCGCGCGAGGATATCCGACGGCCCCGCGGCCACCCCCCAGACGACGAAGATCCCCACCGCCAGCAGGGCGGCCAGCTTCACGACCGCCTCCAGCGCGATCGCGGAGACGAGGCCGGGATGGCGTTCATTCACGTCAAGGCTGCGGGTGCCGAAGATGATGGTGAACAGCGCTAGCCCCCCCGCGATCCAGACGGCGGTGGTATCGGTGCCCAAAGCCGCGAATTCGCCGGGATCGGCAAAGACAGAAAAGGACAGCGTGACCGATTGCAATTGCAGCGCAAGGTAGGGCGTCGTGCCCACCACCGACAGCACGGTGACCAGCGCGGCCAGCGTGCCCGACTTTCCATAGCGGCTTGAAATCATGTCGGCGATCGAGGTGATCCGCTGCGCCCGCCCGATCCGCACCAGCTTGCGCAACAGCCAGAACCAGCCGATGAACACCAGCGTCGGGCCCAGGTAAATCGTCATGAATTCGAGGCCCGACCGCGCCGCCGACCCGACCGCGCCGTAGAACGTCCAGGCGGTGGTGTAGATCGACAGCGACAGGGTGTAGACGAAGGGCGAATTCAGCCAGCGCGCCTTGCCTTCGGCGGCCTTCTTCTCGGCCAGGAAGGCGACGGCGAACAGCCCCACCACGTAGACAAGGCACACCGCGATCAGCCCGTCGAGCGACAGCATCAGCCGTCCCCCTCATCCGCCCCCGGCCCGGCCTCCTCGCCGCGAGACGCCCGGCCCAGCGCCAGCGACAGCCCCGCCGACAGCCCCACGAGCCCCAGCCAGACCAAGAGGAAATACACCAGCCAGCGCGCCGTCGCCCCGCCGATCCCGGTTTCCGAGGTGAGGATGAAGACCGGCCCGAAAAACAGCAATGCCCCCAGCACCGGCACCAACCGCGCCCCGTCTTGCAACCTGTTGCGCCGATAGGTGCGCCGTTCAAGAAACAACCGCCGGCTCATGACGTGGCCTGTTGCCCGCCCCCGGCCACCGCGCGCAGCGTCTCGACCATCTCGGCATTGGAAAACGGCTTGGTCAGGTAGGCATTGGCCCCCAGCGCCAGCGCAAGGTCGCGGTCCTTCGACTGGCCCTTGGCAGTCAGCATCAGCACTGGCAACGCGGCGGTTTCGGGCTGCGCGCGCAGATCGCGCAGGATATCGAGGCCGGAGCGCCCCGGCA
The DNA here is from genome assembly GCA_003428585.1 of Nioella halotolerans. Taxonomy (GTDB): domain Bacteria; phylum Pseudomonadota; class Alphaproteobacteria; order Rhodobacterales; family Rhodobacteraceae; genus Nioella; species Nioella halotolerans. Next base: position 23,944 of record QVQC01000043.1, read on the forward strand.
GCATCACGTCAAGCACCAGCACATCCGGCTGCGCGCGCGCGACCTCCGCCAGCGCCGTCGCACCGTTGCCATGACCCGAAACGTCCCACCCCTCGCGGGACAGGATGAAACTGATCGCCTCGAAAATGTTGACCTCGTCCTCGACAAGCAGCACCCGGCGTCCCAAGCTGGCCCTCCCACGCCGTCGTTGGTTGCCCGCAACAGCTTGCCGATGCCCCCGGCGTTGTCAAACACTTGTTACCTCCGCCAAGGCTCAGCCAAAGCGCCCTTCCTCGCGCCGCGCCGGGCAGTCCTCGCGCGGGCAAAGCGCGCAACCCGGCCCCACTGGCACCGCCTCGCCCTGCGCATCTTCTTGCTCGGGCAGCGCGCGCAATAGCATCACCGCCTCCAGCACCGGCGCCCCGCCGAAGCCGCCGCCCCCCGCCGGCTGGCTGACCGCCCAAGCGATGAAGCGGCGGCCATCGGGCAGGTCCAGCAGTTTCCGGTCGGGCACCATCGGCCGCGCCAACGCGCCGTAGAGCGGCCAGAGCGGGCACCCCGCCCCGTAGCGCGGGATGGAAAAGGCCCCGATCCGCCGCCGGAACACAAGCGCGCCGGAGGCATCGCAGATCGCCAGACCGAAGTTCGGTACCGCCACCTCCCCGCCCTGCGGCAGCGCCGCCAGCCGCCGCAGCACCAGCGCCGCGTCCCCGCCGGCCATGCCGAGCAGCGCCTGCGGGTCGAAATCAGCTGCCGCCGCCGCCGGCAGGAAATCACCAAGTGGCAACCGCGCCGCATCGCCCGCGTAGCGGTCGAGGTCGCGGCGCGCCAGCCGCCGCGCCGCCGCCTCGCGCAGTTCCGGCGCCGCCTCGAGCACCGGCTCGATCGCCGCCGCGCCCCCGTCCTCGATCTCGGGAAAGTGATGCCCCATGCGTTCGAACAGCGCCTCGGCCTGTTCCTGCGCCATGCTCAACGCCTCGGCCCGCGCCCCCTGCCCCTCGAAATGCGCCAGAAGCGCCGTGGCACTCGCCGACAGCCGCTCCGCCTCCTCGTGCAGGTTGCGATGAAAGCGCCCGCGCCAGTTGGGGTCAAGGTCCGGCTCGCGCACCAGGATATCGGAGGTCGAGCGGATCGCCGCCACGGTCGACAGCACCTCGTGCATCGACTCGGCCAGCACCGGGTCATGGCCCAGCCGGTCCTGCAACCCCTCCACCGCCGCCTCCAGCCCGGCGATCCGCTTCTGCTGTTCGGCGATCAGCCCGGTCCAGCCCGGAAACCGCCCGGCCAACTCGTCGATCCGCGTCAGTTCCGGCGGCGGGCCGAAGCCGCGCCCGGATTCGCGCGCGGCGGCCTGCACCATGTCCGACAGGGTCGCGTCCAGCCCCTCGGTCAGCCGTGCCGGCGTCACCTTCAGCGCCCGCGCGAGATCCAGCAACAACTTGCCGCCGATCCGTCGCTTGTTGTGCTCGATGAGGTTGAGGTAACTGGCCGAGATCCCGATCGCACCCGCCAGCGCGCTCTGCCGCAGCCCCAGCGCCATGCGCCGCTGACGGATCCGCGTACCGGTCAGCGACGGCCGCTGCGCGCCTCCCTTCTGCCCTGCCATGATCCGACCTCCTGCAAGAGAATTAACAGGAAAAGCACGGGACTCCAATGACCTGCGCATCCCTTTACAGCGCATGGCAGATGTTGGGAAAACACTTGCCGGCTTCTTTGCGAAAGGGCCTCCCGCAGACGGGATTGTCCGGGGCGTGTGCCAAGGTGCTTTCATGGCTCGGAAAGCCCATTATCTGCCCCGCAAGCGCCCCGATGCGGGCATTCCGCGACCTGTTGGACCTCCCGCCCGCGACATCACCGCAAATCGGGTGGTCAGCTTGACGCGCCCGCAACACGACACGGCCCGGTCGCTGCGCCACCTAACGAAGCCGCGGCGGTGTCTCCGGATCCATCCCCGGCGCGCGCCCCGGCTGCTGACCGGGCCGCTCCGTGTCCGGCAGGTCAAAGCGCAGGCCCGCCTTGGCCAGCCGCGCCGCCACCGGGTCCGCCGCGCGGAAAAAACCCACATCCATCACCCCCGCCTCGATGCCCGAAAAGGTCAGCGCCTCGCCCGCCGCGCGGGCCAGCGCCGGTTCCGCGCCGGGCCGCGGGTCGATGAAGGCCAACAGGTGCGACCGCCGGCCACCTGCATAGGTGACACCGCACAGATACGCGAAGGCCGCCAGCCCGCGCGCCGTGGCCAGCTTGGTATCGAGCGCAGCGATCAGCGCCTCGGGCAGGCCCGCCGGCGCGGTCAGTTCCTCGGGCACTTCCTCGACCTCGCGCGGCGCCTCGGCCAGCGTTCCGGCCAGCCAGTCCACCGCCGCGGCCGGGATCAGGATGGCAGAGGCCGCGCCGGGATTGACCGCCAGCCCGACGCCCTGCCCGGCCAGCATCGCCGCCAGCCCGCGCCCCGACAGGACGGCATAGGGCGCCTCGCCTTCGGCGAAATCGGCAAGCCGTTCCTCGCGGTCGAAGACAAGGGCAAACTGCGCGCCCTCCACCGGGAACAGCGTCGGCGCGATCTCCTCCGCCCCCGGGTCGCTGTCGAGCGCGAGGAACAATTCGCTATCGGCCAGCCGCTCGTAAAAGCGCAGGCGCAGCGCGTCGTCCTCTGGCGCGGCCTGCATCGCGGCATGGGCGGCATCGAGCGGGGTTTCCTCGGTCATCGGTCCAGCACCTCCTTCACGCGGGCGCGCAGCACCGGCAGCAGCTCGGCTTCGAACCACGGGTTGCGCTTGAGCCACGCGGTATTGCGCCAAGACGGGTGAGGCAAGGGAAAGACGGCGGGCGCATGGTCGCGCCAGCCCGCGACACGGGCCGTGACGCTGGCCTTGCCGCCAAGGTGCCATGCCATCGCGTGCCCGCCGACAAGCAGCGTCAGCTCGATTCGCGGCAAATGCGCCAACAGGGTTTGCCGCCAGGTCCGAGCACAGTCCGGCGGCGGCGGCAGGTCGCTGCCCCTTGCGTCGTAGCCGGGAAAACAGAAGGCCATGGGCAGGATCGCGATGCGGTCGCGGTCGTAGAACGTCGCTGCATCCACCCCCATCCAGTCGCGCAACCGGTCGCCGGAGGGATCGGTGAAGGGCTTGCCGGACTTGTGCACCTTCATCCCCGGCGCCTGCCCGGCGACGAGGATGCGCGCCCCGGGCCGCGCCCAGAGCACCGGGCGCGGGGCATGGGCTGTCGCGGTCGCGGCGAAGCGCGCCGCACAAAGGCGGCAGGCCGCGATATCGCTGGCAAGGCGGGCAAAGCTCATGGCGCGCAGCAAAACGCGGATCGGCGGGAATGGAAAGGCCCTGCGCCCCGGCCGCGCGGCTCAGCCCTGCGGCAGCCAGTCGAAAAAGCCCGGCCCGGCCCGCTTGCGCAACCGCGCCGCCATCTCGGCCCCGGCCTGCGCGCCTGCCTCCACGGGCACCGTGACCGCGTCCCACAGCACCTCGGAGCCGTCGGGGCGCAGGATCTCCCCGCGCAGCCGCAGCATCGTGCCGTCAAGCTCCGCCAGCCCGGCAATCGGCGTCTCGCAGGACCCGTCCAGCCCGGCAAGGAAGGCGCGCTCCGCGGCGAGGCGCTGCCCGGTGACCGAATCGTGGATCGCGGACAGCATCCGGTCGGTGCGCGCATCATCGGCGCGCCGCTCGATCCCGATCGCCCCCTGCGCCACCGCGGGCAGCATGTCGTTGGGCGAGATCCCGCCGCGCGACACGTCCACCATGCCCAGCCGCCGCAGCCCGGCCATGGCGAGGAAGGTCGCATCGGCGACGCCGCTTTCGAGCTTCTTCATCCGCGTCTGCACGTTGCCGCGGAACTCCACCAGCTTCAGGTCGGGACGGCGGGCGATCAACTGCGCCCGGCGGCGCAGCGACGACGACCCCACCACCGCCCCCTCGGGCAGCGCGGCGAGGCTTTCGTGGCGGGGCGAGACGAAGGCATCGCGCACATCCTCGCGCGGCAGGTAGCAATCGAGCGCCAGCCCGGCGGGCTGCGCCACCGGCATGTCCTTCATCGAATGCACGGCGATGTCGATGCCACCGGTCAGCAGCGCCTCCTCGATTTCCTTGGTGAAAAGCCCCTTGCCGCCGATCTCCTTCAGGGGCTTGTCGGCGTCGATCAGCGCCCGGTTGTCGCCCGAGGTCTTGATCACCACGATCTCGAACGCCTGCGACGGCAGGTCGAAGGCCGCGGCCAGCCGGTCGCGCGTTTCATGTGCCTGGGCCAGGGCCAGCGGCGAGCCGCGGGTGCCGATCTTCAGCGGTTGGGCGGGGGTGGGCAAATCACGTGTCATGACGCTTTCCTAGCCGCAGTTCGCGTCCGTGACAACGCGACCGGCTTGACACCCCGGCCCCGGCGGAAAAGGGTGCGCGCGAGCTTTCGGGACGGAGACCCAGATGACAAAGACCCTGCTACGCGCCCTCGCCGGGGAAACCCTGCCCACCCCGCCGATCTGGATGATGCGGCAAGCGGGGCGCTACCTGCCGGAATACCGTGCCACGCGCGCCAAGGCCGGGGATTTCCTGTCGCTGTGCTACACCCCGGACCTCGCGGCCGAGGTGACCCTGCAACCGATCCGGCGCTACGGCTTCGACGGCGCGATCCTGTTTGCCGATATCCTGCTTTTGCCGCAGGCGCTTGGCGCCGATCTGTGGTTCGTGACCGGCGAGGGGCCGCGCCTGTCCACCCTGACCGGGCCAGAGGGGCTCGGCGCGCTGAAAGGCAAGGACGATATCCACGATCACCTTGCCCCGGTCTACGAAACCGTGCGCATCCTGTCGGGCGAACTGCCGGCGGACACCACGCTTATCGGCTTTGCCGGCGCGCCGTGGACGGTGGCCACCTACATGATCGCGGGCCGCGGCACCCCCGATCAGGGCCCGGCCCACGCCCTGCGCCAATCCGACCCCGCCACCTTCGACGCGCTCATGGCCCTGATTACCGAGGCCACGATCGAATACCTCTCGCTGCAGGTGCAGGCCGGGGCCGAGGTGGTCAAGATCTTCGACTCATGGGCCGGGTCGCTCAAGGACGAGGCGTTCACGACATACGCGCTGAAGCCGGCCAGACGGATCGTCTCCGAACTCAAACGGCGCCATCCCGGCCTGCCGGTCATCGCCTTTCCGCGTCAGGCCGGCGACGCCTATGTCGGGTTCGCCAAGGCAACGGGGGCCGATTGCCTTGCCATCGACAATTCCGTTTCCCCCGACTGGGCCGCGCGGACCCTGCAACCCGACAGCTGCATCCAGGGCAATCTCGACCCGAGGCACATGGTCACCGGCGGCCAGCCGCTGATCGACGAGACGCGCCAGATCGTGCAGGCGCTGAAGGCCGGCCCGCATGTCTTCAACCTCGGCCACGGAATCACCCCAGACGCGGATCCCGACAACGTGCAGGTGATGATCGACACCGTGCGAGGCGGCTGATCCGCCTTTCACCTTGGCGTGAAACGGTCCGGGCATTTTGGGGGCAGCGCCCGCAAGACACCCCTTGCCGTCCGCGGCACCATTTGTACCCTTCCACCAGAGCCATGCCGAAAAGGGCGCCGCAGCGCCCGATGAGGCGCCCGAAAACCGACACCATCGCTGTCGCCCGCGGCAAAGCCCGCCTGCAACCGAAAGGGAACGCTGCCCGGAACACAGCCGGGCCCGACCGTTATGCGCCTTCTCATCTCCTTCGCCGCGCTCTTCCTGTCGATCTTCCTGATGCAGATCTCGACCGGCGGGCTCGGGCCGCTCGACGTGCTGTCGGGAACCGAACTTGGCTTCACCAACGCCCAGATCGGCCTTCTCGGGTCGGCGCATTACCTTGGCTTCTTCATCGGCTGCTGGTGGGCGCCGCGCCTGATGGGCTCGGTCGGCCATTCGCGTGCCTTCGCCGCCTTCACCGCCGCCGGCGCCATCGGCATGCTGGCGCATATGCTGGTGCTCGACCCGAATGCCTGGGCCCTGATGCGCGTCGCCTCGGGGATGAGCGTCGCGGGCTGCTACACGGTGGTCGAATCGTGGCTGCAGGCGCGGGTCACCAACGACACGCGCGGGCGCACCATGGGCGGCTACCGGATGGTGGACATGGTCGGCTCGCTCGGGGGCCAATTGATCATCGGGGTGCTCGAACCGGCGCATTACGTCAGCTACAACCTGCTGGCGCTGTTGTGTTGCGCGACTTTGCTGCCGCTGACGCTGACCCGCGCCCGGCCGCCCGAGACACCGGACGCGCCGCGCCTCTCGCCGGCGCTGGCCTGGGCCAAGTCGCCGCTGGCCGTGGCCGGCGTGATGGTGGCTGCCGTTTCCTCGGCCGCGTTTCGCATGGTGGGGCCGCTCTACGGCACCGAGGTCGGCCTGCGCCCCGACCAGATCGCCATCTTTCTTGCCGCCTTCGTGCTCGGCGGCGCCATCGCGCAGCTTCCGGCGGGCTGGCTGGCCGACCGCTATGACCGGCGCTGGGTGCTGATCGGCCTGTCGCTGGCCGCCCTGCCCGCCTGCGCCGTCACCATCGGCGTCTCGGGGCTGGGCACCGGTCCGGTGATGGGCGCGGCGCTGCTGTTCGGGCTGATCACCTTCCCGATCTACTCGATCTCGGCGGCCCATGCCCATGACTGGGCCGAAGACCACGAAAGGGTGGAGCTTTCCGCCGCGCTCATGTTCTTCTTTGCCCTCGGCGCCATCGTCGCGCCCTTCCTGACCTCCGGCCTGATCGCGCTTTACGGGCCGCCCGCGCTGTTCGCCTTCATCGCCGCGGCGCACCTCGTGCTGGTCGGCTTCGGACTCGTGCGCATGCGGCGGCGCGCCGCCGCCGCGACGCGCGCGCCCTATATCTGGATCCCGCGCACCTCCTTCCTTGTCGGGCGGATCTTCCGGCGCGGCGCCAGCGACTAGGCCCCGCATCGGTTCTGGCCCTTGGTCAAGTCCTGCGCTACACGGGGGCCGCGCACGGCAGGAAAAAAGGCTGATCCATGGCACGCATCCTCATCACCTCGGCGATCCCCTACATCAACGGGGTCAAGCATCTGGGCAATCTCGTGGGCAGCCAGTTGCCCGCCGATCTCTATGCCCGCTACATGCGCGCGCGCGGCCACGAGGTGATGTTTCTCTGTGCCACCGACGAACACGGCACCCCGGCCGAACTGGCCGCCGCCAAGGCGGGCAAGCCAGTGGCGGAATATTGCGCCGAGATGTGGCAGGTGCAAAAGGATCTCGGCGACGGGTTCCGCCTCAGCTTCGACCATTTCGGCCGCTCATCCAGCCCGCAGAACCACAAGCTGACGCAGCATTTCGCGGGCAAGCTGCACGAGGCCGGGCTGATCCGCGAGGTCACCGAGCAGCAGATGTATTCCCCCGCCGACGGCCGCTTCCTGCCCGACCGCTACATCGAGGGCACCTGCCCCAATTGCGGCTTCGACTCCGCCCGTGGCGACCAGTGCGACAACTGCACCAAGCAGCTCGACCCAGTGGACCTGATCAACCCGCGCTCCACCATTTCCGGCTCCACCGACCTTGAAATGCGCGAAACCAAGCACCTGTTCCTGTGCCAGTCGCGGTTGAAGGACCGGCTGGCGGCATGGATCGACTCCAAGACCGACTGGCCGGTGCTGACCACCTCGATCGCCAAGAAATGGCTGAACGACGGCGACGGGTTGCAGGACAGGGGCATCACCCGCGATCTCGACTGGGGCATCCCGGTGAAGCGCGGCGAGGCGGACTGGCCGGGGATGGAGGGGAAGGTCTTCTACGTCTGGTTCGACGCCCCCATCGAATACATCGCCTGCGCCGCCGAATGGGCCGAGGCACAGGACCGGCCCGCCGCCGACTGGGAACGCTGGTGGCGCACCGACAAGGGCGCGGACGACGTGCGCTACGTGCAGTTCATGGGCAAGGACAACGTGCCGTTCCACACGCTCAGCTTCCCGGCCACGATCATCGGTTCGGGCGAGCCATGGAAGCTGGTCGATTACATCAAGTCGTTCAATTACCTCAACTATGACGGCGGGCAATTCAGCACCAGCCGCGGGCGCGGCGTGTTCATGGACCAGGCGCTTGACATCCTGCCCGCCGATTACTGGCGCTGGTGGCTGCTGTCCCACGCGCCGGAAAACGCCGACGCCGAATTCACGTGGGAAAACTTCCAGGCCTCGGTCAACAAGGACCTGGCCGACGTGCTGGGCAATTTCGTCAGCCGGGTGACCAAGTTCTGCCGCTCGAAATTCGGCGAGGCGGTGCCGGAGGGCGGCGATTACGGCGAGGCGGAACTGGCCCTCGTTGCCGAGTTGCAGGAAAAACTCGACGCCTACGAGGCGCACATGGAAGCCATGGAGATCCGCAAGGCCGCCGCCGAGCTGCGCGCGATCTGGGTCGCTGGCAACGAATACCTGCAAGCCGCCGCCCCGTGGGCCGCGTTCAAGGAAGACCCGGCGCGGGCGGCGGCCATCGTGCGCCTGTCGCTCAACCTCATCCGGTTCTACGCGGTTCTCTCGGCCCCGTTCATCCCCGACGCCTCGAAGACCATGCTGACGGCAATGAAAGCCGAAGGCGCGGGCTGGCCGGCCTCCGTGGGCGACGCGTTGGCGACGCTGGAGCCGGGCCATGGATTCGAGGTGCCGGAGGTGCTGTTCGCCAAGATCAGCGACGAGGCGCGCGAAGGCTGGCAGGAAAGGTTCGCCGGCGCCCGCGATTGATCCAGATCGTGTGTTCTCACGGCATCCCGATCCCGGATCCCTGCTGCCGGTCCGGCGTCGAGCGCTGACGCGAAGAGGAGTTGTCTTCGCCCCGCGCCGCCGCTAGGCAGGGCCGGCGCGGGCGTGATGGAATTGGTAGACATATCGGACTTAAAATCCGAAGGGCCTAGTCCCGTGCGGGTTCGAGTCCCGCCGCCCGCACCATTGTTCAAGGCACCGGCCGCCCCCGCAGGCCAGACCACGCGCCCGCCGCCGGCGGCCGCCGGATCGACATCGCAGGGCGGCGAAAGCGCCGGCCTCGCGCAGCGGCCTCAGAAAAACGCCTGCAGGCCCGTTTGCGCGCGGCCAAGGATCAGCGCGTGCACGTCATGGGTGCCCTCGTAGGTGTTGACCGTCTCAAGGTTCATCATGTGGCGGATCACCTCGTATTCCTCGGAAATCCCGTTGCCGCCATGCATGTCGCGCGCCGCCCGCGCGATATCCAGCGCCTTGCCGCAATTGTTGCGCTTGATGAGGCTGATCATCTCGGGCGCGGCCTGCGCCTCGTCCATCAGCCGACCGACCTGCAACGCCGCCTGAAGGCCAAGGGTGATTTCCGTCTGCATATCGGCCAGCTTCTTCTGGAAGAGCTGGGTCTGCGCCAAGGGCCGGCCGAACTGCTTGCGGTCGAGCCCATAGCCCCGCGCCGCGTGCCAGCAGAACTCCGCCGCGCCCATCACGCCCCAGGCAATGCCGTAGCGCGCCCGGTTGAGGCAGCCGAACGGTCCTTTCAGCCCCTCGACATTGGGCAGCAGCGCCTCCTCGCTCACCTCGACACCGTCCATCACGATCTCGCCCGTGACCGAGGCCCTGAGCGACTGCTTCCCGGCGATCTTCGGCGCCGAAAGCCCCGTCATGCCCTTTTCCAGCACGAAGCCGCGGATCTTGCCGTCATGGGCCTCGGACTTGGCCCAGACGACGAAGACATCGGCGATCGGGCTGTTGGAGATCCACATCTTGGACCCGCTGATCCGATAGCCATTGGCGGTCTTCTCGGCCCGCGTCTTCATCCCCGCGGGGTCCGACCCGGCATCGGGCTCGGTCAGGCCGAAACAGCCGATCAGCTCGCCCGAGCACAGGCCCGGCAGGTATTCCTTGCGCTGTTCCTCCGACCCGTAGGCGTAGATCGGGTAGATCACCAAGGAAGACTGCACCGACATCATCGAGCGATAGCCGCTGTCGACCCGCTCGATTTCCCGCGCGATCAGCCCGTAGGTTACGTAATTGGCGCCCAGCCCGCCATACTCCTCGGGCAGGGTCGCGCCCAGCAGCCCGGCCTGCCCCATCGCCGGGAACAGGTCCGGCGCGACGGTTTCCTCGGCATAGGCACGGACGACGCGCGGCTGCAACTCGGATTGCGCGAAGCCATGCGCCGCGTCGCGCAGCATGCGCTCCTCCTCCGTCAACTGCCCCTCCAGCAACAGCGCGTCATCCCACTTGAAGCCGGACAGGTTGGGGCGGTCTTTCGCTTTCAGGGTCATCTCGCATCTCCTTGCGACAGTGCTTGCAGTCATGCAGTCCCCCGAGTCCTAGCGTGGGGAAGGCGCGGTTTCCATCGACATCTCGGCACGGGCTCATTACAAAACGGCATGATCAATGCGCGCCGCTACCTGCCCCCGCTCTCTTGGCTCTCGGCCTTCGAGGCGGTTGCGCGGCTCGGCTCCGTCACCCGCGCGGCGGAGGAACTGGACCTGACGCAAGGCGCCGTCAGCCGCCAGATTGCCAAGCTGGAGGCCCGGCTCGGCCAGCCGCTTTTCCTGCGCGAACGCCAGCGCCTCACCCTCACCCCCGCAGGCGCCACCTATGCGCGCGACTTGCGCGGCGCGCTGGCGACCATCGCGGGCGCAACCCTGTCGCTGGCGTCCAACCCGCGCGGCGGGCTTCTCAACCTCGCCATCCTGCCCGCCTTCGGCACCTACTGGCTGGCGCCGCGCCTGCCGCGCTTCATGGCCGCGAATCCCGGAGTCACCGTGGCGTTGGCCACCCGCACGCATCCCTTCGATTTCGCGGCCGAGGAGTTCCACGCCGCGATCCATTTCGGCCGCCGCGACTGGCCCGGCGCGGGGGTCCTCAAGCTGATGGAGGAAGACAATGTCGCACTCGCAGCCCCCGCGCTTCTGAACGGGCGCTGTATCGAAACGCCGGCCGATGTCGCCACCCTGCCCCGGTTGCAGGTCGAAAGTCGCAAGGGCGCATGGCGACGCTGGTTCACGGCGCACGGGCTCGACCCCGACGACCGGGTGACCGCCCAGTTCGACCAGTTCGCCACGATGATCGAGGCGGCGCGGCAGGGCCTCGGCGCCGCCCTCGTGCCGCGCTTCCTTGTCGAGGCTGAGCTTGCCGCCGGCACCCTCCGCGCGCTGCCGCAATCGGTGGACGGGCGGTTCGGCGCCTATTACCTTGTCTGGCCGGAGGCGGGCGCCGATTACCCGCCGCTGGTGGCATTGCGGGACTGGCTGGCGGCGGAGGTTGCGGGCGCAACGCCCCCCGCCGCAGACTAAAGGTGATCGCCTGACCGGGATTTCCGTAAGACCGCGATGCGGCGACGCGGCGACCGGCCTACGCGCCTTGGTGCGCGGCCCGAAGGCGATTCGCATCCGGCACCATGAAACGCGCGCGTCAAAAGAACACCGCCTCCCCCAGTGCGATCCAGATCGGCATCGCGGCAAAGCTCAGCAGCGTCTGCGCGGTGATCATCGCGGCCATCAGGGGCGCATCGCCACCCAGTTGCCGCGACAGCGTATAGGCCGCTACCCCGGTGGGCAGCGCGCCGTAGATCATCATCACCTGCGCCTGCATCGCATCGACGCCAAGCGCCAGCGCCAGCCCCATCACCACCGCGGGGAACACCACCAGCTTGCCCAGCGCCGACAGCACGATCGGCCCGGCCTCGCCCTTCAGCCCGCGCAGCTTGAGGTTGGCCCCGACACAAAGCAGCATGATCGGCAGCGCGGCGGCGCCGAGGATCGACAGCGTCTCGTGCAGCACCGGCAGCCCGCCAAGCCCTGCCCAGTTGGCCGCCAGCCCCGCAAGGATCGACAGGATCAGGGGGTTCGTCGCCAGACCCCGCGCCGCCGCCACCACCGGCCGCGCGCCGGGGCGCGGCAGCCACCACGCGAAAAGGCTGACCACAGTCAGGTTGACCACCGGAACAAGGACCGCCGCCGCCAGCACCGCGATCTGAAGCGCGGGCGCGCCGTAGAGCGCCTCGGCCACGGCCAGCGCGATGAAGGTGTTGAACCGCCCCACCCCCTGGAACAGCGAAGTCGCCACCGTCCCCTTCATCCGCAAGACCAGCGCCAGGATCACACCGTACCCGATGGAGAGGAAAAAGCCCGCATACAGCACGGAGGCCAGCGTCAGCACCACCTCCCCCGAAAGCTCCGCGGTGGAAATCCGCACGTAGAAGAGCGCCGGCATCAGAAGGAAATAGACCAGCCGGTCGTTAAGGTTCCAGAACTCCGCCGAGGGGATACCGCCCCGGCGCAGCGCGTAGCCAAGGCAGATCAGCACGAAGACCGGCGCGATGGAGATCACGATATCCATCCTTAAAGCGCCCTCCACACGATCAGCCCGAGGCTCGCCACGATCAGCACGAGCCCCGCGATTTCCTTGGGCGTGGACCGTTCCTTCAGCCAGAAGACGGAAAAGAGGAAGGTGAACAGAAGTTCCACCTGTCCCAGCGCCTTGACCAGCGCCGCCGTTTGCAAGGTGAAGGCGGTAAACCAGCCCAGCGACCCCAGCATCGAAGTCACCCCGACCAGCGACGAGACCCGCCAGCTGGCCAGCACCTTGCCGATCTCGTCCCGTTCGCGCAAGGCAAGCCATGCCAGCAGCGCCAGCGTCTGCACCATCGTGGCCACCGACAGGGTGAAAGACGCGCGCAGAAAGACGCTGCCCCCCTCCAGCGCCAGCGATGCCCCCCGGTACCCCACCGCCGAGACACCGAACAGCAGCCCCGAGGCCAGCCCGTAGCCCGAGGCGGCGTTGAACAGCCGCGCCCGCCACGGCAGGACGACGTCGCCCTTCGGCGGGTCCGAAAGCAACACGACCCCCAGAAAGCCGAACCCGATGGCGATGACGACGGGGATGGACACCGCCTCGCCCAGAACCAGCAACCCGACAAGCGCGGTCAGCATCACCTCTGTCTTCTTCAGCGTGATGCCGACGGCGAAATTGCGCCGCCCGAACAGCGCCACGACACACATGGTCGCCACGATCTGCGCCAGTCCACCCGAGACGATGAAGCCCCAGAACCGGGCGTTGGTGCCGGGCAGCACCGCGCCGCTCAGCGCCACGTAGCCCGCGACCAGCCCCGCCACCAGCGGCGCGCTATACAGGAACCGCGCCCATGTCGCCCCGGCGGTCGACAGGGTCGTGACCTTCAGATGCCGCTGCAACAGGAACCGCAGGTTCTGCATGAAAGCGGCGGCAAGGGTGACGGGGATCCACAGCGGCATGGCGTTTCATCGCCCGCCCCCCGTCCGGTGGCAAGCCCCAACGGCGAGACACCGACGATACGGCCCGGCACGGCCACGCCCGGCTTTCGGCGGTTGGGCGGCGGACGCGGCGGACGGTCGGGTGTTGCGCCTGCGCGGAATCGAGGCCGCAGGCCGCCGCGCATCGTCGGGCCGCCCCCACGGCCCGGCGATTTCACCGGTCTTGGTGCAAAGCCCTAGAGTCGTGCGAATATGGCAGGGATAAAGCGAAAAGCACCGGCGCCGGATCGCCGCGCCGCGGCCCGACGCCGCCCGACTTGTCCCAACAACCGTGATGAGGTCGGGTCCGCCCCCCGCCGGCTGGCAAGTCCTATCCGTCCCGCGGCCACAGCGGATGCGGCACCGGGTCCTTGGCGCTCAGCAGATAGCGGCGAAAGATCTCGCCATAGCTTCGATAGCGATAGCCCTCGTTGCGCGCCAGATATCGCTCGCGGTTGGCAAAATAGAGCTGCGGCAGTCGATACCACGGGGTGCGTGGGTGCATGTGATGCACCACGTGCAGGTTGTTGTTGAGAAAGAGGAAGGCCAAAGGCCCCCGGTCCTCTATGATCACCGTGCGCCCGCGCGCCTTTTCATGCGCCTGATGCTCAAGGAACGTGCGGATCTTCAGGATCGAGAGGGCCCCGTAGGCCGCCAGCAGGTAGCCCCAGACCGGCATCGGCGAGATCGCCACCAGCCACAGGATCGCCACCACCGTCACCCCGTGCCCGAGCCATGACAGCAGCACAGGCCGGTTGCCCGCCCGGACCTGGCGCAGGTCATCGGCCACGAAACGGACCTGCCCGATCGCGGGGCCAAGCAGGATGCGCCCCAGAAGCGTGTTGTTGACCTTCAGAAGCCAGCGCACCGGCCCGGCCAGCCGCCCCCACACCGCCGGGTCGAGATAATTGCTTTCCGGATCGTCGTAGGGATCGGTCAGGGTGCTGTCGAGGTGATGCGACAGGTGCGTGTCGCGGAACCGCCCGTAGGGAATGCAGAGGTTGAGCGACGCGTAGACAAGCGCCGCGCCCCGGCTGCGCCCTGCGAAGGGATGGCCGTGGATCACCTCGTGCTGAAGCGAGCTTTGCAGCGCGACCGCCAGCATGGTGACGACGATCGCCAGTGGCAGCCAGACCAGCGGCAGCCAGAAGACCCCCAGCATCCAGACCCCGTAACAGGCCACGATCAGCAGAAGCGTCGGCCATTCGACCTTCATTCCAGTCCCCTTGTCTTGTTGATGGTTCGGCTGTCCCGATGGGCGGGGCGGTCGGTGCCGCCCTTCTTGCCCATGTCATGGCTTATCAGGGCTTGCGTTTCGCGGGCAGTCGGGGGATTCTCCACGGGAATTCAACTTTGGTGATAAAATCAAACAATGCGCACAATACTGAACAAAACCGATCGCGCCACGCTGTTCCGCGAAAGGCTGACCACCGCCATGGGCGAAACCGGCCTGTCGCGGGCGGCGCTTGCGCGCGCCACCGGGGTGGACCGCTCCACCATCACCCAGTTGCTGGCCAAGGACGAGACGCGGATGCCCGGCGCGCATCTCGTCGCCGCCTGCGCCGAGGCGCTGGAGGTTTCGACCGACTGGTTGCTTGGCCTGTCGGACCGCGCCGACCGCGCCGCCGACCTGCTTACCGCCACCCTGACGGAGGCCGAGCGCGCCAGTTCCGCCGATGACAAGATCTTCGCCTGGCACAAGGAAGCGGCGGGCCACAAGATCCGCCACGTCCCGGCGACCCTGCCCGACATGCTCAAAACCAACGCGGTGATGGAATGGGAATATGCCGGCACTACCAACCGCAGCCCGGGACAGGCGATCGCGGCGGCGACCGCGCGGCTCGACTGGATGCGCTCCACCGAATGCGATTACGAGATCGCGATGCCGCTGCACGAGGTGCGCAACTTCGCCTTCGGACAGGGCTACTACGAAGGGCTTTCCCCGGCGGCCCGGCGCGAACAGCTCGACTGGATCCTTGCCGTCCACGACCAGCTTTACCCGACCCTGCGGCTCTTTCTTTACGACGCCGCGCGGGTCTACTCGGCGCCGATCACCGTCTTCGGCCCGAAACTGGCGGCGATCTATCTGGGCCGCTACTACGTTGCCTTCCGCGACCGCGACCGGGTGCGCGCCGTGACCCGCCATTTCGACTGGCTGGTGCGCGAAAGCGCCCTCGCCGCGCGCGAGGTGCCCTCGATCCTGCGCCAGCTTCGGGCGGCGATCGACTGACCGGTCAACATGGCAGGGCGAGCGCCGCCACGAGCACCCCGCCCCCTTGCCGCGCCCTGCGCGGCGACAGCCGTTTCGTCTGCACGCCCGGTGCACGGGGGGTGCACAGGGGGTGTACGGGGGGCACCCTCCTATTTCCGGCCCGTCGCCCCGGCGCCCTCCGGCAGGCCGAACGCCGCGTGCGCCGCCGCGATCCGCGCGGTTAGCGCCGCCATCTCCTCGGGTGGATTTTCGGCCCGGCGGGTCTGCATGCTGACATGGATCAGCAGTTGTTCCACCGTCGCCGCGAGCGTCCCGTTACACTCCAACCTGTAGAAAAGTTTCAGCTTTTTCCCCTTCGCCTCCAGCACGTGCGTGGTCGCGGTGATGCGGTCGCCGATCATCACCTCGGCGAAGTAACGGACATGGTTTTCCACCGTGAACCAGCTTCCCTGCGTGGCGATGTAATCCGGTGTGCAGCCGATCCAGCGCAGAAACCGGTCGCTGGCCTCCGACATCGCCTGCACGTAGCGGCTCTCGTTCATGTGCCCGTTCCCATCGACCCAGTCGACCGGCACCTGCCGGTCCAGCGTGACCATCGGCGCCATCAGGTCCGGCGCCTCCGGTTCCAGCGTTTTCTCGTGCTCTTGCAAGACCTTGCCGGCGGCCGCGCCACGCGCTTTCAGGCTGCGCATCATCGCCGCGAGGTTGCCGTCGCGCAAGGATTCCAGTTCCGCGATGCTCATGTCCCCCGATTGCGCATCGGATTGTTCGGCGATCATGTCGACCAATTCGTCGGTCAGTTCCGGCACATCCATCAGCTTCGTCCACGGCCATTCCAGCGCCGGGCCGAACTGGCTGATGAAATGGCGCATTCCCGCCGCGCCGCCGGCCAGCCGGTAGGTCTCGAACAGCCCCATCTGACCCCAGCGCAGCCCGAAGCCCATGCGGATCGCGTCGTCGATTTCCTCGGTCGTGGCCACGCCGTCCTTGATCAGCCACAGCGCCTCGCGCCAGACCGCTTCAAGGAAGCGATCGGCCACGTGGGCGGGCATTTCCTTGCGGATTTTCAGGGGCTTCATACCGACCGAGGTCAACAGCGCCACGGCCCGGTCGATCAGCGCCGGGTCGGTCTTGTCCGACCCGACAAGTTCCACCAGCGGCAGCAGGTAGACCGGGTTGAACGGGTGCGCGACGACGATCTGTTCCGGCCGCGTTGCGCAGCCCTGCAATTCGCTTGGCGTGAAGCCGGAGGTCGAGGAGCCGATGATCGCGCCCGGATCGCAGACCGCCTGCACTTGCTGGTAAAGCTTGCGCTTCAGGTCCAGCCGTTCGGGCACGCTTTCCTGGATCCACTGCGCGCCCTCGACCGCCGCGCTGATCGTTTCGTGAAACGACATGTTCCCTTCATCCGGCAGCGCCACGTCGTAAAGCGCCGGCAGCGCCGCGCGCGCCCGGTCCAGCATTGCCTGCACCGTTTCCTCTGCCTGCGGCGCAGGGTCTAAGACCCGTATGTCCCAGCCCATCAGCAGAAACCGCGCCGCCCAACCGCCGCCGATCACCCCACCGCCCAGAATGGCCGCTGTCTTCGTCATGCCACGCTCCTGCTTCAATTCTTCACGCCCCCGCATTACGCCGGGTCGCGCTTGGCCAGCCCCAGTTTCTCGCGCACCGCCTCGGGCCCCATCACGCGGGCCCCCATCGCCTCGACGATACCGCGCGCACGGGTCACAAGCTGTTCGTTCGTGGCCAGCACGCCCTTTTCCAGCCAGATGTTGTCCTCCAGCCCGACCCGAACATGGCCGCCCGCCAGCACCGACGCGGCGACGTAGTTCATCTGGTTGCGACCGATGGAGAAGGCCGAGAAGGTCCAGCGATCAGGCACGTTATTCACCATCGCCATGAAGGTGTTCATGTCATCGGGCGCGCCCCACGGGACCCCCATGCAAAACTGCACCAGCGCCGGATCGTCCAGAACGCCCTCCTCGACAAGCGTCTTGGCGAACCACAGGTGGCCGCTGTCAAAGGCCTCGATCTCGGGTTTCACGCCGGCCTCGGTCATCATCCGGCCCATGGCGCGCAGCATGCCGGGCGTGTTGACCATGATGTAATCGGCCTCGGCGAAATTCATCGTGCCGCAATCGAGGGTGCAGATCTCCGGCCGGCAATCGAGAACATGCGCCAGACGCTCGGACGCGCCGGCCATGTCGGTGCCGGCCTCGGCGTGGGGCAGCGGCGCCTCCGGGTCGCCCAGCGTCAGATCCCCGCCCATGCCGGCGGTCAGGTTCAGCACCACGTCCACTTCGGCGGCGCGGATCCGTTCCGTCACTTCACGAAAGAGGCCCGGATCACGGCTCGGCTCGCCGGTCTCGGGGTCGCGCACATGGCAATGCACGATCGCCGCGCCCGCCTTGGCCGCCGCGATGGCGTCGTTTGCGATCTGTTCGGGGCTGCGCGGCACATGCGGGCTGCGGTCCTGCGATCCACCCGATCCGGTGACGGCACAGGTGATGAATACATCGCGCGAAGGGGTAAGCGGCATCTGGCTCTCCGTCCTATCTTTCCTTAGTCCGGCGCCATGAGACGGCAGATTGCGCCTGAATGCATTGCGATATACGAAATATTCATGACGTATCTCGAAATTCCCGGCACAACCTCTGAACAGGGTCCGTTCCGAATCGGCCTTGTCGTGCTACCCGACTGCAACCTTCTGTCCATCGCCGCCGCACTCGATCCGTTTCGCGCCGCCAACCGGCGCGCCGGGCGGGGGCTTTATGACTGGCAGGTGATGTCCCCGGAGGGCGGCGCGCTGCGCCTGACCTCGGGGCTGGAGATCGCAACCGCGCCGCTGCCCCTGCAGATCGAGGCCGATCTGGTGATCCTCGTCGCGGGGTTTCGCCTCGACACGCACGCCACGCCCTCGCTGCGCGCTTGGCTGCGCCAGTTGCGCGCGCGCGCGATCCGGTATTGCGGGGTCGATGGCGGGCCGTGGGTGCTGGCGCGTGCGGGGCTGCTCGACGGGCACCGCGCGACAACCCATTGGGAGGATCTGGAAGCCTTCGCCAATGCCTTCCCCGAGGTGACCGCCACCCCCGACCGCTTCGTCATCGACGGCCCGGCGCTGACCACGGGCGGTGCCGGGCCCTGTCTCGACCTCATGCTTCACCTGATCCGCGCCCAGCACGGCGCGGCGCTTGCCGGGCAGGTGGCCAATGCGCTGCTCTATGACCCCGAGGACCGCCCGAGCCCGCAGCGCCTTGTCCCGCAGGCCCGGCTGGCGGCGCTGGCGCCACCGGTGGCGCGCGCCGTGGCGATCATGGAGGCGACGCTGGAAGACCCCCCGGCGATCCCGCTTATCGCGCGACAGGTCGGGTTGTCGCCGCGCCGGCTGGAAATGCTGTTTCGCCAGCATCTTGAAACCGGGCCGGGCGGGTTCTTCCTGCGCCTGCGCCTGTCGGAGGCGCGGCGGCTGGCGCTCGATACAGGGCTGTCGGTGCAGGATATCGCGGTGCGCACCGGCTTTTCCAGCCCCGCCACGCTCGCCCGCGCCTTTCGCGCGGCCTTCGGGCAATCGGTGTCGGGGCTGCGCAAGGGGCGCGCGGGGCGCGACACTCAATAAGGCATCGGATGCGCCCTGTGGGCCGCGGTGATCTCGTCCAGCACCTCCTGCGGCAGGGTCATGCCGGCGGCGGGCAGGATATGCTCCAGCTGCGCGGCTGTCGTTGCCCCGAAGATGGCTGAGATGGCGAAGGGCCGCGTCTGCTGCCACGCGAGCGCCATGTGCACCGGGTCGAGCCCGTGGCGCGTGGCGATATCGAGATAGGCCGCCACAGCGGGCCGCACCCGCTCGCTCAACCGTCCGCCGAGATTGGGCGCCTGCCCCCGCGCCCGCGCCACCGCCAGACGCGACCCTTCGGGCTCCGCCCCGTCCTGGTACTTGCCGGTCAGCAGCCCTGCCGCGAGCGGGGAGTAGGACAAGAGCGTGACGTCTTCGTTGACGGACAGTTCCGCCATGTCGGTGTCATACATGCGGCACAGCAGGGAATACTCGTTCTGCACCGTCTGCACCCGTGGCAGGGCGCGCGCCTCCGACACGCGCAGCCACTGCGCCGTGCCCCAAGACGATTCATTCGACAGGCCGAAGAAGCGCATCTTGCCCTCCTCGACCAGCCGGCCCGCCTCTTCCAGCACGTCCTCCATATGCGCCAGCGTCTCCCCCTTGTTCTGCCCGCGCGGGTCGTAGGTCCAGTTCTTGCGGAACTGGAACGAGCCACGGTTGGGCCAGTGCAACTGGTAAAGGTCGACGTAATCGGTCTGGAGGCGTTTCAGCGAGTCTTCCAGCGCGCCGCGCAACGTCTTGCCGGTCACCAGTTCACCGGGGCGCACGAAACTGCCGTTCTCGCCGGTGATCTTGGTAGCCAGAAGGTAATCGCCGCGCCGCGAGGGGTGGACCGCGTTCCACTCGCCCAGAATGGCCTCCGACCCGCCGACGGTCTCGGCCAGCACCGGGTTCACCGGGTACATCTCGGCCGTGTCGACGATGTCGATTCCCGCCGAAAGGGCCATGTCCATCTGCCGGTGCGCATCCGCCGCCGGGGTCTGGTTGCCCCAAGTCATTGTGCCAAGGCAAAGCTCGGAAACCGTCTGCCCGCTTGCGCCGAAGGGAACCTGTCGCATGTCTGTCCTGTCTCGTTCGTTCCGGATCCAACGCGCACCCTAAGCGCTTCCACATCGGGCGCAACCCGGCACCGCGCGCCGCCGCGCGCAAAGGGCGACCGGCCGGGCCCTCCTATCGCGCCGCCACATGTCCCGAAAAGCAGCGGCGCGGCCCCCGTTGGCGGGGGCCGCGCCACATCTTCGTCAGGGACAGGCCCCGATCAGTCGGCCAGCGCCGCGTCAGTCACCACATGGGTGAAGGCGCCCTCGGGCACTTCCGTGATCACCGGGTCGGACCCGCCAGCCAGAAGGGTATCGACCGTGCGTTGATACGCCTCCTCGTCCAGCCGGCCATCGGCCCCGGCCGTCAGTTCGGACACTTCGCGCATCATGCGGATCTGGTGGGTCTCGGTCTGCGCGCCGCTCTCGTCATAGTCGAGCACGATCATCGCCGCCTCTTCGGTGTTCTCCTCGGCCCAGTCCCAGCCGCGCATCGACGCACGCACGAAGCGCGCCATCTCGTCCACGAATTCCGGGTCGTCAAGCCGCGCCTCGTCGACGTAAAGCCCGTCTTCCAGCGTCGCAACGCCACCATCCTCGTAGGCGAAGGTGACAAGCTCGTCGGGGCTGACGCCGGCGTCGATGACCTGCCAGTACTCGTTATAGGTCATGGTCGAGATGCAATCGGCCTGCCGCTGCAGCAACGGGTCGACGTTGAAGCCCTGTTGCAGCACCTCGACGCCATCCTCACCGCCATCGGTGGAAATGCCCAGCTGACTCATCCAGCTCAGGAACGGGTATTCGTTGCCGAAGAACCACACGCCCAGCGTGCGACCGGGGAAATCCTCCGGCCCCTCGATTCCGGCATCCGCCCAGCAGGTCAGCATCATGCCCGACCGCGCGAAGGGCTGCGCGATATTGACCAGCGGCAGGCCCCGCTCGCGCGCCGCAAGGGCCGCGGGCATCCATTCCACGATCACGTCGGCGCCGCCACCGGCCAGCACCTGCGGCGGCGCGATGTCCGGGCCGCCGGGGTTGATCGTCACGTCGAGGCCTTCCTCCTCGTAATAGCCGTTCTCCAGCGCCACGTAGTAGCCCGCGAACTGCGCCTGCGTGACCCATTTCAGTTGCAGCGTGACCTCGTCCTGCGCCGCGGCCGCGCCGCTCATCAGCCCGAAGGCCATCGCCGTTGTCATCAGTTTCTTCATGGTCTTGTCTCCCTGTTTTAGGTTCGCTCTTTCGTTCGGTCTTACCTGTTTGCCCTCTGCGAGGGGTGCCAGAAGGTGAGCTGTTTCTCCGCCAGCGTCACCAACCCGTAGAATCCCGATCCGGCCACCGCCGCCACCGCGATCTCCGCCCAGACCATAGCCAGTTCCAGAGTCCCGAACGAGGTCTTGATGCGGAATCCCATGCCGACGATGGGCGAGCCGAAGAATTCGGCAACGATTGCCCCGATAAGCGCCAGCGTTGTCGAAACCTTGAGCCCGTTGAAAATGAACGGCAAGGCCGCCGGCAGGCGCAGTTTGAAAAGGCTTTGCCAGTAGCTGGCCGCGTAGGTCCGCATCAGGTCGCGCTGCATGGCGTCGGTATCCTTCAGCCCGGCCACCGTGTTGACGAGAACCGGGAAGAACACCATCGCCACGACGACTGCCGCCTTCGATTGCCAGCCGAAACCGAACCACATCACGAAAATCGGTGCGGTGCCCACGATGGGCAGCGCGGCGATGAAATTGCCGACCGGCAACAGCCCGCGTTGCAGGAACTGCGACCGGTCCACCGCGATCGCGGCCAGCACTGCCAGCCCCGCGCCGATGACATAGCCCGACAGCGCCCCTTTCACGACCGTCTGCACGAAATCGGCCCAAAGAACCGCGCCCGAGCCGCGGATCGTGACCCAGATATCGGACGGCGCCGGCAGGATGACCGAGGACACATCGAAAAGCCGCACCGACATCTGCCACAGCACCAGAAGCGTGATCCCGAAGATCGCCGGCACGACGAAACGTTTCGCTGCCCCCGCGGTGCCGCTCAGCACGATATTCAGCCCCCATGCCGCCAGCCACACTGCCAGCACGAGGCCCAGCCGCCAATCGACGACCGCGCCGATCACCACCACCGCCGACGCGATGGACAGGTTGCGCGGGCGCAGGTCCGGGTATCTCTGCATCATTGCCATCATCGTGCCAGCCCCAACCGGTTCAATGTGCGCCGCTCCATCGCGCCGATCGTGCCCACCAGCAGCGCCGCACAGATCGCCGCCGTCAGCAGGGCCGCCCAGATCTGCACGGTCTGCCCGTAATAGCTGCCCGAAAGCAGCCGCGCCCCAAGGCCGAAGCGGGCGCCCGTGGGCAGTTCCGCCACGATCGTGCCGACCAGCGCCGCCGCCACGCCGATCTTGAGCGAGGCGAAGAGATAGGGCAGCGAACTGGGCAGGCGCAGTTTCCAAAGCTGCTGCGGCGCGCTCGCCGAATAGGTGTGCAACAGGTCGAGGTCCATCTGACCCGGGCTGCGCAGCCCCTTGACCATGCCGACCACGACCGGGAAGAAACTGAGGTAGCTGGAGATCAGCGATTTCGGAAGCAGCCCCTGGATGCCGACCGCGTTCATCACCACGATGATCATCGGCGCGATGGCAAGGATCGGGATCGTCTGGCTGGCGATCGCCCATGGCATCACCGAAAGGTCCATCGCCCGGTTATAGACGATCCCCACCGCCAGCAGGATGCCCAGACCGGTGCCGATGGCGAAGCCCAGCAGCGTCGGCGCCAGCGTTTTCCACGCGTGAAAGATCAGCGACCGGCGGTTCTCGACCACGCGCAGGCAGCCATCCGACAGGCCGGTCCAGTTGTCGCTCTCGGCGCTCCAGCCCTGCCACGCGCAGCGCCGGATCAGCCCGAAGGTGCTGTCATACATCTCCGCGACCACGTGCTGTGGTTGCGGCAGGCGTGGACGCTCGAAGGCATAGGCCGCCGGCATCACCTGCGGGTTGTCCAGCATCAGCCGGATCAACCCGGTCTCTCCCTGCTCGGCGACGCTGGCCGGCGTGACCTCGGTGCCGCCGCGTGTCGCGGCATCAAGCGCGAGGCGGAAGTTCATCGGCCCGACCGCGAGATACCAGATCCCGAGGATGGCGACGACCACCGTCAGCACTGGAATGGCGTTACGCATGGCCCGCTCCCTTGGCCGGATGTGTGATCAGGGGGTGCACGGGGGGTGTACGAGGGGTGCACGGGGGGCACCCCCCCGTCTTGCAGGTTTCAGTCATCATAGGCATGCCCCGCGCGAAGCCCGTCCCGCACCCGGTGCGCGACCTCCAGAAAAGCGCTCGTATCGCGGATATCGAGCGGGCGTTCCGTCGGCAGCGGGCTGTCGATCACATCGGCGATGCGCCCGGGCCGCGGGCTCATCACCACGATCTTGGTGGACAGGTAGACCGCCTCGGGAATCGAGTGGGTGACGAACGCGATTGTCTTGTTGGTCCGCGCCCAGAGCTTCAGCAATTGCTCGTTCAGGTGGTCGCGCACGATCTCGTCCAGCGCGCCGAAGGGTTCGTCCATCAACAGGATGTCGGCGTCAAAGGCCAGCGCCCTCGCAATCGACGCGCGCTGCTGCATCCCGCCCGATAGCTGCCAAGGGTGTTGACTTCCAAATCCTTCGAGATCGACAAGTTGTAGCACGTTCTTCACGCGCCTTTCCTGCTCCTCCCGGTCGAACCCCATGATTTCCAGCGGCAGCTTGATATTGCCCGCGATGGTGCGCCACGGGTAAAGTCCCGCGGCCTGGAACACGTAGCCATAGGCCCGGTTGCGGCGCGCCTCGTCGGCGCTCATCCCGTTCACCGTCAGGCTGCCGCCCGTCGGTTGCTCCAGCGCCGCGATACAGCGCAGGAAGGTCGTCTTGCCGCAGCCCGACGGGCCGATGAAGCTGATGAATTCGCCCTTGCCGATCTCCAGATCGACATCTTTCAGCGCATGAATCGGCCCGCCGCTCGTCTGGAAGACGAGGTTGAGCTTATCTGCCTTGATCACTGTCTCCTGACCCAAGATCTTCCCCTTTGGCTGTCCGGCTTCGCTGCCCGGATCCTTGCTGCGGGCTACCCCGGCGGTGGCCGGAGCAGCTTGGTTTTCAACGAGAAATCAGATTCCCGCCGGGATGTTCATCGGATCGCGGTGGATCTGCTTGGGCGCGGTCAGCGCCTTCCACGTCGACAGCGCCTTATGCGCCGAGGGGAAGGCCGGGCGCGGCACGAACCGGCCGCGTCCGGGCTGCGGCTGGCTGTTCTGGCCCCAGGCCCATATGACCTCGCCCCGGCTAATCGTGTAGCGCGCGTTGGCCGTGACCTCGAACCCCTCGAACACGTTGTAATCAAGGATCGAATGGTGGTTGGAGGCGCTGATCGTCTTGGTGATCTTGGGATCCCAGACCACGATATCGGCATCCGCCCCTTCCACGATCGCGCCCTTTTTCGGATAGATATTCAATATCTTGGCGACGTTCGTCGAGGTAACGGCGACAAACTCGTTCGGTGTCAGCCGCCCGGTTTCCACGCCCCGCGTCCAGAGCACCGAAAGCCGCTCCTCCAGCCCGTTGGAGCCGTTGGGGATCTTGGTGAAATCGTTTACGCCCATGCGCTTTTGTTCAGTGCTGAAGGCGGCGTGATCGGTCGCCACCACCTGCAGGCTGCCGGCCTGAAGCCCGTGCCACAGGCTGTCCTGATGCTCCTTGTTGCGGAACGGAGGCGACATCACCCGGCGCGCGGCATGGTCCCAGTCGGTGTTGAAATACTCGGTCTCGTCGAGCGTCAGGAACTGCGCCAGCGGTTCGCCGTAGACGCGCATCCCCTTCTGTCGCGCCCGCCGGATCGCCTCATGTGCCTGCTCGCAGGAGACATGCACGATGTAAAGCGGCACACCCGCCGCATCGGCGATCATGATGGCGCGGTTGGCGGCCTCGCCCTCCACTTCCGGCGGGCGCGAGTAGGCATGGCCCTCGGGCCCGGTGATGCCCTGTTCCAGCATCTGTTGCTGCAGGTCGGCAACGATATCGCCGTTCTCGGCATGCACCATCGGCAGCGCGCCCAGTTCCTTGCAGCGCTTGAACGACGCGAACATCTCGTCATCCTCGATCATCAGCGCGCCCTTGTAGGCCATGAAGTGCTTGAAACTGTTGACACCCATGTCAACAGCGTCCTTCATCTCGTTGAAAATGCTTTCATTCCAGCCTGTCACGGCCATGTGGTAGCCGATGTCGGTGCAAATCTGCGGCGCCGATTTTCGGTGCCATTCATTGATCGCGTTCTTGATCGACCCGTCCGCGCCCGGCAGGCAGAAATCGACCAGCATCGTGGTGCCACCGCAGGCCGCCGCCCATGTGCCGGTCTCGAAGGTTTCTGCCGCCGTGGTGCCCATGAAGGGCATTTCCATGTGGGTGTGCGGGTCGATGCCGCCGGGGATGACATAAGCGCCCTCGGCATCGATATACTCGTCCCCCTTCAGATCCTCGCCGATCTGCTTGATGGTCTCGCCCTCGATCAGCACATCGGCTTTCCAGCTGCGGTCGGCGGTCACCACGGTGCCGCCCTTGATGACTTTGGTGGTCATGGTTCTCTCCCTGTCATCTCGTGCCCCGCAAAGCACGCGGCGCACATGGTTTCTTCATTTGCGCGGGGCGCGTTCGCCCCGGCGTTCACACGTCCTCGGGTCGCGGGCGCGGCGGGTCGCAGACGGGAATGGTCTCCACGTCGCGCACCGGCACCCAGACGGTTTCGAGCGGCCCATGGCGCAGGTACCAGAAACAGCCGTCCGGCCCTTGCAAAAGCTCCTCCAGCGGGGTGCTGGCGGGAACCCTTTCCCAGACCGCGGCCGGCACCGCGTCGCGGCTGGTCGGCGTGGTGGAGGTGCCGACACAGGCCGACAGCATCACGACAAGGCCAAGGGAAAGCGCCGCTTTCATACGATCACTCCACGATTTCAGCCGTTTCCACCACGGCGTGCATCAACACCTCGGCTCCGGCGCTGGCCCAGCCGGGGGTGATCTCCTCGGCCTCGTTATGGCTCAGCCCGTCCTTGCATGGGCACATCACCATGGTCGTGGGATAGACCTTGTTGATCCAGCAGGCATCGTGCCCGGCGCCGGAAATCAGGTCCGTATGGCTGTAGCCCAACCGGTCGGCGGCGTTGCGCACGCGGGCGACCAGCGTCTCGTCAAAGCTGGGCGGATCGAAGAAGCCGACCGTCTGGGCATCGAATTTCACCCCGATATCGGCGCACAGCCCCGGCGCGGTCTCCATGAGTTCGGCCACCATCGCCTCCAGCGTCTCGAGCACGTGGGACCGGAAATCCACCGTGAAAACAACCTTTTCCGGGATGATGTTACGGCTGTTGGGATAGACATCGACATGGCCGATCGCGCCCACGGCATTGGGCTGGTATTGCAGGGCGATCTCGTGCACCAGTTCGGTGACCCGTGCCAGCCCCCGCCCCGCGTTGCGGCGCATGTACATCGGGGTGGATCCCGTGTGCTGGCCCTTGCCGGTCACCGTGCACTCGATCCAGCGCAGGCCCTGCCCGTGGGTGACAACGCCGATATCCTTGCCCTCGGCCTCCAGGATCGGGCCCTGTTCGATATGCAGTTCGAAAAAGGCGTGCATCTTGCGATCGCCCACCTTTTCCGGCCCCTTCCAGCCGATCCGCTCCAACTCGTCGCCAAAGCGTTTGCCCGCCGCATCGACACGCCCGTAGGCCCAGTCACGCTCCAGCACGCCGGCGAACACCGCCGAGGACAGCATCGCGGGGGCAAAGCGCGTGCCCTCCTCGTTCGTCCAGTTGGTCACGACGATGGGGTGGCGCGTCTTGATGTCGAGGTCATTGAGCGTGCGGACAATCTCCAGCCCCGCGAGAACACCGAGCACCCCGTCATACTTGCCGCCGGTTGGCTGGGTGTCGAGGTGGCTGCCGACATAGACCGGCAGCGCGTCCGGGTCGGTGCCCTCGCGGCGGGCGAACATGTTGCCCATCTCGTCAAGGCCCATGGTCAGCCCCGCCGCCTCGCACCAAGACTGGAACAGCGCCCGGCCCTCCGCATCCTCGTCGGTCAGGGTCTGGCGGTTGTTGCCGCCGGCGATGCCGGGGCCGATCTTCGCCATTTCCATGATCGAGTCCCAGAGGCGCTCGCCGTTGATCTTCATGTTCTGGCCGGGGGCTGTCATTCTGCGGTCATCCTTCGTGCTGGCATCTTGCGGGCGGGAAAGCGGGTTGGGCGGCCTCAGTTGAGGTCGGTCAGCGGCCCGTAGGTGTCGGGGCGGCGGTCGCGGAAGAACTGCCACAGGTTACGCACCTCGCGCACCATGTCCATATCCATGTCATGGACGAGCAACTCATCCCTGTCGCGGCTGGCCTCGGCCTCGATCTGGCCGCGTGGGTTGACGAAATAGGATTGGCCGTAGAACTCGCCGATATTCCATGGCGCCTCGGTGCCGACGCGGTTGATGGCGCCGATATGGCAGCCATTGGCCACCGCCGAGGCGGGCTGTTCCAGCTTCCACAGGTATTCCGAGAGGCCCGCCACCGTGGCCGAGGGGTTGACGATGTATTCCGCCCCGTTGAGCGCGAGCGCGCGCCAGCCTTCGGGGAAATGCCGGTCATAGCAGATATAGACGCCAAGCTTGCAATAGGCGGTGTTGAACACCGGCCAGTCGGAGGCGCCGGGCTTGAAGAAGAACTTTTCCCAGAAACCGGCGACCTGCGGGATATGGGTCTTGCGGTACTTGCCAAGGTAGCGGCCATCGGCGTCGATCACGGCGGCGGTGTTGTAGTAGACGCCCGGCATCGCCTCTTCGTAGATCGGCACCACGATGACCATGGAATGCTTTTTCGCATATTCCTGCATCAGTTTCGTGGTCGGGCCGTCGGGGATCACCTCGGCCGCCGCATACCACTTGGCATCCTGGCTGGGGCAGAAATAGGGCTGGGTGAAGACCTCCTGCATGCACAGAACCTGCACGCCCTGCGCGCCCGCCTCGTCGATCAGCGGCAAATGCGCCTCGATCATCTTGTCGCGGATCGCGTCCGGGCTTTCCGAAGTATCACCCTTCAAGCTCATCTGGATCAGGCCGCCGCGCAGTTTCGGCATCTTGCATCTCCCTTCGTGCGGCGCTTATGGCCTTGACCGGTTCGCACGCCACAGTATTTTTTTGACCATCTAGTCAAATCAGCGCACCACACTCTGACCAACCGGTCAAGATTTTTTTCGGAAAGCCCGCCCGATGCCCGTCAGACCCCAATCCGTCAGCCGCAAGGACCGTCGCCGCGAAAGCGAAAAGCTTATTCTGCAGGCAGCGGAAAAAGTCTTTGCCGAGGCCGGGTTCGGCGGTGCCACCATGCAGTTGATCGCCGACGTGGCGGGGCTGCCCAAGGCCAACCTGCACTATTATTTCCCCACCAAGGAAGCGCTTTACCGGCAGGTCGTGGAAGGGATTTTCCACAACTGGCTGACGGCAGCCGACGTGTTCGATTCCGCGCCCGGCCCGGTCGAAGGGATCGGCGCCTATATCGACGCCAAGATGGAGATCAGCCGCCGCCACCCCGATGGGTCCAAGGTCTGGGCGTCGGAGGTGATGCACGGCGCGCCGGTGATCCAGGATTACCTGGAAACCACGCTGGTGGATTGGACCGAGGGACGCATGGCGGTGATCCAACGCTGGATCGACGAGGGGCGAATGGATCCGATCGACCCGCGCCACCTGCTCTACATGCTCTGGGCCACGACGCAGCACTACGCCGATTTCGGCCACCAGATCGAGACGCTGAATGCCGGCACGCCGCTGTCGGACGCGCAATGGGAGGCGGCCAAGGCCTCGGTCAAGGCGATCATCCTCAAGGGTATCGGCGCGCGGCCTTCCCCCCGGTCGTGAAATGCGGCATTCTGAGTGACCCGCCGCACCGGAGACCCTCGATGACAACGACCGCCCCCGCCCGCAAGCCGACCCGCATCCAGCAGCGCAACCGCCGCGCCATCCTGGAGGCGGGGCTGGAGGTGTTCTCCAGGCAGGGGTTTCGCGGTGCCACGCTCGACCAGATCGCCACGGAGGCAGGACTGTCCAAACCCAACCTGCTTTATTACTTCCCCTCGAAGGAAGCGATCCACGTCACCCTACTGACGCAGTTGATGACCACGTGGCTCGACCCGCTGCGCGACCTCGACCCCGAGGGCGAGCCGGTCGAGGAGCTTTTGCGCTACGTGCACCGCAAGCTGGAGATGAGCCGCGTGTTTCCGCGCGAAAGCCGCCTGTTTGCCAACGAGATCGTGCAGGGTGCGCCGCGGATGGCGCCGCACCTTGAAGCGGAGTTGAAGCCGCTGGTGGATGAGACAGTGGCCCTGATCGAAAGCTGGATCGCCGAGGGCCGGCTGGCACGGGTCGATCCGCGCCACCTGATCTTTTCCATCTGGGCGACGACGCAGCACTACGCGGATTTCGATACGCAGATCGGTGTGCTGATGGACGGCCGCGATGTGCACAAGGACGCCGCGGCTTTCCTCGACATGCTGTTCCGGCGATTGCTCACGCCTTGACCGGCTGTTTACCGCCGTCGACGCAATCTCGGCGCATGCAAGTCCACGATGCCGAAAAGCAGGCCCAGCGGTGGATCGACCACATGTTCGCGGCGAAATCGGCCCGCCGCGGCGCGGTGATCCGCCGGTCCCGCGCCTGGGTGGACCGCGACGTGGGGCGCCGCCTGTTCGCAGCGGAGGTGCGCCGCCGGGGCTACCACCTGACAGAGACGGCGGATCAGTTCATCGTGGTCTGCCACAACGGACCGATCCGCATCCCGTTTTGAGACAATTCGGCGAATTTTCTCACCGTTTTGTTTTTTCGACGAAAAATCGTCGTCGCTATTCCGCCGCGCAGGCGCCGGGATTGTTGGGGTGCGTCGTCCAATTGGCATACTCGTCCTCGACCACCTTGCCGGTGCGTTCGTCCAGCGTGCCGGGGGACAGTTCCTCCATGGTGATGCAGCCCTCGACCGGGCAGACATTGACGCAGAGGTTGCAAGCGACGCATTCGGCGTCGATCACCTCGAACACCCGGTCCTCGGACATCGAAATCGCCTGGTGGCTGGTATCCTCGCAAGCCGCATAGCAGCGCCCGCACTTGATGCAGGCATCCTGGTCGATCCGGGCCTTGGTGACGTAATTGAGGTTCAGATGCTGCCAGTCGGAACAATTGGGCACCGCGCGCCCGATCAGTTCATCGGTCGAGGCAAAGCCCTTTTCGTCCATGTATTGTGACAGGCCCGAGATCATCTCCTGCACGATCTTGAAGCCATAGGTCATCGCGGCGGTGCAGACCTGCACGTTGCCCGCGCCAAGCGCCATGAATTCCGCCGCGTCGCGCCATGTCGTCACGCCGCCGATGCCGGAAATCGGCAAACCCTGCAACGCCGGCGACCGCGAGATTTCCGCGACCATGTTCAACGCGATGGGTTTCACCGCCGGGCCACAATAGCCGCCATGCGCACCCTTGCCGTCGATGGTCGGTTCCGGCGCGAAGAGGTCCAGATCGACCGAGGTGATCGAATTGATCGTGTTGATCAGCGACACCGCGTCGGCGCCGCCGTCATGGGCGGCCTGCGCGGGCTTGCGGATATCGGCGATGTTGGGCGTCAGTTTCACGATTACCGGCAGGTCGGAATGCTTCTTGCACCATTCGGTGACCTGCTGGACGTATTCCGGCACCTGCCCCACGGCGCTGCCCATGCCGCGTTCGCTCATCCCGTGGGGGCACCCGAAGTTCAGTTCCACGCCGTCGCAGCCGGTTTCCAGCACCCGGTCGAGGATCGCCTTCCAGCTGTCCTCGTTGACCGGCACCATCAGCGAGGCGATCAACGCCCGGTCCGGCCAGTCCTTCTTGATGCGGGTCATTTCCTCGAGGTTCACCTCCAGCGGGCGGTCAGTGATCAACTCGATATTGTTCAGGCCCAGAAGGCGGCGGTCGGCGCCCCAGATCGCGCCGTAGCGCGGGCCGTTCACGTTCACGATCGGCGGATCCTCGCCCAGCGTCTTCCAGACCACACCGCCCCAGCCGGCCTCGAAGGCGCGGCGGACGTTGTATTCCTTGTCCGTGGGCGGCGCAGAGGCCAGCCAGAACGGGTTGGGGGACGTGATGCCACAGAATGTCGTCGTCAGGTCGGCCATGTGCTTACCCTCCCATCAGGGTCTGGTGGATGTCTTCGGCGGCGTCGCGGCCCTCGGCCACTGCCGTCACGGTCAGGTCCTCGCCGCCTTGCGCGCAGTCGCCGCCGGCCCAGATGCCGTCCACGCTGCTGCGCCCGGCACCCGTGACGGCGATCTTGCCGCCCTCGATCCTGAGATCCCCGGGCACGCCGTCGAGCGTCTGGCCAATGGCTTTAAGAACCTGGTCGGCGGGCAGGGTGAAGGTCTCGCCCGTGCCTTTCAGCCCGTCGGGACCCGACACGGTGTATTCGGCAACCAGCCCTTGCGTCGCCCCGTTGCCGGTCATGCGAACGGGCTTGGCATTGAACACAAGCCGCACGCCCTTGGCCGCGGCAAGGTCCTGTTCGTAGCGGCTGGCCGGCATTTCCTCGCGGCTGCGGCGGTAGAGGATGGTGACGCTTTCGGCCCCCAGAAGCTTGGATTGAACCGCCGCGTCAACGGCGGTCATGCCACCGCCGATCACCACCACGTTGCGCCCGACAGGGAGGGAGGAGAGATCTTCCGCCTGGCGCAGGTCGGCGATGAACGCCACGGCATCGGCGACGCCCTCCTTGTCCTCGCCCTCGGCGCGCAGCGCGTTGACGCCTGCCAGTCCCATGCCGAGGAACACCGCGTCGTAGTCGGATTTCAACGCATCAAGGCCAAGGTCGCGGCCAAGTGCCTTGCCGGTATGCAGCGTGATGCCGCCGATCTGCATCAGCCAGTCGACCTCGGCCGCGGCGAAATCGTTTACCGTCTTGTAGGCGGCGATGCCGTATTCGTTGAGCCCGCCGCCCTTGGGCCGCGCATCGAACAGGTCGATGTCATGGCCCTTCATCGCCAGCCGGTGCGCGCAGGACAGACCTGCCGGCCCCGCGCCGACGACCGCCACCCGCTTGCCCGTGGCCGCGGCGCGCGTGAAGGGATGTTCGTTCTTTGCCATCAGCGTATCGGTGGCGTAGCGCTGCAATTCGCCGATGACCACTGGCTTGCCCTCGGCCAGTTCGCGCACGCACGCCTCCTCGCACAAGGTCTCGGTCGGGCAGACGCGGGCGCACATTCCGCCAAGGATGTTCTGGTCGAGGATGGTTTTGGCCGCCGCCTCGGGCGTGCCCGTGGCGATCTGGCGGATGAACAGCGGGATGTCGATTTCGGTGGGACAGGCCGTGATACAGGGCGCGTCGTGGCAGAAATAACAACGGTCCGCGGCGACAAGCGCCTCGTGATCGTCAAGCGGCGGATGAAGATCCGTGAAATTGGCGCTCAGATCCTCCGGGTCAAGTCGCGCAGGCGCAATCCCCGGGGTCAACGGGCTGTTCGTCATGGGTGCCTCCCTGATCGAATGGCTTGTTGTGTCTGGCAAACGCTGGCACAGGGTATTTTTTTGATCAAGTGGTAAAAAATGGAATCCGGCACTTTTGCCCGGTCCGGCCCATGGATGCGCCACGCCCGCCTGCAAAACGTGCAGGGGATGGCCGCGATGCAGCTCGTGGGCGCGAAATCCTGTCCGGTTTGGCTTTTCTCGACTGGCGCGAGGGCGTATACACCCCCGAAACGTGAGTATCCGGGCGGGCCAAACCGAGGCTTGCCGCAACAACCGAGGGCAGAAATGGCAGACAAGACGCATGACGGGGACGTGGCCTTTATCAAGGCGCTGGCCGAGCTTCTGAACGACAATGACCTGACGGAACTGGAGGTCATGCGCGAATACGGTGAGCACGACAGCTTGAACGTCCGCGTCAGCCGCCAGACTGCCGCCGCGCCGGTCGCCCCCGCTGCGCCGGCCGCTGCCGCCCCCGCGCCGGGTCACGCCACGCCAGAAAGGGCCCCGGCCCCGGCTGTGGAAACGCCCGCCCCTTCCGGCGATCCGGCGCAGGATCCCGGCGCGGTGACCTCTCCCATGGTCGGGACAGCCTACCTTCAGGCCGAGCCGGGCAGCCCCGCTTTCGTCAGCATCGGCGACGATGTCGCCGAGGGGCAGCCGCTGCTGATCGTCGAGGCAATGAAGACGATGAACCAGATCCCCGCGCCGCGGGCGGGCAAGGTCACCCGCATCCTGATCGGCGACGGCGATCCGGTGGAATTCGGCACGCCCTTGATGATCATCTCCTGAAGGGCGGGCGCATGTTCAACAAGATCCTCATTGCCAACCGTGGCGAGATCGCCCTGCGCGTGATCCGCGCCGCGCGGGAAATGGGCATCCAGACCGTCGCCGTCCATTCCACCGCCGACAGCGACGCGATGCATGTGCGCATGGCCGACGAGGCGATCTGCATCGGCCCGCCCTCCGCCACGCAGAGCTACCTGAACGTCGCCGCCATCATCTCGGCCTGCGAGATCAGCGGCGCCGAGGCGATCCATCCCGGCTATGGCTTCCTGTCGGAAAACCAGAATTTCGTGCAGATCGTGGAAGATCACGGGATCAAGTTCATCGGCCCCTCGGCGGAACATATCTCGATCATGGGCGACAAGATCACCGCCAAGGAAACGATGAGAAACCTCGGCGTGCCTTGCGTGCCCGGCTCCGAAGGGGGCGTGCCGGATCTGGAAACCGCGCGCCGCATCGCCGGCGACATCGGCTATCCGGTCATCGTCAAGGCCACGGCGGGCGGCGGCGGACGCGGCATGAAGCTGGCGAAATCGGCCGCCGAGATCGACAACGCCTTCGGCACCGCCCGGTCGGAGGGCAAGGCCGCCTTCGGCAATGACGAGGTGTATATCGAGAAGTACCTCGGCGCGCCGCGCCATATCGAGGTGCAGGTTTTCGGCGACGGCAAGGGCGGCGCGGTGCATCTGGGCGAGCGCGACTGTTCCCTGCAACGCCGCCACCAGAAAGTGTTCGAGGAAGCCCCCGGCCCCGCCATCGACGCCGAGACGCGGGCCCGCATCGGCAAGACCTGCGCCGACGCGGTGGCCGCGATCGGCTACGAGGGCGCGGGCACGATCGAGTTCCTGTACGAAAACGGCGAGTTCTTCTTTATCGAGATGAACACCCGCCTGCAGGTGGAACACCCGGTGACGGAAGCCATCTTCGGCGTCGACCTCGTACGCGAACAGATCCGCGTGGCGGAGGGGCTGCCGATGTCCTTCGGACAGGACGACCTGCACATCGAGGGCCACGCCATCGAAGTGCGAATCAACGCCGAGAAACTGCCCAATTTCTCGCCCTGCCCCGGCAAGGTCACCCAGTACCACGCCCCCGGCGGGCTTGGCGTGCGGATGGATTCGGCGATCTATACCGGCTATTCGATCCCGCCCTATTACGACAGCCTGATCGGCAAGCTGATCGTACAGGGCCGTGACCGGCAAGAGGCGCTTTCGCGCCTCAAGCGCGCGCTTGGCGAGTTGATCATCGACGGGGTGGACACGACGATCCCGCTGTTTCACGCACTTCTGGAGGAAGAGGCCGTCCTGACCGGGGATTACAATATCCACTGGCTGGAAAAATGGCTGGAAACCAACCTTGGTTGATCCTCTCTGATCAACAAAGTGTTGCCATGAAAACGCCACAAATGCCACGCGTTCCGTGATCTGCGCTGCTAGGGAGGTGTCATGGCTCACGATGTTCTTCAGCCGCGCCGCCCGGCGCTGACCCCGGACCTGCTGCTGCGCGCCTACGCGGCGGGGATCTTCCCGATGGCGGAATCGCGCGATGACGACTCGGTCTTCTGGGTCGATCCGCAACTGCGCGGGATCATTCCGCTCGGGGGGTTCCATATCTCGCGCTCGCTGGCGCGGCGCATCCGGCACATGCCCTTTGATGTGCGCGTGAACGCCGATTTCACCGGCACCGTCGCGGGCTGCGCCGACCGCGAAGAGACCTGGATCAACCCCACAATCTACGACCTCTACGAACAGCTGCATCTCGCGGGGTTCGCCCATTCGGTCGAGGTCTGGGAGGGGGGCGACCTTGTCGGCGGGGTCTACGGGGTCACGCTCGGCGCGGCCTTTTTCGGGGAAAGCATGTTCTCACGCCGCACCGATGCCTCGAAGATCGCCCTTGCCTACCTCGTCAGCCGGTTGCGCTATGGCGGCTTCCAACTGCTCGATACGCAATTCGTGTCCGACCACCTGATCACGCTGGGCGCGGTCGAAATCCCGCGCGCCGAATATCACCGTCGACTGGAACGCGCCCTGAACTGGGACGCGGATTTCCTCGCTCAGCCGTCGCCGGTGCCGTCAGTTGAGGTGCTGCAACGCAGGACCCAGACATCGTAGCGCGGATGTTCAAGCGCCGAGAGGGCCGGGCTGGAGGCGATCATCCAGCCGTCGAACAGCGGTTGCCCCTCAAGGTCGGTGATGTCCAGATGCGCGTAAGCCTCGGATGCCGGCGTGTCCTCGGGGTAGCGGCATTCCGTCAAGCGCACCGCGATTCGCCCGAGAACGACCGTCTGGCCCACGTCGATCGCCAAGTCGCTGGATCGACCGACCGTCTTGTCCAGAATGCGCAGATGCGCGCCGGGCGCGGTGACCACCGTCGGCCCCTCGTCAAGGTTGGCATTCGGCTCGATCGTCAGCTGCACCCCGTCCGACTGCGCGGCCGCGGCAAGGGGCAGCAAGAGCGCCGCGATGACCAGCCCGGCCAGTCTCATTCATCCTCGCCGCCGACCGCACGCAGGATCAGCGTTGTCAGGCTGACCGCGCTCTGGGTCTCGTAAATCTCGTCCCCCGGTCCGAGGTTCATCGGCGATCCGCCCGGCACGAGTTCAAGGAAATTGCCGCCCAGCAGCCCCTCTGAGGCGATCACCGCCTGCGTGTCGTCGGGGATCTCGATCCTCTCGGCCACGGAGAAATCGACATCGGCGCGGAAGGTCGCTGGGTTCAGCTCCAGCCCGGTGACGGATCCGACGCGCACCCCCGCAAGCCGGACGTCGGTGCCCACCCGCAGCCCGTCAGCCGAACGGAAGGAGGCCCCGAGGTCATAGCTGCCGCCCCCCGTGCCCCCGCCGGTGACCTGCCCGGCATAAAAAAAGAATCCCACCGCAACGGCCAGCACCACGCCGCCGACCAGCACCTCGGTCACATTCTCGGACATTCCTCGCCTCCTGCCCGCGCACGGGCGATCATTCCGGGCGCCATGCCTCGTAATCGCTGCGCTCCGCGGGCTCCATCCGCCGGATCGACCCGGCAGGCGCATAGGCCTCCGCGGTGCCGGTCAGGTTGGGCTCGTGCGGCTTTTCCCACTTCTGGTGCGGCAACGGCCGGTCGGTGGGCGCCTCTTCATAGGTGCGGTGCAGCCAGCCATGCCAGTCGGGGGGCACGCGGCTGGCCTCGGCCTCGCCGTTGAAGATGACCCAGCGGCGCTTTCCGTCGCGGGTCTGGTAGTAGATGTTGCCCTGATCATCCTCGCCCACCTTCTGGCCCTTGCGCCATGTGAAAAGCTGCGTGCCGATGGTCTGGCCATGCCACCAAGTCACGAGACGGTTGAGGAAAGAGAGCATTGGTGCCTCCGGGATGAAACGCGTTGACCGTCTAATGCCGCATCTGGCCCGCGAGGTCCAGCGCGAAACCCTTGCCCGGCCGGCCGCGGGCGGCAGACCGCCGCCCGCGGCGAAAGAGCCGCGCCTCAGGCCGCAAGCGCCGTTTCGGCGGCGGTGTAATCCAGCCCGAGATCGCGGGCCACGGCCTTGTGCGTC
Source organism: Nioella halotolerans (assembly GCA_003428585.1). Classification (GTDB taxonomy): domain Bacteria; phylum Pseudomonadota; class Alphaproteobacteria; order Rhodobacterales; family Rhodobacteraceae; genus Nioella; species Nioella halotolerans. Next base: position 60,853 of record QVQC01000043.1, read on the forward strand.
ACCTGATGGTTCCAGACATTGAGCCCATTCGCCAGGTGCGGATCGCGCGCCAGCGCCTCCTTCCAACCCAGGTCGGCGATGCGCAGCGCGTGCGGCAGCGTCACGTTGTTGAGCGCATAGGTCGAGGTGCGCGCCACCCCGCCGGGCATGTTGGCCACGCAGTAATGCACGATCCCGTCAACGGTATAGATCGGGTCGTCATGGGTGGTGGCGTGCGAGGTCTCGAAACAGCCGCCCTGGTCGATGGCGACATCCACCATCACCGCGCCCTGTTTCATCGTCGCAAGCATCGCGCGGGTGACCAGCTTGGGCGCCGCCGCCCCGGGCACCAGAACCGCCCCGATCACAAGGTCGGCATCGGCCACGCATTCGGCAAGGTTCGCGTTGTTGGAAAACCGCGTCTTGGCCCGCGCCTCGAAATAATGGCCGAGCTTTTCCAGCACTTCCGGGCTGCGGTCGAGGATGGTGACATCGGCGCCCAGCCCCACCGCCATCTGCGCCGCGTTGAAGCCGACGACGCCGCCGCCGATCACCGCGACCTTGCCCGGCGCCACCCCCGGCACGCCGCCCAGAAGGACGCCGCGCCCGCCATGCGCCTTTTCCAGCGCGCTCGCCCCGGCCTGCACCGACATCCGGCCGGCAACCTGGCTCATGGGTTTCAAAAGCGGCAGGCCACCCCCCGGCCCGGTCACCGTCTCATAGGCGATGCAGGTCGCGCCCGAGGCGATCAGGTCGCGCGTCTGGTCGGGGTCCGGGGCGAGGTGCAGGTACGTGTACAGGATCTGGCCCTCGCGCAGCATCTTGCGTTCGTCCGGCTGCGGTTCCTTGACCTTCACCACCATCTCGGCCCGCGCGAAGACCTCCGCCGCCGTCCCGACGATCGTGGCGCCCGCATCGCTATATTCCGCGTCCGACGCGTCGATCCCCGCACCGGCCTGCGTCTCGATCAGGACCTCGTGGCCATGCGCCACAAGTTCGCGCGCGCTTTCCGGGGTCAGACCCACCCGGTATTCATGGTTCTTGATTTCCCTGGGGCAGCCGACAATCATGACATCCTCCTCCCGCGCTGATGCGTGCGTCTGTTTGCAAGGATAGGGCGAACTGTCTGGAATTTTCTTGAATTCTGACCGCCATTCGGGGGAAAAGTCGTCACGAACTTGCATGAATTGGTCAGAACACGCGAAAAAATGGACGAAACCGACACCCGCATCCTGCGCAGCCTGCAACGCGACTCCAGCCGCCCGGTGGCGGAGCTTGCCGCCGATTTCGGCCTCTCGGCTTCTGCCTGTCACCGCCGGATCAAGGCGCTGGAACGATCGGGCGCCATCAAGGGCTATTCCGCCCGTCTCAGCCGCCGCAAGCTGGGCCTGAGCCTGCTGGTCTTCGTCGAGATTACCCTGCGCAGCCAGGAACGCAGCGTGCTCGACGCGTTCGAGGCGGCGGTGCGGGCCGCGCCCGACATCCTCGAATGCCACCTGACAAGCGGGCAGGCCGATTACACCCTGCGCGTGGTGGCCCGGGACATGGACGATTACGACCGCATCCACCGCGACTGCCTCGCCGCGCTGCCCAACGTCACGGCCATGCACACGACGTTCGCGCTCAGGCCGATCAAATTCTGGCAAGGCTACCCGGTGCGGTGACATCTTGACCCTTTGCCTCGGCCCGCACGGTGTATAGGGTCACGGCGGTGCAACGACAGTGACAGGGGGCAGCCATGCAGGTGGTGTTACATATCGGGGCGCCGTGCACCGATGACGACCGATTGATCAAGTCGCTGCTCAAGAACCGCGACGCGCTTGCGTCAGAGGGGATCGCGGTGCCCACCCCGGCGCTTTACCGCGATGTCCTGAAGGATACGCTGCGCGCGCTCGACGGGGCGCCGGCGCCCGAGGAGATGAGCCGCGCCATCCTCGAGGCCGGGCGCGTGCCCGAAGATGCCGAACGCGTCATCCTGTCGGATCCGCGCATGGTCTCGATCAACCGGCTGGTGGTGATCGGGGCGCAGTTCTGGCCGATGATCGACCGGGTGACGCGATCACTGCGCAATCTTTTCCCGCGCGACGACGTCGAATTCATGCTCGGCATGCGCGACCCCGCGGCGCTGATCCCGGCGCTTTTCAAGGGGTCGCGCTTCCGCGATTTCGCCGAATTCACCGACGATATGCAGCCGCACGCGCTCGCCTGGTCGGAAATGCTGGTCCGCATGCGCGAGGCGGTGCCGGAATGCCCGGTGACCACGTGGTGCAACGAGGACACGCCGCTGATCTGGGGCGAGGTGATGCGCGAGATGGCCGGTCTCGACGCGCTCCACCCGCTGGACGGGGTCGATGACCTGATCGAGGACCTGATGGACCCGGCCGGCTTTCGCCGCATGCAGGTCTACCTGAAGGAACACCCGCCCGAGACCGAGACCCTGCGCCGCCGCGTGGTTGCGGCCTTCCTCGACAAATACGCGCTCGAGGATGCGCTGGAAGAGGACCTCGACACGCCCGGTTGGCCCGACGAGATGCTGGAGGAAATGACCGCCGCCTACGAGGAGGACATGGACTCCATCGCCCGCATCCCCGGCCTGACACTGATCACGCCCTGACCCGCGCCCGGCGCCGATGAGGGCACCGACGAGGCGCGGATCGGCGCCGCCCGCGCAGCGCGGTCACTGCATGCCAAGCGCCTCCTTGTACATCTCCAGCACCGCTTCCTCCTCGGCGATATCGTCGGGCTCGCGCTTGCGCAGTGCGATCACCTTGCGCATCACCTTGGTGTCGTAGCCGCGCCCCTTCGCTTCGGCCATGACCTCCTTCTGCTGATCGGCGATATCCTTCTTTTCCTGTTCCAGCCGTTCGAACCGCTCGATGAACTGGCGCAGTTCGTCGGCGGTCACGCGGTAGCTGTCGGAAGGGGCGTTCGTGTCGTCCATCGGGCCTGCCTCGCTTTGTCCCAAATTCATCAGCCCACGGGTCTAGCCGCCCTGCCCGCCCCCCGCAAGGCTTGCGAAGCCCCGCGTGACCGGCTAGGCGACGGGTCGCAACGCAAATTGGGGATGATGCGCATGGAATGGCTGGTCTGGGTCGGCGCGGGATTGACGGCCGTGGGGCTTGTCCTGATCGCCTACTGCATCATGGCGGCCCTGCGCGTGCGTCGCACCGCGCTGCCGGACGAGGAAATGCGCGCCCGGCTGCAGCGGATCGTCTTTCTCAACATGGGGGCGCTGATGCTCTCGGCGCTGGGGTTGATGAGCGTCGTGCTCGGCGTTTTCCTCGCCTGAGCGCGGCTCATTCCAGACGCGCCGCCCCGAGGATCTGGCCGGGCCCCGCCATCTGCACAAGGGCGGCCACCGGATAGGGCGACTCGTCGGCCAGTTCGATCTCGAACGGATCGACGCCAGACCATTCGCCCACCTGCATCCAGTCTGTCACGATATTGGCGTAGTCCATGCTGCGCCCGGCATTCTCGCCACGCCGGATCTCGACGGTTTGCGACGGCCGGTAGTGGACGACCTGCACCACCATCCGCGGCGTTTCGAACGCCATCGACGCCTCGGCGCGCAGATGGATGGCGCCATCCTCATCGCGGCTGAGGCTGACCTCGACCGGGTATTCGACATCGCGCTGTTCCATGACCAGTTCCGTCACGCGCATCGGCTCGTGCCCCACGACCCGCGTCACCCCGCCGATGATCATCTGCGGCGTGTAGACCATGCGGTGCCCCTCGGCCCGGGCATAGGCGTGCTGGCGACGGGTGAATTGCGGCGAGGCGAAGGTATCGGCCCAGCCGATATAGTCCCAGTAATCCACGTGCAGCGCGAGGGCGATCACGTCGTCGCGCCGGGCGAGTTCGGCCAGCAACTCATCTGCCGGCGGGCAAGCCGAACATCCCTGCGATGTGAACAGTTCCACCACGACCGGGCTTTGCGCCCGCGAAGGCTGCGCGTGGGCCAGCAGCAGCGAAAACCCTAGGGCAAGTGGAAGGATGAGTGATCGCATGGCGTCCATGAATGTTGAGCGTTGGTCCCGGGAAGGTAGTCGAGCAGCCCGGCCCGCGCCAATCAAGCCTTTGCGAGATAGCGTTACAGCCACCGTCGCGTTTTCTGAAGATAGCGCCGCGCCTCCAGCCCGAACGCGTCGATGAGCCGCTCCTCCTCCGGCTGGATGAAGCGCCGCTCCAGCACCACGGCGAAGAGCCACGGAAGCAGAACGGGGCTCAGCACCCCGAGCCAGAGCACGTAGCCCGTCAGCATCGCCAGAAGGCCAAGGTAGATCGGGTTGCGGCTGAACCGGTAGGGGCCTTCGACGATCAGGGCCGACGGGTCGTGGTGCGGCTCGATCGAGGTGCGCTTGTGCCAGAACCACCATGCCGACCAGCCGATCGCGGCCAGCCCGGCGAGGCCGAGCAGGATGCCAAGCCCCCAGAATAGCGGCCCGAAGGCCCGGACCAGCGGCAATTCGCGCGCCAGGAGCCACGCGGCGGCGCAGAACCCCGCGAACCAGACCGGCGGCAGGTCGGGAAAGCCCTTCATGCCAGCCCCGCGCCCGGCCCGGGCAGGGAAAAGCGCAGCGACAGGCAGGACAGCCCGCCATCGAGCAGCGCCGCCTGCGTCATCGGCAATTCGACCACCCGGTAGCCCGCCCGGTCCAGCCGCTCGGCGGTGCGCGAGTGGCCCGCGCTCAGCAGCACCCGGTCGTTCACGCGGATCGCGTTGGCCGCTGCCGCCTCGCCCGGCGCGGTCTCGATCACGCGATAGCCCTGAAGGCAGCCCGTCGCGGCCAGCTTGCGGCTGGCCAGCACGGTATCGGGGTCCAGCAGGCTCACCTCGGTCTTGAAATGCAGGATGTCGGGGGGCGTCTCGACGATCCGCACCCGGTAGCCAAGCGCCTCGACCAGCGGGCGTAGCGCCGCGACCCCCGCCCTGTCGGTGCGCGCCGACAGCCCGACCATCACCTCCTCGTCGGAACACAGGATGTCGCCGCCATCGACAGCGCCTTGCCCGGGCAGATCCCAGACCTCGGGGAAGATCCCCTCCAGCACCGGTTTGAGCTGCGCCGCCTCGCCCGCGCGCGTCGACGCGCCGGGGCGCAGCACGATGGCGACGCCCTTCAGGCACAGGGCCGGATCCTCGATGAAACAGCTGTCGGGGAAGGCCTCCTGCGGTTCCAGCAGCGTCACCATCATCCCTGCGTCGCGCAACGCGGCGACATAGGTCATGTGTTCGGCGTCGAAAAGATCCGGGTCCGGGGCGCCCCGGTCCACCTCGCGCAGGCCTTGGGTGACAGAACGCGCCGGACGGCGGCAGAGGGCATGGGTGAAGCGAATGGATTGATTTGGCATGCGCGCAATCTGCCGCGCTTCGGGACGGAGTGCCACCCGAAAGCGCCCGCGTCGTGCCCGGCCCCCGACCGCCCCGACCCGGCGGTAGGTCCGCGGCGTTGGCGGATTCTGAACACGCCACGCGGCGGACACAGCCCGACCACCTACCCGCGCGGCCGGCTGATCCGCCCACCGCCCACTTGCGCCGCGACCCCGGTGGTCATCGGGCCAGAGGTCGCCATGCCCCGCGCCACCCGCACGGCAAGAAAGGCGAAGGCCTGCGCCTCCAGCATGTCGCCGTCAAGGCCCACCGCCTCCACCGGTCGCACCGGGCAGGGCAGTGCCGCCCCGAGCCTCTGCATCAGCGCCGCATTGTGCCGCCCGCCACCGGTGACCAGCACGCGCTCGGGCGGCGCAGGGCACAGCGTGATCGCGTCGGCCACGCAGGCCACGGTGACCGCTGCCAGCGTCGCGGCAGCATCGGCATCGCCCATCCCCGCGACCCGCGCGGCGAGATCCGCGAAATCGCCCCGGTCAAGCGACTTGGGCGGCATCCGCGACAGGAACGGGCGCTGCAAGGCTTCTGCCACCACCCCGCGATCCGCCACGCCCGACAGCGACAGCGCGCCGCCCTCGTCGCGCGCCAGCCCGCGCCGGGCCTGCATCAGATCGTCCAGCGGCGCGTTGCCCGGCCCGGTGTCGAAGGCCATGACAGCGCCCTCCGCCTCCGGGCCGTCACGGTGCGGATCGACCCATGTGAGGTTGCCGACCCCGCCGAGGTTCAGGAACACCAGCGGCCCCGTTGCCCCGATCCACTTGGCACAGGCGAAATGGTAATAAGGGGCCAGCGGCGCGCCCTCGCCGCCAAGCTGCACGTCCGAAGATCGGAAATCCCAGACCACCGGCAACCCGAGCACATCGGCCAGCACCTGCCCGTCACCGGCCTGGTGCGTGCCGCGTCCCTTCGGATCATGCGCCAGCGTCTGGCCGTGAAAGCCGACCATCGCGGCGCCGTCGAGGCGCGACAAGACAGCCGCATGCGCGGTTTCCACCGCCTCCGCCGCCGCCGCGACCCCCACGTCACCGGGCCAGAAGCCAAGGGCGGCGCGGATCACCTCGCGCTCTGCATTGCGGTAGGGCCGATAGCGCGTTTCGCCAAAGGCGAAGATGCGCCGCCCGTCGGTTTTCAGCAATGCCGCGTCCACGCCATCAAGCGACGTACCCGACATCGCCCCCGCAACCCATATCGGCCCTTCCATCGCCGGTGCCTTCCCGCTATCACGCCGCCAACCCCATCCTTGGACGGACGACCCATGACCTACCACCCCAAATCGGACTTTCTGCGCGTCATGATGGAGCGCGGCTTCCTCGCCGACTGCACAGATTACCAGGGCCTTGACGAGGCGCTGATCAAGGGCGTGGTGCCGGCCTATATCGGGTTCGACGCGACGGCGAAGTCGCTGCATGTCGGCAGCCTCATCCAGATCATGATGCTGCGCTGGCTGCAAAAGACCGGCCACAAGCCGATCACGCTGATGGGTGGCGGCACCACCAAGGTGGGCGATCCCAGCTTCCGCGCCGATGAACGCCCGCTGCTGACGCCCGAGGAGATCGACGCCAACATCGCCGGAATCAAACAGGTCTTCGCGCAATACATCACCTATGGCGACGGGCCGGGCGATGCGCTGATGCTGAACAATGCCGAGTGGCTCGACGATCTGAACTACCTTGACTTCCTGCGCGACATTGGCCGGCATTTCTCGGTCAACCGGATGCTGTCCTTCGAAAGCGTGAAATCGCGGATCGACCGCGAACAATCGCTGTCCTTCCTCGAATTCAACTACATGATCCTGCAGGCCTACGATTTCCTTGAACTCAACCGCCGCTACGGGTGCCGGTTGCAGATGGGGGGCTCCGACCAATGGGGCAATATCGTGAACGGCATCGACCTGACCCGCCGGGTGCTGGACCATGAAATCTACGGGCTGACCTCGCCGCTGCTGACCACGAGCGACGGCCGGAAGATGGGCAAATCGGCCGATGGCGCAGTCTGGCTCGATGCCAACATGCGCAGCCCCTACGAGTTCTGGCAGTTCTGGCGCAACACCAATGACGCCGATGTGGGCCGGTTCCTCAAGCTTTATACCGAATTGCCGCTGGACGAGTGCGCCCGGCTGGGCGCGCTTGCGGGGTCGGAGGTCAACGAGGCCAAGATCGTGCTGGCCAACGAGGTCACCACCCTGCTGCACGGCCGGGCCGAGGCGGAGGCGGCGGAGGCCACCGCGCGCGCGGTGTTCGAAAAGGGCGGCATCGGGGACGACCTGCCGACGCTGTCCCTCTTGCACGACGACATCGGCGACGGCCTGTCGGTGGTGCAGTTGATCACGCGGGCGGGGCTGGCGAAATCGGGCAAGGAGGCCAAGCGCCTGATCGCCGAGGGCGGCGCGCGGATCAACGATGCGCCGCTGACCGATGCCGGGCTGATGATCACCGCGGGCGATCTGGGCGCGCCGATAAAGTTGAGCGCCGGCAAGAAGCGCCATGCGCTCGTGGTGCTGGACATGTGACGACCGGCGGCGGCGCCCCACTATCGGCGCCGCGATCGGATCACCCGAGGGACACAGGATTGGAGGAGCCGCGATGACGTGGAAAACACTCGATGACATGCAGATCGCGGGCAAGACCGTGCTGACCCGCGTGGATATCAACGTGCCGGTCGAGGAGGGCCGCGTCACCGATGCCACCCGGATCGAACGGATCGTGCCCACCATCCGCGACATCCTCGCCAAGGGGGGCAAGCCGGTTCTGCTGGCGCATTTCGGTCGGCCCAAGGGCAAGGTGGTGCCGGAGATGAGCCTGCGGGTGACGCTGCCGGCGCTGGAGGAAAAGCTGGGCCAGCCGGTCGCCTTCCGAGAGACCCCCACCCGCGCCGAGATCGACGCGCTGCCCGCCGGGACGGTGGTTCTGTTGGAAAACACGCGCTTTTCCCCGAAGGAAGAAACGAATGACCCGGAAATGGCGCAGGCGCTCGCGGCCCTTGGCGATGTCTATTGCAACGATGCCTTTTCCGCCGCGCACCGCGCCCATGCCTCGACGACGGGCGTGGCGCATCACCTGCCCGCCTGCGCCGGGCGCCAGATGCAGGCGGAGCTTTCAGCGCTGGAAGCAGCGCTTGGCGATCCCGCGCGCCCCGTTGCGGCGGTGGTGGGCGGCGCCAAGGTGTCCACCAAGCTCGACCTTCTGGGCAATCTGGTGGGCCGGGTCGATCACCTGATCATCGGCGGCGGGATGGCCAACACCTTCCTTGCCGCGCAGGGCATCGACGTGGGCAAGTCGCTGGCCGAGCACGAGATGGCCGCGACCGCGCGCACGATCCTGAAAAAGGCCGAGGGCGTCGGCTGCACCGTGCACCTGCCGACCGATATCGTCGTGGCGCGCGACTTCGCCGCGAATGCCGCGAGCGAAACCCTGCCCGTCGATGCCTGCCCCGCCGATGCGATGATCCTCGATGCCGGGCCGGATACCGTCGCAGCGCTGAAAGAGGTCTTCGCAACCTGCAAGACGCTGGTCTGGAACGGCCCGCTGGGCGCCTTCGAGATCACCCCTTTCGACGCCGCGACCAATGCCGCGGCGAATGCGGCGGCAGACCTGACGGCAGAGGGCAAGCTCGTCAGCGTGGCGGGCGGCGGCGATACGGTCTCGGCGCTCAACAAGGCCGGCGCGGCGGATCGCTTCAGCTATATCTCCACCGCCGGGGGCGCCTTCCTCGAATGGATGGAGGGCAAGACCCTGCCCGGCGTCGCCGCGCTGGAGGGGTAGCGGCCCTCGCGTGACGAAAGGGGCCCGCGCACGATCAACGCCACCGGGCGCGAAAGGCGGCCACGCGGACACGGGGTAGGGTCGGACGGTGCCCCCGCGCGAACTCAAGGCCGCAAGACCGCTGCGCCTCGTCATGCCGAAGGCATGTCCCCGGCATGACGCCGCCCCCCGGCCCGGCGAAGAACGGCTTGCACCCGACCATCCGCTCCCCCCGCAAACCGGTTGCCCGACTCGGGACGGATGGGGTTTCATACCCGCATCCGCCTTTACATTTCGCAACTCCAGGTATTGCCATGCTGACCAAACCCCTTCTGCTGTCCACCGCGCTTGCCGCCGGGCTTGCCGCGCCCGCCGCGGCGCAAACCGCCACCCTGCGCGATCTTTTCAACCTTGACCGGCTGGCCACCTTCGCCGGCCAATGGGCCGTCACCACGCTGCGCGGCGTCGCCGACGTGACATATGCCCATCTCGATATCAGCCCGTTATCGGGCCGGATGGTGCTGACCGGGCTCTCCGTTGCGCCCTACGAGCGACCCGAATGCCGTTTCACCGTGGACCGGGTGGCGATCAGCACCGCGCCGCTCGACCAGATCGCCTTTGGCGCGCTGGAGCTTGACCTGATGGGCTACGAGATGACGCAAGACTGCCTGCCCCCCGTCGAACGGCGCGACCTCGCCGAACTGGGCATCACCGATCTGGTGCTCGACCGGGCCGAGCTGCGCGCCGAATACGATTTCGCCAGCGGCGGCATGACGGTCGATTTCCAGGCCGTTTCGGGGGCGCTGGCCGAACTGCGCGGCCATGCCGATTTCGACTATTTCGCGGTGAATTTCGAAACCGAGGAGCCGGTGGTCGATTTCGCCTATGGCGAGATCGACCTGACCGACCGCGGCGCGTGGCGCCTTTTCGCGGCGATGATCCCGCCGCAGATGCTCGACCCCGACGCGCTGACCGCAATGCTGGCGGGCGAATTGCTGGACGGGTCCGGCGCGCCGGTCATCGCCCCGCCCGAGGATTCGGCCCCGGCAGTGCCGCCCACGGGCGGCAAGGAACCGCTTGACGACCCCGCGCCGGCCCCTGAGCCCGCCCCCCTGCCCGCCGAACCGGAGGTCGACCTGACCGATGCCGGCGCCGCCGCCTACGCGGTGCTGGAAACCGGCGCCACCGCCTTCGCCCGCTTCGCCGCCGATCCCGGCCTCTTGCGGCTGGAATTCACGCCCGAGACTCCGGTGCGCCTGACGGAAGAGCATTTCGAGGATTTCACCCTCTTCGTCACCGACCTGCGCCCGACGCTGTTGACCGAGGAGGACCGCCCCGACACGCGCCTGACGGCGGAGGATGCGGCACTGATCCGCGGCTGGATCGAGGGCGAAAACGATCTCGGCGAGCCCGACCTGATGCGTTACGCCAATGCCTTTCTCGGCGGCATCGGGGCGCCGCGTGACCCGGATCTCGCGCTGGAACTGCTGACCCCGCTGCTGGATGCGGGCAACCCCGACGCGATTGCCATGGCGCTGGACACGCTGGACGCGCTCGACCCGGACTTCGCCTATGAGATCGCGCTGCATGCCGCCGCGCAGGGCGACCGCGCCGCCTTCGCCGAACTCGACAGGCTGGAGGCCGCGCTCGACCTGTCGGACCTGCTGGCGGTTCAGCGAGAGGCGGGCGACGGCGCGACTTATACCGGCACGCAGACTGCGCGGGACTTGCGCGAGACGGCCTATGCCGCGCTGACCGGCCTCGGCGCGCCCCGCAACTACGAACAGGCCTATCGCTTCGGGCTCCTCGCGCTTGCCGCGGGCGACGGTGCGGCGCGCTCCATCGTCGATGAGCTTGAGGCGATGGACGACCGGATGTCGGACGAGGACGCGGTGCAGTGGGCACGAATTCTCGACCGCGCGCGCGATTCGGCGCAGGAGGCCTGGTTCGACATCGACTGATGCGGGCCGGGACCAGGGCGCGGCGCGGGAACCTTCCCCGCCGCGTCCACCTGTTAGCGTGAACAGAATTGAACACCGCCGGACGCTGTCCTAACACGGGGGCAAGACGCGGGCAGCGCCCGCCCGATTTGCAGCACCAAGGATCATCAGACATGCCCAACCAGGACCAGACGACCCGCATCCGCGCCGGACAGGGCTTCATCGCCGCGCTCGACCAGTCGGGCGGGTCCACGCCCCGCGCGCTCAGCCGCTACGGCATCCCCGAGGGCGCCTACAAGACCGAGGCGGAGATGTTCGACCTCATCCACCAGATGCGCAGCCGGATCATCACCGCGCCCGCCTTTGGCAGCGACCGGATCATCGCCGCGATCCTGTTCGAGATGACGATGGACCGCGAGGTGGAGGGCATGCCGACCGCCACCTACCTGTGGCAGGAGCGTGGCATCGTGCCCTTCCTCAAGATCGACAAGGGACTGGCGGCAGAGGCCGACGGCTGCCAGGTGATGAAACCGATCGCCGACCTCGACGCCACGCTGGAGCGCGCGGTCGCGCACGGGATCTACGGCACCAAGATGCGCTCCGTCGTGGGGGCGGCGAATGCGGCGGGCATCAAGACCGTGGTGGCGCAGCAATTCGACGTGGCGCAGCAGATCATCGCCCATGACCTCGTGCCGATCATCGAACCCGAGGTCACGATCTCCATCCCCGACAAGGCCGAGGCCGAGGAGATCCTTCGCGCGGAACTTCTCGCCCATCTCGACGCGATGCCGGGCGAGGCGCAGGTGATGCTCAAGCTGACCCTGCCGGAGGTGGAGAATTTCTACAAGCCGCTGGTCGATCATCCCCGCGTTCTGAAGGTGGTGGCCCTGTCGGGCGGCGATACCCGCGACGAGGCGAACGCGCTGCTGGCGCGCCAGACCGGCATCATCGCCAGCTTCAGCCGCGCCCTGACAGAGGGGTTGTCGGCACAGCAGACGGATGCCGAGTTCAATGCGACGCTCGATGCCGCGATCCAGTCGACCTACGAGGCGTCGATCGCCGGCTGACCTGCGCAATCACGCAGGTCGCTTTCGCGCCGCGCAAGCGGTCATGCCAAGGACATCCCGTCGGCATGACCGGCCCCCGTCTGGCGCGCGGGCGACCCGCAAGCGGGTTCGGGGCGCCGCCATTTCGGCATCGCGCCCCGTCCGTCAGGCAACGATCACTGAGGTGCCGCGCCCGCGCTTTCACCCATCTGGCTTTGCATGTAGACGCCCTCGCCCAGACGCTCCAGAAGATCGAGCTGCTGGTCGAGCCAGCTCCAATGTTCCTCCTCGTCGAGCGCGATCGTCTCGAACAGCACCCGGCTGCCGATATCGTTGGTCTCGTAGGCGGCCTTGGCAGCTTCCGAATAGACCTCGATCGCCTCGGCCTCGTCGGCGCGGTCCACCTCGAACATCTCTTTCAGGTTGTGCGCGCGCACCGGTTTCTTGGCCGGGGTCAGGTCCGGATCACCGCCGAGGAACAGGATGCGGTCGATGAACTGCCCGGCGTGGCCAAGCTCCTCGTGCATTTCCTCACGCATCTTGTCGGCAAGCTTTCCCAGCCCCCAATCTTCCAGCACATGGGCGTGCAGCAGGTATTGCTGGGAGGCGGAAAGCTCCATCGACAGGGCCTGTTGAAGGGCGGCGACACTGGCTTGGTTACGGGGCATGGATCTGTCCTTTCGGGTTGTGAATTTACTTTAGAAATATTCTAAACTCATGGCGGCACGATGCAACCCCCTGCGGCAGATTGACAAGGTCAACCAAGCCGCGCCAATACCGGCACGACATCCATCTCGGGCAGGCTGCCCATGATCTGGCCGCGCGCGCCGGACAGCCGGGTCGCGGCATAGGCGGCGGCGACGGGGGCGGGCGCTTGCGCGATCAGCACCGCCGCTGTCAGCAGCCGGGCAAGGCTTTCGGCGAACCAGCGTGCCTCGGCCTCCGGCGGCAGGCCGGGCCAGCGGTCCCGGTGCGCGCGCAAGGCCGCGTCGTAATCGGCCACCTGCCCCGTCGCCGCCTGCAATTCGGTGTTCAGCATCTCGCCGGCCAAGGGTTCCCGCGCCAGCGTGCGCAGGATATCGAGGCAGATCACATTGCCCGAGCCTTCCCAGATCGAGTTCAGCGGCGCCTCGCGGTAAAGCATCGGCAGGGCCGTGTCATTAACATAGCCCATGCCGCCCAGAACCTCCATCGCCTCGTAGACGAGGCCGGGGCACAGCTTGTTACCAAGGAATTTCGCCAGCGCCACCGCGATCCGGGCAAAGGCGCGGTCCGCCTCGCCCACCCCGTCGAAGGCCCGCGCCACCCGAAGGCCAAGCGCGGTCGTCCCCTCCCAATCCAGCGCCAGATCGGCCAGCACGGCGCGCATCAGCGGCTGGTCGATCAGCTTTCTCTGGAACGCCGTGCGGTGCGTGACCCAATGATGCGCCTCGACAAGGGCGGCGCGCATCAGCCCGGCGGGCGCCATCGCCGTATCAAGCCGCGTGTGATGCACCATCTCGATGATCCGGCGCACGCCTTCGCCCTCCTCGCCGATGCGCCAGGCAAGCGCGCCGTGATACTCGATCTCGGCGGAGGCATTGGCGCGGTTGCCCAGCTTGTCCTTCAGCCGCATCAGGTGAATGGCGTTGCGCCCCGCCTCCAGCCAGCGGGGGACGAGAAAACAGGTCAGCCCGCCCGGCGCCTGCGCCAGCGTCAGGAACCCGTCGGACATCGGCGCCGAACAGAACCACTTGTGCCCGGTCAGCCGGTAGGCGTCGCCATCGCGCCGGGCGCGGGTGGTGTTGGCGCGCACGTCGCTGCCGCCCTGCTTTTCCGTCATCGCCATGCCCAGCGTCGCGGCGCGTTTCGCCGTCACCGGCGCGATGGTTGCGTCATAGGCCCGGGCGGTCAGTTTCGGCACCCAGTCATCGGCCAGGTCGCTGCCCCTGAGGGCCGCCACACCGGCATAGGTCATGGTCATCGGGCAACAGCTGCCCGGCTCCAACTGGCTGTGCAGATAGACCATGGCGGCGTGCGTGACATGGCTGCCACCGGTCCAAGGCCCGCCCGCATAGCCCGCCGACAGGCCAAGCTCCATCATCCGGTGATAGCCCTGCGGGAAGCGCACCTCGTCCAGTCGCCGCCCGCCCCGGTCGAAGAGGTGCAAGTCCGGGCCGATCCGTTCCGCCTCCTCCGCAGCCCGGGCCGCGTCCCCGGTCGCCAGGGCCGCGCCCTGGGCCGCCAGCGCCCCGGCATCGGCACCGATCGCATGGTCGCGCAGGACCGGGTCCGTCGCCCACAGGTTGGCGCCCTTGCGCGGCGGCGGCTGGTTGGTCACGTCATGGGTCGGCAGGTCGGCGCGTGGGTCGGTCATGGCGGGACGATACCGCGATTCCCGGCGCGAAAAAGGGGGGATTCCCTTTCGCCCCGCGATATGCGATTCTTGGAACACTCCTTCGCGCCAAGACGGGGGACGCAGAGGCACGGCATGTTGAGACGGCGATCCTTTACCGGGCTGATCCTGCCCCTTTTCCTGATTCTGGTCGGGGCCTATTTCACCTTCGCCGCCGTGCAGGGGGATTACGGCCTGTTCCGGCGCATCCAGATCGAGGCGGAGCGCGCCGCCTACGAGGCCGAGCTGGAGGCCTTGCGCGCGGAAACCGCCGAGATCGCCCTGCTGACGCGGCGCCTGTCGGACGACTACCTCGACCTTGATCTTCTGGAAGAACAGGCGCGCCGGCGCCTCGGCTACCTGCGCCCAGACGAGATCGTCCTGCCCTGACCTCCCTCCACGACGCCAAGAAATCTGTGCGTGATTTTTCGGGCCTCCTCTGGTAAGGAATAGTTCAACGTTAAACTATTCGCTTGTCAAAGAGGAGGGGCACGCATGGCCGCGCGCAAGGCGACTGCGAAAACTGCCGCAAAACCAAACGTTTCATCCGAAGAATTGATGGCCTACTACCGCGATATGCTGCTGATCCGCAGATTCGAGGAAAAGGCCGGGCAGCTTTACGGGATGGGGCTGATCGGCGGCTTTTGCCACCTCTATATCGGTCAGGAAGCCGTCGTCGTCGGGCTCGAGGCCGCCGCGAAGGACGATGACAAGCGCATCACCACTTACCGCGATCACGGCCACATGCTGGCCTGCGGGATGGACCCCAAGGGCGTCATGGCGGAGCTGACCGGCCGCGAGGGCGGCTATTCCAGGGGCAAGGGCGGCTCGATGCACATGTTCTCCAAGGAAAAGCACTTCTACGGCGGGCACGGCATCGTCGGCGCCAATGTGCCGCTTGGCGCGGGGCTGGCCTTTTCCGACAAGTATCGCGGCAATGACAACGTCACCTTCACCTATTTCGGCGACGGCGCCGCGAATCAAGGCCAAGTTTACGAAACCTTCAACATGGCCGCCCTCTGGGACTTGCCGGTGATCTTCGTGATCGAGAACAACCAGTATGCCATGGGCACCGCGCAGGCGCGGTCCACCTCCACCCCCGATCTCTACAAGCGTGGCGAGGCGTTCGGCATCCCCGGCGAGATCGTCGATGGCATGGACGTGCTGGCGGTGAAGGCCGCCGGGGAAACGGCCGTTGAACACTGCCGCGCCGGCAAGGGGCCCTATATCCTCGAGGTCAAGACCTACCGCTACCGCGGCCACTCGATGTCCGACCCCGCCAAGTACCGTACCCGCGAGGAAGTGCAGAAGATGCGCTCCGAACGCGACGCGATCGAGCATGTGCGCACCATGCTGCTCGACGGCGACCACGCCAGCGAAGAGGATCTCAAGGCGATCGACAAGGAGATCAAGGGCGTCGTGAACGAGGCCGCGGAATTCTCCAAGGAAAGCCCGGAACCGGCGCTCGACGAACTTTGGACCGACATCTACGCTGCGGAAATTCCGCAGGAAAACGCCTGATCCTAGGGGGACATACCGATATGGCAACCGAAATCCTGATGCCCGCCCTGTCGCCGACCATGGAGGAAGGCACGCTGGCCAAGTGGCTGGTCAAGGAAGGCGATACCATCGAATCCGGCATGATCATCGCCGAGATCGAAACCGACAAGGCCACGATGGAATTCGAGGCGGTCGATGAAGGCACGATGGGCAAGATCCTTGTAGAAGAAGGCACCGAGGGCGTGAAGGTGAACACCGCGATCGCCGTGCTGCTGGAAGAAGGCGAAGACGCCAGTGCCGCGGAAACCGCCGCTGCCGAGGCGCCCGCCCCCGCCACAGACGAGGCGCCCAAGGCCACCGAAGAGGCCCCCGCCAGGGCGCCGGCAAGCGCCGCCGCGCCGGCCCCGGCCAGCGCCGACGCGGAGCCCGACTGGCCCGAGGGCACGGAGACGAAGACCCAGACCGTGCGCGAGGCGCTGAACGCCGCCATCGCAGAGGAATTGCGCCGCGACCCGGAGGTCGTCCTGATGGGCGAGGAGGTCGCCGAATACGAGGGCGCCTACAAGATCACCCAAGGGTTGCTGGACGAGTTCGGCGCCAAGCGCATCATCGACACGCCGATCACCGAACACGGCTTTGCCGGTGTCGGCGTCGGCGCCGCCTTCGGCGGGCTGAAACCGATCGTCGAATTCATGACCTTCAACTTCGCCATGCAGGCGATTGACCAGATCGTGAACTCGGCGGCCAAGACGCTTTACATGTCCGGCGGCCAGATGGGCTGCCCGATCGTGTTCCGCGGCCCCAACGGCGCCGCCGCCCGCGTCGGGGCCCAGCACAGCCAGGATTACGCCGCGTGGTATGCGCAGGTGCCGGGGCTGCGGGTGGTCATGCCCTACTCGGCCGCCGACTACAAAGGGCTGATGAAGACCGCGATCCGCGATCCCAACCCGGTGATCTTCCTCGAAAACGAGATCCTCTACGGCCGCAGCTTCGAGGTGCCCGTGCTCGACGATTTCACCATCCCCTTCGGCAAGGCGAAGATCGCGCGCGAGGGGAGCGACGTGACGATCGTCAGCTTCGGCATCGGCATGACCTACGCCATGGAGGCCGCCGAGAAGTTGGCCGAGGACGGGGTCGAGGCCGAGGTCGTGGACCTGCGCACCCTGCGCCCGATCGACTACGACACGGTGATCGCCTCGGTGATGAAGACCAACCGCTGCGTCACGGTCGAGGAAGGTTGGCCCGTCGGCTCCATCGGCAACCACCTGTCGGCGACGATCATGACGCGCGCTTTCGATTACCTCGACGCGCCGGTGATCAACTGCACCGGCAAGGACGTGCCGATGCCCTATGCCGCAAATCTGGAAAAGCACGCCCTGACCTCGGTGCCCGAGGTCCTCGAGGCGGTCCGCCAAGTCACCTACCGGTAAGGAGAGCGCATCATGCCCACCGAAATTCTCATGCCCGCCCTCTCCCCCACCATGGAAGAAGGCACGCTGGCCAAGTGGCTGGTGAAGGAGGGCGACGAGGTCAGTTCCGGCGATCTTCTGGCCGAGATCGAGACCGACAAGGCGACGATGGAATTCGAGGCCGTGGATGAAGGCATCATCGGCAAGATTCTTGTCGAAGATGGCACCGAAGGGGTGAAGGTCAACAGCCCCATCGCGGTGCTGCTGGCCGAGGGCGAAAGCGCCGACGACATCGGCGCCGCCTCCTCCGCGCCTGCGGCTGCCGCCTCGGCCGATGAGACGCCCGAGGCGACCCAAGAGGCCCCGGCGCCGGCCCCCGCCGCCGATGACACGCCCGCCCCCGCCGCGCCGAAGGACACGGAGGGCAAGCGCATCTTCGCCTCACCGCTCGCTCGCCGGATCGCGGCGCAAAAGGGGCTGGACCTTGCGCAGGTCAAAGGCTCCGGTCCGCATGGCCGGATCGTGAAGGCCGACGTGGAAGACGCCGCGGCCAAGCCCGCCGCGGCTGCGCCCGAGGCCAAAGCCGCCGCCGCCGCACCGGCTGCCGAGGCCGCGGCCGCCCCGTCCGGGCCCTCCGCCGACGTGGTTGCAAAGATGTACGAGGGGCGCGACTACGAGGAAATCAAGCTCGACGGGATGCGCAAGACGATCGCCGCGCGCCTCACCGAGGCCAAGCAGACGATCCCGCATTTCTACCTGCGCCGGGACATCAAGCTCGACGCGCTGCTCGATTTCCGCGGAAAGCTCAACAAGCAGCTGGACTCGCGTGGCGTGAAGCTCAGCGTCAATGATTTCATCATCAAGGCGCTTGCCAATGCCCTGCAACAGGTGCCCGCCTGCAACGCGGTCTGGGCCGGTGACCGGGTCCTGCAACTCAAACCCTCCGACGTTGCCGTGGCCGTCGCGGTGGAGGGCGGGCTCTTCACGCCGGTCCTCAAGGATGCCGATATGAAATCGCTCTCGGCGCTCTCGGCCGAGATGAAGGACCTCGCCGCGCGCGCCCGCGACCGCAAGCTGGCGCCGCACGAATACCAGGGCGGGACCTTCGCGGTCTCCAACCTCGGCATGTTCGGGATCGACAATTTCGACGCCATCGTGAACCCGCCGCATGCGGGCATCCTCGCCGTGGGATCGGGCGTGAAGAAACCCGTTGTGGGCGCCGATGGGGAACTGACCGTGGCCACCGTGATGTCGGTCACCATGTCGGTGGATCACCGCGTGATCGACGGCGCCCTCGGGGCGGAGTTGTTGAAAGCCATCGTCGACAACCTTGAAAACCCGATGACCATGCTGGCCTGATAACGGCGACCCGAAACGCGAACAGGGCGGCCGCGTGGGCCGCCCTTTTTCATGATGCTCCGGGTTTTCCCGGTCAGGAGCCGGGTTTCAGGGTCTGGTCCATGCTCATCGACGGCTGGTCGCAGCCCGCCTCGCCGACGATCTTTGCCGGAACACCGGCCACCGTGGTTGCCGGCGGCACCTCCTGCAACACGACGGAACCTGCCGCGATCCGGCTGCAGCATCCCACCTTGATATTGCCCAGAACCTTGGCGCCCGCGCCGATCAGCACGCCATCGCCGATCTTGGGGTGGCGGTCTTCCTCGTCCTTCCCGGTCCCGCCCAGCGTCACCGAATGCAGCATGGACACGTTGTCGCCCACCACCGCGGTTTCGCCGATGACGATGGAATGGGCGTGGTCGATCATGATACCCTTGCCGATGGTCGCCGCCGGATGGATATCGACGCCGAACATCTCGCTCACCCGCATCTGTACGAAATAGGCAAGATCCTTGCGGCCATTGCGCCACAGGTGGTTGCCGACGCGGTAAGCCTGAACGGCCTGGAACCCCTTGAAGAACAGAAGCGGCTGGATGAACCGGTTGCAGGCCGGGTCACGCTCGAAGACCGCGACGATATCCGCCCGCGCGCTTTCCCCGATCGTCGGGTCGGCGCGATAGGCCTCGTCCGCGATCTCGCGGACCAGTTGCTCCGACATCTCGCCCGAGGCCAGCTTCTGCGCCATGCGGTAGGCCAGCGCAGCCTCCAGCGAGCCATGGTGCAGGATACAGGCATGCACCAACCCTCCCAGCAGGGGTTCATTCTGCACCGCCTCCTCGGCTTCGCGGTTGATACGGGTCCAGACCGGGTCCAGTTCGGCCAGTCGGGTGCGGGTCTTCGCCATGGCGGCCTCCTGCGTCTCAAGCCCTCGCGTTGTAGCGCAGATAGGCGGCCCGGACCAAGTTGAAACCCCTGATCCGGGTGTTCACGAATTGTTATACCGCGTCCGGGATCGACAGGGCGAGGTAATGCGCCGCCAGCGTGACGCGCCCGGTCGCGAAGTCGCCCCCGTTGGCGGTCAGGATCACCTCGGTATCCGCCCAGGCCACCGCCGGGTCGGTCGGCCCGCCGAGCCAGGAATTGACGGCCAGACCCAGCCCGTTGCCAAAGCGCGCGTCCGATCCCGCCTCGCCGGCGCGCCAGTCGCTGAGCGTCCCGGTGATCGTCTCGGTCACACGACCCGTGACGCCCAGCATGATGCTGCGCGCCGGGAAGAGCAGCCCGGTCGCCACCGTTGGCCCGGCGCCGACCGACACGTCGGCCTCGACGCTTTCGGCGCGCAGGCCGCCGCCGCCCGGCGTCACGCCGAAAGCCCCCCGGCGCCAGCTATTGCCGTCATGCAGGTCACAACTGCCCGTATCCTCGACAAAGGCCCGCCAGCCGCGCCGCGGGATGAAGAACACCCAGCCGCCGCCGGAATACTGCGCCACCTCGCCGGCATGCCCGGCCCAGTCGTTCACCGCGCCCGCGGGCACGCCGAAGCAGTCGCCCTCCTGCACCGTGGCCGGCGGGTCGGTCAGCGTGCGCGTGCGCAGCCGCAACTGCACCACCCCGTCGAGCCGGGTCAGCGCCTCGTTCACCGTCACGTGCTTTTGCGCCTGGCTCGCGGCCAGCAGGGGAAGGGTCAGGTTGGTTGTATCAGCCATTGATCTCTATCCTCGTGAAGGGGCCATGTCCGAACCGCGCGGAAACCTGCGCGACCTCGATCGTGTAGGGCAGGCCCACCGCGTCGGCGGCCTGCATCGCGGCGGTATAGGTGAAGGCGGGGGCCGACAGGTCGACCTCGCGGCGGATGCCGCCCGCATCGGCGATGCGCAGCAGGTACGCCTCGTTTTCTTCGCCCAGCGGCACCTCGGCGCCCTGCCAGCTGTCGCCGTCGATCCGGGTGCGCCGGATCCAGCTGACCTGCCGGTCACCGCCCGAGAGGGTGCTGCGCAGATGCGCCGGGGCATAGGGGCGCAACCCGATCCCGTCGAAGGCCAGCGCCTCCTGCACGTAAACCGGATGGTCGAGCGGCTTGGCCGCCGGCCCCACCCGGTAATGGCGCTGCAACCCCCGTGCAGAGAGGGGCAGCTCGATCTGGCCCGGCCGCCCGTCGAGCAGCACGAAGAACGACCCCGGCGGCCAGTCCTCCGGCATCGTCCCGTCCGACCCCGCCTGCCCGCGCAGGCGCAGGCGGATGTCCCACAGGTCCTCACCCACCAGCGTGGCCTCGGCGAACTGGATCACCTCCCAGTTGGCGCCGCTGCCATCGCCCACCGCTGCCGCGTTGGCTCCGTTAAGCACATCCGCAGGGCTCGCAGAACTCAGGCTGCCGGTGCTCATGCGCACGCGCAGCGACGGCCCCCGGTCCCACAGCCCCGGCGTGGCACGCAAAAGCGGGGTTTGCAGAACGCCGACCGCCGACACCACCTCGACCAGCCGGTTGAGCGTGTAGCCGCTGTCGCTGGTCGAACTGTAGATTGCGACCGCCCCCGGCCACGGCTCCGCCGCCACCGCGACATGCGGCGCATGCGCCACCTCCTCGCCGGTCAAGAGCGGCAAGTCCATGAACAGCGGGCTGACCGGCAGGGGCGGCACGAAAGGCTCCGTGCTCACCGCCGCGTCGACCGTGTCGGAAGGCTCGTAGACCGCCGCCTCGCTGCGCACCGCCTCGATCATCCGCGCGCCGCGGTCCTCGACCCTGTCGATGCGCCACGTGGTGCCGTCCTCCAGCGCCACGACAGCCCCCGCCCCCAGCTCGCGGCGCGAGGGCGGCAGGGCAAAGCGCAGGCAGTCGCGCGCCACCCGCGCCTCGGCCAGCCAGCGTTCCACGATCCCGCGCCCCTCGGCCCCGGTCAGGACAAGCGGCAAGTCACTCTGGCTGACCGCGTCGGCGCCGTCATCGGGGAACACGGTCTCGGCGATCCGGGTCTCGTAGGCGCCCGACGCCTCGACATGGGCCAGCCGTACCCGGCCGACTTTCTCCGCCTCCGGCAGGCGGCCATGCCGCGGCGCCGACGCTCCGTCATCGTCCACCGCCATCGTTTCGGGCCGGATCGTCGCGTCCGGCGCGCTGCCACGCGACCGGAATACGAGGAGCCCCTCGCGCTCCACCGCCTCGAACCCATGGGCCAGCATCAGGGGTTGCAACCGTGCCCGCGCGCTTTCCACGTCCGACGACATGGCGCCGCGCACGAAACCGTAAAGCCCGGAGACGTCATATTCGGTTACCCCGGCATCCTCGCAGATCTCGGCGACAACGTCCGGCAAGGGCTCGGCCCCCGCGCGGCCCGTGATCCAGTGCCCGCGGGCGTGGTTCTCGCCGTCCGACCACACGTCCAGCGCATTCGGAAATGCCGGCCATGGCCGCGCGTCCCATGCCCAGACATAGGCGTGGTCCATGTCCAGCATCGGCGCGCCGTAGATTTCCGACACCGGGTTATGCGCCGGGTCGCGCCAGTAGCTCGTCATCGCGCGCAGGTATTGCATCTGTATCAGGTCATCCCTGCGACCGGTCGAATAGTGCGGGATGGCCGATTCCGACGATTTCGGATCAAGGAACTTGTTGGGCTGGTTCGTTCCCTTGTCGATCGCGGCACAGCCCATTTCCGTGAAGCGGATGGGCTTGGAGCAGGGAATCCACGGGCTTCGAACCGAGTGATCCCGGTTGAGCGACGTGACCTCGATACGGGAAATCTGCGTCACGGCACCTGCGGTATCGTAGGGGGTCCAGCCGTTCATCCCGACCATCAGCCGCCAGCCCTTGGCGTCGGCGTCGATACCGCCTTGCCCCAGATAGTCGGAGGGCGTGACCGTCACGCTGTGCTCGACCCAACCATCGGCGACCGTCTGGCCGATCCACTGGCCAATCTGCGCGAAATTTCCGAAATCCCCGTTCGCCGCAATCACGGCAAGGTAGAGTCGCCAGCGATGCGGATGGCCGTCGGAGGGTTCCGAAAGCAGCCGCATGCGCAGGGTGATGCGCATGGTTTCGCCCGGATCGAACCGGCGATATGCGGCCTCGCTCATGATGCGGTACTCGTCGGAGGTCTGGATGACATTGCCCTCGCCGGCGACCGGCACAACCGATACCTCGGCGTATAGATCGGCCACCGTCGAATCGGTGGCAAGCTCCGATTCATCCTGCCGGTAAAAGCCAAGCCAGTAGGCATCGCCATGCTCGAAAGTTCCGTCGAACGGCATGGCGCCGACAACCGGCGGCTCGACCAGAACCGCGCCTCCGCGGCGCTCCAGGTGGGGCGACTGCCACCAGCCGCGCAAATCCTTGTAGCGGAACACCCAATGCTGCTCGTAGGCGCCATCGGTGATCGCCTCCCGGCGCTGCGCATCGCGGGCCTCGGCGCTCGGATAGTACCAGTCATAGCCCTCGCCGCCCTCGATATTGGCGTGCAGGTAGCCAAGGTCGTAGATCGTGCGCCACGCGGCATCGGCGTGATCTGTCCCGTCGCGCCAATCCGACAGCGGCATGTAATTGTCGATCCCGATGAAATCGATATTGGCGTCGGCCCAGAGCGGATCGAGGTGGAAATACACGTCGCCCGACCCATCCTGCGGGTGGTAGCCGAAATATTCCGACCAATCGGCCGCGTAGGAGATCCTGGCACCCGGCAACAGCGCGCGCACCTCGGCGGCCAGCGCGATCAGCTGGTCGACCGCCGGGAAACCGGCCGCCCCGCGCAATTGCGTCAGGCTGCGCATCTCGGACCCGATGCAGAAACTTTCCACCCCCCCGGCCGCCGCGCACAGCGCCGCGTAGTGCAGGATGAAGCGCCGGTAGCTCCATTCCGCGGGGCCGGAATAGGTGACGCTCCCCGCCCCGACGTCGAAATCCGACGCGCGCGCGGTGCCGAAAAAGGCCGCGACCTCCGCATCTGCCGCCGCCGTCTGGTCGGGCGACCCTGCCACCCCCGGCGCGAACGCCCCGGTGATGCGCCCGCGCCAAGGCAGTTTCGGCTGCTCAACGGCCTCGCCCCAAGGGTCGGGCTTGCCATTGCCCTCAACGATCTCCATCAACAGGAACGGGTAGAACATGACCTCCTGTCCGGCGGCATTCAGCGCCACGATCGCCTCGACCACCGATTGATCGGTCGGCGTGCCGCCATAGATCGCGCGGCCTTCGACCTCTGCGATCAGCCCGGCCTCCTGCCGCGTCAGGCCAGAAACGCGCCACGGCATTTGAAAGCTGTCGGCCTGTTTCTGTTCCACTTTCGGCGTGACCCTGCACTGGCCAGCGCGCAGATCGTCACCGAACCAGCTCACGATCAGCGACACCGCACCGCAATTGGGCAACTCGCCCTCCAGCGCCTCCAGCGACAGGGCGAAATCTGCTTCGCCCGCGGCGGTGTTGACATTGGCGCTCTTGGATTTACCGAAGCCCCACGCATAGCTGACCGGCGTTGTCGCCAGTGCGTATTCCCCCGATCCCGGCATCATCGCCACCGCGCGGATCGCCTCGGAGGGCTGCGGCGGGCTGTCCAGCCCCTCGGGCCGCGCCGGGCGCATCACCTCGAAGCTGAGCTGCGGAATGCGGTTGCCGTAGGGCGCGAGGTCCAGATCCTCGATCACCACGTAGGCGATCCCGCGATAGGCCGGCACCGCGCCTGCGCCCTCGACCGCCTCCATCCGGGGATCCGGCGTCTGGTCCTCGGTGCCGCGGTAAATGCGCATCGTGATGTCGCCCCGGGCGACCTCCGCGCCATCGGCCCAGACCCGGCCGACGCGCGCGATCTCTCCTTCGCACAGCGCCACGGCAAGGCTGACCGTGTAGGAATAGCTGGCCGTCCGGGGCACCGGCGGCGCCCCCTTGCCGCCGCCGCTGACGCTCACATGTTCCTTGAAGCGGGTGGCCCAGATCACCTGCCCGCCCATGCGCATCTGGCCGAAAAGCCGCGCCACCGGCGCCCCCTCGGCGGTGCCGGTCAGCCGGAAACGGTCGATCCGGCCCTGTTCGACCACGTCGGAGCCCGCGCCCAGCAGCCGCTGGTCGATGACCCGGCCCAGCGTGGCGCCCGCCGCACGGCCGATGACCGCCCCGGTGAGCCCCAGAAACGTGCCCGAGCTCAGCCCGCCAATGGCCGCGCCCGCGGCTGACAAAAGGATCGTTGCCATGTCGTTCAGGTCCTTTCGGGAAATGCAAACCGCGCCACGATCCGCCGCGCCCAGGGCGGCGTCAGCGCGCTTTCGACCACGCCGTGGCCGCTATAGGCATGGATGAAACTGGCCACCGGCCCGGTTTCGGCCTGAAGCCCCAGATGCTTGGCCACCACCCCCGCGCGCAGCCGGAAGAGCAGCACGTCGCCGGGCCGCGCCGCGTTCATCGGCTTGGCCACGAGGTGGCGCAATGCCGCCGCCCAGAGCCGCTCCTCGCCCTGCGGCTCTGACCAGTCGGGGGTATAGGCGGGCACCGCTTCCGGCTCCGGCCCGATCACCTCGCGCCAGACCCCGCGCAACAGCCCAAGGCAATCGCAGCCCGCCCCGCGCGTGGAACACTGGTGCAGGTAGGGCGTGCCGATCCAGCCCCGCGCCGCCGTCACCACGCGGCTCACCGCAAGCTCCCCCCGTCCACCGGGGACCCACCGCGCGCCGGATGCGCCATGATCCAGTCCTCCCCCGGAATGTCGGGAAAGCCACGGAAATTCAACAAGTTGGAGAATTTGAGGCGGCAGGTCTCCATGCGTTTGTCACAACCGGCTTCCAATCGTACCCTGTCACCGGGGGCGAGATCTGCGCGCAGGTCCTCCCACAGTTCGACCCGGCGCACGCCATCCGCGAAGCGGTCGTTCTTGATGACACCGACCAGCCCCTCGGCCACGCCCGACAGCACCTTGAGGCGTCCGCGCTCGAACCAGCGCGGCTCGAAACTGTCCAGCCCGTCGAAGTCCAGCAGCCGCCGCGCGCTGACGCGGGTCACCGCGCCCTCATGCGCGTAGCCCGGCGTCGACAGGTCGAAGCGGCAATCGCCATCGCCCAGAATGGCGGAACAGCCACGCTGATAGACCCGGCCCTCGGCGCGGTTCATCGCCTCGGCCAGCCCGCGCAGTTCCACCGTGAAGCCGCCCGCCTGCCGCTCCATCTCGCCGAAGCTGCCGCGAAATTGCAGAACCCGATTGTCCGGGTTGCTCCATTGCACCAGCCAGGCCTCCACCTCGGCGCCGTCGAAGCGGCCCGCCTCGATATCGGCCTCGGTGATCGCGGCATCCGACAGCGCGCCAAGCGCCTCGGTATTGTCCACCGATAGCCCCGTGCTTTGCGACAGCGCCGCCGCGGACAGGCCGGTTTCCGCCTTGAACACGGTCCCGTCGAAGGTCAGCGCGCCATCGTGATCGGTAAAGGCGAAGCGCACCCCGTCCTCGCGCGTCACCCGCCAGCAGCGCGCGACCTCGGTCACGCCACGCTGAAGATGCGCGTCCAGTCTCGCCGCGCCGTTCATAGCCGGATCTCCACGACCGGGACGGAGGGCGCCTCGCCCGCCTTGAAACTCGCCACCGACGTCCGAATGCTGTCGGTGTCGAAGCGCACCGGCACGTCGAACTCGAATCCCGCCGAGACCTCGACGCCGGGATCGGGCGCATCGGTGAACGTGATCATCCCCGTCGTCGCATCGACCTCGAAATGCACGCCGGCGACCAGCTCGCTGCCATCGACCCCGGCCAGCACGCTGCCCGCGACCGGCTTGGCGATCGGCCGCGCATAGCTTTCCGCGCCCGACCGGTAGAGTTTCACGATCTGGAAATCCCGCCGCTGCCCGTCGCCCGCCCCAATCACGCAATCGCGGAACCCCGGCACGCGCGAGGGCGGGCTGCTCTTGTAATCCGACCAATCCTTCCAGCGAAAGCCGTGCAACTGCCCGCGCCGCGCCTCGAAAAAGGCGATCAGCGTCTCGATATCGTCGAGCGAGCGCATCCCCAGCCCGGCGTCGTAGCGCCGGCGCGAATGCGCCCAGGGCGTGTTGCGCTCCTCGAACCCGTTGGCCAGCGTCACCACCTCGGTGCGCCGTTCCGGCCCGCCGACGGAGCCGAAGCTCAGGTTGGCGGGAAAGCGAATCTCGTGGAAATTCATGGGGGTTACCTTCCTTACCTGTTGCGCTGCCCGCGCGACAGCGCGCGGCTCATCTCGGCCGCGATCTGCGAGCGGGAGCGTTGGAAGCCCTGCACGTCGGGGGTGGTGATGTTCATCGTGACATGGACCGGCGCGCCGCCGCCCTGCGCCTGCACACCCAGCTTGCCGTCCGGACCCCGGGTCAACGGCATGATCGCCTCCGGCCCGGCCTCGCCCATCACGCCCAGCCCGCCGCGCATGGCAAAGGGCGTCGCGCCATTGACCACGCCGCCCCGCGCAAAGCCCGCCACGCGCCCGCCGGAAAAGGCGCCGCCTTTCTCGAAGGGCAGAACCGCCGAGACCAGCGAGTTGACGCCATTGGCCAGCGCCCCGCCCACCGCGTTCTGCACCGGCCGGATCGCCGCGCCATAGGCCGCGTCCACCATGCTTTGCGCCACCTGCCGCAGCGCATCCGACAGGCGCATGCCGTCGAACACCACCCCGTCGAAGGCGCGCCTCAGCCCACCGCCGAAACTGCGGCTGAGGCTTTGCACCTCGCGGCCCGTGTAGAGCATCTCGCCCTGCATCGTCCGCAATTCACCATGAAAGGTCGCCACCATCTGCGAGGCCGCACCCAGCGTCGTTTCCAGCGACGCCAGCTCGGCGTCGAACGCGTCCAGATCCTCATCCATCGGGGTCATCCTTGTGATCGGGGAAACGGGCGGCCAGGGCCTCCAGCCCCGCCCGTCCCAAGGGCGTCGTCGCCGTCGGCTCGCCCAGCATCAACAGCAGTTCCGCCGGGGTCAGCGCCCAGAACGCGGCCGGTGTCAGGCCAAGCCCCTGCATCCCGGCCCGCATCAGGCCGGGCCAGTCGAACAGGCGCGCTTTCGCGCTCATTGCGGCGGCCGGAACGACAGGACCAAAAGCCGCGCCGCGACCCGCGCGGCCTCCAGCGGGCCGCCCTCGATCTCGGCGCGCGCAAGGTCGGCGGGGGTCCCGTCCCAACCGCCGCCGCGCAGCCCGGCGCAGACCAGTGCCAGCACGTCTCGCGCCGCGAACTGCCCTGCCTCGAAGCGTTCGACCAGCGCCGGCAGGCTATCGGCGTGCAGCCGGTCCTCCAGCTCCGCCAGCGCGCCCAGCGTCAGTTTCAGGACGCGACGCTCGCCGTCCAGCACCAGCGCGACCTCGCCCGCATGCGGGTTTGCCATGGCTCAGAGCGCCGCGGTAAAGCTCAGCGCACCCGCCGAGGCGAGCGATACCTCGTAGGTCGCCTCGCCGTCATGAGTGCCGGCATATTCGATCGCGGTGATCTGGAACGGCCCCTCGACGGTGCCGAAATCGGGGATGATGACCTGGAAATCCGGCACCTCGCCGTCAAAGAAGATCTGCCGCGCGCGTTCATCCGTGTCCGCGTCGCGGAAGATACCCGAGCCAGAGATCGCGGCGGTCTTCACGCCTGCGCCGCCCAGCAACTCGCGCCAGCCGCCGGTCGATTCCAAGCTGGTGACATCCACCGTCTCGGCATTGAAGCTAAGACGCGAGGCGCGCAACCCCGCCATGGTCTGAAACGCGCCGTTGCCGTCCAGATCGACCTTCACCAGAAGGTCCTTGCCATTTTGTGCAGACATTGTTGTCTCCGTATATCAATAGGTTATTGGATCTTGTCGAGGCAGCGCCTCAACGTGTCTCCTCGTCGAGCCGGGCCCGGAACCAGACCTCGATCAGCCGGTCTCCGCCGCTGCGCCGCGCCTTGGCCCGGTAGAACCGCACCCGCGCCACGCGTCCGCGCGACAGGCTCAGGGGCGCCGAAAGCAGCGCGTCCGAGACCGCCGCCGCCGCCTCCTTCGCCGCGTGGAACCCCGCCGCGCTGCTGGTGACCGTCACGCTGACATCGTGTTCCGCCCCGCCCGAACTGCCATCGGACCGGGCCCGCGCCTTTTCCGGCCCCAGCGTCACGTAAAGCGGCGGCAGCGGGCCGGGCGGCAGCGCGTCGTAGACATGGCCGCCCACGATCGCCGCCAGCGCCGGGTCGCCGCTCAGCACGCCATAGATCGCCGTCTGCAACGCCGCCGTCATGCCATAGCTCATGTCGCGCCCTCCTCGGTGGCGTAGCAGATCAGGAAGCGGCCGCCGGGGTCGCTCTCCGTCACCGCGTCGATGTGGAAAAGCCGCGCCCCGTCGCGGAACCGCTGCGAAGGCGTCGGGCGCGACGGGGCGCCCTGCGGCGCTGCCCGCACGGTGATCTTGACGCCCATCCGCGACAGCCCCGCCGCATCGCGGCCGGTGCGCGGCTTGACCTCGCCCCAGACCTGGCCCAGCGGCGCCCAGCCCTCGGTATAGCCGCCCGCGCCATCGGCCACTCGCACCGGCCCCTCCAGCAGCAGGCGCCGGCTCAGATTCGGAGGCGCCCCCATCAGCCCAGCCCCCGCATTCGGACCGAGCGATAGGGCTCGATCAGCACCGCCACCCCGCAGGCCATGCCCGCCCCGCCGGTGCCCTGCGCGTCGTAGTATTCCGCCGCCTGCAGCAGCACCGCCTGGCGCAGATCGGCGGGCACCCCGTGCCAGTCGGCGCCGAACCCGGCGGTGAACTCCATCTCGATGGAGCCGCCCGAGGACGGGCTCGGAAGCTTGGAGACCGCGACGATGGCCGGGCGATGCGCATCGAGCCGCAGGCTGTAGCTGTCCGGGTCCAGCTGCGTTTCCACCCCGGCGCGCGACACCAGCTTGACGCTGTCGATCATGGCCACCGGGGCGACGGGCAACACCTGTTCCTGCGGCGATTGCCAGTGGCTCAGGTGCCAGCTGAACCCGCGCTGGAACAGCGCCTTGCCGATCCGCGCCTCGATCGCCGCAAGCGCCGCGCGCAGGCAGCTTTCCAGCTGCGCATCCTGGCTGCCGTCATCGGCGAAGCCGGACGCAAGGCGCAGGTGATCGGTCAACTCGGTGATCGGCAGAAGGGCGCTGGACACCGAGGACATTTCGACCATCATCATGTTGTTTTTTCTCCGCAAAGACTGCCGTGGAAGGGTTGGCACGGGCGGGCCCCGCACCGCTCATGCGGGGGACCAATTGGCTGGAGGCCGCGAAAGCCCGCCCGCGCCGCCCGCGCCCCGGATGCCGGGGCGGGGTCTCGTCGCCGCGGGATCAGGCGATGCCGAATTTCAGCAGCTTGATCGCGGCGAAGTCGCTGACATCGCCGCCGACGCGCTTGGTGGCATAGAACAGGACGTGCGGCTTGGCACTGAACGGGTCGCGCAGCACGCGCAGTTCCGGGCGCTCGGCAATGGTGTAGCCGGCGCGGAAATCGCCGAAGGCGATCGCCATCGCGTTCGAGGCGATGTCGGGCATGTCCTCGGCGATCAGCACCGGGTAGCCCATCAGCCGCGCCGGTTCCCCGGCGGCCAGGCCGTCCGACCACAGGAAGCGGCCATCGGCATCCTTCATCTTGCGCACAGCGCCGGCGGTCTTGGAATTCATCACGAAGGCGGCATTGGCGCGGTAGCGCGCGCCCAGCGAATAGACAAGGTCGACCACTGCATCGGCCGGGTTCGCCGCGTCGAAATCGCCGTCGGTGCCGGTAATGACGTAGCCCAAGTTGCCCCAGGACCAGCCGGATTCGGCCATCGCGGAATGGGTCAGGAAGCCCGTGGGCTTGTCCACCCCGTCACCCGTCACGAACGCATTGGCCTCGGCCCGCGCGAACTTGTCGGCGATGCGGCCCGCCAGCCACCCCTCGATATCGAAAGCGGTGTCATCGAGCAGCCGCTGCGACGCCTTGGGCAGCGCTGAAAGCTCGTGCAGCGGGATCGAGATACGCTCGATCTGCGGCGTGTCGGTTTCGGTCGCGGCCGCCGTTTCCGAGGCCCAGCCGGCGCCGACATCGGTGGTATCGACCAGCACGTCGAAGGACGTTGCCTCGACATTGACCACGTTGGCAATCGCCCGCAGGCTGGAAGAGCCGCGCAACACGCCCTGGATCATCTCGGCGGTCTGCGGATCGACGAGGTAGCCGCCCTCGGCATTCACCGCGGTGTTGAGCGCCTTGCCCTCCAGTTCCAGACCGCGCAGGCCGTCATCGTCGCCGGTGCGCAGGTAAGCGCCAAGCGCCTTCTTGTGGGGGGCGCCCTCGTCGGATTGGGCCGAAAGCGCCGGGCGCAGATGGGGCATGGTCTTGGTATTCAGCATGGCGATACGCTCTTCCTGTTTTTGAAGCTTCGTGGAAATGTCGTCCTGAAACTGGCTGAATTCGCACAGGAATCCTGCCAGTGCAGATTTCACTTCACGGGTCGGGTCATTGGGCATCGCCCCCCGGCCCGACCCTTGGGTCTCGGTCTCGGTCATCACGGTTTCCTGATTGTTGAGAGGATTGCGGGGCCTTAACGCGCCGCCAGTTTGCGGCGGGCGTCCTGGAACACCGTCGCCAGTTCATGCAGGAGGTCGCCCTTGGCCGCCTCGGCCTGTCGGGCCCCCACCCGCGCCTGCGGAAGCATCGGGAAGGTCACCAGCGACACCTCCCAAAGATCCACCTCGGAAAGGAGCCGTTGCCCCTTGTCGGTCTTGCCCGCGCGCAGCGTCCGGTAGCCGATGGACAGCCCGTCGATCGCGCCCGCACCGATCAGCGCCGCCGCCTCGCGGCCCTTTTCCACGCTGTCGAGGATCCGCCCCTTGACCCAGAGGCCCTTGCCATCCTCGTGCAATTCGTCCCAGACCCCGATGGGCTGCGCCGGGTCGTGCTGCCACAGCATCTTGATCCGCCGGCCTTCCGTCGCCAGCCCCTTCAGGCTGCGCGCATAGGCGCCCTTCTGCACCACGTCGCCGCCCTGGTCGCAGGTGCCGAAAAGGCTGGCATAGCCCTCGATCACAAGGCCGTCGCTCACCGTCAGCGCGGCATCGAATCGGCAGAATTTCACTTCCAATCCGCTTGGGGAAAACTCAAGCATTCCAATCTCCTATCCAGCAGAGCTCATCTGAACGATTTCCTTGATCGCCTGCGCCAGCACCACGCTGACAACGCCGAACACGGCCAGCCACAGCCGCCGCTCCAGCCGTTCCAGCGCCGTCTCGATCGCGTTGAGGCGAAACTCCAGCGCCTGCCAGCGTTCCTCGGCGACGCGTTCATTGGCCTCGATGCGGGCATTGGCCGCGTCGAACGGGGCGTAGAGGAAGCGCGAGCCGCCCGCTTCGCCCCGCGCGCTCATGCCTCCTCCGGCAGCGGCGGCAGCCCCAGCATCCGGCGTTTCTCGGCCGCGGTCAGGAAATCGGCCTCGGCGACGCGGGCCCATTGCGCGTCACGCTCGGCAGCCAGCGCCGGCACCTGGTCCCGGTCGGGCCGCAGCTCCGCCGCCTCGCCCGTCCAGCCTGCCAGCCAGTGCGACAGCGCCGCCAGCACCTTCGCCGCCAGCGGCAGCACCGTGAGGCGATAGAAGGCCCGGTTCGCCTCTGCGTAATTGGCGTAGGTGGCGTCGCCTGGTATTCCCAGCATCATCGGCGGCACCCCGAAGGCCAGCGCGATGTCGCGCGCCGCCGCGTCCTTGGTCTTGTGGAACTCCATGTCCGAGGGGCTGAACCCCATCGGTTTCCAGTCCAGCCCCCCTTCCAGCAGCATCGGCCGGCCGGCATTGCGCGCGCCCTGGTGGTGGCTCTCCATCTCGTCCTGTAGCCGCTCGAACTGCTCGGGCGTCATCGTCCCCGCCCCGTCCGGCCCGCGGTAGACAATCGCGCCAGAGGGCCGCGCGGCATTGTCCAGCAGCGCCTTGGACCAGCGCGAGGCGCTGTTATGCACGTCCAGTGCCGTCGCCGCCGCCTGCATCGGCGACAGGCCGTAATGGTCGTCCTGCGGGTGGAACAGCTTCACATGGCAGATCGGGCTCGGCCCACCCTGCACGTGGAACCGGTGTTTCTTGCCCCCCACCGCGTAATCATAGGCCACCGGCCAGCCATCGGGCCCCGGAACAAGGCGCATCCGGTCGGCGCGCAGCACGTGCAACTCGCCCGGCAGGGCACCATCAGGGCTGACCGCCTCGACATAGCCATTGCCCGACAGCAGCAATTGCGCATAAAGCGCCTCGAGGAACTCCGCCCGCCCCTGCGCCCCGTTGGGCCGCGCCAGCAACGCCAGGACCGGATGCACCTCGTAGCGCCGCTCGGCATCCTGGCACAGCACCGGCAACGCGGCGGCGGCCTCGGCGATCAGCTTGACCGCCCGGAAGCCCACCGGGTTGCCGGTGAACCCCGTCTTGGTCAGCGAAACCGTGTCGCGCGGGCTCCAGGCCACCCGGCCCGACCCGGACCAGGCCACCACCCGGCCGGTCGCCGAGGCCTTGGCCTCGGGCGCCTCCGGCTCCGCCCGTCGCAAGAAATCCAACACCATCCGCGTGTCTCCTTTTGTCCGAATTGAAAAGGGCGCCCCCGCACCCCGCGAAGACGCCCCGAAAGGGCGGATGAGCGCCCCGTTGCAGCGGTCCTGTCAGATCTGCCGGATGCCCGGCCGCGCCTGTCCCCGCGCCGGCAGGATCATCCCGTCGGTCAGCGCCCAGACAAGCGCGTCCACCCGGTCCGGGCTGCCGGGCCCCTCGTAGCCGGTGATCGACATCCGGCACATCTGGTCTTCCAATTCCGGCAAGCCGCCCAGATGCGCCACCCGCCCCTGTTCGTAAAGCGCGGCCACCGGTTCGGCCCGCGCCACCTTGCCCCGCGCCGCATGCACGGACCGGACATTGACCAGCGGGTCGACCATCCGCACCGCGTCCAGCACCAGGTCGCCGCCCTGGTTGACCTCGGCCACCATCCGTTCGGCCCCGTGGCGGTGATAAGCGGCCACCGCCGCCTCGGCCCAGCCATTGGCCGACACGCCCTGCACCGAACAATCCTCGATCACCACCGCGTGCCAGTCCCGTGGTGGCCCCGCCTGCACCACGCCGACAACGACGATCCCGCAAGCATCCGACCCGGCATGCCCTGTCACCGGCGGGTCCACCGCCACGGTGATCCGCGCGCCCACGGGCACCGCCTCCGCCCGCGC
This sequence comes from Nioella halotolerans, assembly GCA_003428585.1. Taxonomy (GTDB): domain Bacteria; phylum Pseudomonadota; class Alphaproteobacteria; order Rhodobacterales; family Rhodobacteraceae; genus Nioella; species Nioella halotolerans. The sequence goes on from QVQC01000043.1 coordinate 94,688, forward strand.
GCCGTCCAGCAGGCCCTGCGACCACAGCGCGCCCTCGGCCTCCTCGACCAGTTCGCCATCCAGTTCCTGCCGGCCCAGCCGCGTCGCACCGTAGCGCGCCCGCACCTCCTCAAGGAACGACTCGGCCAGAAAGGCCCGGTTCGCCTCGGTCGGGGCATGGGTGCTGACCGTGCTGTCCCGCCCCAGCAAGTCCTTCAGAACCCCCACGTTGCGCGGCGTCGTGGTCACACAGACCCGCGGATGATCGCCCAGCCGCAACCCGAATTGCAGCATATCCCACGTCTGCTGCGCCTTGGGCCATTTCGCCAGTTCGTCGGCCCAGGCGGCATCGAATTGCGGCCCGCGCAGCGCCTCCGGGTCATGCGCGGAATAGAGCCGCGCCTCCGCCCCGTTGGGCCAGACCAGCCGCCGCTCGCCCGCCACCCAGCGCGGCCGCCGATCCGGGGGGGAGCAGGCCAGAAGCCCGCTCTCCCCCTTCACCATCACCGCCAGCGCCTGGTCATAGGTCTCGCCCACCAGCGCGACGCGCCGGGCGCGGCCGGGGGCCGCGGGCGTCGCGCCCTCGACCATCGCCCGCACCCATTCGGCCCCGGCGCGGGTCTTGCCCGCCCCGCGCCCGCCCAGCACCACCCAGGCGCGCCAGTCGCCCTCGGGCGGCAGTTGATGCGGCAGCGCCCAGAAGTCGAACAGCCACGGCAGCGCCGCCAGCGCGGTCTCACTCAGCCCCGCCAGGAACGTCTCCACCGCTTCCTGCGGCACGCAGGCAAGCGAGGCGGACCCCGATCTCAGCGCGTGCCGCGTCGAGGTCGAGCTGCCCCGCCCCTGCCTGTCCGATCCGCTGTCCTGTCGCATCGCGTGCCTTCCCCTCCAAATGCAGCGCCAGCATCAGGGCGCTGTTCATCTCCTTGATATGCTTTGGAATCTCGGCGCCCTGCACCGCCTCCTCCGCTTTCAGGCGATCCAGTGTCCCCTCAAGGGCCGCCTGCGTCGTTTCGAAAACCTTCATCGCGCGCGCCAGCATCGTTTCGACCCGCGCGGAGATGTCATCAATCTGATCGGTCATGAAAAAAGTCCCGTGCTTGAAATATCCCGCACGAGCAGAAACGAAAAAGCGACCGCCGAGGTCACCCCCGGGGCCGCTTGCCCACTTCTTCCAGCATGTCACAAGGTCTACACGAGACCGTCCGCCAAGTCAATAAGTTTATTACTTTCAATATGTTAATGAAAGTCTTCACCACTAACCCATCGTTAACTCCCCTTTTCGCTTGGCAAGAATACAAGCGCGGGGTCGCCGCAAGGCGACGGGGGCGCTCAAGGTTGGGCAAGCCGGTCCTCAAAGGCTGCATACGCGACAATGACGGTCCCTCAGCCCACCGCGCGGCCGTCACCCCTGTTTCTTCGCGGGACGCCGCAGCAAGAGCGCGCCATAGACAAGCGCAAAGCCACCAAAGGCCCCGATCCACGCAAGGCCCGACAGGCCGTGCAGAAGCGGCGCCTGCCCGGGCCAGAGACCGGCCGCGACCCGCGCCAGAACCGAGACCACCAGCGCCAGGTAAATCGCGACCGTGCCGGGTCCCGCGGTCAGCGGCTGGCCGGAATGGCCCAGCGTGGCCCGCGTCATGACCGCCAGCGTCATCAGCCCGATCGCACCGGCCATCCACAGGTGCTGCGCCCCCGCCATGCCGAAGGCCCCGGGGATCAGGATTTCCACCGCCAGCGCAAGCGCACCGAGCGGCAAGAAGGCGTAGCCCACATGCAGGACCGTCACCAAGGGCTCTGCAAGCGTCCGATGCCCGGCCCATCGGGTCAGGCGCACCGCATGGACACCGCCCGCCAGCGCCAGCGCCACACCCGTCACGCGACCGAGGGGCAGCGCTACCCAAAGAATAAGGGCGGCCAGCAACACAAGCAGTGCCGCCTTGTCGAAGCGCTGCATCGGCGGGACCGGCAAGATGTCACTCCCCCGTTTCACCAGCCAGTTCCGGGTGAAGGAGGGCACGACCCGCCCGCCGATCACGGCGATCATCATGAGGCCGGCGCCCAGCCCCAGACGCGTTCCGTATCCCTGCGCGGCATAGGCACCCCGCGCGGCGTCCCAGTGAAACAGCGCGTTGGCAAGCGCAAAGACCACCAGCATCCCCAGCACCATCAGGTTGCGCCAGTTCCGGCCGGCGATGATCTCTCGCAGGATGACCAGCGCAAGAATGACCGGAAAGGCCAGATCGACCCCCGCCACCAGCCCGGCGGGCAAACCGTTCGACACCGCAACCACCACGCGCCCCGCCAGCCACGACGCCGCAAGCAGGCCCAGCCGCCAGCCGACAATGGGCAGGCGTCCCGTCCAGTTGGGCACGGCCGTCAGCAGGAACCCCGCCACCGCGGCCCCCAGATAGCCGAACAGGAACGCGTGCGCGTGCCAGCTCACCGGATCGAAGGCCGTGGGCAGGATGACATGACCCGACAGCATCGGAACCCAAAGCGCCATGGCAATCGCCGCCCAGACCGCGCCCCCGAAGAAGAACGGCCGGAACCCGTAGGACAGGATCGCCGGGCCGGACCAGGCGCGCATTCTCTCTGCGGTCGATGTCATGGCGTGCGTCTCCTTCGCGGCGTCAGATGGGCGGGGCATTGTCAATCCGGCGACAGCCCGCCGTGCCGTGGCCGAATCCGTTGCTCAGGCCCGTGCCGCCACATAGGCGCGGCAAGGCGGGTGTCGCCCTCAGGCCGACACGGATTGCCCCCTGCCCGGCCATCCATGCGATCCTTGCCTCGCTACGGGCGGTCATGAAGGGGCCGATGCGATGCGGCCGCTGGCCCCGCGCCTATCGCCCCGGGAACGGGTGACGCGCGATCGCCGCCATCGCACCCCAGACCGCGCTGCGCATGGCCATGGCGACGACGGTCCGCATCTCGAAGGCGCCGCCTTGGGCGACATGCAGGCCCAATCCGGCAAAGACAAGCAACGTCGCCACGAAGATCACGAGCGACAGGGGGAAGGCCCATCGCCGGCCCTGCCAGAGGCCAAGACCTGCGACGACATAAGCCGGCCCGGCCAATGTATTGAACCACAGCACGAACGGAACGACCGCACCCATCCCGACCCCGCCAAGAAGCGTGGCGCCACCGGAGACGACAGTCAGAAGGCCAAAGGCGATTGCAACGCCGCCCGCGATGCGCGGCACCCTATCGTGTCCTTTCATCGACTGCGTCCTCCCGGTCGGTCAGCAGTGCCATCTGGACGTCGAAGAGCCGCAAGCCCTCCTGTACGAGGGGAAACCCCCGTGCGCCCAGCGTCCAGCGGATCGCGATACCCTGCACCAGCGAGGTCATCAGGACGGCGACATCATCCGGGCTGACATCACTGCGCAGGGCGCCCGCCGACTGGCTGTCCCGGATCGCCGCAACAAGGCGGCCCTGAAACGAGCCCAAAAGCCCGCGAAACACGTCCCGCAGGCCTTGATTGTCCACCTGCAACTCGCGCGAGAACAGGATCGACGGCAAGGCCGGCGTTTCGGAAATGGCGGCCAGTTGCGCGCCGATCAATGCCTTCAGGCGCGCGTGCGGCCCGCAGGCCCCCGCCTCCGCGGCGGCCCAGTCGTCCCGAAGCCGCGCCGCGATATCCTCCGCCACCGCCAGCCAGAGCGCGCCCTTGGTGGGGAAGTGTCGGAAGATCGCGGGCTGGCTGAGGCCGACGGCCCGGGCGACATCCGTGGTGCTCAGTCGGTCGGGTCCAATCTCGTCGGCCAGTCGCAGCACCTCGGCGACGATCTGCGCCTTTCGATCTCCTGCGCTCTGACGGTTCGCCATGGAACACCCCTTGTGAGTGATAAGTTACTAACTTACGATGGAGAGAACCGCAACTCGGATTTCGAGTCGCGCCGCCCTGCTCGAAAGGACCCTTGCCATGCCCGCCACACCCGCCCCTGCCGGCTATTCGCGCCTTCAGATCGTTCTCCATTGGCTCGTCTTCGCGCTGATTGCGCAGCAATATATTTTCAGGGATGCGATGTCGGCAGCATGGGGCCGCGTCACCGAAGGGCTGGAGGTCGGGTTCGATCCGCTCGTGCTGGCCCATGTCGCGGGGGGCGCGCTGGTGATGATCTTTGCGATCTGGCGCCTGACGCTGCGCGCCCGGCGCGGCGTGCCACCGACGATCGAGGCTGGCCGGGTGCAGGGCCTCCTCGCCAAGCTCACCCATGTCGGCCTTTACGCGCTGATGATCCTGATGCCGTTCAGCGGGGCAGTGGCATGGTTCGGTGGGGCCGAGGCGGCGGCGCAAGGGCATAACGTGTTGAAGATCCTCCTGCTCGCACTCGTCGCCCTGCATGTCGTCGGCGCGCTGTATCACCAGTTCATTCTCCGCGACGGCACGCTGGCGCGGATGCGCCGGGCGCAAGGCTGATCCCGTGCGCCTTGCCCCGTTCCTTGCCCTGCCGCCCATCGCGCTCGCGATCGCCGCCGCGGTCTGGATGATTGCCTCGGCGCCCGGTCCGGCGCAGGTCGACGGAGACGCGCCAGCACTGCCGGTTCGGGTGATCACGGTCGCGGCGGAAGATCTCCGCCCCACCGCCACCGCGTGGGGCAACCTGCGCGCCGCCGATAGCTGGGTCGCCGTCGCCGAGGTGCAGGGCGAGGTGATCTGGCGCCATCCCGACCTTGAGCCGGGCCGCCTGATCCCGGCCGGGACGGACGTGCTGCGCATCGACCCGGCCGATTACCAATTGTCGCTCGCCCAATCGCAGGCCGATCTTGACGCGCTGGAGGCCGAGCGTGCGCAGCTTGAGGCGGAGACGGAGAACACGCGTCGCATCCTGGTGCTGGAACGCGAGCGGCTGTCGCTGGCCGAAGCGGAGCTTGAGCGAACGCGCTCGCTCTTCGCGCAGGGCAACGTGCCGCAAGCGCGCGCCGACGAGGCCGAGCGCGCGACCCTGCTGGCCCGGCGCACGGTGGCCGAACTGGAGAACGCGCTGGCGCTCATCCCGTCGCGGCAGGCGCGGATCACGGCACAGGTGGCGCGCAACGAGGCCGCGATCGCGCAGGCACGGCGGTCGCTGGAGCGGACAACCCTTGCAACGCCCTTCGATCTGCGCGTGACCGAGGTGAACGCCGAACGCTTCCAGACCGTCGCGCCCGCGCAGGTTCTGATCCGCGGCGACGGGATCGCGGCGGCCGAGGTCGTGGCGCATCTGCCCATCGACGCCTTTCGCCGCCTCGTGGGCGATATGCCCGACGGCGTCACCCTTGGCGACATGATGCGCGACGGCCCCGCGACGCGCATCGACGTGACGCTCAGCCCCTTGTCGGACCCCGCGCAGATCTGGCCCGCCCGCGTGACCCGGATCGAGGGGTCGCTTGACGCGCGCGCCCGGACGGTGCCCGTCGTGGTGACGGTCGATGACCCATACGAGGGCGCGGACCCGCCCCGGCGCCTGCCGCTGGTGCCCAACATGCAGGTGCAGCTTTCCTTTTCGGGCGCGCCCCTGACGGGGGCCATCGCGATCCCCGAGGCGGCCTTGCATGCCGGCAGGGTCCGCGTCGTTGATTCCGATGATCGGCTGGCCCTGCGCCCCGTCACTGCCACCTTTGCGCAAAACGGCCGCGTCGTAATCGCCGACGGGCTCGCCCCCGGCGACCGGGTTGTGGTCGACGACATCGCCCCGGCGATCCCCGGCATGGCGCTGACGCCTGTCGAGGACCCGGAATGATCCGCTGGTTCACCGGCCACCCGACGGCGGGCAACCTGCTGCTCCTGCTGGTTCTTGCGGCGGGCGTCTTTGCGGCGCCCGGCCTCCTGCGCGAGACCTTCCCCGATTTCCGCGCGGTCGAGGCCGAGATCACCATCCCCTATCGCGGGGCTGCCGCCGAAGACGTGGAGGGCGCGATCTGCGCGCCGCTCTGGGACGGGGTGCAGGGTGTCGAGGGGCTGGAGACCCTGACCTGCACCGCGCAGACCGGTCGCGCCCGCGCCGTGGCGACCATGGCGCCCGGCAATGACGCGCTGCGCTTCGTCAATGCGCTGCGGACCGAGGTTTCGGCCATCGACACTTTCCCCGACCGCGCCGACCCCGCCATTGTCCGCGAGTTGCACCGCTCCGATCCCGTCACGTCGGTGGCGGTCTCGGGCGATCTGCCACTGGGCGACCTCGACCTCTACGCCGACGCCTTGTCCGACCGCCTGTCCGCGCTGCCCGGCGTGTCGCGTGTCACCCGCAGCGGGCTGGGCACCCGGACGCTCGCCATCACCGCCCGGCGGGCTGTTCTCGACAGTCACGGCCTGACCCCGGCCAGCCTTGCCGCCGCCATCGCCGCGCAGAACATCGACCTGCCCGCCGGCACGCTGGAAGGGCCCGGCGAAGACCTGACGCTGCGCTTCACCGCCGAGCGCGACACGGCCACCGCGCTGGCCACGATTCCCGTTCTGGTCCTGCCGGGTGGCGCGACCCTGACATTGGGCGACGTGGCCGTGATCGAGGAACGCTTCGAGCCGCCTGACGAACGCGCCTTCGTTGACGGAATGCCCGCAATCGTGATCGACGTGGCCAAGGCGCTCGATGCCGACGCGCTGCGCGTGCTCGACGGGGTCGCGGCGCTGGTGGCCGGGGAAACCGCCCGCCTGCCCGACATGGTCGCGGTCGAGGTGGTGCAGGACGTGACTTCCATCATCCGCGACCGGCTGTTGATGCTGGTGCAGAACGGGGTGATCGGCCTTGTTCTGGTCGTTGCCGTGATGAGCCTGTTCTTCCGCCCCGGTTTCGCGATCTGGGCCGCTATGGGCCTGCCCGTGGCGTTTGCCGGCGCCTTCGTCTGGATGGCGTTGACGGGGCTCAGCCTCAACATGATGACGCTGGTCGCACTCCTGATGGCGATCGGGATCGTGATGGACGATTCCATCGTTATCGCGGAATCCATCGCGGTGCATGCCGCCAAGGGCGCCAGCGTGGAAACCGTGACCGCGGGCGTCGCGGCCGTGGCACCCGGCGTCATCTCGTCCTTCCTGACCACGCTGGCCGTGTTCCTGCCGCTGGCCTTCCTCGCCGGCGAGCTGGGCGCGGTGCTGGAGGTTTTGCCGGTGGTTCTGCTGGCGGCGCTTGCGGCCTCGTTGATCGAGGCTTTCTTCATCCTGCCCCATCACCTGAAAGGCGGGATGAAGGACACCGCCCCCTCCCGCTTCCGCGTCCGCTTCGATGCCGGGTTCGATGCCCTGCGCGAACGGGGCATTGGCCGTCTGGCCGACGCCGCGATCCGCTGGCGCTGGCTGGTCGCGGGGCTGGCCATCGGTGCCTTGATCCTGACCGTCGGCGCATTGGGGGGCGGCGTGGTCAAGCGCGAGGCGATGCCCGAGATCGACGGCGACGTGCTGGAGGCGCGCATCCTGCTGCCCGCGGGCACACCGCTGGCGCGCACCACAGAGGCGGTCGCGCAGGTCGAAGAGGCGCTGGACCGCGTGAACGCCCGCCTGACCCCCGACCAACCCGAAGCGCAACCGCTTGTCATCCGCCGGATCACCCGGCTGGGCCGCAACCTTTCCGCCGGCGAGACCGGCGCCCATGTCGCCACCGTGGCGGTGGACCTTCTGGGGGCCGAAACGCGCAGCAGCACGCTGGACGATATCGTCACGCTCTGGCGCGCGGAAATCGGCCCTCTGCCCGGCGTCACCTCGCTGATCCTGACCGAGCCGGGGATCGGCCCGCAGGGCATCGCGGTGGAACTGCGCCTGACCCATCCCGACCTTGCCACGCTGGAAGAAGCGGGGCGCGCCACCCTCGCCGAACTGGAAACCTATGCCGGGGTGCGCAACGCGATCCTCGACCTGCGGCCCGGCACACCCGAATTGCGGCTGGGCCTCGCCCCGGGGGCTGAAGCTCTTGGCCTGACGGCCGAGGATGTCGCGGGACAGCTCCGCGCCGCCTTCCTCGGCACGCAGCTTTCCGAAATTCGGCGCGGCGATCTGGCATGGGATCTGGAGGTGCGGCTGTCCGACAGCGACCGTGCCACACGTGCCGACCTGACGGCGTTCGAAATCGCGCTGGCCAACGGCGACACCGTGCCGCTGGGCAGTATCGCCACCATCACCGAAGCGCTCGGCTGGGGAACCATCACGCGGCGCAATGGCGTGCGCACGCTGACCGTTGCGGCCGATGTGGACGGCCGGATCGGCAATGCCGACGCGATCACCGCGCGGCTGGCCGAGAACTTCCTGCCCGAATTGGCGGCCACCACCCCCGGCCTGACCTTCGACGTTGGCGGGCAGGCCGCGAATTCGGCGGAAACCGTCGCCTCGATCCTGCGCGGATTCCTGATCGGGCTGGTGGGCATCTACATCGTCCTCAGTTTCCAGTTCCGCAGCTATGTCGAGCCGCTGATCGTGATGATCACGATTCCGCTGGCGTTTCTTGGCGTGATCTGGGGCCATGTCCTGATGGGCTACAACATCTCCATGCCGTCGCTGGTCGGGGCGGCGTCGCTGGCCGGTATCGTGGTGAACAACGCGATCCTGCTGGTGGGTGTCATCAACGCCCGCCGTGCCGAGGGGCTTTCCCCGGCACTGGCCGCCGGCGCGGCCGTGCGCGCCCGGTTCCGGCCGATCTTCGTGTCCGTCACGACGACGATCATGGGGATGGCGCCGCTTCTGCTGGAAACCTCGACCCAGGCGCAGACTCTCAAGCCGCTGGTCATCGCCGTGGTCTTCGGCCTGCTGGCGGCGACGGTGCTGATCCTTTTGGTCCTGCCCGCGTTCTACGCGGCGTTGCAGGATATCCGGGGTGAGAAAAAGGCGGGGCAATGAGACCCCGGGACCGTCGAGCCGGCACGCGTCCAAAGACACGTTGATGCAAGCTGAGCGCGCGCAGCTTGCCGGTTGACGTCTCCGGGCGCCCGTGCGTCGCGGATCAGTCGCCTGCCGGCCGTCGCGCGGTCGGATCGCACGGCTCCAACGCAAACCGGTCGCATGGCGGCTGTCAGCCCAACATGGACATTCATTCTGCATCTGTATCCGATAACGTCGCCCGCAGACCGGGCGGGAAACGGACTTTCTCTGCGATCACGATGCGACCGGGCTGTTTCAGGGGGAGCTGACATTCCGACTGCGTTGAAACCGAGTATTGTTCTGCACCACTGCAAGGCCGCTCAGCGCCCAAACAGCCCTATTCCGATCTGCTTGCATTCCAATCCACTACAACGCATACTGACTGTATATGCACTTATCTTTTACTAACGGCGGGGCAAAAATGAGTGAGACATCTAGATTTCCATCGGGTGTATCCGAAAAGATTGGTAACTACGTCTATCGCTTGATTGACCCAAGGAACGGAGAAACTTTTTACGTTGGCAAGGGAAAGGGCAACCGGGTTTTTTCACATGCGAATGCAGAGTTAAAAACTTTCGAAAATGAGGAAGATGATTCGGCATCTTTGAAGGTGGACCGCATACGAGAAATCAAGAACGCCGGCCTAAGCGTATTGCACGTTATTCACCGACATGACATTCCTGACGCCGCAATTTTTGAGGTCGAGGCCGCATTAATTGATGCATTTAGCGGGCTGGCCAACATGCAAGGCGGTCATGAAAGTGGCTCCAAGGGTCCAATGAATGTACTTGAAATAATTGACAAATACGCCCTTCCCACCATTGATATGGAGCCTACAGAGAAACTTGTTCTCATTAATATTAATCGCCTTAGAGATAGGTCTGATGCAGACGCAATTTATGAACAAACCCGCTTGGCTTGGCGAATTTCCAAGAGGAGGGCTGACGCTGCTGACTATGTATTGGCGGTTGTGAAAGGTGTGGTTGTCGGGGCATTTATTGCCGAAGAATGGCTCGATGCTACACATGATAACTTTCCAGGTCGTATTCCGGCGGGAGCAGACATACCAGGGCGAAAGGGCTTTAATGGAGTTCGCGCGCCGAAAGAAACATGGGATAAGTTCGTTGGGGAACGAGGCAAGCGAATATCAAATGACGCTATGAAACATATTCAGTTCCCAGTCCGCTATTGGAAAATATGATTTGGGGTACGGGACGTGAAACCTAAACCTGTCTTAGCTTTGAGTGCAAATGCCCGCTTCGTCCCGCTCTGCCGACCTTCACCAGCCGAAAATGCTTCAAGAAGGATGAACGGCCGGTCTGGTGAAGCTGCAACGCAGCGCCTGGCCAGAACGCCAAAGTCCGGTTAGGGCCGGGTTTGTTTTGAAGGGCGACGATAGTTTGCAGTTTTGCACGGTCAGCTTCCTGCGCATGGCCGATGCGCGCATCGTTCTCCGAACGGCGGACGCGCATCAGCGGCAGGCCGGGCACCCCGCGTTAGGGGCGGACGCCTCGACGTCCCCTCCACCCGCCGCAAACCGGGCCCTGCATCGCGGACAGGCCGATGAACGGCCGCGATGAAGCCAGCGGATCGGCGCGGCACGCGCGGCGAGCGCCTAGTCTTCCCCTGCCGCGCGCTCCGCCTCTAGCGCACGCCAGACCGCCACGTTGCGGTTATGCTCTTCCAGCGTCGCGGCAAAGGCGTGCCCGCCGGAGCCGTCGGCGACGAAGAACAGGTTATCGGTCTCGGCCGGGTTCACCGCCGCCTCGATCGCGTCGCGGCCGGGGTTGGCGATCGGCGTCGGCGGCAGGCCGTCGATCTGGTAGGTGTTCCACGGGTTGTCGGCATTGGCCAGTTCGCTCTGCCGGATCCCGCGGCCAAGGAACCCGCGCCCCTCGGTTTCGCCGTAGATGATCGTCGGGTCGGTCTGCAAGCGCATCCCCGCCTCCAGCCGGTTGACGAAGACACCGGCGATCTCGCGTCGCTCCCCGGCTATGCCGGTTTCCTTCTCGATCAGCGACGCCATGACCAGCGCCGCCTCCACCGTGTCGTAGGGCAGATCTTCGGCGCGGCCCGACCACGCCGACAAGAGGATGCCGGTTTGCGCATCGGCCATCTCTTCCAGCAGTTCGCCGATCGTCGTGCCGCGCGCGACGTCGTAGGTGTCGGGCGCCAGCGTGCCCTCGGCCGGCAGGTCCTCCACGTCATCGACGAGGAACTCCGCCCCGCGCAGCCCCTCCACGATCTGCCAGACGGTCAAGCCCTCGGGCACCACGACGCGGAAGACGATGGGCGTCTCGGCCTCCACCAGTTCCGCGTAGGCCTCGGGCGGCTCCGCCCCCGGGTCGAAACTGGCCAGTTCGATCATCTCGCCGCTGCCCGGTTCGCGTTCGCGCAGGCGCATCTCGCCGCCCCCGGCCCCACCCCGGATCACGTAGGTCGCCGTGTACCGGGCGGTCGTCGCCGCGCCGGTGGTCAGGATCTCCATGATCTCGTCCATCGAGACCTCGGCGGGGATCTCGTAATTGCCGAAACGCAGGGCGCCGGCCCGCTCCGTGTAGCGCGCGCCGAGGCGGAAGATCGTCGCGTTGTCGATGATCCCGGCCTCGGCCAGATCCTCCGATACCGCGGCCAGCGAGGCGCCACGCGGCACCTCGAAATAGGTCGCCGTCGCCAGCGGCCCCTGCTCGGTATATTGCCGTTGCCCCCACGCGATCAGGCCCGCGAAGGCTATGAACCCCACGATCAGCAGGCTCATCGCGTTGGCGGCAACACTTTTCCACATCAGTCGGTGACCTTGCCCATGACCAGCGACGCATTGGTGCCGCCGAAGCCGAAACTGTTGCTGAGCGCGACGTTGATCTCGCGTTCATGCCGTGCATTGGCGGCAAGGTTCAGCTTCGGGATCACCGCCGGATCGTCGAGGTTGATCGTCGGCGGCGCCACCTGGTCGCGGATGGCGAGGATCGAGAAGATCGCCTCCACCGCGCCCGCAGCCCCCAGAAGGTGCCCGGTCGAGGACTTGGTGGAGGACATGGTCGCCTTGCCCGCCTTCTCGCCCAGAAGCCGCTCCACCGCCGCCAGTTCGATCGTGTCGGCCATGGTCGAGGTGCCGTGGGCGTTGATGTAATCCACCGCGCCCGGCCTCAACCCGGCGCGTTTCAGCGCCGCCTCCATGGCGCGGTAGCCACCCTCGCCATCCTCGGACGGGGCGGTGATGTGGTAGGCGTCGCCCGACAGGCCATAGCCGAGGATCTCGGCGTAGATCTTGGCGCCGCGCGCCTTTGCGTGCTCGTAATCCTCCAGCACGACGACGCCCGCCCCCTCGCCCATCACGAACCCGTCGCGATCGGCATCATAGGGGCGGCTGGCCGCCTTCGGATCATCGCTGCGCTTGGTCGAGAGCGCCTTGCAGGCGTTGAACCCGGCGATCCCGATCTCGCAAATCGCCGCCTCCGCCCCGCCGGCCACCATCACGTCGGCATCGCCCCACTGGATCAGCCGCGCCGCGTCGCCGATGGCATGGGCCCCGGTCGAACAGGCCGTGACGACAGAGTGGTTCGGCCCCTTGAAGCCGTAGCGGATGCTGACCTGCCCCGAGATCAGGTTGATCAGCGCACCGGGAATGAAGAACGGCGACACCCGGCGCGGCCCCTTCTCTTTCAGCAGGATCGCGGTGTCGGCAATCGACGACAACCCGCCGATGCCCGACCCGATCAGGACGCCGGTGCGCACCCTGTCTTCCTCGTCCTCGGGCGTCCAGCCTGCATCCGCGACCGCCTGATCGGCGGCGGCCATGCCGAACAGGATGAACTCATCCACCTTGCGCCGTTCCTTGGGCGCCATCCAGTCATCGGCGTTGAAACTGCCGTTCGAGCCATCGCCAACCGGCACCTCGCAGGCGTAATCCGTCGCCAGGTGCGAGGCATCGAAACGCGAAATGGTGCCCGCCCCCGATTCCCCGGCCAGAAGCCGGCGCCACGTGGCCTCGACCCCGCACGCCAAGGGCGAGACGATCCCCAACCCGGTGACAACAACTCGACGCATCTTCCTGCCCTTTCGCATTCAGTCTTGTCGCCGAGTGATAGCGCCAAGCGGCCCCCTTCGGCAATCCCCCGGGCACGTTTCGGCGGCTCCCGGCGCAAACGCAAAACGGCACCCCGAAAGGATGCCGTCCGCAGATCTTCAGGGTCGCGCGCGCCGCGTTACGACGCGTCGGTGATGAACTTGACCGCGTCGCCGAAGGTCTGGATCGTCTCGGCGGCGTCATCGGGGATCTCGATGCCGAATTCTTCCTCGAAGGCCATGACCAGCTCAACGGTGTCCAGGCTGTCGGCGCCCAGGTCGTCGATGAAGGAGGCGTTCTCGGTCACCTTGTCTTCTTCCACGCTCAGGTGCTCGACAACGATTTTCTTCACGCGATCTGCGATGTCGCTCATCTTTTCGATCCTCATTCAATTTCGTCGAAAGCCCTTTTGCAGCGGCCTCGATCTTGCATGCGCCGGTTTCGGCGGGTTGACGGGGCATAGCGCCCCTACACGGTCTGACGCAAGCGCCCCCGGCAGAAACTGCGCCGCCTATAGCATATCTCGATTGGAAGGCAACGGGGTTTGATCGCATTTGCACCAATTGCGCGGCACAATGCCTTGCGCCGTTAACGAAGCGGTAGCAGGCGGCGCCTAGCGTTCATGGCCAGCCCATCCCGATGCGATGTTGTCACCCGGAAGCCGGAGGCGCCATGTCAGTTCTGATCGACCATATCGCGCTGTTCCTGCGCGCGCTGCCCCATCTGCCCGAACTCGTCTACCCGCTGATCGCCTTTGCCGCGCTGGTGAACGGCATGGTCGCCGGGCGGATCTGGCGCAATCTGCAGGCCCGGCGCACGGGTCCGGCGCGCCGCGCGCCCGACATCCGGTCGGCGCCCGGCGATCCGTCGCCGCGGCTCAGATCATCGCCATGCCGCCGTTGACATGCAGCGTGGCGCCGGTGACATAGGCCGCCTCGGGCGCCGCAAGGTAGAGCACCGCCGCCGCGATCTCTTCGGGCCGGCCCATGCGGCCCGCCGGAATCTGGGCGTTGATCTTGTCCTTCTGGTCATCGCTCAGCTTGTCGGTCATCGCCGTGGCGATGAAGCCCGGCGCGACCGCGTTCACCGTGATCCCGCGCGAGGCAACCTCGGAGGCCAGCGATTTCGACATTCCAACCATGCCGGCCTTGGCGGCGGCGTAGTTGCCCTGCCCCGGGTTGCCGGTCGTGCCCACCACAGAGGAGATATTGACGATCCGCCCCCAGCGCGCCTTCATCATGCCGCGCAGCACGCCCCGGCACAGTTTCATCGTCGCGGTCAGGTTCACGTCGAGCACCGCCTGCCATTCCTCGTCCGACATCCGCATGAACAGGTTGTCGCGGGTGATCCCGGCATTGTTAACAAGGATATCGACCGACCCCATCGCGTCGGCCGCCTGTTTCGGCAGCGCCGCGACCGCCTCCGGGTCGGACAGGTTGCAGGGCAGCACGTGGGCGCGTTCGCCCAGCTCCGCGGCCAGCGCCTCCAGCGGATCCAGCCGCGTGCCCGACACCCCCACGACCGCCCCCGCGGCATGCAGGCTGCGGGCGATCTCGGCCCCGATACCGCCCGACGCGCCGGTGATCAGCGCGTTTTTCCCTGTCAGATCGAACATCTCTTGAATCCTTCGCTTCTCATTGGCAGGCGGGAAGTCTCTTCCCGAAGAACATCCCCGCGCCGGTCAGCCCTCAGCAAGGCTTGCCGCCGCGGCGCGCACCTCGTCAGGGGTGCCCAGCACCCGGGTCGTCAGCGACCTGTCGATGCGCCGCACCATGCCCGTCAGCGCCTTGCCGGCACCGATCTCCCATGTCTCCGTAACGCCGTTCGCGGCCATCCATTTGACGCTTTCGCGCCAGCGGACCGCGCCGGTCACCTGTTCGACAAGCCGGTCGCGGATCGCCGCCGGGTCGCGCTCAGCCGCTGCAGAGACGTTCATCACCACCGGCACGCGCGGCGCCGAGATCGTCACCTCGCCAAGCGCCTTGGCCATCGCGTCGGCGGCAGGCTGCATCAGCGCGCAGTGAAACGGGGCCGATACGGGCAGCAGCATCGCCCGCTTGGCGCCTCGCGTCTTGGCGATCTCCACCGCGCGTTCGACCGCGGCCCGGTGGCCCGAGACCACGACCTGCGCCGGGTCGTTGTCATTCGCGGCCTGGCAGACCTGCCCCTCGGCCGCGGCCGCGGCTACCTCGGTCGCGGTCACCAGATCAAGCCCCAGAAGGGCGGCCATCGCCCCCTCGCCGACGGCGACGGCGTCCTGCATCGCCTTGCCGCGAATGCGCAACAGCCGCGCGCTATCCCCGAGGCTCAGCGCCCCCGCCGCGCAAAGCGCCGAGTATTCGCCCAGCGAATGGCCCGCCACGACCCCCGCCGCGTCGGCGGTCACGCCCTCCGCCTCCAGCGCCGCCATCGCCGCCAGCGAGGTCGCCATCAGCGCCGGCTGAGCGTTCTCGGTCAGCGTCAGGTCATCCTGCGTGCCGTCCCAGATCAGCGCCGAGAGCTTCTGGCCAAGCGCCTCGTCAACCGTGTCGAACACCGCCTGCGCGGCGGGATACGCCTCGGCCAGCGCCTTGCCCATGCCGATGGTCTGGGCACCTTGGCCCGGGAAGAGGAAAGCTCGTGTCATGCGGATCCCGTGGTTTCGTGTCGCTTCCAAGACGGGCTAGCGCATGGCGCCGCGCGGCGCAATTGCCTTCGATTGCGCGCCGATCCCTCAGTAATCGGCGAATTGCGGCACCGGCGGGCCTTCCCCGGGAAACAGCGCCACGAAGGCCCGCGGCGCAAGCGCGCGCCAGCCAAGGCTGAGATTGGCGAGGATCCAGCAGGTGCTGACCCGGTCGGGCCGCGCCAGAACATGGTTGAGGACCGCCTCGTCCGCCCGCGCGAAGAAGGTCAACGGGTCGGCGGCGATTAGGAATGCCTGCTCGCCGGCGGGAACCCGAAAGCCGAGGGCGTTTTCCTCCCTGTCCCACCACGTCCAGACGCGGCCATGCGCGCGCAGGCACGGGGCGCCGTCGGCGCGTTGCCCCTCGTGCACGGCGGGCAGGTTCAGGCTGCGTCCAAGGCGGCGCAGTTCTGGCCAGTCAATGTCGTGCGAACCTGTCATGCCCCCGGTCCCAAGATCTGACGTCGCTAAGATACCCATCCCAAACGAAAAACTTCACAGGTCGATGCTACCTCACATCACGCGATGAATCATCCCTTAAAACGCCGGTGGCGGCACAGGCCGGCAACGCGCCACATGCCGGCGCCACGTGGTGCGGGCCGCGCGGCCTGTCGCCCGGCCCGATTCCCCCTTGATCCCGTGCCACAAGCGTCTATAAGGCGGGCTTCCTCCGCCGCTGCTGATTGCACCGGCGTGGTCTCTCGTGGTCCGGGGGGCGGAGGATCACGCCCCGGCCTTTGAAACACGCCTTGAAACATGAATGGAGACGACATGCCTCTCTACGAGCATGTGATGATCGCGCGCCAGGACCTGTCCAACGCGCAAGCCGAAGGCCTTGTCGAGCATTTCGGCGCCGTCCTCGCGGATAATGGCGGCACCGTCGTGATGTCCGAGTACTGGGGCGTCAAGACCATGGCCTACAAGATCAACAAGAACCGCAAGGGGCACTATGCCTTCCTGCGCACTGACGCGCCCGCGCCCGCGGTGCATGAAATGGAACGCCTGATGCGCCTGCATGATGACGTGATGCGCGTGTTGACCATCAAGGTCGACGCCCATGACGAGGGGCCCTCGGTCCAGATGCAGAAGCGCGAAGAGCGCGACAACCGCCGCGAACGCCGCTAAGCAAAGGGAAGGACAGACAGATGGCCGCAAAACCGTTTTTCCGCCGCCGCAAGACCGACCCGTTCGCGGGCGACAATGCGCCGAAGATCGACTACAAGGACACGCGCCTGCTGCAACGCTACATTTCCGAGCGTGGCAAGATCGTGCCCTCCCGCATCACCGCCGTGGGTGCCAAGAACCAGCGCAAACTGGCGAAAGCCATCAAGCGCGCCCGGTTCCTCGCCCTCTTGCCCTACGCCACCAAGTAAGGAGACCGACCCATGGATGTTATCCTTCTGGAACGCGTGGCCAAGCTTGGTCAGATGGGCGAAGTGGTTTCCGTCAAGGAAGGCTACGCGCGCAACTACCTCTTGCCGCAGAAAAAAGCGCTCCGCGCCAATGAACAGAACGTCGCCGCCTTCGAGGCCCAGAAAGTGCAGCTTGAAGCACGCAACCTGGAGCTGAAGAAGGAAGCCGAGGCGATGGCGCAAAGCCTTGACGGGCAACAGTTCGTCGTGATCCGCTCCGCTTCCGATTCCGGGGCGCTTTACGGCTCTGTCAGCACCCGCGACGCCGCCGATTCCACGACCGAGGCGGGCTTCTCGCTCGATCGCAAGCAGGTCGCGCTGTCGCGTCCGATCAAGGATCTTGGTCTGCACAAGGTGCATGTACGCCTGCACCCCGAGGTCGAGGTCGATATCACGCTGAACGTCGCCCGCTCGCCCGAAGAGGCCGAGCTTCAGGCGTCGGGCAAGTCGATACAGGAACTCGCGGCCGAGGAAGAGGCTGCGGCCGATTTCGAGATCGCGGAACTGTTCGACGATATCGGCTCTGCCGCCGAGGATGACGAGGACGACATGTCGCCCGCGGGCAGCAAGTCCGAAGACGGCGCGAACGACGACGCCTGATCCGCGCACGCCGTGCCGGGACACTGAGAACCGCGCCCTTGGAGGCGCGGTTTTTTCATGCCCGCTGGAATGAGAAAGGCCCGCCCCTCGGGGGAGGCGGGCCGCTTGGCGGGCTTTCGTGACCCCGATCGTTACTTGCTGTCGACCGGCTCCTCCGGCGCGGGTGCCGGTGCAGGGGCAGGTGCGGGTTCTGGCGCCGGGGCAGGTGCGGGTTCCGGTGCGGGCGCGGGTTCCGGCGCAGGGGCGGGCGCAGGGGCCGGCTCTGCCGGCTCCTCGACCTCTGCCGGCTCCTCGATGGGCGCGAAGCCACCGCCGGTGGCGTCGGGCGCGGACGTCAGCGCCGTCGTCTGGACCGTCAACTGCGCATTGCAGCTGTTGCCGCCATAGGTGCCAACCCAGACATCGACGCGGCCGTTGAGGTTCTCCGCCCCGGTAATCGTCATCCGCGGGTCAAGGTTGCCGTTGGAATCGTCGTCGAACATCCATGTCGTGTTGACGGTGTTGACCAACAGCGTGGCATCGCATTCGGACACGACGCTCATGTCGAGGCTGTAATTGTCCATCTCGCTCAGGATCAGCGAAAAATCCGGCACCGCGTCTGCATAGCCCATACCCGGTATGCCGCAATTCTGAACCGGGAACGAACCACCGGCAACGACGGGCGCGGATTGCGCGGTCTGAAGCTGGTCGCCGTTAAATTCATAGGTCGCGCCGGGTTGCATGAAACTCGGGCAGGCAAGGGCGGCCGCGCTGCCGGCCATCAGGATCGCAGTGGAGGTTAGCAGGGTCTTCATCTCGGGGATCTCCCATCTTGTTGAGAAAAGGGCCTAAGGAATAGGGCCGTTCGGCCAATGGCAACTGGCCGGGGACCTGTCGGGACAGGCCGCGCGGCGCGGCCTGTCCCAGTTTCAGAGCACACGAAGCCCGGATCAATTATACCAGGTTTCCATTTCCAGCGTGGCCGAGCAGGTGGAGGGCCCATAGGTGCCGACCCACACATCGATGCGACCTTGCGTGTTGGACGTGCCGTAGAGGTTGACGCGCGGGTTCATGTTGCCCGCGGAATCGTCGTCGAAGAACCACGATCCGTTGGCCGAGTTCACCAGCAGAACGGTGTCGCAGGCAGCCGAGGTTACCTCGACTTCCAGACGGCCATAGCCGCCCATGCCCGAGGTGTAGAAGGAGAAATCGGGCTGCGAGACCACGTAGCCGGTATGGTTGAAGCCGCAGTTCCGAAGATACTGATTACCACCGGCAACGACGCCGTAGGACCGGGGGGTATAGAGATACTGGCCGGAGACGGAGAAGGACTGGCGCCCTTCCATGATGGTCGGGCAAGCCGCAGCGGCGGCGGTCAGGGAAATCAAAACAAGGAAGGCAGAAAAAAGGGTGCGCATATCGGGAACTCCTTAGTGTGTCATGCACAACTTTGTTAGATCATATTTAGTGTCCTGTCTACACCTTTCTGGCCGGTGAAACGTTTTCGTGGGCTCCCTGTGCGCGGGTCGGACCGTCCCGATCCGATCGGATGGGCATTCGCCTGTGCCTTGTCCCGCGATGCCTTGACAGCGCGGTGGTGAAAAGGGCCGCCCCGTTGGCGGCCCTTCCCGGTATCGTCACTCTGACGCTCAGTTGAGCCACGTCTCCAGTTCCACCGTTGCCGGGCAGGTATCGCCGCCATAGGTGCCGACCCAGAGGT
>QVQC01000030.1 GCA_003428585.1 Nioella halotolerans
GAAATTGCGGTTCGAGGTCGCCGCGCAACGCTCGCCGGGGGCAAGCTGGTCGGGGTTCATGGCTCCTGCTCTGGTTCAGAAATTGCTCAGGGGTGATCATAGCACTGTCGACACTGACCAGCGAAACACGCGCTGCGATCCAGGTGCATTCGCCAAGCCTTTCATCCTTGGTTTCCTCAGTTATCCAACAAATCGCGAAGCGCTTGCACGGTGTGGTTGAAGCTCTTCGATCGGTTTCTTGAGGGGGTCAGGTACGGAGCTATGGCCTTTGCGCCTTGGATCTCGGTGTAATCATTCCTCAATTTTTTCAGTTGCGCTTTTGGATCGGGTTGAACGTCCGGGTTGCACCTTGTCAGACGCTTCGGGATGGGCTTCTTGAAGTGTCTTGACTTCGTCAGTGCGTCAGTATCTCCGATAAACCACCCCTCAAGCATCTGGCACACGATACGAACTTTGGCGCGATCAGAAATTCCCGCCTGACTGACCATCTGGGTTAGCTTCGACTTACGCTCCACGCAATTCCCGCTGTCATTATCGCACAGGATCAAAGCCTTGGCCAAAGGGTCTTTGGCCACAGCGCGCAGCTGCGCTGGCAGATCCTTCTCCAGATTGCCGACGCCGTCGAAACTGATGATACGGACACCGCGCGCATCGGCTTTCAGCTTGTTGATAACCTCCTCAATCGTCACTTTCATGCTGGGTTCTTCTGTGAAAACAACCAGCTTCATAACGGGTCCGCCCCTTTGAACCAGCCTTCGCGCCAAAGCCAGCCGGGCCTTTGTCCTTCTGCCACAAGGTTGGCTAGCATTTCGTCGTCAGCAGCCTTGCGGATTGTGGTAAACCCGTCGTGTTTTTCCAGCCAGAAGATAGACTCCAGTGGGACATGCGACAGGAAATCTGGTGAGTGAGTTGTAACGAAGACCTGTGCGCCGCCATGGCGCACGCCGGCATAGCTGGCTATCTCTTCGGCAAGAACGGGCAACAGGTTCGGATAGAGCTGATTTTCGGGTTCTTCGATGCACAATAGCGGGTGAGGATCAGGATCGGCCAGCAATGCCAGGTAGGCAAACATTTTGATCGTCCCGTCCGAGACGTAGCGGGCAAGAAAACCGCGGTCGAAAGCGGCATCACGAAACCTGAGAGCAATTCTTCCATCCCCGATATCTTCAGGAGAGACTTCGGCGACACCGGGAACACGATCTTGCATCTTCTCCAGCAGGTTAGAAAAGATATCGCGGTGATCTTCTGCTAGATATTGCGCGTATAGCGCCAAATTTGAACCGTCTTCGTTCAGGTGTTCGGCGGGCGCAGCATCAGGCTCGGGACGGGCCTTTTCGATATGAAAATCACTGACGCTCCAACCCTCGATTAGGTCCCTGAGTTGACTGGCCGCCTCGAATCGCTTCAGGTTGCCAAGCGCCTTAAGTGCAAGAATGTCCGGCGAATCGAGCGTTTCCTCATCGCGTTCCAGATCTTCTTCGCGCACGTCTTCGCCAAACGCCCCTTCGCCTTCGACAACGGCAACGCCCTTGCCGTCCTTGAAATCGAGAAAGTTGAACGGACGGCCATAGCTTCCTCGCTTCCAACTCAACCGTTCAAACCGCACCTGCACCTTTCGGCCAACCTCTCCGACCCCAAGGGCATAGGTCACTAGTCGGCTTTTTTTCTTAGAGAAATCCAACTGCACCTTGAGCTCGATCTCGATCGTTTCTTTCTCCTGCCCGCGCGAGACAAGTTGCGCAAACCCGGCACGTTTTTGAACTGCAGAGCGCGCGCTGCCAGATAAGCAATCTCGCAGAAAGCCAAAGACATCGATCAGGGTTGTCTTTCCCGTCCCATTCGCGCCGATAAAAACCGAGAACTCGGGCACGTCCTTGATATGAACGTTTTGCAAGCTCTTGAAGTTCTTTACGCGAATGGAATGGATGCGCATCACATCATCTCCCGCACATCCGTCAGGTGACCGGTCACGGCGGCCGCCGCGGCCATCGCCGGGCTCATCAGGTGGGTGCGCCCGCCGCGGCCCTGCCGCCCCTCGAAATTGCGGTTCGAG
>QVQC01000003.1 GCA_003428585.1 Nioella halotolerans
GGGGTAGAGCATTACCTTGCCAAGGTAAGGGTCGTGAGTTCGAATCTCATCGCCCGCTCCAGTTTTCCAGTCTTTGACAGGCGCGACAGGGCGGCGCGTGGAAACGCACCGGACGTCACCCGGCGATCGTCGCATGGTCCGCGACGCACGATCCGTCGCCCCCGGCGGCGTGGCGCCTTTCAGCGCTGCGCCAGCGACGCGCGCAGCCGAAGCTCCGGCATGATCCGGTCAACCTCTCGCGGCAGTGCCGGGTTGTCGATCAGCGCCAGCAACCGGTCGGCGGCCATCGCCCCGACGCGGTCGAGATCAATGGCCACGGAGGTCAGCGGCGGGTCGATCAGGTCGAGAGGGTGGGTTTCGTTATACCCGGTCAGCGACACGTCGTGCGGGCAGCGCAAGCCGGTTTTGCGCAGCGCCCGCAACGCACCGAGCGCCACGCGATCATTGACCGCCATGATGACGCTTGGCGGTGTTGCCCGGCGCGCCAATAGCTCCTGCGCCGCCGCCTCCCCTTCCTCCGAGGTCATCCGGGGCACGAAAACAAGCCGGTCATCGGCGACCGCCACGCCATGCGCGCGCAATCCTGCCAGAATCCCCGCGAGCCGCTCCTTGCCGGTGGACAAGTGTTGCGGCGCGGCGATGACGCCGACATCGCGGTGCCCGGCGCAGGCAACCGCCTGCGCAAGCGCCTGCATGCCGGAGAGGCAATCGTCGATCACGGCTGCACAGTCTGCGTCCTGCGGACGGCGCAGGACCGAGACGAGCGGCACGCCCTCTTCCCCCGCTCGGCGCACCACCGGGTCCTGAAGGCGTGTCGTGCCGAGGATCACGCCATCGACAAGCCGGGCGCTCATCTTGGCGAACATGTCGGTTTCAGCATCGGGGTCGAACCCGGTATTGCCGATGACCGCCATGTACCCGGCCTTGGCCAGTTGCCGCTCTATCCCGGTCAGGATGCGTGGATAGACCGGGTCGGCGATGTCATGCACGATCACCCCGATCAGGTGGGTCGCGCTGGTTTTCAGCGCGGCTGCCGAGGCGTTGGGGATGTAGCCCAACTGTGCCGCCACCTCGCGGATCCGGGCCGCGGTTTGCGGCCCGACCCGCGCATCGCGATCCTCGCTCAAGACCCGCGACACGGTGGAAGGGTGCACCGCGACCGCCCGCGCCACGTCGATCAGGCGGGCGCGCTGCGCCTTGCCCGGCCTTGCGGGCCGGGAAGTGCGGGACGCCCCTTTTTCCTTGTCTGACACT
The DNA here is from genome assembly GCA_003428585.1 of Nioella halotolerans. Lineage (GTDB taxonomy): Bacteria > Pseudomonadota > Alphaproteobacteria > Rhodobacterales > Rhodobacteraceae > Nioella > Nioella halotolerans. Next base: position 1,255 of record QVQC01000003.1, read on the forward strand.
CTCCGCCTCGATCAGCGACCTCCGAACCAGCGATCAATATAGACCAGATCGGGAAAGGCCGTCAGCAATGCAAGCACGAAAACCATCATCAGTGCAAACGGTACGGCGCCCCAGAAGACATCGCCCAGCGTGATGCGCTTGTCGTCCAGACAGCCCTTGATAACGAAACAGGCCATGCCCAGCGGCGGGGTCAGCAAGCCAACCTCGACCGCGATCACGGTGATGATGCCGAACCAGATCGGATCGGCGCCGAACCCCTGCACGACCGGCAGGAAAAGCGGCACCATGATCAGGATGATGGACACCGAATCGATGATCGTTCCAAGAAACAGGATGACGAGGATGTAGATCAGCACGACGAGCAGGAAGCTCTCCGTCGCCGTCTGCATCAGGGTGCCGATCTCGACCGGGACGCCGGCCAGCCCGAGCGAGCGGGTATACATCGTGGCCGCGATGACGAGGAAACAGACCGAGGCGGTCAGGTGCCCCGTCTCCTTCAGCACGTCCCAGAACCGCGCCAGCGTCAACTTGCGACGGGCAAAGGCAAGGATCAGCGCAGAGAGCGAGCCCACGGCGCCGGCCTCCGTCGGGGTGAAGATACCGCCGTAGATCCCGCCCAGCAAGATGGTGATGAGAAACAGGATCGGCAGGGACTTGGCGGCGATTTCGGCCGGGCTGCGGTCCACCTTGACCTCGGCGGCCCCCGGTTCGGCAAAGCGCCCACTGCGGTCATAGACGAAAGACGGCACGAGATAGGCCATCGCGATGATCCCGAGGCAATAGACAGACGACAGGATAATCCCCGGCCCGATACCGGCAAAGAACATCATGCCGATGGATTGCTCGGTCAGGATCGCGAAGATGATCAGCAGGATGCTGGGCGGGATCAGCATGCCGAGCACGGAGCTTCCGGCAACGGTGCCCACCGCGAAGCGCGGGCTGTAGCCAAGGCGCAGCATCTCGGGCACGGCAACGCGGGTGAAGATCGCCGCCGAGGCGATGGACACGCCCGTGACCGCGGCGAAAACGGCGTTCGAGCCGACCGTCGCCAGCCCGAGGCCACCGCGCAACCGGCGCAGGAAGTGATCGCCCACATCGTAGGCATCGCGCCCGACATCCGAGGCGCTCATGATCATGCCCATGAGCACGAAAAGCGGGATCACGGCGAAGGTCTGGTCGGCGACCCCATCGGCGGCGGCCAGCGTCAGCAAGCGGATCGCAAGTTCCGGGTCGCCACGCTGGAGCGTGACCGAAAGAAACGAGACAAGGCTGAGCGCGACGGCCACATGCATGCCCGAATAGATCAGCAGGACAATGAGGCCGACGGACAGAAGGCCGATTTCGAGACCGCCCATCACCCCATCCCCCGGCGCAGGTCGCGCCCACGTCTGTAGGTCAACACGAGGAATTGCAGGCAGGCCGCGACCACGCCGAGGAAAAGGATCGCCTCCAGCGGCCACGTCGGCGCCGTGAAGATCCCCACATTTCCCTTGAAATACCCGCGCGACCACGCATCCACGACCCGCGGCGCCTGCCCATAGGCGATCAGCGCGAACACCACGGCGCCGGCAAGGTTGAAGACGATGCGCAAGGACGTCTCAAGGCGCCAGATCCCACGACGTTCCAGAAAGCCCAGCAAAGCGTCGGAGCGCGTCAGCCGCTTGCCCGCCACGGCATGCGCGACCGTCAGGTAGACAACGGCTACGACCCCCATCTCGGTAAGTTCCAGCGTCCCGATCAGCGGCGCGTTGAACAGCCACCGGCCGAACACGTCGATATTCACGATCACCATCATGACCAGCACGCAGACCGCGCCCAAAGTGTTCATGAGCGACGTGACCGGTGTCAGCAGCACGACCGGCTCGGGGACGTCACCGCCCCCGAACTTCGTTTCCGGCGCCTTCGTCACTGCGCATCCCAATCCCGCGCGACGGTCTGGTCGGCGGCGCGCATCGCGTCCATGTAGTCGGTCAGGATCGCCTGCGCCGGAACTCCCTGCGCTTCAAGCGATGCGACCCATTCCTGCGCGATGTTGGGAAGCGTTGCCGCCCACTCGTCACGCTCATCCGGGTCGATGACGGTCACGGAGCCGCCGCTTTCGATGAAGGTCTCGCGCGCCTGCGCGCCAAGATCCGCGGCAAACTCGCCCAAGGCCACGCCGTATTCCTGCGCGGCTTCGGTCATGGCGACCTGAACTTCCTCGGGCCAGCTGTCCCATGTGTCCCGGTTGACGTTGATGACATAGCTGTTCACGCCGCCCAGTTGCGCGTCGAAATAGTGATCGCACACCTCGTAGAAGCGCAGCGAAACGACCGCTTCACCCCAGACGAGCATCGCATCGGAAACGCCCGTTTCCACGAGCTGGTAGAAGTTGCCGAGCGTGCCGGTAAGCCCCGTCGCGCCAACCGGCTCGATCCAGCGCAGGTTGGGCCCCGCCCCGGCCACCTTGAGCCCGTCAATATCGTCGAGGCTGTCGATCGGGCTAGTGGAACACAGGATGTAGTTGTCCGGTATCCCGCTGACCGAGAGGCTGACCTGATTCAGCGGCTCCCAGGTTTCGGCGAAGGCCGGGTACTCCTCGACGAGGCCGTCGACAACCTCGTGGATCAGCACCAGGTCATTGGTGGTGAACGGGGTCACGTATCCGATCTGGTAGACCGGCAGCCTGTCGGCGTGAAAGGCGGTCGGGATGACTCCCATGTCGGCCAGCCCGACCTGGATCGCTTCCAGTTCACCCGACGGTGACGCCAGCGTGCCGGAAAACGCTTCCCGCCAATTGACCTCGTAGGTTCCGGTTTCCGCCAGACGCGCGTCGACGGCTGGCATGAAATCCTCCTGCAGGATCCTGACAGCCGCGACCGCAGGCGAAAACCCGGGCACGATGGTGACATCAACCGTTTCCTGCGCGGCGGATGTGACCCTCAGACGCTGACAGCCTCGCCGTCATTGATCCGAAGGCTGTGCTTGATGTCGTTTGCCTGTGCCAATGTCGCCTCGACGAAACAGGCGCGCTTCGATGCGGCGATGAGGTCTTTCACCTTGTCCGCGGGGGCGTCCGAGGTCAGATCGATGCTGATCTCGAACCCGGCCGGACGCGCCTGATAAGGGCCGACAGGATCGGCCACGGCGTCCCATTTCGCGCTGCACCCAACCTCGAGGTCGGACAGGTCGATGGCGAGTTTCTTCGCGAAGACACGGATCTGCGTCATCACGCAGCCGACGAGCCCCGTCAGGAAATAATCCAGCGGCGTCGGTGCCGTGTCTTCGCCCCCTTGGAAGCGGCCTTCGTCGGTCGCAAGCGTGCGCGTGACCTTGAATGGTATCAGCGCCTCGTTCGTGACCTCGTTGCGCAACTTGCCAACGCAGACACCGTCAGAGCGGAACTCCACGTTGAAAATCGACTCTCCTGACATGTTTTCCCCTCACCTGGTCGATAATGCAGTTGCGCAAACGTTTGTTCAAAAGACCGGGCGGGGCCTGCCAAGTCAAACTCGAAGATAACCATTATGGATATGCGTTTGCGTCAGGAGGGGCGGGGGCCAGCCCCTCCCTCACGACCTGCCCCGGCCCAACCCGCGGGCGAAGCGAAGGCCGGGATGACTGGCGCAGGTGTCGGGCGCACGGCCGGATCCGGCCGCGAACCGGGCCCATGTCCAAGCATTCCCGACCTTCGTTGCGGTTCTGCGCTGGCGCGACATCAAACTTCTGCCGCGCGGCGCGATACCACGCATCATGATGAGGGCTTGGCGCCTCACGTCTCCGACGTCGACCTCCGGGGCCGCGACACCGCCGTCATCAAGCGCGCAGGCGCTTGTGCCATCACTCGCCGCGCAATTCCGCGAGGCGCTCTGCGGCGTTCTCGTGGCCCAGGTCCCGGGCGCGTTCGAACCAGCGGATGGCAAGCGCGTCATCCTGCTGCACGCCTTCGCCGTCGAGAACCATGATACCGACATTGTAGGCGGAGTCGGCATCCCCGAGATTGGCGGCCGTGGCCCAGACGCGGGCGGCTTCGGGCAAGTCCTGCGCGACCCCGCGACCGCGGTAGAATCCGAAACCGACCAGCCGCATGGCGATGGCATTGTCCTGATCCGCAGCCAGCCGCGCCCAGCGCATCGCGGCGGCATCGTCGTTTTCCACCCCTGTTCCGTTGTAAAGCAGGTAGGCAAGGTTCGACTGCGCTTCGGGCAGGCCCTGTTCGGCGGCAAGACGATAAAGCGCGGCGGCACGGGCGGCGTCGGCCGCCACCCCCTCGCCGTTCAGGTAGCGCACCCCGAGATTGAGCTGGGCCACCGCGTCCCCGGCCTCGGCGCGCGCCATCAGGTCGGCCAGTTCGTCGGTCCGGTAGATCGTTTCACCATCGACCGAGACCGAGAAGCCTTCGGTGCCGTCGATGATCACCTCTGACTCCGCGGTGATGTCATGGGGTTCGCCGTCGATGATCACGCTGTTTTCGGTGATCAGAACCTCCCGGTCGTTGAACGTCGCCTCGATCCCTCGAAACGTGTTGCGCGACCCGACGGAGCCGTTGCCAAGGATCGTCACCACCAGATCACCATAGCTCGATGACATGCTGGATTGCGCCGTGGCGGCCATCGGCATGGACAGGGAGACTGCAGTGGCAAGCAGCAGCGCGGGGGCGGACAAGCGCAGGAAGCGGGGCATGTGAAAAGACCTCTCTTGAATGACATGCTGACCCTGTGGCCCGAAAAATCGCGGGCACGGTCAGACGATGGGGCATGGGAAATATAGTGTCTTTTTGACGTTTAGTCTAGATGTGGCGGCCACCGCGGGCCTGCCCCCGTCATGTGCCGGAATTCGAAAGAGATTTCGCCGCTATCGGCACCCGGCCCCGATGCCGGGGCGCCCCACCCACCCGTCCGCCTGCGCGGCAAACCGGACATGGAGCGAATCAAGATCGCGCGCATCGGGGCCTTTTCCGCCGCGCCCCGGCACCCTATAAGGCGCGGGCACTCAAGGCGGAGGCCCGAACCACATGCGCAAAAGCACCATCACCCGCGAGACGGCGGAAACCCGGATCAGCGTCGAGATCGACCTCGACGGCAGCGGCCGGTACGACAACCGCACCGGGGTGGGGTTCTTCGACCACATGCTCGACCAGTTATCGCGCCATTCGCTGATCGACATGGTGATCCGGGCCGAGGGCGACACCCATGTCGACGATCACCACACGGTCGAGGATACCGGTATCGCGCTTGGGCAGGCTCTGGCGCAGGCGCTTGGCGACAAGCGCGGCATCAGGCGCTACGGGGAATGCCACCTGCCGATGGATGACGCGCAGCTGCGTGCCGCGCTCGACCTGTCCGGGCGGCCCTACCTCGTGTGGAATGTGGATCTGCCGACGGCGAAAATCGGCAGTTTCGATTGTGAACTGGTGCGCGAGTTCTTTCAGGCGCTGGCGACCCATGGCGATATCACCCTGCACGTGGATCGGCTTCACGGATTCAACAGCCACCATATTGCCGAGGCCGCTTTCAAGGCCGTTGCCCGCGCGCTGCGCATGGCGGTGGAGCCCGACCCGCGCAAGGGCGATGCCATCCCCTCGACCAAGGGGACGCTCTGACCCATGGCAACAGTGCTGGTCGATTACGAAAGCGGCAACCTGCATTCCGCCGAAAAGGCGTTCCAGCGCATGGCCGTCGAGGGCGGGCACGGGCCCGTCGTGGTCAGCGCCGATCCGGCCGTGGTGGCGACAGCCGACCGGATCGTGCTGCCCGGCGACGGCGCCTTCCCGGCCTGCCGGCGGGGCTTGCAGGCGATCGATGGGCTGGAGGCGGCGCTGATCGAGGCGGTGGAACGGCGCGGCGTTCCGTTCCTCGGAATCTGCGTCGGCATGCAGATGCTTGCCACGACCGGCCGCGAATACGAGGAGGTGGCCGGCTTTGGCTGGATCCCCGGCGAGGTGGTGGCCATCGCGCCGGCAGACCCGAAGCTGAAAGTGCCGCATATGGGCTGGAACGATCTGGTGATCGACCGCGCGCATCCGGTGCTGGAAGGGATCGAGACGGGCGAGCATGCCTATTTCGTGCATGGCTACCACATGCAGGTGAGCGACAACGCGAATCTTTTGGCGCATGTGGATTATGGCGCGCCGATCACCGCCATCGTTGGCAACGGCAACGTCGTGGGCACCCAGTTCCACCCCGAAAAGAGCCAGGGCGCGGGGCTGCGGCTGATCGGCAATTTCCTGTGCTGGCGGCCTTGAACGGGGCCACGATCTCGACGCCTGCGGCGCCGATCCGCGTCTCTTCGCTGCGCGCATCGGCGCAGGCGCGCTACCCCGCGACCGGCGCGAGGTGGCAGGGCCCGAGGGCTCGCTGCCCCCGCGCCTGACGGCGCCCCCCGGAGTATTGTTGCCAAGAAGAAGGGATGCGGCGCGGGTTATTGGACGCGGACCCAGTTCTGCCGCGCGCAGATCAACCCGCCCACCACGCAGCCCCGCAGGGTCAGGGCGTCGCCCTCGACCTGCATCCGGCCGATATAGATGCGATCATTCGATGGGCGCCAGACGCTGCCCTCGTAACGGCCGTCGCCCTGCGGCAGCATGTCGATGACGATCTGGCGGCCGATATTCTCGCTTTCGTATTCGCCCTCGCTGTTGAAGGTGCGGACAATGCTGCCGCAGACGGCCTCGCCGCAACTTTCCATCTCGACGAAGGCGAAGGCCCCGTCATCGGGTTCGGTCTGCCAGATGCCATGCGCGGGGTCGGCGGCGGCCATGCCGGCAAGCGCGAACACGGCAAAGGCTGTCAGGAACGCAGTTTTCATCGTGATCTCCTCCCAGTGGACGGCACCGAGTGTGGCGGCTGCCGCGGCAATCTGGCAAGGCTGACGTCGGGTTGCCTTGGCAAGGCGGTGCCGATCCGGCAAAAGGGCCGCGATTCCGACCCCGCGAAAGGTGCCTTTCATGATCCTCTACCCCGCCATCGACCTCAAGGACGGACAGGCCGTGCGGCTTTTGAAGGGCGAAATGGACAGCGCAACCGTTTTCAACGACAGCCCGGCCGCGCAGGCGCGCGCCTTTCAGGACGCCGGCTGCAACTGGCTGCACCTTGTCGATCTGAACGGCGCTTTCGCGGGCGCGCCGGTCAATGGCGCGGCGGTCGAGGCGATCCTCGCCGCGACGGATGTGCCGGTGCAGCTTGGCGGCGGAATCCGCGACATGGACACCATCGCGATGTGGGTCGGCAAAGGCGTCGCGCGCGTGATCCTTGGCACCGTCGCGGTGGAAAACCCCGATCTGGTGCGCGACGCGGCGCGCGCCTTTCCCGGCAAGGTCGCCGTGGGCATCGACGCGCGGGCCGGCAAGGTGGCCACCAAGGGGTGGGCCGAGGAAACCGACGTGATGGCCACCGACCTTGCCCGCCGCTTCGAGGATGCGGGCGTGGCCGCCATCATCTACACAGATATCGACCGCGACGGCGCCATGGGCGGGCCGAACGTGGCCGCGACCGAGGCCTTGGCGCGCGCGGTCCGGATCCCGGTCATCGCCTCGGGCGGGGTGTCCAGCCTTGCCGACCTCATTGCGCTGCGCGACACCGGCGCCATCGCGGGCGCCATTTCGGGCCGGGCGCTCTACGACGGGGCGCTCGACCTCGGCGCGGCGCTTGCGGCCTTGACGGGCTGAGGCGTCAGCCGCCCGCCGCCATGCCGGTCAGACGGTCAAGCGCGCCGCCGATCTGTTCGACAACCGCGTCCTCGTCATCGACCCCGTCGAGGTCGCCGAGCATGTCCTCGGGGTTTTCATAGGCCAGCCAGACCTGCCCCGCGCCATCGCGGTAGACCAGAACCCGCAGCGGCAGGAACAGCCCGGCCAGCGGGTCGGCCTGCATCGCCGGGGTGCCGATGCGCGGGTTGCCGAAGATCAGCAATTGCGCGGGGTCGAGCGCCATGTCCACCGACTCGGCGCCCGCCGCGTGATCGACCCGGGCAAAGACCGTCGCGCCGGCGCCCTCGACCGCCGCGACGAGGGCGTCCATCACGCTGGCGACATCGCCCTCGGCGGTGCGGCGCAGGATATCATCGTCGGATGCGGCGGCGGGCGTGCCCAGCCCGACCGCGCAGGCGGTTGCGAGTGCGGCGATCGTGTGTGCCTTCATAGCGGATCCTCCTTCACAAGATGGACGCAGGCTCTGGCATCACCGGGCAAATGGCCATAAACACCTTCGTGACCAGCCGTGAGTGTGCCGATGCTGAAAACCCGGATCATCCCCTGCCTCGATGTCGCCGACGGGCGCGTGGTCAAGGGTGTCAATTTCGTCGACCTGCGCGATGCTGGCGACCCGGTCGATGCCGCCCGCGCCTATGACGCGGCGGGCGCGGATGAGCTGTGTTTCCTCGACATCCACGCCACGCATGAAAACCGCGGCACGATGTATGATCTTGCCACGCGCACGGCGGAACAGTGTTTCATGCCGCTGACCATCGGCGGCGGGGTCCGCACGGTGGAGGATGTGCGCAACCTGCTGCTGGCCGGCGCCGACAAGGTCAGCTTCAACTCGGCAGCCGTCGCCGACCCCGACGTGGTGGCGCGAGCAGCCGACAAGTTCGGGTCGCAATGCATCGTCGTGGCCATCGACGCCAAGACCGTCAGCCCCGGCAAGTGGGAAATCTTCACCCATGGCGGGCGCAAGCCCACCGGCATCGACGCGGTGGACTTCGCGCGCACGGTCGTGGCCAAGGGCGCGGGCGAGATCCTGCTGACCTCGATGGACCGCGACGGCACGCGGGCGGGCTTCAACCTGCCGCTGACGCGGGCCATTTCCGAGGCCGTATCCGTGCCGGTGATCGCATCGGGCGGGGTCGGCACGCTCGACCACCTTGTCGAGGGCGTGACCGAGGGCGGCGCCTCGGCGGTGCTGGCCGCCTCGATCTTCCATTTCGGCGATTACAGCATTGCCGAGGCCAAGGCCCACATGGCCGCCGCCGGAATACCGATGAGGATGGCATGACCGCGCTCACCCGCCTTGCCGACACGATAGAGGCCCGCAAGGGCGCCGATCCCGAAACCAGCTGGACCGCGAAGCTGCTGGCCAAGGGGCCGGAAAAGGCGGCGGAGAAGTTCGGGGAAGAAGCCGTCGAAGCCATCATCGAGGCGGTGAAGGGCGACCGCGGGCGCCTGACCGCCGAGGCCGCGGATGTGCTCTATCACCTGCTGGTCATGCTGGCCGCCCGCGACGTGACGCTAGGGGACGTGCTGGCCGAACTGGAGCGGCGCGAGGGCACCTCCGGCATCGCGGAAAAGGCGGGGCGTTAGCAACGGGTTCGACCCGGTTTCACGTTCAGAGCCTTGAGCTTATGATACCGGTGTTGAACCCGCCCATGCGCAACTCGCCGAAAAGGCGCTGATACTCGATCTTCGGGCAACGGTTCTGGATCACCTGCACGCCGCACGCCTCGGCCTTCGCCGCCGCCTCTTCGTGTTGCACCCCGATCTGCATCCAGATCGTCTTGAGGCCGGGAAACTGCACCAAGGCCTCGTCGACAATGGCCGGCACCGCCTCGGACCGGCGGAAGATATCGACCATGTCGACGCGATCCACGATATCCGACAGCGCGGCGACCACGGGTTCCCCGAACAGCGTCTTGCCTGCATGCCCCGGGTTGACCGGGATCACGCGAAACCCCTTGAGCGAGAGGTAACGCCCCACGTAATGCGACGGCCGGACCGGGTTGGGCGACACGCCCACGCAGGCGATGGTCTTCGTTTCGCGCAGAATCTGGCGCAGCAGCGGCTCGGAGGGATTTGTCGTCATGGCCCTTCCGATACCACATGAAAAAAGCGCCCGCAGCGGAAAAAGCCGCGGGCGCAAGTCTTGGAACGAGGGACAGTGATGGGCGCTCCGGTGTTCCAAACCGTGCGCCTAGTGATAATTTAGCAACTCTTTCTGGTTTTTAAAGGGGCGACACGAAACCGTGATTGTATTTTTCCGAAACGCTCTGTCGCCGAGGTTAGTCAAATATATCCTCCACCGCGTCGAAAGCTTCCGACAAGGCGCGCGCCCATAGCGGCTTGCGGCGCTTGTTTTTCTTGGATTTCTTCTTGCACCGCCGCGCCCCGGTCGGCCCATCTGCCCACGGGTTGCGGACGGCGTCGGTGCGCGCCTGACGGTGTGGCACGGAACGCGGTTTCGACTTGTCCTGTTTCAGCGCCTTCATCTCGTGCAGCGGCGCCCCGCAGCGGCCACAGGCCAGTTCGTGGCCGTGGCGCGCGGTCAGCGTCAGCGCCCTGCGCGAACCGCAATAGCAACAGGTGGCGATCTTCGGGGTCATGACGTTCCTTTTGCGGGCCTCGTCATCGCATATAGGGACACCGCCGCCGCGTTCGAGACGTTGAGCGACCCGAAATCGCCCGCGAAGGGAATGCGCACCAGATGATCGCACAACTCGCGCGTCCGGGCGCGCAGCCCCGGCCCCTCGGCCCCCAGCACAAGCGCGACGGGCCGGTCGGCCAGCGCCGGGGCAAGCGCATCGATCACCTCCGCCCCTTCGCCCGCGAGACCAAGGATCGTGTAGCCCATCCGGCGCAGTTCCTGCATCGCGTCGCCAAGGTTGCCGACCCGCAGGTAAGGCTGGCGTTCCAGCGCGCCCGAGGCGGTCTTCGCCAACGCCCCGGTTTCGGGCGCGGCATGGCGATGCGGCGCGATGACGGCGCGCGCCCCGAATACCTCTGCCGAGCGCAGGATCGCGCCCACGTTATGCGGGTCCGACACCCGGTCGAGCAGAACGAGCCGCGGCGCGCCCTGCCCCGGTTCGCACGCGTCATCCAGCCGCCCCCAATCGAGCGCCCGCACCTCCAGCGCCGCCCCCTGGTGCACCGACCCGGGGTCGAGCGGCACGGGAAACTTGCGCGGATCGGCCAGCTCCGGCGTGACACCGCTGTCAGCAATGGCATCGGCCAGCTTGTCGGCGGCGTTCTTCGTGACCACCAGCCGCAGCTTGTCCCGCGCGGGGTTGACCAGCGCATCGCGCACCGCGTGCAGCCCGAACAGCCACAGCGTTTCCGCCGCCGCGGCACGCTTGGCGCGTTCCTTGTCGATCACCCAGGCCGGTTTTTTCATGGTCGCGCCTCCTTTGCCGGCACCTAGGCCGCGGGCCCCCGCAAAGGCAAGCCCCGGGCCCGGATTTTCGTCTTGACGCCCCCGGTCACGCGGATTATCCCCTGCCGGCATTCGGTGGAAGCATCGATGCAAGGGCGACGAGCTGCAAGGTGCGGCAGCGGACTGTAACTCCGCCGGGGAGACCCATGCCAGGTTCGATTCCTGGGTCGCCCACCATCCCCCGAAAGACCACGCGCCACCGGAAACTGGGCGACCTGCAACCCGGGTTTGTCAGGCAGTGCATTGGATTCGCTGTTGGTTGCGTCGCGGATGCTGGCGCGCCGGATTTTCCGCCGGTGCAGGATGGCAAAGCACCGTTCGCGCGGCTAGACTGTCACCAAACCATCCAAACGGGGCGAGAGCAGGATGCCCGACCACCCATTCAACGTCGTCGTCGTTGGCCAAGGCGGGCGGCTGCAATACGAGGCCGCGCTTTTCGCCGCCAGCTTCCGTGCCATGACCCCCGACTTTGCCGGGCGGCTGATCATCGCCGAACCGCAACCCGGCCCGCTTTGGAAGGCCGATCCGCGCATGAAAGATGGCGCGGTGCGCGACCTGCTGGCACAGATGGGGGCCGAGATCCTGCCCTTTGAAAGCCGCCATTTCGGGCAGGATTACCCCTATGGCAACAAGATCGAGATGCTCACCGCCTTGCCGAAGGGCGAACCGTTCCTGTTCTTCGATACCGACACGCTGATCACCGGCGACCTGACGGAGCTGCCGCTCGATTTCGATCGCCCCTCGGCCAGCCGCAAGGTCGAAGGCACGTGGCCGCAGATAGAGCTTTACGGGCCGGGCTATACCGCGATCTGGAAATCGCTTTACGATCGCTTCGGGCTGGATTTCGAAAGCTCTCTGGACCTGACGCAACCGGATGAATACTGGCGCCGCTACCTCTATTTCAACGCCGGTTTCTTCTACTTCCGCTGCCCGCATGAATTCGGTTCCCGGTTTCTCGAATACGCGACCAGCATCCGCGACACCCCGCCACCGGAACTGGTCTGCCAGACGCTTACCCCCTGGCTCGACCAGGTGGCGCTGCCGCTGGTGATCCATTCCTTCGGCGGCGGGCGCGACGCATTGGCGCCGGGCTGGCTCGACGGGTCGCATTCTTGCCATTACCGGCTGATGCCACTGCTTTACGCGCGCGAGGATCAGCGCGTGGTGGACCTTCTGCAAGAGGTCGCCGCGCCGAACAAGGTCAAGAAGGTGCTGAAGGGCTACGAACCGTTCCTGCGCATGATCTACCAGAACAAGGGCGCCCGCGCGCGGGCGCTGTTCGACCGCGACAACCTGCCCCGCAAGGAACAGGCGATCCGCAACCGGCTCAAGCGCGAAAAGCTCTGGCTGCGGTAGCGCGCCGGGTCCGGGCCGCGGCGTCCCGCGGCTGCATGACCCCGGTTGACACCGGGCAGGCATGGCCAGATCGCCAGCCCATGCACCGATATTCGTGTGCACTCACACTGCCCACGGGGGGCGATCCATTCCGCGCGACCGTTCTTCGCGCGATGCATCCACGCCCGCCGGGCAGGTCACCCGGCGGTGGCGGATTCTTCTTTCTTGCGATCCGTGTAGATCAGCAGCGGCTGCGCGTCGGAGGTCACCGCCTCCTCGTTCACCACGACCTCCTCGACGCCCTCGGTGCCGGGCAACTCGTACATGGTGTCGAGCAGGATATCCTCGAGGATGGAGCGGAGCCCGCGCGCACCAGTCTTGCGCTCGATCGCCCGCTTGGCGATCGCGGTGAGCGCATCGTCGGTGAACTTGAGCTTGGCTTCCTCCAGTTCGAACAGGCGCTGGTACTGCTTGACCAGCGCGTTCTTGGGCTGGGTCAGGATGGTCACCAGCGCGTCCTCATCCAGATCTTCCAGCGTCGCGATCACCGGCAGGCGGCCGACGAATTCCGGGATCAGGCCGAATTTCAGCAGGTCCTCGGGTTCCAGCCCCTTGAGCTGTTCACCGATGCCCTTCTCGCTTTCGTCGCGCACATCGGCGCCGAACCCCATGGCAGACCCCTTGCCGCGCTGCGCGATGATCTTGTCGAGACCGGCGAACGCACCGCCGCAAATGAACAGGATATTGGTGGTGTCCACCTGCAGAAATTCCTGCTGCGGATGCTTGCGCCCGCCCTGCGGCGGCACGGAGGCGACGGTGCCTTCCATGATCTTCAGAAGCGCCTGCTGCACCCCCTCGCCCGACACGTCACGGGTGATGCTGGGGTTGTCGGACTTGCGGGTAATCTTGTCGACCTCGTCGATATAGACGATGCCGCGCTGCGCCCGGTCCACGTTGTATTCGGACGCCTGGAGAAGCTTGAGAATGATGTTCTCCACGTCCTCGCCCACGTAGCCCGCTTCGGTCAGCGTGGTCGCATCGGCCATGGTGAAAGGCACATCGAGGATGCGCGCCAGCGTCTGCGCCAGCAGCGTCTTGCCGCAGCCGGTCGGGCCGACCAGCATGATGTTCGACTTGGCCAGTTCAAGGTCGGTCTTGTCGGCGTGGTTGAGCCGCTTGTAATGGTTGTGGACGGCGACCGAGAGCACCCGCTTGGCATGCAGCTGGCCGATCACGTAATCGTCAAGAACCTCGCAGATATCCTTCGGCGACGGCACGCCCTCGGAGGATTTCAGCCCGGCCGACTTCGTTTCCTCGCGGATGATGTCCATGCAGAGTTCGACGCATTCGTCGCAGATGAACACGGTCGGTCCGGCGATGAGCTTGCGCACCTCGTGCTGGCTCTTGCCGCAGAAACTGCAGTAGAGCGTGTTCTTCGAGTCGCCGCCGGATGAATTCGCCATATCGTCTTACCTCAACGGTTTTTTCGCGCTGCCGACCGGGTGAAAGTCCCCCTGATCAGCATTGGTTCCGCCCAGCCTAAAGCAGGCAAAACGGGTCCACAACGTCAAAATCTTCGGGCATCGTGCCGAAGACCGGGCCGCGCGGGCGGGGCCAGCACGGCCCGCGCGGCCCTGTTTTTCCTACCCTTCAAGCGCCGCGCGGTTTTCGACGATATCGTCGATCAGCCCCCACTCCTTTGCCTGCTCGGGGTCCATGAAATTGTCCCGCTCCAGCGCGTCGACCACGTTTTCAAGGGTCTGGCCGGTATGCTTGACATAGATCTGGTTAAGGCGGTCTTTCAGCTTCTGGGTTTCCTTGGCGTGGATCATGATATCCGTCGCCTGCCCCTGGTAGCCGCCCGACGGCTGGTGCACCATGATCCGGCTGTTGGGCAGCGAAAACCGCATCCCCGGCGAGCCCGCGGCCAGCAGGAGCGACCCCATGGAGGCCGCCTGCCCCACCACAAGCGTCGAGACTTTGGGCTTGATGTATTGCATCGTGTCGTAGATCGACAGGCCCGAGGTGACGACACCGCCGGGGCTGTTGATATACATGCTGATGTCTTTGGAGGGGTTTTCCGCCTCGAGGTGCAACAACTGCGCGACGATCAGCGAACTCATGCCGTCATGCACCGGCCCGCTGAGGAAGATGATCCGCTCCTTCAGCAGGCGCGAGAAGATGTCGTAGGCGCGCTCGCCGCGGCTGGTCTGTTCGACCACCATCGGGACCAGCGTATTCATGTATGTTTCATATGGGTCTTGCATCGGGCCTGCCTCAGGTAGGGTTTACTCGCTCGGGGCGAAGGGTATGGCCGCCCCACGGGGACTGCAAGGGGGGCTGGCCGGAGAATTAGACGCGTGGCCGCCGGGGTCAATTGCCGCCGGCCAGCCACATCACCCCGCCGGGGCGCGGCATGCCCGGGATCGCGTCGCAAGGATCGGCCCCGTCTTGGGCTGCGGCGCCCGGCATGGCAAGGCGGCGCACCCCGTCATGCACGGGCAGCAGGCGGCAGGCAGTCTGGAACAGGTCGCCGGTCAGCGGCTGCACCGCCCAGACCCGCCGCGTGCCGTGATTGTCCCAGGAAACGATGTGATCGCCAGAGGGCGAGAAATCGGCGGCAACGAAGGTCACCAGCCCCTGCACCGCGTGCCCGAGCGTGTAGAGAAGCAGCCCCGTCTGCGCGTCCCACAGGTAAAGCCGCCCGTCATCGGCCCCCGTCACCAGCAGCCTCTCGTCGGGTGACAGCGCCATCGAAGTGACCAGCCCGTCATGCGACAGCCGGTCGTTGTAGAAGGGCGGCGCCGCGTCATCGACATGGGCCAGCCGGACGCTGCGCGGCTGGCCGCGGTGCAGCGTGATCTCGGTTCCCGTCGCGGCGAGCCGCGCGCGCCCCGCCGCGTCCTCGAAGCGCACCATCGCCTGCGAGGTGGCAATGACAGCCTCGGCCATGCCGGGCGCCGCATCGGGCGCCGGGCGGCCGCTGGCCACGTCGTAGAGCCGCAGCACCCCGGCCGCGTCCCGCGTCATCACTGAACGGCCCCCGGGCAGGAACCGGATGCTGCGCACCGGGCTGTCATGGCCTTGCAGCGTGACGCTGTACTTGCCCGACGGCACGTCGTGGATGCGCGCATGTTGCAGGCCGGCCGCCCGGTCATCCGCCCCCACGGCCAGTTGCAACCCGTCGGGCGACAGGCCGAGGCTTCGGATATCGACCGGACCGTAGTAATACTCGTCCGGCGCGAAGATGGGCTCGAAGGTGGTCAGGTCCCAGACCCCGACGACATTGCCGCTGGCCACCGCCACGGTGCTGCCGTTTCCCGACAGGCTCATCGCCGTGATCTCGCCCGGCATCGGCAGGGTTCGGGGCTCGGCAAGGCGGCGACCCTGCGCGGCGGGAACAAGGTCGATCACCCGCACCATGTCGCCCACCGCCGCGACGACGCGGGGACGGTCCGGCACGAAAGACAGGAACCGCACCGGCGCGCCCAGATCCACCGCCGCGCGCAGCGCCCGGCCCGAGGCCAGCGAATGGAAATGCAGCCGGTCGTCACCGGTCGCCACCACCAGCGTCTCGCCGCCCGGCGACAGCGCCGCATGCGTCACGGGACCACCGTTGGCAAAGGCGAAGCCCCAGCCCCGACGCGTCGCCGGATCCCAGATCGTGACCCGCCGCGCGTGGATCAGCACGAAGCGCCCGGCGTCGTAGAGCACCCGCCGCGCGCCGCCTTGGGCGGGCATCGGCAATTCATCCTCGATCCGCGCGCCGGTGATCAGGTCCAGCACCGCGCCGCCACCATCCGCGTTCAGCGCCAGCAGGTGCCCGCTGCCGGGCAGGACCGCCGCGACCTGCGCCCCCGGGTCGGGCAGCGTGAGCGTCGCGCGCAGCCGCTGGTCGCGCAGCGTTTCACCCAGCGTGCCAAGCACCGCCAGCCAAGCGCTGGATGCGCGGCAAAAACTGTTGTCGGCCAATGTCAGGATGGTTTCGATGGCGGCCACCGGGTCCAGCGCCTCGCTCGCCCGCACCCCGCTGCGCAGCGCCTCGCATTGCGTGGTCGCAATCGCCCGCATCCCGCCAAGCGTGGCCAGCGTCAGCGCCAGCGTGACCACGACCGCGGCGCCAATCTGCCCCCATTTGCGCCGTGCCATGCCGGCCTTGAAATAGCGCCAGTGGTCTTCCGTCGGGTCGGGGGCGCCCTTTGGGTGGTGCTCGATCCAGCGCCGCATGGCGCGCAATTCGTGGCCCCGTGGCGGCGCCCCCTCGCCCGCGATGAACCGCGCCGCCGCCTCGCCGAAGCGGGTATGCAGCCGGATCCAGTCGATATCGCGGTCGGTCGCGGTGTCGAGCCGCTCTATCGCGTCCGCCCACGCGCCGCCCGGACCGTAGAACCGGACGTAGTTGATATCCTTGATCTCGGCCGGCAGGTCGGCGCCAACATCCTCGAAGGCGGCGGGCAGGATGCGCTTGTTGTGGTCGAGCGCGAAGCCGAGCTCCATGCGGCAGGCGGGCGAGGCGATCCAGTTCGCGCCGAGCACCAGCAGAACGATATCGGCCCCCACGATCATCTCGCGGATGCGGTTGGTGATATGCTCTGTCTCGAGGATGCCCTCGCGGTCGATGAACACCGCGTGGCCGCGCGCGCACAACTCCCGCCACAGGAAATCAGCCCGATCCCTGTCCTTGTGCGAATAGGAGATGAAGATTCGCGAATGCTGCGTCATCTCGCCCATCAAGCCTTTACGCTGGGTAAAATGCCAGTCCGGAGCGTCAAGGGAGTGGCCCGCATCCGCATGGACCCGCGCGAACCGGAAACCGTTTTGCGCGCGCCGAACGCGTTTTTCAGGAATATGTCATTTCTTTTCAGAACGTTGCGCGCAGAATCGCCCCGAAAAGTACGTGTATTTACAACACTTTATGTTTGCATTAAACGCTGACCATAATGACGCGCCACTCGACCCATTACAGAATCGCCCCTGCCCCCGTCCTTCCGTTCCCTTGTCACATTTCGATGGCGATCCGCTTTGTCCCTGTCCCGACACCCCGGATCGTCAGGCCGCCCCCCTTGTCCCCGGGGCCGGCCAATCTGCTTGACGCCCACAATCCATAGGTGTATCCACAACACGATTACTCCGTCCGTACCGGACCGACACATGCAAACGCCGTGGGCAGCCCCCCGGCAGACAGGCAGGCATGAGCTACACCTACGACTACCCGCATCCCGCGGTCACCGCCGATATCTGCATTTTCTCGATCCGCGACGGGGCACTGCATGTCCTGCTGATCCGGCGGCTGGTGGACCCGTTCAGGGACAGCTGGGCCATCCCCGGCGGGTTCATCAAGATGGACGAGGACCTGATCGAGGGCGCCCGGCGAGAGTTGCAGGAGGAAACCGGCGTCGAGGGCGTGCCGCTGGAACAGCTTGGCGCCTATGGCGCGCCGGACCGCGACCCGCGCGAGCGGGTGATCACGGTGGCGTTCATGGCCCTTGTCCCGTCCGACCAGATGGTGCTGGCCGCGTCCACGGATGCCGCCGATGCGCGCTGGTTCGCGATGGACGACCTGCCGCCACTTGCCTTCGACCATGACCGGATCCTTGCCGATGCGCGCACCGCGCTGGCCCACAAGGTCACCAACCGGATCACCGAGACCGCCTCTGTCGCGTTCCAGTTCCTGCCGCGGAAATTCACTCTCGCCGAGGCGCAGGCGGTGTTCGAAACGCTGAAGGGCGAACCGCTCGACAAGCGCAACTTCCGCAAGTGGATCGCGGCCAACTGGGATCTGATCGACCTTGGGGAAAAGACCTCCGGCGGGCGCCACCGGCCGGCGGCGCTTTATTCCGTCGACCTGTAGGCGGTTCGCCCCAAACCTCATGCACAGAGTCACGATTTTCAACCGCAGGTGTTGGGAACCCTGATCTGGATCAAGGCGCGTCGGCCCATGCCGCCTACGGTAGCGGCATTTAAAGGGCTATTCACGATGCGACTGACCGTTCGAACCAATCTTGCCATGCGCGCGCTGATGACCTGTGCGGTCAATCCCGGCCGCGTCGTGCGCAAGGCGGACATCGCCGCCCTCGTCGGCGCGTCGGAGGCGCATCTGGGCGTCGTGATCAACCAACTGGCCCAGACCGGCTTCATCGAGACGCTGCGCGGCCGCAATGGCGGAATCCGCCTGCGTTGCCCGCCCGAGGCGATCAGCGTCGGCCGCGTTTTCCGCATCTTCGAGGCACAGACACCGTTCACCGAGTGCTTCTCGGCGCGGGACAACCATTGCCCGATCACCTCGGCCTGCAAGCTGCGCTCCTCGCTGGAAACAGCTCTGGAAGCGTTCTATGCCACGCTCGACGATGTCACGCTGGCCGACCTGACCTGCGACAATGCGGGGCTCGAACGGCTTCTGTCGCTCGAACCCGCCTGATCATTCAACACTCATTCCGCCGCTTTCGGCGCGTTCTCCCCCACCACGGGGCCGAGATCCATCATCGCCTCGTATTGCGACAGGTAGACATTGCCGGTCAGTTCATCGAGGAAATGCGCCCGCTTCAGCCGGTCCATAACCGGCCCCTTGACCTTCGACAGGTGCAGCTTGATCCCCATCGACTTCAGCCGCTGGTTGATCGCCTCCAGCGATTCAAGCGCCGACATGTCGACCTCGTTCACCGCCGTGCACATCAGTACCACGTGCTTGAGACGCGCGTCGCCTGCCACGCGGTTCAGGATGTAATCCTCGAGGAACCGCGCATTGGCGAAATACAGGCTTTCATCCACCCGCAGCGTCACCACCTCGGGATGGGTCAGAACATCGAACCGCTTGATATTGCGGAAATGCTGGGCGCCCGGGATCAGGCCGACCTCGGCGATATGCGGCCGCGATGTCTTGTAGAGGTAAAGCGCGATGGACAGGATAACCCCCGCCGACACGCCGACCTCCACCCCCATTGCAAGGGTCAGCCCGATGGTCGCGGCGACGGCGGTGAAATCGGCCTTGGAATAGGTCCATGTCCGTTTCAGGATGGCGAAATCAACGAGGGACAGCACCGCGACGATGATCGTCGCCGCCAGCGTCGCCTTGGGCAGGAAGAAGATCAACGGCGTCAGCAGCAGCGCGGCAACGGCCAGCCCTACGGCGGTATAGGCGCCCGCCGCCGGCGTCTCGGCCCCGGCATCGTAATTCACGACCGAGCGCGAAAAGCCCCCGGTCACCGGAAAGCCGCCGGTGAAGGCCGCGCCCATGTTGGCCGCGCCCAGCCCGATCAACTCCTGGTCCGGGTCGATCCGCTGGCGCTTCTTGGCCGCCAGCGTCTGCGCGACGGAAATGGATTCCACGAACCCGATGACCGAGATCAGCAGCGCCGGAACCATCAGCGAGGTGACGAGGTCCAGATCGAAGGAAGGCACCGTCAAGGGCGGCAGGCTTTGCGGCACCTCCCCGACAATCGCCACGCCGCGCGCGTCGAGCCCGAAAAACCAGACCGCTGCCGTGGTCACGACAACGGCGGCCACAGGGCCCGTCTTTGCGGCGACATCGGCCATCCCCGCCGACAGCCCCAGCTTGCGCAGCGCCGGCTTCAGCCCCTTGCGCACCCAGAACAGGAAGCCGGTGGCCAATACCCCGATCACCAGCGTGTAAAGGTTGGTCTCCGGCAGGTGGTGCCAGAGCGATTCGAGCAGTTCCAGCAGGTTGTGCCCGCTCGCGTTCACGCCGAGGATGTGCTTGAGCTGGCTTGCCGCGATGATCACGCCCGAGGCGGTGATGAACCCCGCGATCACCGGGTGCGACAGGAAATTGGCCAGGAAGCCGAGCTTGAACACCCCCATCGCCAGCAAGATCGCCCCCGACAGACCCGCCAGCGTCAGCGCCGCGATGGCGTAGCCAGCGGTCCCCGCCTCGGCGATTTCACCGATCGCCGCCGCCGTCATCAGCGACACGACCGCCACCGGGCCCACGGCCAGCGCGCGGCTGGTGCCGAAGATGGCGTACAGGATGATCGGCGCGATCGAGGCGTAAAGCCCCATCTCGGGCGGCAGGCCGGCCAGAAGCGCATAGGCCAGCGATTGCGGGATCAGCATGATGGTGACGATCACCGCGGCGATCATGTCGTTCGACAGCGCCTGCCGGGTATAGCTCCGGCCCCAGTCTAGGATGGGCAGATAACGGGCGAGCATGGCGCGCACCTTTCCAGACAAATATTACAGCAGGGTCGCGCCCCTTGCGAGGCGCGATCCGGCATTTCGGACGGGGTTCAGCTTGCGCTGACCTTCTCGGGCTTCACCATCCACTCGCGCCCGCGCAGCATGGCCTTCCAGTAGACTGGCGGCAGGATCTGCTCTTTCAGCAGCCACGAGAGTTTCGAGGGCTTGGTGCCGTCGATCACCCATTTCGGGAACGAGGGCAGCAGCGTGCCGCCATAGCCGAACTCGGCCAGCACGATTTTGCCGCGCTCCACCGTCAGCGGACAGGATCCGTAGCCGTTGTAGATCGAGGTAGGCGACCGCCCGTCGATATCGTCGGCAATGTTCTGCGCCACGATCGCCGCCTGCATCCGCGCCGCCGCCGCCGTCTTGGCATTGGGCGCGTTCATCACGTCGCCCAGCGACCAGATATTCTCGAACGTCTTGTGACGCAGGGTCGCCTGATCGACGTCGACCCAGCCCACCGCGTCGGCCAGTGGCGAGACCTTGATGAAATCGGGCGCGGTCTGCGGCGGGGTGACATGCATCATGTCGAACTCGACCTCGACCGTGGTCTTCTCGGTGTCGGGCTTGGCAACCTCGAAGGTGGCCTTCTTCGCCGCGCCATCGACCGCCACGAGATTGTGGAAGAAGTTCAGGTCGGCATCGTATTTCTCGATGTATTCTTGCAGCGCCGGAACGTAGTCCTTGACCCCGAAAAGCACGCCGCCCGCGTTCATGAACTGGATGTCGATATCCTTCAGAACGCCGGTGCGGAACCAGTGGTCGCCGGACAGGTAGAGCGCCTTTTGCGGCGCGCCGGCGCACTTGATGGGCATCGGCGGCTGCGTGAACAGCGCCCGGCCCTCCTTCATCCCGCTGACCAGTTCCCACGTGTAGGGCGCAAGGTCGTAGCGGTAGTTGGACGTCACGCCGTTCTTGCCCAGCGTCTCAACCAGCCCCTCCACCTTGTTCCAGTCAAGCTTCAGCCCCGGGCAGACGATCAGGCGCTTGTAGGCCACGACACGGCAACCATCGAGGATGACGGCGTTGTCCTTGGGTTCGAACGCCGCGACAGCGGATTTCAACCAGTGCACGCCGCGTGGAATCAGGCTGCCCATGGTCTTGGCGGTGCTGGCCGCGTCGAAGATGCCGCCGCCCACCATGGTCCAGCCCGGCTGGTAGTAGTGGATGTCGGCCGGGTCGATGATCGCGATCTCGAGATCGGGTTTACGCGATTTCAGCGACGAGGCGGTGGCGATTCCCGCCGCGCCGCCACCGACGATCACAACGTCGTAGTTGGCATCGGCCCGGTCAGTGGGCGTCTTGCCGTCATTGACGATCCGGCGCACGACGCCGGCCATGTCGTAGCCCGCCGACTTGGTCGCGGCGAGGATGTCGGAGACGGGCCGGTGGCCCGCCTCGCTCAGCGACCACAGCGTCGCGCTGCGCGTGCCGGTGCGGCAATAGGCGAAGACCGGCTTGGGCAGTTCTTCCATGGCCTGCCCGAACGCCTCCGCGTCATCATCCGACACCTTGCCCGCGATGACGGGAAGGTACCGGAACTCGAGACCTGCCGCCTTCGCCGCGGCCTCGATCTCGTCATGGGTGGGCTGGTCAGAGCCTTCCCCGTCGGGCCGATTGCAGATCACGGCACGGAAGCCCTGATCGGCGATCCGGCGCATGTCCTCGGTCGCCACTTGCGGGCTGACCGAGATGGCAGCGTTGATGGTCTTGATTTCCATTGGTTTTCCTTCCCTGCCGGCCTTACAGCGCGTTCACCGGCACCTTGAGCATCGGGTTGCCGTCCTCGTCGGTCGGCACCTCGCCGGCGCGCATGTTCACCTGCAGCGAGGGGATGATCAGCCGCGGCATGGCCAGCTGGGCATCGCGTTCGGTGCGGAACTTGACGAATTCCTCTTTCGTCTTGCCGCCGCCGACATGGATGTTGTGCGCCTTTTCATCACCGACACTGGTTTCCCACGCGATATCGCGCCCGTTCGGGCCGTAGTCGTGGCACATGAACAGCCGCATGTCATCGGGTAGCGTCAGCACTTTCTGGATCGAGTCGTAAAGCGTGCCGGCATCGCCACCGGGGAAATCGGCGCGGGCCGATCCGCCATCGGGCATGAACAGCGTGTCGCCGACGAAGGCCGCGTCGCCCATCACATGGGTCATGCAGGCGGGCGTGTGGCCGGGCGTGTAGATGGCGAAGGCCTGCATGGTGCCGATCTGGTAGGTGTCGCCATCCTCGAACAGGGCGTCGAACTGGCTGCCGTCGCGCTGGAACTCGGTGCCTTCGTTGAAGACCTTCCCGAACGTGTCCTGTACCACCATGATGTTCGACCCGATGCCGATCTTGCCGCCCATCTTCTCCTGGATGTAGGGCGCGGCGGACAGGTGGTCGGCATGGACATGCGTCTCGATGATCCAGTCCAGCTTGAGCTCGTGCTTCTGGATGTAGTCGATCAGCGCATCGGCATGTTCATAGGTGATGCGGCCCGCCGCGTAGTCGATATCCATCACCGAATCGACGATGGCGCAGGCGTTGGAATTCGGATCCTTCACGATGTAACTGATCGTGTTGGTGGCCGGGTCGAAGAACGGCTCGACCTCTGGGGTGACGTCCATCTGAACGGGGTAGTTGGAATTTGGCATTGTCGTGTCCTCCGGGTGTGTAAGGGGCCAGGCCTCAGGCCTGCGTGGGCGCCGTGGGGCGCCGGAAGTGCATCAGGGCGCGGGCGGCGAAGATCCCCGCCACGAGGGCGGCGGTGAACAGGATGACCTCGATCCGGCCGGTTCCGAGCGCCGGCAGCGCACCGCCCGGGCAGAAGCCGGCGATGCCCCAACCGACGCCGAAGATGGCCGATCCGGTCAGAAGCTTGCCGTCGATGGCGTTGGAGCCCGGTAGCAGGAACTTGCGGTCGAAGACCGGCATCGGCCGCTTCAGCACGAAACGGTAGCCGATGAAGGTGGTGACAAGGGCGCCGCCCATCACGAAGATGAGGCTCGGGTCCCATGTGCCGGCGAAATCGAAGAAGTTGATCACCTTGGCCGGGTTGGCCATGCCGGACAGGGAGATCCCGACGCCGAAGACGATCCCGACGAGATAAGCGATGATGATGCGCATGGGTTCAACCTCCGATCACATGGCGAATGACAAAGACGGTGACGGCGGTGAAGACCATGAAGGTCGCCGTCGCGGCGATCGAGCGCGGCGAGAGACGCGCCATGCCGCAGACCCCGTGGCCCGACGTGCAGCCCGACCCGTAGGTCACGCCAACGCCGACGATGAAGCCACCGATCAGAAGCATCGGGGTTGAAATCGGCACCTGAACGGCGGGCATTTCGCCCATCAGCGCCAGATACACGACGGGGCCGGTGATCATCCCCGCGAGGATCGCCGCGCGCCACAGCCAGTCGTCGCGTGAGGCGGGGCTGAAAAAGCCCGCCAAGATGCCGGTCGCACCCATGATGCGCCCCAGCGTCAGCATCAGCAGCACCGAGGCGGTGCCGATCAGCACGCCGCCAACGGTGCTGGCAATGGGGGTAAACTCGGTTTCCATATGTCCTGTTCTCCTGTGTGGTCCCGGCAGCGACTCGCGCAGTCGCCCTCGTTTCACGGAACCTGTGGTTGAGGGTCCTGTCCGCTTCGGTCGGGAAGCTTGCAGGATACCTAGCCGCCCGGCCGGCTGTCTTCAGTGACCATGTCACCAAAGCACGTTTTGCCGACGCGCGGAAGCATCGGCACCGCGCCGCACCGGTCGGACCCGCCCCGAAACTGCCCGACCGGATACGGCGCGGCCGCCCGATCCTTCACAAAAGCGCGGCAAATCCCCATCTCTGTCCCGTCCAACACAGCACCAAAGGAGGCCCGACCATGCTACGCGACTCCTCCCGCACCGTCCCGATCAACCTGCGCCAGAGCGGCGCGCCGCGCGTTGACCTGCTCGTCGGAACCCGGGTCCGAAAATCCCCGTTCTGGCACAAGTCGGTCGAACACGGCGTCCGTGCGGCCACCGTCTACAATCGCATGTATCACCCCCGCCTCTACTTCTCGCCCGACGAGGGCGGATTGCTGGGCGAGTATGATTACCTCACCCGCCACGTGACCCTGTGGAACGTCGCCGTGGAACGCCAGATCCAGATCCGCGGGCCGGACGCCACCGCGTTCATCGACCACCTCGTCACCCGTGCCATGACAGGCCCCAAGGAACTGGCCCCGGGCAAGGCGCGCTACGTCGTGCTGTGCAACCAGTATGGCGGTATCGTGAACGACCCGGTCCTGTTGCGCATCGCCGAGGATGAATACTGGCTTTCGATCTCGGATTCGGATGTCGCGCTCTGGGCGCAGGGGGTGAATGTCGACCGACGCTTCGACGTGACGATCCGCGAACTCGATGTCGCGCCGGTTCAGATCCAGGGCCCGGACAGCAGCGCGCTCCTGGCCGAGGCCGGAGTCTCCGGCCTGAAGGACCTGAAATTCTTCAACCTGATGGAAACAACGCTCTTCGGCTGCGACGTCGTGATCTCCAAGACCGGCTTTTCCGGCGAGGAAGGGTTCGAGATCTACCTGCGCAACGCCACGGCGGATGCCGACAGGCTATGGGATGGCCTTGTCGCGGCGGGCCAGCCCTATTCCCTGCGCGTCATCGCGCCCAATCACATCAGCCGGCTGGAGGCGGGAATCCTGTCCTACGGGCAAGACATGGATCTGGAGACATCGCCCTACGAGGTCGGGCTCGACTGGCAGGTCGACCTCGACAAGCCGGACTTCATCGGCAAGGCCGCCCTGACCCGCATCGCCCGGGAGGGCGTCAGCCACAAGCTTGTCGGCCTGCGCTTCGGCGGCCGGCAGATCGACTGGTACAACGCCGATTTCTGGCCCGTCGCCGACGCCGCAACGGGCGCCGATATCGGCTACGTGACATCGGCCTTCTATTCCCCCGGACTCGGCACCAACATCGCCCTTGCAAGGCTGCCGGTCGAGAGCGGCACGCCGGGCACCGCCGTTCTGGTGCGCGAACCGGCCAGCGCCGATCCGCTGCCCGCCGGGGTCTGCCAGACGCCGTTCCAGATGCCGCGACGCGGCCTCAACCGGCCCTCGGACCTGACCGCCTGACGCCGTTGCGACTGAACGCCGTTGCGCAGCGCGGCGACACACCCGTGAACAGCACATGGCAAATGCGAGGAAAAGATGAGCTTCACGGAAAAGAGGCCGATCGAGGCCGGGTTCGCACCGGTCTTCGAGGACAGGATCGTTCCCGAACTCGACCGGCTGGAACGCGAACGCCAGCGGCTTTTGTCACGCGCCAAGCTGCACGCGGGCATCCCGCTCGGCATCGCGCTGCTTCTGGCCGGGCTTACCCTTTGGCGTAGCAACGACCTGCAGGGCGGGCTGATCGGGGCCGGGGTGCTGGTGGTCCTTGGCGGCATCGTGGCCTTTCTCTTGTGGCGGCGGCAGGCGGATCGCTGGGGCGGCGAAGTGGCCCGGTCGGTCATGCCCGTGATCTGTGAATTTCTCGGCGACCTCGACTATGACCGCGACGCGCGCAAACGCTTCCCGCTGGACCGGGTGCAGGGGCTGGGGGTGATCGGCAGCTTCAACCGCTCGCAGTTGTCCGACCGGCTGGAAGGGCGGTACCGCGACACGGACTTCGAACTGGTCGAGGCCCGCCTCAAGAAGAGGACCCGGACATCGAACAGTAAGGGTGACAGCGAGTCGCGCACGCGGACCGTTTTCGATGGCATCCTGTTCCGGATCGGTGTCCCCGAGCCGGTCTCAACGAACATCCTGATCAGCCGCGAACTTGGCAGCATCGGCAACAAGCTTGGCGAAATGCTGGCATTCGGCACCGGTCGCAGCATGCCCAAGGTCGAATTCGACCACGCCGAATTCGAGGCGGCCTTCGAGGTCTACGCCGACGATCCGGCCGCCGCGCGCGCGATCATGCCGCCGGCCTTTCTGGACCGCTTGTTGGAAATTGGCCGCGACGAGGGCGGCGACAAGGGTCTGCGCGGTATGAAAGCCGGCTTTCAGAGCAAGAATTTCTACCTCGCGCTCGACCGTGACGGGGATTTCCTCGCCATGGGCGCGCTGACACGGCCAGTCGCGGGTATAGAAGACGACCTGCACGCCGCGTTCGAAGATCTCGCGCTGGTGCGCCGGATCATCGACCGGCTTCACGGCGACGCGCCAAGCGTCTGAAGCCCTTGCGCACGCGAGCGGTCTCCCTCCGCCGGAAATAAAGTGCCCGATAGAGGCATCGCGTCGGGCAGTTGGTCGGCATCCTTGAACGACAGCCGCGCGGTGGCCTGACCGCTGGATGGCGATCTGCCTTCTGAGCGAGGCGCCTTGTCCCGCCAAATCCGCAGAACACCCGAACGACGCGCTGGCCTCACAAAATCGCCGGCCGGCCTGCGCGGGTCATGCTGGAAGCATGCCTCTGGGATCACCGATCGCACGGCGCATACGGCACTCTTCGCGCCGGCAGATGGCCAGTGACGGGCTCACCATGCATGCGCCGCACTTCGCCCGAACGCTAGGCCGCTTCGGACTGCGCCAGTCTCGCGATACTGGCCTCGTCCAGCAGTTCCACGTTGCCGCGCGATTGCTTGATCCAGTCGCGGCGCTGGAATTCCGACAACTGGCGCGAGATCACCTCGCGCGCGGTGCCAAGCTCGGCGGCCAGTTGCTGGTGCGTGGCCTTGACCACGCCACCCTTGCCCAAATCCAGCAGCTTCTGCGCCAGCCGGATATCCATGCGCTGGAAGGCGATATCCTCGATGACATGGAACAGGTCGGTGATGCGCCGCGAATAGGCAGAAAAGACGAAGGTGCGAAATTCCTTGGATTGCGAGATCAGGTCGTCGAAAACCGTGCGCGGGATCGCGGCGGCGGTGATGTCGGTCTCGGCCACGCCCTCGGCGCTGTAATCCTCGTAGGCCAGCAGGCAGGCCGTGGTCATCACGCAGCTTTCCCCGGCCTGAACACGGTAAAGCACGATCTCGCGCCCGTTCTCGGCCAGTTGCTGAACCCTGACCGTGCCATCAAGCAGGAACAGAAGGTTTTCCGGCGCATTGCCGGGGCCGAAGATCACCGTGCCCTTGCGCATCCGGATCACCTGCGACCGCGCCGCGAGGATCCCCCGGATCCGCTCCGGCAGGTTGGACAAGCCCTGAAAGCGTGAAATCCAGTCGTCGCTCATCGGTTTCGCCACCCTGTTCATGTGCACCGTCAACACTCCGGCGCCGCATCGCCCGCGTCAAGCCCGCGCCGGCCCGCCCTGCGCTGCATATCGGGACGGGGCGCGGCTTTGGCAAGCGTCGCCCGGTACCCGTCAGCACAGCCCCTACCCCGCGAGGTCCGGCTTGGTGCGCGAAAACCGCGGCGCCGGGGCCGGCTCGGTCACGCCACCGCGACGTATGAAGGCATGGCGCGCCTGCGCGTGCGGATGATCCGGCGCCTTCCAAAAGGGCAGCACCGGCGCGAAACAGGCATCCGTTCCCTCCAGCAGGTCACACCACTCGGCCTGGGTCCGCGTGGCGAAACGCGCCGCCAGCTCGGCCCGCAAGTCGGGCCACGCCGCGCGGTCCATGTGCTTGTCCAGCCAATCCCGTGGCAGCCCCATCTTCTCCACCAGCACCGCCATGAAGCCCGGCTCGATCGCACCGACCGAGACATGCCGCCCGTCGGCGCATTCGTAGCAGCCATAGAAATGCGCCCCGCCGTCCAGCATGTTGGCGCCGCGCGCCTCCTGCCACCAGCCCGAGGCGCGCAGCGAATGGAAAAAGCTCATCATCAGCGACGCGCCGTCGACCATCGCCGCATCGACCACCTGCCCCTGCCCCGACCGCTGCGCCTCCCACAGCGCGGTCATCACCCCGAAGGCCAGAAACATCGCCCCGCCGCCGTAATCCCCGACAAGGTTCAGCGGCACCGGCGGCGGCGTGCCCGGCGCGCCCATCGGGTGCAGCGCGCCGGCCAGCGCGATGTAATTGAGGTCATGCCCCGCCGCCTGCGCCAAGGGCCCTTCCTGCCCCCAGCCGGTCATGCGCCCGTAGACCAAGCGCGCATTGACCTGCCAGCAGGCGTCAGGCCCCAGCCCCAGCCGTTCCATCACGCCGGGCCGGTTGCCTTCGATCAACGCATCGGCGCCGGCGACGTGATCCAGCACCGCCGCGCGCCCCGCGCGCGACTTCAAGTCAAGTTCCACCCGCGTCTTGCCGCGCCAGCAGATATCGTGCTCAAGCACGATCGACGGCCCGCCGGGGCGGTCCACCGCGACAACCTCGGCCCCCATGTCGGCCAGCAGCATCCCCGCGAAGGGACCGGGGCCAAGCCCCACCATTTCCACCACTTTCAGCCCGGCCAGCGGGCCACCGCGTTCGCTCATTCCTCTCCTCCCATCGCCGCCCGGCGGTCGGCCGAGGGCGCTATCGCGAATTGCCGCAAGTAGGTGCGCGAGAACCCGGCCGAGGAAAAGCCGAAATCGCGCGCGATCTCGCCCATCGGGCGGCGCCCCAGCCGCACCTCGATGCGCGCCGCCTCCAGCCGCATCTCTCGGTAGACCGGCGCCGGCGTGTCGCCCAGTTCACGCTCGAACAGCCGTTCAAGCTGGCGCTCCGACAGGCCCAGCGACGCCGCCAGCGCGGCAATGGAGACCGGTCGGAAAAGGTTCGCGCGCATGATCCCCAGCCCCTCGATCACCAGCCGGTGCCGCGTCGGGTAGCGATCCTCGATCGGGGGCAGTTGCGCGCGCGCCGCCTCCGCCCCGCGCAGCGTGTTGGGCGCCGCGTCCGGCCCCGGGCCCGCGCCGAGCGCGAGGTCATGGCGCAAGAGCGCCGCCGCCGCCGAGGCCCGCGCGGTGGCGATCTCCTCGCCCCGGACGAAGGGCGCATCGCTGACCGCCGGCACCCGGCGCAGGCCGGCAAGGGCCTCGGCCGTGACCGGGTTGGCCGACAGGACCGTGCCCTCCGGCAGGCGCAGATGCGCCAGAACCCAGACCCCGCCACCGATCGCCCAGAGCCGCCCGCCCTGCCGCGCCGCCCGGCGCAACAAGACAAGCGCCGCCTCCAGATCGTCGGTGTCAAGGTCCAGCCCGGACAGTACCACCAGTGTCTCGCCCGGCCCCATCGGCGGCGCCGCGCCCCCATGCACCACCACGACCCCGCTGTCGGCGGTCACCGGCGTCTCGGTCAGGGACGTGGTGCAAAACGCCACCCCAGCCCCGGCCAGCACCGCCGTGGCCGCGCCCAGCGCGGCAAGCTCGAAGCCGGGCAGCAACAGGAACCGAAAGGGCAACGCATCCAACATGCGACGATCCTAGCCGCTTTGCCGCGCCGCGCACAGGCAGAACGCAGCGCCCGGGTTGATCCCGGCCTGCCTTGGGTCCATCCTGCGCCAAACACCCCAACCGGACCACGCCCATGCAAACCGTCTTCGTGCAGATCAGATGCAAACCCGGCACCACCTATGACGTGGCCTTCAAGATCGTGCTGAAGGAAATCCATGCAGAGCTTTACTCGATCTCGGGGGAATATGACCTGTTGCTCAAGCTGATAATCCCCGAGGGCGAGGATATCGGCCGCTACATCAACGATCACCTGCTGGACGTGGACGGGATAGAGCGCACGGTGACCACCCTCACCTTCAAGGCGTTCTGACCGGCCCCCGTTTCGCTTTCCTGTCACACTCGGCTGGCACCGTGCCCGCCAAACGGAATCGACCAAAGACGACGCGATCAGATGCTTCTTTCCCTAAACGTGGCTCTCACCGGTACGCTGGCCCTTGGCTTCGGGTCCGGCGCGGTGCTCTGTGCCCTTCTCACCCATGCCCTTCTGACCCCCGGTGTCACCTTCTGGCCCGCCCCGGACAAGAGCGGCTGGCGCCACCACACCGCGCTCGGCCTCTTTCGCATCGTCTGCGCCGCCATCGTTCTGGCCGCCGCGCTGGAGGTGATCCTTCACGGCGCGGCGTTGATCGACCTTGCCATCGGCCTGCCGATGGTGGCCGCGGCCTATGGCGTGACGCTGTGGGGCTATCGCTCGCTCGGGCTGGAAAACACCTATGGCGGGGCCGAGGGGCTGGTGACAGGCGGGCTATATGCCTACACGCGCAACCCGCAATACGTCACCTCGGTGCTGGCCGGGGTCGGGCTGGCGATTGCTGCCGCCTCGTGGACGGTGCTGGGGCTGACGGGCATGTTGCTGGCGGTCTACACGCTTTTCGCGCTGAACGAGGAACGGTTCCTCGTGCGGGAATACGGCCAGCGTTTCCGCGATTACATGGACGCCACGCCACGCTTCATCGGGCTGCGCTCCTTCGAACAGGCGCGCGAGGACGTGGAGGAGCGTCTGGCGCGCTGATCACGCATGACAGGCGGGACGGGTACTGGTGCGGCGATCCGGCGTGAAAGCTATGCGCTTCACGTTCGCCGATCCGGCCGACATCCCTTTGGTCTGAACCCGACACAAGTTGCCCGTGCACGGCAGGCGAGAGGTCAAGAGGCGCGTATCCCGAGTGGATATGTGAGATGGCGTAGGTCAGGCCCAGAACGGACCGTCACGACAGAGGGGAATTTTTCATCCATTGTCGAGCCAAAGGCTCATGTTTCGCCACCAACTGTTCTGCCCAAGACTCGACCTTTTTACGTTCTTCCTCATTGAAAAAGAAGCTGGGTGGGAGGCTGCCGGAAGCACGGAGCAAGTGAAAATTAGCAGCTCGCCCTAAACAGGCTTGGATCATCAAGAGTGCGAGGGACACTTCATAGCTTATCCATGTCCGTCACCTCATCACGTCCGCGCATACACATCCTCATAGCGAATGATGTCGTCCTCGCCCAGATAGCTGCCCGTCTGCACCTCGATCAAGACCATGGGCACCTTGCCGGGATTCTCCATCCGGTGCACGGCGCCGAGTGGAATGTAGACCGACTGGTTCTCGCTCAGCAAGGTCACCTCCTCATCCACGGTCACCTTGGCGGTGCCCTCCACCACGATCCAGTGTTCGGAGCGGTGCACATGACTTTGCAGCGACAGCGCCGCGCCAGGATGCACGACGATGCGCTTGACCTGGAACCGGTTGCCGACGATCAGGCTCTCGTACCAGCCCCAGGGCCGGTAGTCGCGCGGCAATTGCGTCGCCTGCGGCTGCCCGGCCGCTTTCAGCGCGGTGACGGCCTCCTTCACCCGCTGGCTTTCCGAGGCCGGCGCCACGAGCACCGCGTCGTTCATCGCCACCGCGATCATGTCCTGCAGGCCGATGCCCACCAGCACCTGCCGGTCCGACACGGCGCGCAGCAGGCTGCCCTCGCAATCGATGGCGATCGCCCTCTCCGAGACGGCATTGCCGGCCTCATCCAGGTCGCTCGACTGGTGAACGGCGGACCACCCGCCGAGGTCGGACCAGCCGATCGACACCGGCATGACCTTGAGATCTTCGACTTTTTCCATGATTGCAAAGTCGATCGAGATGTCGGGCGCCCGCGACCATGGTTCGGATGCGAGTCGGCAGAACCCGAGATCGGTCTTGGCTTCGGCCACCGCTTGCTCGACCGCCGTGGCTATGTCAGGGGCCTTGGCGGTGTAGACGTCCCGGGCCGTCTGCACGGACATCAGAAAAATACCCGCGTTCCAGAGGTGTCGGCCGTCCGCGATCATGCTTTCTGCGTCAGGAAGCTGCGGTTTCTCGACGAATTGAGCGAGGTCCTGCGGCGCGGTCGCGTCGACTTCACCCCCTTCTGCGAGTTGCAGGTAGCCGTACGCTGTTTCAGGCGCCGTCGGCCGGATCCCAAAGGTCACGATGCTGCCAGCCTGGGCTGCCGGAGCCGCAGCCATGATTGCCGCCCTGAAGGCAGCGCCCTCCTCGATCACGTGGTCCGACGGCGCGACGAGCATGAGCGCGTCCGGGTCCGTCTGAGCGAGGTTGAGCGCCGCGGCAAGGACCGCGGGCGCCGTGTTGCGCCCCTCGGGCTCGATCAGCACGGCGTGTGGATCTCTTTCAATGGCGGCCAGTTGCTCGGTCACGATGAAGCGGAAGGGATCGCCCGTGATAATGGTCGGGTCCGCGAACCCATCGCCCGACAACCGTTCGACCGACCCTTGGAACAATGACTGATCGCCCAACAATTTTGCAAACTGCTTCGGGTAGCTCTTGCGTGACAGTGGCCAAAGCCGCGTCCCGGATCCGCCACACAGGATGACGGGGTGTATGATCAAGTCAGACATGGAAACCTCGTGCCAACAAAAATTCAAAAATTCAATGACATGCCGCGCACGGCGGACCAAGCTCTTCCGCGCGACCCACACCTTCCAGCCCAGCTATCAACCGCTTAAGGCGTTGCGTAGATTCTTGCAAGGGAAAGTCTGAAAAATCTCGCGTTTCGAGCGTCTTGAGGTAGACTGGGCGGGACACCAGAGGACGCTCCCGATGCCGAAGCAACCTGCCTTTCCCGGCCTCCGCCACGCGATGAATAGGCCCGCCACCTCAGACGCGGTGGCGCAGGGTGGTTCGCAGGGTCGTCACGGTGCCGGACCCACTCCCGCGAGCCCTTTCTGCTCTCGCGCTGGTGCGCTTCGTCCGCCTTGACGATGCCGGCAAGGGTATCGTCTGTCTCTGGCGTCAGGGCGCCGATGATCGTCATGCGCCAGCGCCAGATGATGATCGTCATGCGCCAGCGCCAGATGCTGTGACGCGACGCGCCCAGCACCTCGGTCCCGCGGCGGCAGGACATCCGCTGCGGCGCCTCGATCATGTCGCGCACCAGCGCAGCGACCAGGTCTGGGCGATGCATCCTGGCGAGCAGCGTGCCGCTCCGCCCCGACCAGGTCAACCGGCAGTTCGAGCACCGCCATCGCTGTGCCCCGGTGCGCGTCCGGCCCCACCGGCTGCGCTCCTCGGCGCCGCAGCGCGGGCAAGACGTTGCGGGACCGCCAGCCTCGGCGCGGGCATCGATTTCC
>QVQC01000004.1 GCA_003428585.1 Nioella halotolerans
GCGACCAACAGAGCGATCAGGCAGCCTTATCGGCGAAGCCAAACGCGTTGATCAGACTTTCCTAAACATGGCATGAAATATGTCAAGAATGCGGTTGCCACCTTTACGTACGTGTGCATTCTGTCTTCAGGAGCACCGGATCGAGGTCGATGTCTGGGCCTGGGGCCGCGGGCTGGAAAGCTGGCGGTCGACCATCTTGTCATCGAGGGCGGCCCCGACCGGCACGAGGCCTGGGGGGAGCTGACGGGCCTCCTCGGCCGGTCCTGGCCGCATGCGCGGGGCGCGCATCTGACCATCGCACGGCTCGCGATCGACACCGGGTTCGAGACCAGCGCGGTCTATGGCTGGGCGCGGCAGGTCGGCTTCGCGCAGGTCGCACCCGTGAAGGGTCTCGACGGGTTCAACCGCGCCAGCCCGGTGACGGGCCCCACCTATGTCGACGCCACCATCGCGGGCAAGCGTCTGCGCCGCGGCGCACGGCTGTGGAGCGTAGCGACCTCGACCTTCAAGGCCGAGACCTACCGCTTCCTGCGGCAGGACCGGCCGACCGCGGAAGAGGTCACAGCCGGTGCACCGTTTCCACCGGGAACGGTCCACTTGCCGTCCTGGGCGGACAGCGAATGGCTGAAGCAGCTGACCGCCGAGCAGCTGGTCACGGTCAAGGGCAAGCGCGGCTTCGCCAAGCTCGAATGGCA
This sequence comes from Nioella halotolerans, assembly GCA_003428585.1. Lineage (GTDB taxonomy): Bacteria > Pseudomonadota > Alphaproteobacteria > Rhodobacterales > Rhodobacteraceae > Nioella > Nioella halotolerans. Next base: position 696 of record QVQC01000004.1, read on the forward strand.
GAAGCTGCGCGAGCGCAACGAGGCGCTGGACTGCCGGGTCTATGCCCGGGCCGCCGCCTGGATCGCCGGGGCCGACCGATGGTCCGAGGCCCGCTGGCAGGACCTGGAGCGGCAACTGGCGGTGGAGACGCCCGCGGCGGACGGAGAGGCCCCAGAAAGGCCCGCGCTCCGCCCGGCGCCGAGGCGGCAGACGCGGCGATCGAGTTACATGGGGTGAGGCTCAACTTGCCAGCGTGCGCTGAACGATGCTCGGGTCCTTGTCGATCAGCGCAAGCAGGACACGGGCCGGGCCCTCGGGCGACCGCCGGTGCTGTTCCCAGTTCAGAAGCGTGGACTTCTTCACGCCGATGCTCCGGGCAAACTCGGCCTGCGACAGGCCGGTGCGGGCGCGGATGGCTTGAACATCCGCGTCGGGGATATCGATCTCGTGGATCGTGACCGCCCCTTCGCCTTGGGCATGGGCAATGGCCTCCTTGAGGCCCTGTTCGATGCTCTTGAATGCGTCGCTCATCTTGCGCTCCTGTAGCTGTCGGCCAGCAGTTTGCCGAGGGATTTGATCGTTTCCGTCTCTGTCCGGGTCAGATTGGCCTTCTCGTTCTTGGCGAAGACGGTGATCAGAAAGATCGGCATGTCATCGTCGCCGCCATAAAAGTGAATGACACGATAACCGCCGCTCTTGCCGCCCCCGTCGCGCGCAAAGCGCACCTTTCGGACGCCACCGCCAAGCGAGACCCCGGCAGTAGGGTTGCGGGCGATATAATCGATCAGCGCCATCCGTTCCTCGTCGCTCATGATGGCGCGGGCGCGACGTTGAAACTCGGGCGTCTCGGCGACAGTCACGATGGTCATACCTGCATGTATGCGCCAATGGCGCATATGTCAATGACGCACCAAAGGGATTGCTCATGTCCGATCCTGCAACCCTCCGCGCCCGCCGCGACGCGCTCTCGGCGCAGCGTTCATCGGGCGTGGCAAGGGTCAGCTATGACGGCAAGACCGTCGAGTACCGCAGCGTGGCCGAGATCGACCGCGCCATCGAGGCGCTGGACCGCGAGATCGCGGCGGCGGAGGGCCGGTGCATCGTGCGGCAGGTGCGCGTGACGACGACGAAGGGGCTGTGAACCCATGGGGCTGCTCGACCGCTTTCGCCGCTCCACTCGGAGCGGCCCCTCCGGCGTGCGCGCGCGGCTCGAAGGCGCCATGTCCCGGCGCCGGCTGCGGGGCTGGAACCCGCCGCTGGAGAACATCAACGCGCTGGTCGCCTCGGGCGGGCCGAAGCTGCTGGCGCGGGCGCGTGAACTGGTGGTCACCAACGGCTATGCCGCCAATGCGTGCGAGGCCTTCGCCGCCAACCTCGTGGGCGACGGGATCAAGCCCTCGTCGCTGATCGACGATGCGGAATTGCGGGATCGGGTGCAGCGGCTCTGGCTCGCCTGGACGGACGAGGCGGACGCGGACGGGCTGACCGACTTCTACGGGCTGCAGGCCATGGTCGCCCGCGAGATGTTTGTCGCGGGCGAGTGCTTCGTTCGGCTGCGGCCGCGCCGGGCCGAGGACGGGCTGCTGGTGCCGCTGCAGCTGCAGCTCCTGCAGTCCGAGATGCTGCCCTTCGAGAAGACCGAGACGGCCGCGAACGGCAACCGCATCCGCTGCGGGATCGAGTTCGATGCGATCGGCCGGCGGGTGGCCTATCACTTCCGCCGCAGCCATCCCGGCGACAGCACGGATCGGCGCGTGGCGGTCCCCGAGACCGTGCGCGTGCCGGCGGGGGACGTGCTGCACATCTACCGCCCGCTCGACGCCGGGCAGATCCGCGGCCTGCCGCATGTGGCGCCCGCCATGGTGCGGCTGTTCCTGCTTGATCAGTACGACGACGCCGAGCTCGACCGGAAAAAGACCGCAGCGATGTTCGCGGGCTTCATAACCAAGACGGCGCCGGAAGAGCCGATGATGGGCACGGAGGAGTCTGAGGCCGACGGCGCGGCCATCGCCAGCCTCGAGCCCGGCACGCTGCAGGTGCTGCTGCCCGGCGAGGACGTGAAGTTCTCGAGCCCCGCGGATGTCGGCAGCAGCTACGAGGCGTTCCAGTACCGGACGCTGCTCGGCGTCTCGGCCTCGCTGGGGCTACCCTATCACTTGGTGACCGGCGACGTGCGCCAGGCGAACTATTCGAGCCTGCGGGCCGAGCTCGTGGAGTTCCGCCGGCGGGTGCAGCAGCTCCAGCACGGGGTGATCGCGCATCAGCTCTGCCGGCCCGTCTGGGCCCGCTGGCTGGAGACCGCGCGGCTGGCAGGCCGGCTGGATCTGCCCGGCCCGGCGGCCGCGCGCATGGTGCAGTGGATCCCGCCGCGCTGGGACTGGGTCGATCCGCTCAAGGACATCCAGGCGCAGGTGCTGGCCATGGAGGCGGGCATCACCTCGCGGCGCAAGGTGGTCGAAGCCACCGGCTACGACGTCGAGGAAGTGGACCGCGAGAACGCGACGGACACGGCGCGCGCTGCAGAGCTGGGTCTGCGCTACCGGACAAGCCCGGGCGAGACGCAAGGAGCCCGCGCGACGCCGGCCACGCGGCCCGATCCGGGCGACGCGTCGGATGGCGACAGCCACGACGATGCGGCGGCAGCGGGCCGCCCGACCGAACAGGAGTGACATCATGAAGAGCTGGTACACGATCCGCGCCCGCGACGGCGGGGCGGAAGTGCTGATCTATGACGAGATCGGCGCCTATGGCGTAAGCGCCAAGGGGTTTCTGGCCGAGTTGGGCGCGCTGCCGGATGACGCGGCCATCGACCTGCGGCTCAACAGTCCGGGCGGGTCGGTCTTCGATGCCGTGGCCATCCACAACGCGCTGAGCCGCCACAGCGGCCCGGTCACCGTCTGGATCGACGGCATCGCGGCCTCCGCGGCAAGCTACATCGCCATGGCGGGCGACGCCATCGTCATGCCGGAAAACGCGTTTCTGATGATCCACGACCCCTCCGGCCTCGTCATGGGCATGGCGGCCGACATGCGCGAGATGGCCGGGACGCTCGACAAGATCGCGGCCGGCATGACGCGCGGCTACGCCGCTCGCTCCGGCAAGACCGAGGACGAGATCGCGGCGCTGATGGCGGCGGAGACCTGGTTCTCGGCCGCCGAGGCGCTGGAGGTGGGGCTCGCCACGCAGCTGGCCGAGCCCGTGCGCATCGCCGCCAGCTTCGACATCGGGCGCTTCCGGAACGCGCCGCCCGAGCTGGTCGAAGCGGTCGAGACCGCCGATCCGGAAGACCCCAACGATGTCGGGCCGGCGCCCGAGCCCGCGCCGCAGCCCGAGGCGCACGATCCGGATGGCACGGCGGTAGACGCCGCCACAGGCCCGGATCCCGCGTCCATCCGCGCCGAGGCCATCACCCATGCGCGGGCCGTCGTCGATCTCTGTCGCCTCGCCGGACAGCCGCAGATGGCCGGGCGGTTCCTCGAGGAGGACGCCAGCTTGGACGCGGTGCGCGCCGCGCTGCTGGACGCCCATGCCGAGACCGCGCCCGAGATCACGCCGCATCACCCGCAACCCGGCCGCAGCGCCGCGACCCGCCCCTGGGGCGACGTCATCGCCCGCACCTTCAAGCTCAAGGGATAAGACACCATGACCACACTCACTGAAGGCACGCATCCCGGCGGCTTCCTCGTCTGGGAAGCCCATCGCGACTACACCCGCGAGACGATCACCGTCGCGGCGGGCACGCTCGCCCCCGGCACCGTGCTGGGCCAGATCACCGCCTCGGGCAAATACGCCGCGCACGATCCCAATGCCACCGACGGCACCGAGACCGCCGTCGCCGTGCTCTGGGGCAAGGCGGATGCGTCCGGTGGCGACGCGCCGGCTGTCGCGGTGGTCCGCGGTCCCGCCATCGTCAACCGCCACGACCTGATCTTCACCGGCACGCCGAGCGATCCCGAAATCGCCGCCGCCCACACGGCGCTCCTCGACGCGGGCATCCTCGTCCACTGAACTCGGACCGCTGGTCGTGTCGCGAATGCTGTGGAAATTCCCTGGCGGCGCGTTCCGGGCATGTGAGGGATCGGT
>QVQC01000024.1 GCA_003428585.1 Nioella halotolerans
GCTGGCACATCTGGCGCAGTGATGTTGACAGCGCCCGCTATGTCGCGGGCGCTGCGCGAGGTCAAGCAACGGGCAGGGCTGTTCCGTTAGGGAGGCACAGTCCTGCAATTGGGCCGTTACTGCATGTCGAGCCGCGTGCGCACCGTCTCGGCGAGTTGATTGATCCGCTCTTGCGGGGTCGTCTCGCCGCCGCTGATATCCCACAGCGCCTCGGAGATCAGATCGGTGACGGCCACGCCCTCGGCGCCGGGATAGGCGTACCAAGGTCCGGCGAACGCGGCGACCTGCTCATGCGCCCGCAAAGCGTTGGGGTTATCCTCGTAGAAGTCGCCAAGATAGGCTTCGTCACGCAGGACGCGTGCATTGGTCGGCGCATATCCGGTGTTCTCGACGACCAGTCGAGCACCATCGGGTCCGGTGACAAAGCGCATGTAATCCCACGCCGCTTGCTGCGTTTCGGGATCATCCGTGAGCATCACCAGCGCCGAGCCGCCTGTCGGGAAATACACATCTTCGGGGTTGGCCGCGATCGGCAGCGGGCAGACCGTCACGTCGAATCGATCGCCAGCGGCCTGGGTGAAGCGGGTGAGCAGGGACGAACTGTCCATCATGATGCCCAGATTGCCCGCCGGATAGGCTTGGCGCGCCTGATCGTCGATGTAGCCAGGCATCCCGCCCGTTTCGGCAAACTCCTGATACAAGTTTGCAGCGGCGATCCCTGCGTAGCTGTCAAAGGTGATGTCGGACTCGTCGACGTTCATCGGACGACCGCCATGGGCGCCAAGAAGCGATTGGAAGCGCCAGTCGTGCCGGTCGATCCAGATGCCATCGATATTGTCGCCGAGAGCGTCGATGTCCGCGGCGAGGGTCACGAGATCGTTGAAGCTTTGCGGGCAGGTGTTCGGGTCGTGCCCGGCTTGCGACACCAGATCTGGGTTGAGATAGGCCACCAGGGTCGAAGCCGATGTGGCAAGCGAGTGCTGAGTGCCCGCGAACTGACCGAGCGACAGAAGCGCCTGCGTGTAACCAGCCGCGTCGGCATCCATGTCGGCCATGAACGGGTCGAGTGGCTGGGTCAGCCCGCGGGCCTCGAGGATGCGCCAGCGGTTAAGGCCAACGAAGGCGACATCCGGCAAGTTGCCTGCCACGGATTCGCGCAACAGCCGCTGCACGCCTTCGCCATAACTCTCGGCGGGGCCATCGATGACGATGTCGATTTCCGGGTTCTGCGCCTCGAAAGCGGTTTCCAGGGCGGCCTGGGTCTCCGCCCAGATGGTCGGGATCGCGTAATGGACGCGGACTTCGGTGGTCTGGGCCTGTGCGCCGGTGGCGGCGGCGAGACCCAGCATAGCAGTCAGAAAGTTTCTCATCGGTTCCGTCCTAATTTGCAGTTGCTTGATGGCGCTGTGCGCTCTGTGGGTTGTTTTATCGGTTATCCACGCAGACCGCCGGAGGCGATCGCCTGGGTGAAGCGGCGTTGTGCGAGAAGGAAGAACAGCACGAGCGGGGCTGTCACGATCACGGCGCCTGCCATAAGTGGTCCGATATCGTCGCCTGCCTCTTCATCCTTGAAGTACAGGATCCCGCGCGGAGGGGTTGCGATGTCCGGGTCGGTCGTGGCGATAAGCGGCCAGAACAGATCGTTCCAATGCGCCGTGACTGAGAAGATAGCGAATGCCGTGGCTGCCGGCATGGACAACGGGAAGGCGATGCGCCAGACAATCGCAGTCTCGGACAGGCCGTCGATGCGCGCGGCCTCGAAAAGATCGGTCGGCATGCGCGCAAAGAACTGCCGGAACAGGAAGATGCCGAACATGGACGCGGTAAAGGGAAGGATCAGTGCGGGATAGGTGTTGAGCATCCCCAGCTTGGCTAGCCCGAGAAAGATCGGGATCGCGGTCACCTGGAAGGGCACCAACAGCCCGGCCAATACGAGCCCGAACAGCAGCGTGCGCCCGGCAAAGCGCCGCTGCGCCAATGCGAAGGCACAGGGCACCGAAAACAGAATCTGGAACACGAGTATGCCAGTGCAAACGATCGCACCGTTGAGAAGGAAACGCGCCAGCGGCACCTCGGTGAAGGCGCGGGCATAATTTGACCATTCGATCCGCGAGGGAAAGATAGCTATGCCGTCGGCAAAGATTTCGCCCGCTGGCTTCAGCGACAGCGAGAGCATCCAGACGAAGGGCAACAGCACCAGGGCGGCGCCCGCGATCAGCGCGGCGATGGCCAGCAGGCGGGAGAGTCGGCGCGCAATCATCGGTAATGTACCCGCCGCTCGATGAGGCGTACCTTGAGCAGCGTCACAATCAGGAGCAGACCCAGAAAAACCATGGTGAGCGCGCTGGCGTAGCCTGCCTTGAAATAGACGAAACCCTCGCGGTAAAGTGCGAAGACCAACGTGTCAGAAGCAAAACCCGGACCGCCTTTGGTGATGGTCGCAACCGTTTCGAACACGCGGAATGCGTTGGTTGCGGTGATTACCGCAACGAACAACGTGGTTGGCCCGAGCATCGGCCAGGTCACTGTCGTGAAGCGCGTCCAGGGACCGTCTGCGCCGTCCACGGATGCGGCATCGTAAAGATGGGCCGGGATGGCGGCGAGGCCGGCTAGGAACAGCACCATGTTGTAGCCGACGCTCTGCCAAACGCCGATGGCGGCGAGGGTATAGATCACCAGTCCCCGGTCTGACAGGAAGGCCGGAGCGGACACTCCGATGCCGTCGAGCAGTCCGGTGACCAGCCCGATCGACGGGTGCAGCAACATCTGCCACGCGATGGCCATGGCCACGAGCGTGGCCGCGACCGGCAAGAAATACGCGGCTCGCAGCATCGCCGACAGGCGCGGGGCCCAACCGGCGATGCCGTGCAATCCGATCGCCACCGCAAGCCCCAGCGCCATGGATGCGGGTATTACCACCGCCGCATAGATCAACGTGTTTGTCAGAGCTCGCCGTCCGCTCGGGTCGCTGAACAGGCGGGCATAGTTCTCCAATCCGATCCATTGCGCGCTTGGTGCGCCGAACTGATAGTCGGTCAGCGACAGCGCGGCGACGATTGCGACAGGCAGGAAGATCAGCAGGATCATCGCCGCCGCACCAGGCCCGGCAAGCCAGAGGCTGATCAGTGCCTCGCGTATCCGACGGTCCAGCGTCATGCCGCCACTTGTTCGAGCGTCGCCGCGCAGCGCGCGCCAGTCTCGGAGTCGAAAATGTGGATGTGAGCGGACGCCACGGTCAGTCGAAGGCTTTCACCCGGCGGCGGCAGCTCCACCTCGCCCGGCGCAAGTGAGCGTAGGGCGGTCCCATCGGGAAGACGGAGATGCAAAAGCGCCTCACCGCCCAGATATTCCACTTGGTCGAGCCGTCCCTCGATCGCACCTGCGGGATCTGGTGTCAGATGCTCCGGGCGCAGTCCGAGCGTCACACGGGACGGCATTTCAGCGCCCTTGGGGCGAAATTCGGCGAAGGCGCCGCCCAGCCCGCCGCTTTCGACTGGCAGATCGACCAGGTTGATGGAATGGGTCCCGATGAACGCTGCCACATCACGCGTCGCGGGGCGGGCATAAAGCGCACGTGGTGTGTCGAGCTGCGCGATCCGCCCCGCCAGCATCACTGCAACACGGTCCGACATGCTCATCGCTTCGGTCTGGTCGTGGGTGACATGAACGAAAGAGGTGCCGGTGCGCGCATGCAGCGCGGCGAGTTCGGCGCGCATCTGCACTCTGAGAGCCGCGTCGAGATTCGATAAAGGTTCGTCAAGCAGGAAGACAGAAGGGTCGCGCACCAGCGCCCGGCCGACGGCGACGCGCTGCTGCTGGCCGCCCGACAGCGCGGCGGGCTTTCGGTCCAGTAGGTCGCCGATGCCGAGCATCTCGGCGATCGCGGCCACGCGGTCGTGGTGGCTGCGGCGCGTCTCGCGCGTTGCGGGCAGGATACGGGAGACCAATGGCACTCTCTGCCATGCTGACATCTCACGCATCGCCAGCGGCAGGGCGATATTCTCGGCCACCGTCAAGTGCGGATACAGGGCGTAAGCCTGAAACACCATCGCCACGTTGCGCTCGGCCGGGCGCAGATCACTGACATCGCGCCCGTCCATCAAAACCCGTCCCGAACTCGGCATGTCCAGCCCGGCGAGGATGCGCAAAAACGTGGATTTTCCACAGCCAGACGGACCCAGAAGGGAGGTGAACGTGCCGTCAGGGATATCGAGCGTGATATCGTGCAGAACCTCCGTCTGCCCGAAGCGTCGCGTGATGTTTCTTGCCGTCAGCATGTTCCGACCCGATGTAAGTTATCGGTCGGATATCAGTCCGATATGACCGATTCATGACATCTTGAGCAGGTGCCGGGCGAGCAGGTCCAACGCGGTCGCGACATCCGGTGCCTCGTGCAGACCGTCGATGGGCGCGGGGGTATTCAACACGATCACGGGACGGCCAAAATGCAGGCCGAACGCCATCTCGGTCATGGTTCCAGGCGATGAGCCCACAGCGATGAGGGCCACCGCGGCGCGGGCTATGACGGCGTTGCGCGCTTCGTTGAGCCCGGTTGCGATCGGAACCACGATGTCGTCATTCGCGCTGCGCCAGTCCCCTTCGGGCAGAATGCCGATGGTCAGTCCACCAGCCGCGCGAGCCCCTTTCGCCACGGAAGCCATCACTCCGCCCCGGCCGCCACACATCACCGTGAGCCCGCCTTCGGCAAGTTGGCGGCCCAGTTCTGACGCGGTTTCGCGCTGTGCCGCCGTCGCCTCCCGCGGGCCTATCACACCTATTGGCAGCCGCCGGGCGCCGCCACGGTTGCAGATCGCGGCAAGAGCTTCGCGCGGCGTCACGGTTCGACAGGTCTCGGAGGTCGTCGCATCCTCCTGCCAGCGCCATTGCCACGGGTCAAAGCACCGTTGCCCGTCGTGTAGCCGGCCGTCGGACGAAATAGTAAGAGTCTGCGACATGGTGATTTCCCTTTCCGGAATTGTAAGATATCTTCCACGCATCGCGAGTTTGGACAAGACCCTATGCAGCCGACCAATGATGACACGCCGCTTCTGACAGACCGTCAGCGCGCAATCTTGAAGATGACCGAGCAACAGGGCTTCGTCACCGTCGAGGGGCTGGCAAACGCGTTCGTGGTTTCCCCGCAGACTGTTCGTCGCGACATCATCGCGTTGGATCGCTTCGGGCTGCTTCAGCGTTTTCACGGGGGGGCAGGCAGCGTCGGAGAGGGCGACGCGCTGCGCCTCGGCCACACGCGCAAAGAGGCCATCGCGATCCCAGCAAAAAGGGAAATCGCGCGCCGCGTTGCAGCGCTGATTCCGAACGACGCGGCGATCTTTCTCGATGTCGGGACCACCGCCGAGGCCGTGGCTGACGTAGTAAATGGCCATGGGAGCCTGCAAGTGTTCACCACCAACCTTCTCGCGGCACTGCGGTTCGATCACCGGCGCCACGACGTGCAGGTCATCTCTGGGCGGCTGGCGGGACAGGACGGGTCGCTGGTTGGCGAGGGCACCGTGCGCCAGCTTGCCCGGTTGCGTCTGGACTATGCGCTGATCGGATGCTCGGGTATCGAGCCGGGAGGCCGGGTCATGGATTTCGATCTGGCCAAGATCGCGGTCAAGCGTGCGGCGATGGAAGCGGCAGGGTCGGCCATCCTGCTGGCCACAGGAGAAAAATTCGGGCGTTCGGCGCGGGCCGAGATCGCCAGGCTTTCTGACTTCGCGCATGTTGTCACTGAAACCGATACGGCCTTGGCTGCGAACGCGGTGCGTTGACCTGTCAAGGTCTTAAAATGCGACGCGTGTGCGCCTGTCATCCCGGCGGTGACGGGTCGCGCCACGTTGCGACGGCATCGTAGATTGCGCTTATGTCCCTGCCAGGGTTGAATCTCGACACGCGCTACACCTCCCCGGAGCCCGACTTGGGTGTTGATCCCCTTGGGGATAAGGCGTATCAGTTCGCAAATCCGCGAACAAGCGGAGTGACAGGGAGAGCAAGCCATGGACCGGTCATGTCTGCCGACGGTATGACCTTCGGCCGGGCGATTTCAAAGGCCCGCAAGACGCTCGGTATGAGCCAGAAGGAGCTCGCTGCGCGCGTTGTGAAGGAAGAAGGGGGCGGCGCGATATCGCCACAGTACCTCAACGACATCGAGCACGATCGGCGCAGCCCCAGTTCGGGGCATCTGATCCGGCAGTTCTCCGGCATCCTCGACATCCCGGAGGACTATCTCTTCGCGCTGGCGGGGCGACTGCCGGATGACCTTAGGTCGGATGCGTACGACCAGGAGAAGGTGGTTGAGGCGTTCGCCAATTTCAGGAAGGCGCTGAAGAAGGAGTAAGGAGGGCTCAAATGGTCCGGATGATCCCAGACAAGACGGGACGTTTCGCCCGGCGACCCTTCTACGACCAGCGCGAGCTCGACGGCGCGTGCGAGTGGCTGATCCGTGGCCTTCTCCTCAAGCGCAGGGGAGAGGTCTCGTATCCGGTCTCGACCGATGACCTGACCGTCCTGATCGAGATGCACGCCGAGGAACTCGACAGCTACGCTGATCTTTCCGAGCATGGTGATGACGTCGAGGGCGTCACCCGGTTCTTTCCCGACTGCGGACCCCATGTGTCCATCTCGGCGCAGATCTCCAACGACGTGCGGCGCGAGAACCGGTTCCGCACCACGCTTGCTCACGAGTTCGGGCACGTGAAGTTCCACGGGCCGCTATGGGACGAGAAGTTCGCCACCGGCGACATGCTGGAGCGCGGGTTCAACGCCAACAAGGCGATCTCCAAGCGCGACACCATGCTGGACGCGCCGCAGTCCGACTGGATGGAATGGCAGGCCGGCTACATCAGCGGCGCGCTGCTCATGCCGGTGACACCGATCCGACGGCTGGTCTCCGACTACTGCGGTCCGCGCGATCTGCACGCCGACATCCATGCCGAATCGGACCATGCAGCCCGGTTGGTGCAGCTGGTCATGGAGCAGTTCGCCGTCTCCGAAGAGGCCGCTCGGATCCGGTTGCTGAAGCTCAACCTGATCACGACGACCCGCGGGCAGGGCTCGCTTTTCGACGGCTGATCGCGAATCCGCGGAAGTGCGTATATTTTCGATTGACTCCGCTCCGGCCCTAGATACGCTGATTAGCAGATCAGCAATCGTGAGAATCGCCAGAAAGGAGATCAGCGTGACCGCACTGTCTGCATTGCTTCGCAAGACCCCCGGCGAGGGGCTTCGGGAATACTTCGACCGGCCGGAAATCGGCCTCCCGGCAGAGATCGACTGGACTGTCCGGGACGCCGATCTGCCCGGGCCGCTCATGAGCGCCATCGAGGAGATGTCCCGGACCCAGCGCGACCGGGTTGTGAATGACGCCGAGAGGGTCACCGCGCTGACCGATGCGCCCGCGCAGGCCGCGCTCTACAGCGTGGCCGAGGATCCCGCGTTTCTCGACGGTCTCGCCAACCCGCATGCGCGCTCGCTCTGGGTGTTCATCAACGCGCCCGACCGGTTCCGCCATGCCGAAGAGGTCCGCTTCACCGAGGACCGGCGGCGGGGGCGCATGTGGGCCGGATACATGAGCGAGGCCGGCCGGGATGTGCCCCGCGACGCGAGCACGGTTCATGCGTTCGTCTCGGCGATCAAGGAGTACTCCGGCGCCACGCATGTGCATGCCGACATCTTCGACCGGGTGCGGACCACGCATGAAGGCGACGAATGCGATCTCGTCCAGGTCACGATCTACCGCGAGGGGCGCCCGGACGATCTTCTACGGTTCGACGACAAGGGCGCGCTCGTGCGGCAGGCCTATCGCCCGGTGTTCGAGGCGGCTCTCACCTACGAGCCGGCGACCGGCGGGCTCGAGGTGGTCGCAAACGACAAGGCGACCCGCCTTGAGATCGCGAAGTCCGCGGTCACGCATCTGCTCGGCATCGAGTTCAAGGAGAACCGTCTGCCGCTTCGGTGCTACGACCTCTCCGTGCTGCTCGCGCCGTATGACTTCCCGGCCGACGAGGAGGACGGGATCGAGGACGTGGAGGTGCGCGAGCTCCGGCTCATGCCGATCGACGACAGCAGCCGCCGCGTGACGCTCGAGAACATGGCGCGGGCCGACGGCACGATCTGGTCGATGGCGGACGAGATGTTCGGGGACCGCACGCCCCTGCGCGAGGGTTTCGTCGTGACGCGTGCGAAGCTCGCGGTGAAGCTCGCCCGTCGCCCCGGTGGGGACAGGCGGCGCACGCTCACCCTGACCATTACCTGGCCGCATGGCTGCGATCTGAAGGATCGCACCGCGACCGAGCAGATGATCGGTGAGAAGTACCTGCGCCGTTGGGGGATCCTGGTCGATGACCTGCAGCTCTTCGAGGATTGATGCCGCTGCGCGCCGACTGCTGTCGTCCATCGCCGGGACTCGCCATGGGCGGGTTTCGGCCATGGCCCTCGCGCACAAGCGCGGCGCCGGGCGGCAGTTGATCGACGCCGGTCTTCTGGTGCGACGAGGCAGCACCATGGCGTCCGTCGCCGCGGACGATCTGGACGACAGCCCGGTCGCCGTCATGGCCCACCCCATCACCGGGGACCAAGGCCATCTCGGAAACACGGCATGGCTGGACGAAGAAGAGAGCGCCCTCCGCCGGGTCTATGCGCTGGACATGATGGTCGCGGCCAGACGCGTGGTGGAGCGGATCGACTGCTCGCTCGGCCGAGAGCCGGTGCCCTACCTCGACGGCGCGGTGCTGGATTTCGGCAATGCCCGCCTGCCGCGGCGCAGGGCGCGCGTCGGGCTCTGGGTTGCGCGTGGGCTGACGACGCCACGGGCCTTCGAGGAGTTCCGACAGCTCGTCGAGCGCCGTCCCTCCGAGGGCCTTCGCGTGGTCATTGGCCTCGACAGCCAGGACCAGCGTCGCCCGCCCTTCATGAAGGGCCATGAATTCGTTGCCCTGTCCGATGTGGTCGACCACGAGGATGGGCTCGCCGTCGCTCCGGACATGCTGGCGGCGCGGCTGATGAAGGGGCCGGATCACAAGGGTCCGGTATGGGTATCGGGCGACGGCGGCGTCCTGAGCGTTCATGGCAGGTGGCACGAATTCACCAGCGGAAAGCAGAAGGTCGCCGTGACAATGCTGGCCGGCGCATGGCTCGCCGGCGACCCGTTTCTGCCGGTCGCCCGCGTGCTCGAAGAAGCCGAGTGCGGTGCGTCCGTGAAGCGGTTGAAGGACCTCTTCGGCGGCCATCCCACCTGGCGCGAGGTGATCAGGGAAAGCGGAACGAGTTGCTGGCTGGAGGTGTGAGTTGATAATATATATAAAAAGTCAAGAGATGCACGTGCGTTTGCTCGGTATAAGAGCGCGAGAGTAAAGTATTCTACTTTTGGCCGATCCAATTTGATGGAGTTACTAGAACAAGTAGCAGACCTCACCTAAACCAATGTTTGAAAATTTCACGTCAAAATTTACTATCAGAAATTGCCAAAAAATTATTGAAGTTACCTGTCACATCCCGCATGATTATATGGTCGCTTCTTGAAGAGCCCTGGCTTTTGCCGCTGCCAGT
>QVQC01000036.1 GCA_003428585.1 Nioella halotolerans
AGCCCTTGAAGAAGCCGCGTAGGTCTTGAACAAGAAAGCCTCTCGGAAACCCGGGGCGGTTCATTCCTCGATACCAAACGTGGCCGCGAGATATCTCTGGAACAGTTCAGCGTCGCCGTTTGCCTCGTCGAAAACCTCGTTTATTCGTTGCCATGTACGTGTGAAAACCGGACGTAGAGCGATGCCAGCAAGCGCATGGTCCCCGCGGAGTATGACCTCATTCAACCACTCGAGGGTATCCGTTTCTTCCCGTTTTACGCTCGGCCCGTAGGTGTCGAGGACTTCCGCAGTTTTCTCCATGGTCAGTCGCGTTGCGATGGGGCGTGCGGTGCGCAGGACGAAAATTTCACGTGAACGCATCCGTGGAGGGTTGGCGGCGAGGATTTCTGACACGTTGGCGGCGAGGTTCTGCATGAAATCCGCGGGACTGGACGGGTCTTTTTCCGGAAGTGCAGGCACGCCGGTATTCTTAAGGTAGGTATGCCGGTCGAAACGCCGATGCGCGTCGAGGGAGGCAACCACTTGATCCAAGTGCGCGATGGCGGTCCGGTAGTGTGCGCCGGATGCCCGTGAGACGGTGCCCTGCCTTATGCTCGAAATCAGGTCGCCTATGGTTTCAATGCCATGTCGGCGCAGTGCTCGCGCTGCGCGTCCGATCTGAAGGTGCCGAAGCGGAATGCTGCGATCAGCCTCGGACAAGGTCAAGAGTCGGGGATCTAGTCGCGTGGCATCGCCGAAAGCGGAGGTGGTCATGACCTCGCCGGTAATCACCGTCGCGATGAGGGGCAGGTGTTCAAGTAGGATGGCACGATCAGCGCCCCATATTTCGATCAGACCGTCTACCAAGGCAGCGAACGTGATGTCCTCTTCCGCATCCGCGAAGTACGTAGCTGCCCGTTTCCAGTAATCGGCGAATTCGGGACGGAAATGGACTTCCAGATGCGCGTAATTATCGTTGACAAGGCCGGCTGCGAGCGCTGAGAGCAGCTTGGCTTCCTTTTGACGAACCCTCTCTCGCGTGATCGGCTCAGGCAGGGATGAACCTATGTCTTCAAGCGTTTCGCGATGGTGAGGGGGTTTTGAAATCCGACCCGCGATGATCTTCTGCAACACAGGGTCATGAAGCGTTTGTCCGAGTTCGCCGAGCGTGACGCCGACCATAGCGGCAAAGCTGTTTCCGTCTAGTGCCACATTGTCAACCGGGAGGAGGGGGATATCGATCGCATCACAATATCGGTCCCAATCGATGTTGCCGGCCTCGTCCTGCGCGTCCTGCAGACTTTGCAGCGATTTTTCGATCTTCCGCACAGTGCTTCGCCCCATACCCGGCAAAGCGATCAGAGTACTTGACCCGACTGCCGCAAGGTCGCCTACATTCCGGTATCCGGCGGCTATCAGCGCTTTGGTCTTGGCGCCGGCGTGCAGGACCCCTATTCCCAAACCCAAGACGTCCTCGTGAAATTCGTATGCCATCGTTGCCTTGACGGTGTCCCGTGCGCCGTTGTCACCGTCGACACCGAGCGGAAATCTCGAAGAAAGTGATCCAGCAGAAAGCTGCCCCTCTCGGAGGCAGTATACCAAGTCGACAAGCCTGCTGAAAAAATCTGCACGTTTCTTGCCGCCCATGCCGGCGACGTCCCCAATCCCGGACCGAAGACCCTCGGCCAGAGCACCGAGCGTGTCATAACCGGCTCTGGCCAACATGGCCCCGGCGTTCCCGAAGCTTTTCCTGTTGATCGCGCAGACCGGGGTGTTCTCATCGAATTCCTCCAACTCGTGGCACGTCAAACACATTTCGTGGAACTCGAACCCTCTGGCTTCCCAATAGGCAAACCAGTCCGGACCCGCCGGTGAGCTGACCGAAGCGAGGTTATTGAGGGCGTCAAGCGGGCGATGGCATTCGGGTGCAGAATATCCTTGGCTTCCGACGAAGTGGATCAAGTCGGCCACGTTTCTTATGCCTTGCTCGCGCAACGCATCCTTGGTTTCCGAAGGTATCTGCAAGTATTCTACCGGATACCTCTCTGCGCGGGCGACGAGGAACGGGAAACCTGTCAACTTGATGCCCGACATCAATGCACGCGCCGCCACCCTCTGAGGCGGAGCCTTGTGGGGGGCGCTTGGTCTTCTTGATCAGTTACTTCTTCAGCACGCACAATCCGGATCCGGTACCCTGACTGGCCCTGATCCCGGCTGATCTCGAACGCATCTCCTGCTCGCGCTCCCCGCGCCCGAAACCAAGCGGTCATATGGGTGATGCGATACTCGTTCCGTGTCCCATTCTCGTCATGCAACTTGTTGTTGTAGTAGACAAACCTGAAGCGGTGAACCTCGCCGTCTTCATCAGTGCAAGTGATCCAAGCGTCGGGGTTCTTCACATCCGGGTTCAGTGCTGGAAGGAACGACAGCAGGTCGGTTTCACCCTTAGGAATCAGAACACCCGCCTGATGTCCCCCTGTCGCGCCGACATCGTTGGAACTCAGGTTCTTTCTGAAGGCCGTTCTAGTCATGGTTTCCCCGGCTGAATCGCTAGCGCCCGATCAATATCTTCTCGATCCCGCGTGGCCAGCGGCATTATCTCGTTCCCAAGTTCTTGTTTCCAAGCCGATCGGTCAAGCATCACCCTTTCCACCGTGTCTTCGTAGAAGAGTCGATAAACCGTGACCGGCAGGGTCTGGCCTCTGCGATGCGCCCTCGCACTCGCTTGGGCCTCGAGTGCCGGGTTCCAAACTGGTGTGTAGTGGATGACGATTGTTGCTACGGTTATGTTCAACCCCGCGCCGGCGGCCTTCGGATTGAGTATCAAGCAGCCCGGCCCGTTATGAGCGGTGAATTCGTCAATTATTGTCTGGCGGTCAGATTGATCTGTGCTGCCGTTGATCGCGCCCCAGAAGGCTTCGGGCAGCCCTTTGGCGGCCTCACGGATGAGGTCTCCGATGCGATTGAACAACGCGAAAATTATCACCTTCCTACCGTTCGCGAAAGCCTCGTGAAGGAGCTCGATGGTACGTTGCATCTTGGGGGTCATCAGCGACTGGCCGGACGAGCGGTCCAACTCGGCGAATTCACCGTCAACGTCTTCCATTCTGGTCTGTCGAAGCCATGGATGCGCGCAGACGAGTTGTAATTGAAGCGTTGCGACCAAGGCGCCGGCTACAGGGTAACGTTCCAGCGTTTCTTCCCTGACCGCCCGGTAGTGATCAACAAGACCCTCATCCAAATCCAGTGGAAGATCGATGTCGATCCTTTCGGGCAAGTCGTCGGCAACGTCGGATACCCGGCGCTTCAAGATCACCGGATCCGTTATCCTGCCAAGTTCGGCTGCCGCCTCGAGGGAGTCCGGATGGTCCGTTTCGAATTCTCTGCGGGTTCCGAGCAGACCCGGGATCGCAAAATCAGTGAGCGACCAGAGGTCGAGAAGAGTATTCTCCACAGGTGTGCCGGTCATGGGTATCGCTTTCCGGCGCGGAATGGACGCAATCGCCTTGCGTCGGTTTGAATCCGGGTTTTTGATCGCTTGTGCCTCGTCACAAATGACCCACGACCACTCAAAGGCCGAGAAGAGCGCGATGTCATTGACCATCGTGTCATAGGTCGTGATCACCATATTGCTTTGTTGAAGGCCGCGAAATACGCCTGTCCTAGAAGGTCCACGATGGACATGGATCGATAGCGATGGACCGAATTGACCGATCTCACGAACCCAGTTTGCAATAAGGCTGGTCGGGCAGACCACAAGCGCTGGTGCGCTTTCCGGCGGTTTATCCATCAAAAGCAAGGCTATGATCTGTAGGGTTTTCCCCAAACCCATCTCGTCGGCGAGGATCAGGCCGCTTGTGTTCTTCAGCGTGCGCCGCATCCATTCCACACCCTTCGCTTGGTAGGGGTATAGGGTCGCTTGGAGTTTGGGTACTTCAACGGTGCCCGGAAGAGGTGCCGCAGCCTCGGTTCCGGATGTCTGAAATCCCTCTGTCGCCGAGACCGGTAAGTTTCCTTTTTCGTCACGTAGAAGATCAATGGCCGCCTTGAACGCGAGGTTCTCGGGATCCGAGCCGCCCAACATGGATTTGAAGATATCGGGGGCGTCAGCTGGAAGAGGTCGCAGAACGTCCCCGTCCTTGACCCAGGCATGTTCATACGACGGAGTGTCCAGTAGCCGACGACGCCCTTTTACCGTTCTAACACCGACGAGTCGGGCGTTTATGTTGCCGTCGAGACGATCGATCCGCACTTCGGCATCGAGGATGCGATCCGAGATTGAAAAGCCGCTCGGCGGGGAATTCATCAAGTCCGTGAAAGACGTGGGCAACTTTTCAAGTTCAAGCATGCCCGGCCTCCTCCATGTATGCGGCCAGCTCATGGGGCGTTAGGGGCCACGGACGGCGCGTATGCACGGCTCGGTGACAGTTGGGACAGAGCGGTATAAGGTCCGTTTCCGGATCATATGGGCGTGGGTGTTCAAGCATTGAAACCGGTTCGAGGTGGTGCACCTCGAGGATGCTGCCAGCATGACCGTACCTGCTCTCAGGGTCCAATCCACAGCAACCGCAGTAGGCGCCGTGAATTCGCAGACAGAGAAGCCGGTTTCGAGGGTTGCGTTCTCGTCGGGAAACGGTTGCCCGGCTCAAGCCGCCTTCGACTTCGGGGGTGAGAGAGGCGGACGGGTCCTCGACAACGTCGTATCCGATCAGTTCAGCCATGGCCGCCATGAGCGGAATGATCACCTCCCGGCAGGTCTCGGTGAGGGACTCATCCTCGTGAGGCAGGGTATGATCGTGCCGATAACGCGCCTCGATGCGAAAACCGCCATCTTGTACAAGCCACTCGTCAGCCGATTGCCCGGGGATATCAATTTCCGCTGACCTTGCGACCGATTTTACGAGGGAGCGGGCGAGTTGAATGTCCTCCGGGCTCGCATCGGAAATCTGTTCCAGTACTTGGGCCGAGAAAGATCCGAACCCGAGGCTGACGCCGTGGGATTTCAATCCATGCGGCTTCAGCTCCGCGACAGGGCCGCGCTTTTCGTCCAGATCGTTGAACCAGATGCGCAAGCCCTTGCGCCTTCCCGTTTCCAGCACTCGGACAGCGATGGCCGCGCCGGTTCCTTGAGCCAACGCATCCGCGATGAGGTCAAGCTTCCGGGCGAGCACTTCAACCGTCTCCGCCCTCGGTCAGGTCAGTGCTTTCGGGAAGCGGCACATCCCTGAGGAGCTTTTTGAGGTTGGACGAGACAACATCCCGGATGTCCTCGAAGATCGGAGCCAGCTCCTCGTCAGAGTTATCCATCTCGGACACGGCAAACGCCCATAAAAGCAGGTCCATACCTTGGACAGAGTATCCATTCGCCCCGGCTCTTTGATATATCTTCTGGTAAAATTCATGATGTTTGTTCAGCTCCACGCCAGGAACGTGACCCGATGTGCTTTCGCTCCGCAGCACCGGCACCCAGAGGTCCCCTGACATGATCGTCTCGACCGCGTGGACGTGGACCTTGTCAGGGTCGACGTTGTTCTGGACAGGTTGCCGGATTTTTATCCCCGCACCGCGGGAGTTCGTCACCACGGCAGTCTGGGTCTCTGCGTCCGCGCTCTCGACCTTGGGTTTCTTCGCGGTCGGCGTGGCGCTGATCGAAGTGTTCGCGGAAGAGTGGTTCAAAACCGACTTGACCGCGGCTTCCTTCTCCTTGCGCCTGTAACGGTTGTTCGCCTCGCGTCGCGCGTTGCCGAGCAAATTTTCAAGGTATTCTTCGAGGGCGGGGTCAAACAGGATCTGCGATTTCTTGACGTCAACGTAAAGTGCTTCGTCGAGTTCGTATCCGAATTCGAATTCGATCCTGAGAAGGGACATGTGTGGCTCGAAAGTACCGTGCGCGCCGAAGACACCCAGCCATCCACCTTGATTGATCAGTCGGCCCTGTCTGTAAATATAAAAGCCTTGCCCCCGGTTGGTGATATTTGCTTTCTTGCGCTGTTCGGTCGTCAAAGTATTGCGATGCGGCAGGATCCACGCTCGAATTCCCGCAGTTCCCAATAATTCACCGTCATCCCCTTCGACCGGAATCTCCTGCTGTTGTTCGGCGAGCACTTGTTCGGACATTTCCGGGTAGAATGGGTTCCAAGCTTCTACAGCTTCATCGTTGACCGACATTGTGATATGACGCTCTCGCCTATCCGCTGCGTCGAGAAACCGGTGATAGATCAGCGCGAGATGCTCTATTAGACTTTTGCGAAGCCGTTTGACTGCCGATTGTTCTTTCGTGCCGCCGGGTTCGTCATAGTGCTTTGAAAGCATGCGGTCGCAGTTCGACCAGACCACCAGTGTACCCTTGTCTCCACATAATTCGTCGAATGCTTCTTGCTCATGTGGCTCGACGGGATCGCGTAGCATCTCCCAACGACCCGTCCCCTCCACATGGTCAAGATCCCATGCCAGCTTGTTCAGGGGAGCGTCAGGATCTTTCCGGGAAATAATCGCGAAGCGCCGACAGACCGAGCTGGACGCGGTTTTCAGGCCGAGGCCGAACTTGCCAAGGCTCGCGAGGTTCTTCCGCACAGGGGCCCCATAGCGCATCGCGGCGCGAAGTTCGGTCTCATTCATGCCGTCGCCATCGTCGCCAAAGTAGACGTATTTCTTACCTTCAGTGGTAATGTCGACCCGCACGTGCACTTCGTCCGCGTTGGCCGCGATGGAGTTGTCAATAATGTCCGCAGCGGCCGTTCGGAAGTTATAGCCAGTATCCCGAAGACCGAATATCAGTCGGGAGGCGTCCGGTTCGTTGATCAGGTCAGACACTCGTTTTCCTTTCCATTCCGGGTGGTTCCGAATTCATGGCTGCTTATCCGGTATTTGGACGATCTGCACCTCTTGATGCAACCATGCCGCGATAGTCTCGACCAGTTTCTTTGTGGAAAAGTCGCGCGTCGCGCACTCCCATACGACGAGAGTGCGCCACCCCGCATCTTGCAGCTCCTTGAGCTGCCTCGTATCCCGTTCGGCGTTGAGCACGAGTTTTTCCCTCCAGAAGTCGGTGTTGGACTTCGGTAAGCGGAAATTCCGGCACCCTTCATGGGCGTGCCAGAAACATCCGTGGACGAGTATCACGGACCTGTACTTCGGTAGAACGATATCTGGCGAACCGGGCAAGTTCCTCGCATGCAGACGGTATCTGAAACCCGCGGCATGGAGTCCCTTGCGGACCACCATTTCCGGTTTCGTGTTCCGCGAACCGATCCGCGACATCATCTCGGATCTGTCCATCGGGGCGCTTTCAGCCAAACAGTTCTCTCCGAGGTCTGATGGCGACGGCGTTGTTGATCCACGGGCTCATGGCTTCGGCGATCGCGGTCGCCACAGGCGCTGCGACCGCGTTGCCGAATTGTCGGTAGGCTTGTGCGTCGGACACAACAATCTTCCAGGGGCGGTTCGATCCCGGCCGGTCGAACCCCATCAACCTTGCGCACTCGCGAGGCGTCAGCCGTCTTGGGTTCTTTCCCTCTTGAGCGATCAGAATTTCCGAACCGTCCTTGTAGTACCTGGCGCTCAGCGTGCGGGCGACACTGGACGGCGTACACAAACCGAAGCCGAAACCGTTACCTGCGGCTTTGTGTTTTGCCGCATAGTTTTGCAAGTAGGCCCAGAGTTTCGGTGTAAGCGTGTACTTCGGCGCAACTTTGGCATCGTGACCTAGGGTATAAGGTTCCTCGGGTGCCTCCGATCCGTCTTCCGGGTGGAGGATACTGGACAGTAGCGGGTTCGGCGCGTCGGGGACCAAGACGTCGTCCAATGAGAAAGTCGTGGGCACATCGCGTCTGAAGCCGGCGATGAAGATCCTCTCGCGATGCTGGGGCACCCAGTGCCGTGCATCGACCACCTTGTGGTCTGTTTCATATCCCAGCTCATCGAGGGCATGCATGATGACCCTGAAGGTGTTTCCCTTGTCGTGTGAGAGCAGGTTCTTGACGTTCTCCAGCAGGAACGCTTTCGGTTTGTGATGTCGGAGGATCCGGACCACATCAAAGAACAAGGTGCCTTGCGTGTCATCCAGAAAGCCGTGCTGTCGACCGAGGGAGTTCTTTTTGCTCACACCGGCGATGGAGAAGGGCTGACATGGAAAGCCTGCGAGCAAAACTTCGTGCTCCGGGATCGACGCGACGTCCACTTCGGTGATGTCGCCCGCAATCGGGTGATCTTCACCAAAATTGGCGCGATACGTCTCTTGAGAGAACTTGTTCCATTCGCTTGTGAACACGCAAGTTCCGCCAATGCCTTCGAAGCCGATACGCAGGCCGCCGATCCCGGCAAAGAGGTCAACGAACCGAAAGCTCGAAGTATTGTTTTGATCTTGCATGTTCCCGTCGGCTCCTCTTGTCACTACATCCAGGACATCTTCTTGCTTTGTTCCCTGGATATTATGAATGAAGAGTGAACCTCACCCAAGAAAAAGTCCACCTTCAAAAAAAGAAGCCGGGGGCCGAAAGGGGAACAGGGCTGTGGATATCTGTGGGCGATGGAGAAAGGCAGCGCAGAAAAAATGCGCGCCAGAGCGCTGTTCCAGAAAAAATCCTGTCAACCCTTCCACATGAAAAATTTTCGGATCGGATGCCACGCTTAGGTCGCCTATCGAGGCGCAAATGTGTGGTGGCTGCCGATCGCCCACTGACGAACGTAGTGAGGATACAGTGGGCGGAACGCAACCCCCTTGGTGGCGGCTTGAATTCAAAGAGTTTTTCGGCGTTGCGGCGTTGCAACACGCCCCGGCCGGGTGGGCCTTGCCCGGTCGAGGTTTCGTTGCGCCGGGCCGCCGGTTCCGGCTATGTCCGCCCCATGACACAGAACGCACATATCGCCCTGACCGCGCTGGTATCGCGAATAGCCTGACCCCTCGAGGTCGGCGCCTGTGGCCCTGCGCGTGTCCATCCCTTCGCCTCGCAGCGATGCTCCCCCCTGACGGGGACGTCCTGTGAGCGCCGGAAGGAGACCCACCACAGCCTGATCGCGAGGGGCTTGCTCTCGGGCCGCGTGACATCCGCGGGGCCGCCACGATCATGCCTGTCTGTGGGAGGTGTCATGTCACCCCTTCTGTCCTGCCGGGACGGCCGCGCGTACCGCGGCTGTCCCCGGCGCAATCCCTCCGAATCGGGCTGTAACCCGGATGCGGATACGCCTGCGCGATGCCGGCTGAAGGTCCGGAAACTCGGGTCGGGCTCGAAAAAAACTTTTCCGCCGCTCGCGTCCTCTGGGTCTTACGGGACGTTTTCGCAGACTCTGGCGCGGCGCGTCCGGGGCGGAAAACGGGCAGATATCGGCCGCCGTGAGGGGCGGGAGTCAAGGGCTTGTGGCGTCGTGTTTGCGAAAAACAGACCGCGCCGGCTTCTCGCAAGCCATTGTAAATAAACGAAAAAACTTCCGGAGTCGTTTTCTCGGTGCTACGACTCCGGCCGTTGAAACACCGGCCGCGCTTCGTCGCGGTCAGATCGGAAAAGACAGGGAGGTTCGAGATGTAGAAACGTAAAACACCCGCGCTGCGCCAACAGCACGGGTGCTCATGTGGCGGAAGTATCCACCTTAGTTTTCATGAATAGAAGATAGCAGGTCCGCCCTGCCGCTTCAAGGATCCTCTCCGCCGCCAAGCCCGATCCCGCAACGGCTGCAGTCCAGCCGGCCGGGTGGGGTGTGTCCGGATAACCGGTCTGTCCCCCGCACCGTCCGACGGATGCGAACGGCACAGCTGTGCCTGTCGTCGCACCGCCCCCGGGATCCTCCCCGGTGCCCGAAGTCCCGGGCCCCGGTGCAACGGACAACCTGAGAGGATTTCAAAATGTCCATCCATGACATGGAAGGCATCCGCCTTCCCGAACCCAGCACCGGAGACCGCGCCACGCAGGTCGGGTCTTCGCATCACTTCACCGGCCAGATCGTCCTGGGTGACGGCCCGGGGCGCGTGGTCGGCCTCGAAAGCCACCTCGAGATGAAGGCAGCGCTGATCCTGGCCGCCCGGCCGTCGACCGATGCTCTCTTCGAGCAGATCGCCTTCGCATGGCGGGACGCGGATGCGGCGCGCCGTACCCACTACATCGACCTGGTCGTTCGGCGCACCGATGGTCGCTGGATCGGGTATGCGGTCCGTCCCAAGGGGCGCGTCACGCCGACCTATCTGGCCGAGCTTGCGCGCATCAAGGCGCAGGCCATCGAGTCCGGGTTCCTGTCGGATCTGCGGCTCTTCTCCGAAGACGATGTCGATCCGGTCGCGCTTTTCAACGCGAAGCTGCTGCAGGCGGTGCGTGTTCCGGACCCCGACTCCGACGCCGCCGCCCGGGCTGCAGCGGCGCGCATTACCGGCGTGACGACTGTCGGGGCCCTCATCGACGAAACGGGCCGTGGCGGGGCCGGCTTTCGGGCGGTCGTCCGGCTCATCCGGTCCGGCCACCTCACGCCGGTCCGCCAGACGCGGATCGACCGTGACACGGAGGTCTTCAAGGCGCGCGCGTGCACCCCGCCCTCCGATGTTGCCGACCCGACCCCTGATGCGGGCCCGGCGCCGGGCGCCGTCGCACCGGCGCGCCCGTCGGCCGAGGCGCGCTGACATCCCGGTGAAAACGCCGCGCCGTGGCGTTTTCCCACCCCCTCAACCCCGTGCGGCAAGGGCCGCACACCATGACCATCCATGAAGGAGAAACGAGATGGAACTTTCTTTCACAACCCAGAACGCGACCTTCGCATTCGGTCAGCATGACCGCGTGACCATTGAAGGGGCGCGCTATTGCGTGACCTCGCGCAACGAGGAAGGCTACGTGCTCACCCGCGATGACGGGACCGGCTTGTCCGTGCAATTCGCGCACGCGCAGCTGTCCCGGCTCGCGTCCGCGCGCCGCATCACGGTCGAGCGTGATTATTACGATCCGCGGGAATGTCAGCGCCGTCTGCGGGGCCAGACATCCATGGTCTCAAACCTGTCTGACAAGGCGCGCGCGCGTGTGTCCAAGAAGGACGCCTATTGCGAGGCCGTGGAAAAGCTCCGCCGCGAGGGCACCACCATCAAGATGACCGATGAGAGTCTCCGGGCCAACATGACCCTGATCATGGGGACCGCGCTGGAGTACGTGGGCAACCTGAACCCGCTCGGGGCCACCAGCCTGGATCTGTCCGCGGACTTCAGGAAGGCGCCGAGTACGCGCACCCTGCGCCGGTGGCTGCAGATCAAGCAGCAGGACGGGCTCGCGGCTCTCGCCGGTGCGATGCACCGCCGGGGCAACCGCGGCTCCGCGATGGGGCCGGAGGCGCTCGGACTGCTCTACAAGGAGGTGCGCGGGTATCTCCGGGTCGAGAAACCGACGATGAAGATGATCCACGATAACGTGGTCCTCGCTTTCGAGCAACGCAACGCGGAACGCGCCGAGGAAGGCCTCGATCCGCTCACCACCCCGAGCCGTGAGACCGTTCGCCGGGCGATCCGCAGTCTGGACCCCTTCGAGGTGGAGTGCGCCCGCAACGGGCTTGCGGCGGCGCGCAAGAAGTTCCGGCCGGTCGCGGACGGGCTGAACCTCACGCGTCCGCTGGAGCGTGTGGAGATGGACGAGTGGACCGTGGACCTCATGACGCTCATGAAGACCAGCGAGATCTACGAGGTTCTGACCGATGAGGAAAAGCTGGCTCTGGGCCTCGACGGCGGGAAAGATCGATGGGTCCTGACGGTCGCCATCTGCTGCACGACGCGCTGCATCGTCGGCATGACGCTCAGCCGAAATGCGAAGTCGGGCGCCGCATGCCAGACCTTGCAGATGGTGCTGTCAGACAAGGGGCAGTGGGCCGATGCGGTCGGTGCCCTGAGTGCATGGGATCTCTTCGGGATGGTGGAGCTGCTGGTGACGGACGGCGGGAACGCCTTCAAATCCGAAGCTTTCCGTCACACCTGCGCGGACCTTGGCATCGCCCTTGAGATCGCAACAAATGGCGTCCCGGAAGCGCGGGGGACCATCGAGCGCGTCTTCAAGACCGTGGCGACGGGTCTGATGCCGCGGCTGTCGGGTCGGACCTTCTCGGACATCATCACCAAGGGCGATACCGACCCGCGGGACCGTGCCGCGCTGACCGTGGACGATCTGACCTTTGCGCTGATCCGCTGGGTTGTCGACATCTATCACAACACCCCGCACCGCGGTTTGAGGGGGGAGACGCCTCTCGAATGCTGGCGCCGGCTTGTCGATCAGTACGGCGTGCAGCCCCCGCCCGACATCGAGCGTACGCGTCTCGTGTTCGGTGAGCGCATGGAACGGCGTCTCGACAAAACCGGCATCACCGTCCTCGGCGTCCGCTACCATTCAGAGGTCCTTGCGACCTGGATGCTGCGCCGCGACCCGGAACAGGTGGAGGTGCGCTGGCATCCCATGGACATCGGGGCGGTTTCCGTCCGCCTCGGGTCCGAGTGGCACACGATCCCGGCAGTGGATGACAGCCTCGACGGGGTTCCCGCCCGCACCTGGCTGACGGCCGTGCGTCACGTGCGGGCCGGGGCGCCGAACTCCAAGCGAGTGGACATGGTGGCCGTGCGCGAGGCGATCAAGGCGATCGACGCCCGCAACGCGGCCAGCATGGCCGCGGCGGGGATCAACTTCGAGGACTGGTCCCTTGAGGCCATGGCACGCGCGGAGCGCCAGTACGTCGCCGGGGTCGAGTTCTTCGAGCGCAAGGCCCCGCAAAAGGCTGACGCCGAGCCGGGCCATGCCATCCCCGATCTCTCGGAGGTGACCGGCGAGGACGATGCCGCGGCCACGTCCGGGACGTCGTCCGCCGGTGCGACCGGTCCGCGGCCCGGGAAATCCAACCTGACCATCGAGGAGGACTGATCATGCCCGACCATGAGGCCATTGACCGGCAGGTCGAAACCCTGCGCAACATGTATGTGGGCTCGGAACGGGACGCGGAATTCGCGTCCCACCTCCGGCGGCTGCTCAAGCGCGACGCCGAGGGCGCCCTGCGCCCCGAGCCGTGCAAGTTCACCCGGACGGGCGAGACGCGCGGCATCCTGCATATCGGTGAGCCGGGCAGCGGCAAGTCCTGCCTGGTGGATCACGCGCTCGCGAAACAATCCGGGCTGGCCGAAGGCGACTTCGGCCAGCCGCTTTATCTGAGCTGCTCGGTGCCGAGCCCGGCCACGTTCAAGAGCGTGACGCTCGCCCTGCTCGAGCAGACCGGCTACACCGGCACGCCCAAGCGCATGGAAGCCTGGTCGCTGTGGCAGCTCCTGCGCGAGCGGCTGAGCCTGCTGGGCATCGTGGTGCTCTGGCTCGACGAGGCGCATGACCTGTTCTGCGCCGACCGCAACCTGATCCTGCGCGCCATCAAAACCCTGATGCAGGGGGATGATGCCGTCGTGGTGATCCTGTCGGGCACCGAGGACCTCTGGCGCGTGATCCGGACCGATCCGCAGGTCCAGCGGCGGTTCTCGGTCATGCGCTGGTCCCCGCTGACCGTGGAGCGCGACGGCGAGGCGTTCCGCGATCTGACCGGCGCGTTCTGCAACCGCGTCGGGCTGTCCCCGCCCGTCGAGGGGGACATGATCGGCCGGCTTTTCCACGCATCGCGCTACCGGTTCGGCCGGGCCATCGAGATGATCATCAACGCCATCGAAACCGCCCTCCTCGCCGAGGAGGGCCATCTCGGCCTTGACCATTTCGCGGAGGTCTGGGCCATGGCCGAGGGCGCTCCGGCCACGGAGAACGTGTTCTGGGTTGACCGGTGGTGGCTGATCGATCCCGATCCGGCCGAGGAGGTCGAGGCGGCTGCGCCGACGCGCAAGCGTGGCGGCGCGCATCGGAGGGCGCGGGCATGAGACCTCTGTTTCCCGTCCTGCCGTTCGCATCTGACGAGACCCCGCTGTCCTGGGCGGCCCGTCAGGCGGCCTTCCACACCGGCGGGCGCCTCGCCCCGTTCCTGAACGATTTCGACCTGCGCCTGTCCGCGCTGGCCTCAGGCGAGCGGGACACGGTTCTGCGGCTGTGCGAGATCGCGGGGCAGGACCCCGCACCTGTTCTGCGCAATACCATCGCGGCCACCGGCAAGCGCCGGTATCGCCTCCGGGATGAGGACATCTCGGTGGCGTTCACCACTGGGCCGGTGACCCGGTATTGCCCGCTTTGCGTGAAAGAGGACCGTGCGTCGGAGCCGCGTCCCGGCGCGGGGCTTCGGCACAGGTTGGCTTGGCGGCTTGCGCCGGTGCGGACCTGCGCGCGTCACGGGCTCGCCCTGGTCGAGGCACGTAGCGGCACGTGGGACGACATCGCCCATGAACTGCAGGTGATCGAGCCGCGGGATGAAGCGGCGCTCGACAGCTTGGCGGCGGCGCAGGCGCAGCGTGCGCCATCGCCCCTGCAGGACTGGGTGCTGGACCGCCTCGCGGGACGCTCCGGGCCGGACTGGCTTGATGCGCAGGGGATCGAGCAGGCCGTGCGGGCCACCGAGATGCTGGGCGCTGTCCTCACCTTCGGACCGGACCGCAAGGCCGCCGAGATGACCGGGCAGATGTGGGATGCCGCCGGGCGCGCGGGCTGGGACGTCACCGCCGGTGGCGAGACGGCGATCCGCGCGGCCTTGTCCGAGCTGATGGAGGCGGGCCCGCGCAGCCGCGGCCTCGCGCGCCCGCGCGGATGTTACGGCATGCTGTTCAGCTGGCTCTCGGCCAGTCGGCTCGCCCGGGATCCCGGGCCCATCCGGGACATCCTGCGCGCGCACATCCTCGACACCGTCCCGGTGACCCGCGGGCATGTCGTTCTGGGCACGCCGGTCACCGAGCCGCGGGTCGGCACCGTTGCAAGCGTCGCGGCCGCCGAGGGGCTGCATCCGCTCACGCTGCGCAACATCCTGGTCGCCAAGGGCGTGGTGCCGGTCAGCCGGCAGCATGATCCCTGCGGCCATATCATCGTGCGCCACGCCGAGGTCGATCCCGTCGTCCACCGCCTGAAAAACGCGGTCCCCGTCACCCAGCTGCCCGCGATCCTCGGTGCGTCGCGCCCGCTGGTGGCGGCCTTGCTGGAGCTGGGGCATCTGCGGCGGGTCCAGGATCAGGCGCTGCTGGTCAGCAAATGGGGCAAGGCGGTCGAGGGGGCCGATATCGACGCCCTGCGCGCGCGGCTCGAGCGCGACGTCGCGCCGGTCGAGGCACCGTCCGATCAGCTCGTCCCGTTGGCCAAGGCGGCCGAAAAGACGCGCCTGCGTCTCACCCGGATCCTCGAGCTTCTTTTCGCAGGGCACCTGACGCGGGCCCGCCGGCTGCAAAACGCGGAGGGCTTCGCGGCGGTCCTCGTCGATCCGACCGAAATCAAGCGCCTGGTCGAGACGCCGCGCCCCGGCATGCGCGCCTCGCTCGCCTTCATGATGCTCGGGGTGTCACCCACGGCCGGGCGCCGGCTCATCGCGGACGGCGACGACGCGCCGCTGCTGCAATCGGATGGGCAAGGGTCGGACCCGTGGATCGGGCCCGAGGCGATGGCCGCGTTCCGTCGAACCTTCGCGATCAAGAAACGCCTGTCTCTCGAAACCGGCCTGAAATCGGGGACGGTCGATCGGTTCATCAAGGAACACCGGGTTCCGCCGATCTTCGATCCCCGCAGAATCGGGGCGACCATTTACCGGCGGTCGGATCTGCCGGAGGCCCTGACCGTCTGAATACCTCCTAACCTGTTGACCATGCCGCCTCCGGGCGGCATTTTTTTTGGAAAATCGATGGTCAACAATGCTGTGTTTCATGGTCAGAACGGCCGCCGCCTGTGAGGGTCGATTCAATAAAAACAATGACTTATGATAGGCCAAGTGGACAATAACTCAGGTGTCCGACACCTCCGCTGCTTCGGGCCCCAAGCTCCGCGATGCTGGCGGCGCTACCCACGGTGCACGGCGCTCCATGCAACCGTGGATGAGGGCGCGGCACCCGAGCTTACGTCGGGGCCGCAGATTGCGTCCCGGTGTCGTCCTCGCTGCCGAACGTCAAGAAGCTTTCCAGTTCGTCGCGGATTTCGGGGGCCAATTCCTCGACGTGGAGGATCCGCGCGTAGAACAGTGTGAAATAGATGACTTTCACCGCGGTCACCACGCGCTTGAAAACGGACGAGGCGAGCTTGCCGATGAAAATGCAGACGAAGAGCGGAAGCCAGTTGAACACGCTGTCCGCCGAGACCGGCAGATAGCCGAACGCCTCGGGCGGAAGAACATCGCCCAGCCGACCGGCCTCGAAGGCGACGGGCATCATTCCGCTGGCCCAGACGCCGAGAGTTACGCCAAGGAGCACGAGCAGGGTATATAGCGGGGCGACGATGGTTGCGACGACCCGGCCGATCACGTCTATCCCGAACACGCCGACAAGGGTTTCGGGGACGTTCTCGCGCGTTGCGCGCAGCTTGCCCATGCCGTCTCGAAACCCGACGCCGTCGACCGCGAAGGCGGGCAGAAGGAAATGGTTCACAAGGTCCCATCCTTCGGTCATCGCGCCGAGAACGAGGTTGGTCAGCAGGCCGTTCTTGCCAGAGTTGTTCCGACGCCAGGCGATCCACGCGGCGGCCATGTCCAGCAAAGCCAGAGTCCGGATCTGGGCCCCGAGTTTGCCTGCATGACGGCTCGCCTCGGCAAAGCTGCGATCCCGGCCGGCCGCCGTTTCGAAGACAAGCCAGCTCAGCGCCAGTTCCTGCCGGTTGAAATAGAAGAAGTGGTAGACCCCGACGATCAGCCACGCCAGCAACAGCAACGTGCCCGTCCCGTTGGCTTCGATGACATAGGCGGTGATCATCGCGAAGAACAGCGTCACCAGCACCACCGACAGGAGGATCGTGCGGATCACCGGCGTCGCGATATCCCGGTCGCGCCCCACGATCGTGACCGTGTGCTTGAGCAGGTAGCCCAATTGCGTGAACCGCTCGCCGAGCCCCGGCTTGCGAAAACGTGTCATGACTGTCCCTCCCCGCGGTTGGATAGCGCGCCCCCTCGGGCCGCGACCCTCTCGGACAAATCTTTATGGGTCAAGTGCTTGCGCGTTCGCCGTCCGGTAGGTCAGGCGATGGTCGCGCGCGCCGGGGGGCAACGGGGGCTGGTGCATGCCACCCGACACCGGCGGCTTGAACTCGCTTTGACAAAACACGAAGCTGGCAGCATGACAGCCGATCCGCCCTCCCCGCGCCTGCGCATCCGCATCGTCTTCGATGACGGCAACATGATCGGCCCGGGCAAGGCGGACCTGCTGGAGCGGGTGGACCGCTGCGGCTCCATCGCCGCGGCGGGCCGCGAAATGCGCATGAGCTACAAGCGCGCGTGGGAACTGATCGGAACCCTGAACGCCATGTTCCAGGCGCCGCTGGTCGAAAGCACGCGCGGCGGGCCCGGTGGTGGCGGGGCGCGCCTGACCGATCTCGGGCGGGAAGTTGTGGCGCTCTACCGCGCGGTGGAGGCCGATGCCGCGCAAGGCGGGCAGGCGCGTCTGCAAGAACTTTGCGCGCTGCTACGGGACGGCCCCGATCACGCATGACCTCCGGCATCGGGGCCGCGCCCCGTATCGACCTCGGTCGCGCAACCCGTGCCCTTGCCATCGCGCAAATCGGCATCGGGGCGGCGCTGCTCATGGCCTTTGGGTAACGGAGCCGCAGCGCGTCGGGCACGGCACGGGCTTGCGGCCAGTGTCAGCCGACGAGTCCTCAGAAGTCGAAGATATCGCCGAGGAAGGACCCGATGCCGTCCTTCTTCTTGCGCTTGTCATTGCCCCTGTCGGACGATTCGCGCCGGTGGTCCTCGCGGTTGTCGACCAGCGCGCTGCGCTCGATGATCTTGTCCAACTCGCCGCGGTCGAGCCAAACGCCCCGGCAGGTGGGGCAATAGTCGATCTCGACCCCGCTGCGTTCGGCGATCACAAGCGCGGTTCCGTCAATCGGGCATTGCATCGAGGCGGGCCTCCTTCTCAGGGGGTGATATCCCCTCCCAGATAGGATCGCCCGCGCCGGATGCAACGGGGATCAGCCCCCCGCCACGGTCAGGCCCAGTAGCCGCCAGCCCTGCATGCCGGGGCGGTAGTAATGGATGCGCTCGGCCGGGTAGCCCGCCGCGATCATGCGGCGGATCGCGGTCGGCGACTGCCCGCACCAAGGCCCGTTGCAGAACAGCGCCACATCGCGCGCCTCGGCGCAATCCCAGCCGTCGAAGTCGATCAGGCAGCCAAGCTCGCCCAGCCGGTCGACCATCTGGGTGTAGGGAATGTTGACCGCACCGGGGATGGTGCCTTGCGTGAACCAGTCGGGGGTGCGGCTGTCGACCAGCGTCACCTCCGGGTCCTGCAGAACGTCGAGCAGCTCCAGCTCGCCGATCGGCGTCACGCCTTCGGCGGGGATCATCGGCTGCACGCAGAAATTCGGGCAGGGACGAGAGGTGCGCGCCCACTCCTCCTCGATCACGTTGGCGGTGTCCTGAATGCGGGTGATCTCGCGCGGGCCGGACTCGGTCTCGACCGTGACCGCCATCATGTCGGACGTGATGCCCACCGAATCCTGCGCGAAGGCGGGCGTGGCAACGGCCAAGGCCGTCAGAAGGGTCAGCAGGCGGCGCATTGATCATTCCTCCCATCAAATGCATTTATAGGAATGTGAGACTATCACCTGCGCGCCCCGGCGCAAGCCCTGCCGCCTTCGCCGGGAATTCCCACGATGTCCGGCGCGAAACATGACCGGCGCGCACTCTGTCCGGCGCGACATCCCGCGCGGATGGCATCCCGCGCCTCGCCATGTCGGGCGACGCCCAGAGACCCGCTAGTCCAGCTCGCTCTGGATCTGGTCCGCGATCCGCGCCGCCCAGTCGCCCAGCACCGGGATGAAATCGATCTGGCTCAGCGAATAGACCAGCAGCGACACGAGGAACGACGCCCCGATCACCGACCCAAGCCCGAAGGCCAGCCCGCGCGCCAGACTGATGGCAACGATTCGGGCCACCGTGCTTTGCGAGGTAAAGAGCCGA
The DNA here is from genome assembly GCA_003428585.1 of Nioella halotolerans. GTDB lineage: Bacteria > Pseudomonadota > Alphaproteobacteria > Rhodobacterales > Rhodobacteraceae > Nioella > Nioella halotolerans. The sequence continues at coordinate 18,979 of QVQC01000036.1, forward strand.
TGCGCAGTGATCTGGCGAACCTCGTCGCGCAACAGGCGCAGCTCCTCGTTCAGCGCCTCTTCCTTTTCGCTCAATTAAAGCTCTCCACCACGTCGTACATCACCGGCTCGAAATTTCTGCACAGCTCGTTGATCTCGCGGTTGCGGCGGCGCATCTCGTCGCTGCGCAGCATGGCCTGGAAATCCTCGCGCCGTTCCCATTGGGAATAGTTGGCCACCCGCGTCTGTGCGTCGTTCACATGCAGCCCCGCCGCGATGAAACCGGGCTGGTGCGAAATGAACTCCGCATAGGCCGCGGTCAGCGCATCCAGCAGGTCCTGGCAGGTGCCCGGCGTGGTGTCGAAGGTGGTGATGACGGTCTGGTAGTCGGCGCCCTTGGCGATGGTCGGCATGGCTCGCTCCTTCGTTGGACCTCCAGACTAACAAGCCCTGCGCGCCCCCGCCAGCCGGCAAACGGGCCGCACCGTCGCGGCACGGCCCGTCCGGGGCAGAACGACCCCCCAGGGTCACCTTCCTCGATACTCTCGCGTCTTGACCGCGATTGGGTGGAAAGACGCTCTTTTCATGGCAGGTCTCGTCATGGGCGCGTGCCCCTCGTGAACTGCCCCCGCAACGCCTGGTAAACCACCGCCGTCGCCGCGTTGGACAGGTTCAGCGACCGGATATGCGGGCTACGCATCGGCAGGTGAAAGACGCGGTCCTGCATGCCCTGCAGGATCTCCGGTTGCAGGCCCTTGGTTTCACGTCCGAAGACAAGGTAGGCGTCGGGCGGATAGTGCGGGTCATAGACGCTTTGGGCGCCATGCTCCTCGAACAGGAACAACTTTTCGCGCGCCGGCTGCCGGGCGGCGATGAAGGCGGCCCAGCTGTCGTATTCGCTCAACCGGACATGCTGCCAGTAATCCAGCCCCGCCCGGCGCACCGCCTTGTCATCAATGGAAAAGCCGTAGGGTCTGATCAGGATCAGGTCCAGATCCAGCGCCACGCAGGTGCGTCCGATGGTGCCGGTATTGCCGGGGATCTCGGGCGTCACCAGCACCAGTTTCAGTCTTTCATCCGCCAAGGGCACGCTCCGGCCGGGGTCAGGGAACAGGGGGCATTCACCGTCTGTTAACCACTCTCGGCGACGCTTTCCATGCCATGCGATGCCTTGTTTCCCTTTTGCTGCCGTGGCTCCTCGGCGCCCTGCTCGGCCCCGCCGCGCAGGCCGGGGCCTGGGCGCGCGCACCGGGCGAGGTGTTCCTGTCCTTTTCCTCCAACCTGCAAGCCGACGCTGATACGCTCGCCTCCGGCCTTGCGGATGCCAGCCGTTATGACTCGCTCTATCTGGAGGTCGGGCTCGGCCGCCGGCTGACCTTCGGCGCGGAATACGGGCAAGGCGAATTCACACGCGAGGCGATGGCCTTCCTGCGCTACACGCTGACCCCGCCCGATGCCCGCTGGCAGGTCGCGTTCGATCTCGGGGCCGGGCGGCGCGAGGTCGACCAGCTTGGCGAGCGGGATCTTCTGCGCGCGGGTTTATCACTGGGGCACGGTTTTGCGCGGGACGCGCCGGGCTGGCCGGGCTGGAGCGGGCGCGGCCGGGCCGAGGGCTGGATGGCGCTCGATGCCGTGGCGGTGCAGGACACGACCCTCGACACAATGCGCTGGAAGGCGGAGGCGACCCTGGGGCTGACCCTTGCCACTGGCCACGCCCTGATGCTGCAATTGCTGGCCGAGGAGTGGCCGGGCAACGACGTCAGCTATGGCATCAACCCGTCGGTCGTCTTTCGCCTTGGCGACCGCAGCAACGTGGAACTGGGCATGCGCGCGACATTCGCCGGGCAGGAAGCGTACGGGCTGGAGCTTGGTATCTGGCACCGGTTCTGACTTTTAGCCATGTTTGTCGAACCCCGCGGCGGTGGTATCCCCTGCCGGGGGGGCAAACATGTCGACACAGCAAAGACTGGTCCGGGAAACCGATGAAGAGGCGCGCGGCCTTGCGCAGCACCTCCTGCGCAACGCGCGGTTCGGCGCGCTCGGCGTACTGGATCCGGTAGGCGGCGCGCCGATGGTGTCGCGCGTGTCCGTCGGCACCGATGCGGACGGCAACCCGGTTTCGCTGATGTCGGACCTGTCGCTGCACACGCAGGCGCTTGCAGGCAACCCGGCCTGTTCGCTTCTGGTCGGGGAACCCGGCCCGCGCGGCGACCCGCTGATCCACCCACGCCTGACCCTGCAATGCACCGCCGCCCCGGCCGACAAGGCGGCGCTGAAGCCGCTCTACCTGTCCCAACATCCCAAGGCGGCGCTGTATTTCGACTTCAGCGATTTCAGCGTCTACAGGCTTGTCGTGACCGAGGCGCATCTCAATGGCGGCTTCGGCAAGGCCTTTCACCTACTGCCCGAGGACCTGAGACTTGCCTAAAAGGACAGGTTTTGTTGCCAGACCAACGTCAACTGTGCAACAACGGGGATAGCGAACCGCCAAAGGGCTGGCACATGACCGATCCCATGATCGACCCCGACCTCCCCGGCATCTGGATCATTCCAGGTGAGGCGACCACCTACGAGATCGAGCCGGACGGCAGCTACCACATCGCCGAGCCGGCCGAGCCGCTGACAATCGCCGAGGGCGGCGCGTCGATGTTCTGGGGGCGCATCCGGCTGGACCGGATCGGCGGCGCGGGCGCGGCGCCGCTTGGCGCCTGGCGCGACCGCGATCACGGCGATGAATGGCTGTTCCGGGCGGATGGCAGTTACCTGCAACGCTGGGCGGACGGCGAACGCACCACCGGCATCTGGGTGTTGCGCGGCGACGACGCGACGCTTTGGGCACGCGAATACCGTGGCCGTCTGGAAACCGACGGCGCCCAAGTGACCTTCATCCTGCCGGCGGAGGCACCGGTGACCTACGGTTACACGGTCGACGCCGCCAGCTGGATCCTGCTTGACCCGAAGTCGTGGGCGCGGCTGGTGGAATACCGCCGCCCCGACGGCCAGAAACCGGCGGCCCGCGCGCAGGGCGGGGCCACCGGCTGACACCTTACACCGTGTCGCAGCGTGCCGTCAGTTGCACGCTGCCACGCACCGGCTGCGACCAGTTCAGGCGGACCGACCCGCGCCCGACCCCGTGGCGCGTCGTGGCATAGGGCGCGGTGAACACCGCCACGTTCGAAGAGGAGCGTACGGCGCCCTCGGGCAGCACCGACACGGCCACGCGGGCCTCGGACTCGAACGGCAGCCAGTCGCGCAGGTCTGCCTCCCACACGTCGAGCGCGCTGTTCTCCGTCACCTTCACCGTGACCGGGTTCTGCGTGTTCTTGAGGATCCCGTGATAGACATTGCCCGTCATCAGGAAATTGGCGGTGCGGCTGCCATCCAGCGGCGCGGCGGAATCATCCACCCCGTCGACGGCCGCCAGCGGATCGCCGTTGATATGCTTGAAGACATTGTCGCAGATCGACAGCCCGTTGATGTAGTGGCCCGGCCCGTAAGGTCGGATCACGATGAAGTTCGACCAGCTCGCAACCCCGTTGGCGGTGAAGATATTGCCGTTGATCGTCAGCCCGCCGAACGAGAATTCCCCGGCAAGCTCCGGCGCGGCATCGTGTTCGTTCCCCCATTCGATATAGCTGTTGTCGATGTAGTTGCCGAAGATCGTCGTCTTGACATTGGTGCCGGTCAGCACGATCCCGGCGCTGATCAACCCGTTCGGCTCCGCGTCGCCCTGGAACCAGTGGTTGCCAGTGATCAGGTTACCGCTGCCGCCGAAAACCCCGAAGTGCCGGAACCGCACCGCCCGGTTGTCGCGCACCTTGAGGTCGTTGGAATTGGCGTTGAAGCCGATACTGGTGCGGTCCTGCACCCGCAGCGCCATCTCGTTCGACAGGAACTGGCAGCGGTCGATCAGCATCCCCGCGCACCCCGTATCGGCCGAACTGATGCCGCGATCCTTGGGGCCTGTGAAAAAGCAATCCTTGAAATGGAAGGCAAGCCCGCCAAGCGGCAGCATCACGCCGCTGCCCGCCCCGGCGCAAAGGAACTCCACATCCTCGATGACGAAACGCTGAAGGTTCTCGAAGCCGCTGAAATCGAGCGCATACTTGAACCGGGTGAAGGTGTAGCTCTGGCGCGACGGCGGCACCGAAAGCGGCGCCGACAGGAACACCCGGTTCTGCGCGGCGTTCACCGCGCGCACATAGACCTCGCGCCCGACACCCTGCGCCGCCGTCACCAACGCGCCGACCGGGATGGCGCCCGCGTTGTTCACGTTATCGAGCCGGCGCGGACTGCTGGCCGACCATGTCGCGCTGCGGCTGTGCACCTCGTCCTCCCAGCCCGGCCCGCTGACGCAGGAAAACTGCCCCTTTCGGATCACCCGGCGGTTGGCATAGCTGACCTTGTTTCCGACCGCCGCGGCCATGTCGATGGGTTCATGGAGCAGCACCCGCCGCCCCTTCATGTCGAAACTCTCATGCTCGCCGTCGTTCAGCATCGCCTGAAAGCCCTTGCGGATCGCCAGAACATCATCGCCGCCGAACGCGTCGGAATAGCTTGGCAGGTCGAAATTGCTGGCCAGAACCAGCCGCACGTGATCGGCCATCTGCAACTGCCCCTGAAAGCGCACCGGCGACTGGATCGTCAGGTTCGACGCGATCCGGTATGTCCCCTCGCTGACCAGCAATTCGCGCCCGGCAGCCGCGGCATCGGCGGCGGTGAAGGCGTCGGTATCATCCGCCACGCCATCGCCGACAGCGCCGAAATCCTTCACATCCACCCAGTCCATCAGCTTGCGGTGGAAGACATGGGTGATGTCCTCGACCTTGATCGACTCGATGCGGATCGTGCCGTTATTCCCCCCAGTCAGGTCAAGCCCGACATGCCCGTAAGCCGCGTCCTCGCCCCATGCCATGTCGACGCCGTCGCGCGCGCCGACACCAATGATGGCAGAGACCGTGACAACCTCGCCGTAACTGGTCAGCGTTACCGACGGCCCGGTTTCATCGACACCGGGCACATGGTTGTTGTTCGCGCGACCGGCCCATCCCGCAACCCGCACGCCGGGCAGGGTGCCCGACAACGCCTTCACCCGCGCCGAGACGCGCAGGTAAAGCCCCGGCAGGACCGGCGTTTCGCCCATGTAGCGCAGGCGCGTCGTGCTCTCGGTCTTCAGGATCTCAAGGCAGGTGCCGAAATCCTGATCTGCGGCGACGATCGCGGCATTCCCGGCACTGGCCCATGTATCGGTGCCCGGCCTGCCCGTCTCTTGCGACCAGACGCCAAGCCCGTCGGAAAAGGCCGGCGGCATCAGGTTCAGCCCGTCGGTGATCACTTGGTTCATGTCAAACCCCTTTCGCTGACGCACGGGGCGCGACAGCCCATGCGTTTGACCCCTGCGGGCGCGTGTCGGCCCGAGGGGTGTCTCGATTGTTCACAGATGTCGTGGAATGGGCCGGGCAGAATGCTTCGGCCCGGTCAGGCAACGGTTCTAGCGCATCGGGGTTAAGAGGGGGTTAAGCCCCGACCCCCTGCCCGCGCAGCACCGTCACGCCGGCGATCCGCCAGTCGCCGTCGATCTGGACCATGTCATAGGCCAGCAGATGCGGCCGCCCGGTCGGGTCCACGATCTGCACCTGTTGCAGCAGCCGCCCGCCCTCTTGCCGCAGGCCGAGGAAGGTCGTCTCGCCGGGTTGCCAGACCATCGGGTACCCGCGTTCGACCATGGTGCCGAACGTCATCGCGTCGCCGAACATGTCCTGAATGGTCGGGCTGGCGAAGGTCCAGGCGGTAAAGACGTTGCCGGTGGAAAAGGCGTCAAGCTGGTTCTGGATAACGCCCCGGATTTCCGGGTTCGGGTCCAGCCGCTCCTGCGCCGCCGCGCCGAGCGGGGCCAGTGCCAGACACAGGATGAAAAGGAAGTTGCGCATTGTCGGCCCCCTGCCGTTTTCCCGTCCCTGACCGGAAAGGGTAGCACCCCGGCGGAGGTCGTCAATTTCTTGGAGGGGCGTCCTGCGCCTTGGTGCACAACGGATGCTGCCTCAACGCCCCCTTTGTGCGCCTGTCGCATATGTATGGGGGGTGTACGGGGGGTGCACGCCCGGTGCACAGGCAGCACCCCCCGTTTTTCGGCCCTCAGCCGGCCAGTTTTCCGTCCAGCGCATCGCGGATCAGCGCCTTGGTTTCAGCGATCCCGTAAAGCGCGATGAAGCCGCCGAATCGCGGCCCCTGCGACGCGCCGAGGCAGACCTCGTAAAGCGCCTTGAACCAGTCGCGCAGCGGCTCGAACCCGTGGGTGCGGCCGATGGCGAAGACGATGGATTGCAGGAATTCCTCGTCCTGCCAATCGACCTTCGGCAGCGGCTCGTCGCGTCCGGCCTCGGCATTCTTGCGCGCGATCACATCAAGCGCCCTGTCGCCGTCGCCAAGGCAGACCAGCAACTCCTCCATCGCCGCCTTTTCCTTGTCATCGGGCAGCCGGAAGGCGCGGGTCGGCTTGACGAAATCGTTGTAGTAGCGGATCGCGAAGCCTGCCGCCTGATCCAGATCCGGGTTCGCCTCCGGGCTCGCCTCCGGCGCGTAACGCCTTATGAATCCCCACAGTTTTTCCTTCTCCTCGGCGCCCGACACACTGGCGAGGTTGAGCAGCATGGCAAAGGAAACCACCATCGTGCTCTCGGGCACGTTGCCTTCGTGGATGTGGTAGACCGGGTTGGCCAGCCGCGCCGCCGCGTCCTGCGTGGCGTAGGCGCGCAACTGCTGGTGATACTCGTCGACCGCTTTCGGGATCACGTCGAAATGCATCCGCTTGGCGGTCTTGGGCTTGAGATACATGAAGTAGCTGAGGCTCTCGGTCGCGGCGTAGGTCAGCCATTCGTCGATCGAGATGCCGTTACCCGAGGACTTGGAAATCTTCTGCCCCTGGTCGTCGAGGAACAATTCGTAGGTGAAGTGTTCCGGCGGCCGCTGCCCAAGGATGCGGCAGATCGAATCGTAGATCGGCGTGTTGGTGGAATGGTCCTTGCCATACATCTCGAAGTCGACGCCGAGCGCCGCCCAACGGGCGCCGAAATCGGGCTTCCATTGCAGCTTCACGTTCCCCCCCGTCACCGGCAGCGTCCATTCGCGCCCGGCCTCGTCGTCGAAGGTGACGGTGCCCTCTTTCGGGTCGACATGCTTCATCGGCACGTAGAGAACCCGGCCCGTTTCGGGGTGGATCGGCAGGAAGATGGAATAGGTCTGGCGGCGTTCCTCGCGCAGGCTTTTCAGCATCACCTTCATGATGTCGTCGTAGCGTTCGACCGCGCGCAGCAGGACCTCGTCGAACTGGCCGGCCTTGTAGAACTCGGTGGCCGAGTAGAACTCGTACTCGAAGCCGAACGTGTCGAGGAACCGGCGCAGCATGGCGTTGTTGTGCGCGCCGAAACTGTCATGCGTGCCGAACGGGTCGGGCACCGATGTCAGCGGTTTTTGGAGGTGGTCTTGCAAAACCTCTCGGTTCGGCACGTTGCCGGGCACCTTGCGCATCCCGTCCATGTCGTCGGAAAAGCAGATCAGCCGCGTGGGAATATCGCTGATCACCTCGAAGGCGCGGCGGATCATCGTGGTGCGCAGAACCTCGCCGAAAGTGCCGATATGCGGCAGGCCGGACGGCCCGTAGCCGGTTTCGAACAGGACATGACCCTTTTCCGGCGGTCCTTTTTCATAACGTTTCAGCACCCGGCGCGCTTCCTCGAACGGCCACGCCTTGGAGCTCATTGCAACGTCACGAAGATCCGACATATCCTGTTTCCACTTTCATCGTCCCGCGCGCGACCCCGTGCCGCGCGTGAAAAAGGCCCTATTGCCCCGCGCTGCCGGGGTCAATAAATACCGGGTCTGCAAATTTCCGAAAGGCCCGCGCCCGTGACCGAACAGACCTCCCTATCGCCGCAGGACGCGCTTGTCGCTCTGATGATCGCCGTCTCCGTGTCGGATGAAAGCATCCGCACCTCGGAGCTGGTGACCATCGAGCGGATCGTCAATCACCTGCCGGTCTTCGCCGATTACGATGCCGACCGTCTTGGCGTGGTGGCGCGGATCGTCTTTGACCTGTTCGAGGAGGAGGACGGCCTCGACGCGCTGTTCGGCCTCGTCCTCGATACCCTGCCCGAGCGACTTTACGAAACCGCCTATGCCCTTGCCTGCGATGTCGCCGCCGCCGACGGCCTGTTGCGACAGACCGAATTGCAAATGCTGCAGGAGGTGCGCTACCAACTCGATATCGACCGGCTGCACGGTGCCGCCATCGAACGCGGCGCGCGGGCGCGGCACATGGTGCTGTAGGGCGCGTTGCATCGAGTCGGGGGCGGCTCAACGACGAGCGGACGCCCACGGCCCGTTGCAACTACGCCTGCCCCTGGCCCGCGCCTTTCAGACGGTCTCGTGCACCGCCGCCCATCTCTCGATCAGCGCCTGCTGCAACGCCTTGGCGCGGCGGTTGTAGCCGCGCGCGCCGGGTGGGCGGTTCTCCTCGGCCGGGTCGAGGGCTGCGCGCCGGTCCATGTCGCCGCAGAAGATGGCAAAGGCAAGGTCGCGGCCCGAGGGCGCGCGCACGAACCCGGCAAGCGCCGACACGAAATAGAGCGTGCCGGTCTTGGCCACGACCTGCACGGGATGATCCTCCATCGGGCGCCCCTGGTCGTCTCGCATCGGGATCTGTTTCATCACGCGGCGCAGGTTGCCATCGGCACCGCTGCCGACGAGGGCGCGCACCATTTCGCGGGCGCTGATCCGTGCCTCGTCGCCCAGCCCGGAGTGATCCACCAGCGACAACCGGCGCAGCCCGTGACGTTCCTGCAACCAGCGGCTCATTTCCTCGGCCGACTGGCGCAGCCCCGCGGGCCGCACCCCGCCGGCCTGCGTCGCCAGCATCCCCGCCACCTCGGCCGTGAGGTTGGTGGACCAGCGCATCATGCCGCGCAGCACGTCCTCCAGCGGCTCCGCCACATGTTCGGCCAGGACGAGCCCGTCCTCGGGAGGATCGCCACCGAAAACGGGCGCGTCCAGCACGACCCCGCGCGCCCGCGCCAAGACCCGGAACACGTCGGCGGTATAGGCATGCGGACGGCGCACTGGCAGCCATCGGGCGCCGTTTTCGCCGAGGGCGCCGCGCGCGACGCTCCATTCCTCGCGCTCTTCCGTGGCCTCGTAAAGGTAGATCGGCGCGTTGCGGTCCACCACGCTCATGCGCGAAACCGAGACCGGCGGGCGCAGCGACCGGGATCGCGCCTGCATGGTCACGTCATAACCATCTGCGCCGCGCCGCCATTCGAAATGCACCCGGTTGAAATTCAGGTTCAACCCCGACACGGCGGGGTTGTAGCCGACCTGCATCGGCTGGTCGGGATCTATTGCCTCGATGAGCGGCAGCGCCTCGTGTGCCACGCGGAAACGCCCCGTCACCTCGCGCAGCCCGGCCTCGGCCATGCCGTGGGTCAGGTCGTTGAGCGTATCGGTATCGAGCAGCGGATCGCCCCCGCCGACGAGCCAGAGATCGCCGTCGAGCCGCCCGTCCGTCACCCGCCCGGCGGCGATCAGCCGGGTGCGAAAGCGATAGCCGGGGCCGAGGTGGTCGAAGGCATAGGCCGTGGTCAGCGCCTTGACGACAGAGGCCGGCGGCAACGCGCGCAGCGGGTTCACCGCCTCCAGCACGCGGCCCGAATGGGCGTCGGCCACCACGCAGCCCACCTGCCCGCCCAGATCGGCCCGCGCGACAAGCTCCTCCGCGCTCGGCAGCGCGCGCAAGGAAAAGCCATCGGGGCGGCGCAGCGGGATGAGCGACCGCGCCGGTGCGCCGGCCCATGCCCCGCCGGCCAGCCCGGCGAGCATGCCGCCAAGGAAAAGACGTCTTGAAACCATATCTCTCAAAAAAATCGTTGCGGCCCGCGTCCAGTTAAACCGCAGGTCGCGCCACCGCTCAAGCCTTTCGGTGGCCCGAACGCGCCGGCCGGACGGTTATCGCACCCAATGTCCCCGCGCCCGGATTTCTGAGGAGGAGACATCGACCATCGGCACGTTGAGAAAGCACCACGCCGGCGGGCGCGTCCGGCCCAGCCCCCGCGCCGCCGCGGCGGGCAACTTGAAGGGCCGGTAGATCTGCGCGGCCTTCGCCGTGCGCGCCGAGATCCGCTGCCCCGGCCGTGCCAGCACGCCGACCGGCACGTTTCGCATGATCCAGTGCCAGTCCTGCCAGCGGTGCAGGCTGGCAAGGTTGTCGGCCCCCATCAGCCAGACGAAGCGCACCCCGGGATAAAGCGCGAAAATCCGCCCCAGCGTTTCGGCCGTGTAGCGGGTGCCGAGGCGGGCCTCGATATCGGTCACCTCGATACGCGGATGCCCGATCAGGCCGCGCGCGGCGGCCAGGCGCCGCTCGATCGGGGCCGGCCCCTCGGGCTTCAGCGGGTTGCCCGGGCTGACCAGCCACCACAGCCGGTCAAGGCGGAACCGCTTGAGCGCCTCGCGGCTGATATGCAGGTGGCCCGCGTGCGGCGGGTCGAACGATCCCCCGAGAAGGCCGATCACCTGGCCGGGGCGGGCATGGGGCAAGGCATGTCTCATCCGCCCGTCATTGCCAGCCCGCGCCGGGGTGTAAAGCGAAAACGTGGCTCATGCGGGATCTTGTTCGAACGGCAGCTCTGGTTCCTCTGGCAGAACCAGCCGCCAGAAATTCGCCTCCGAGTGGATCAGGTTGCGCCTCGGATCGTCGGGCTGGGCGCCGCTTGCGACGACCTCGGCCATGTCGGTCAGAACCTCGGGGTTCTCGCGGAAATGGGTGTGGCTGGCGGCCCCGGTGACGGCACTGACATTGACGAAATGCACGTTGCGGATCTGCCGGAAAACGGCTCGCTCCCGCTCGCCCGTATCCTCGAAGGACAGCCGCCCGAACCGCGTCCCGGCCATCAGCGCCTGCGCCAGCCCGAGGGCGCCGTCGCTGGGGTTCATGTAGACCGTGATGCGCCCGAACCCGGTGCCGACTGGCACGGGCCGCGCGACAGGGGGAACCCGCCCCGCCCCCGGCGCGCATCAACTTGACTTGACAGCCCCGCCGCCCTTGCCTTCCCTTGGCCCTGAAGGAGTACGGAATGTCCACATTCGACAGCAAGCACGCCGCCGGGTTGCACCGCCATATCCATTCACATCTGCCAAGCGATGCGGCGTTGCGCGTCAAGGCGCTGGAAAGCCTCGCCGTGGAAAAGGGGCTGATCGCGCCCGAGACCATCGACGCCTGGGTGGAGGCCTATTCGGACCATATCGGCCCGATGCGCGGCGCCAAGGTGGTGGCGCGGTCCTGGGTCGATCCGGCATTCCGCGCCCGGCTGCTGGAGAACGCGACCGAGGCGATCAAGGAATTCGGCTTCGAGGGCAACGCCACGGGACACCTGAAGGCGGTGGAAAACACCGCCACGGCCCACAACATGGTCGTCTGCACGCTGTGTTCCTGCTACCCGTTTTCGATCCTCGGCATGTCGCCAGCCTGGTACAAATCCGCCGCCTATCGCGCCCGCGCCGTGCGCGAGCCGCGCGCGGTGCTTGCCGAATTCGGCGTCGACCTGCCCGAGGACGTGGCCCTGCGCGTCTGGGACAGCACCGCCGAGCTGCGTTACCTCGTCTTGCCGCAGCGCCCCGCCGGCACCGAAGGCTGGGACGAAGACCGCCTTGCCGCCATCGTCACCCGCAATTCCATGATCGGCACGGAGCGTGTGCTGGCCACGGGGGGCACGTGATGGACGGCATCCACGATCTTGGTGGCAAGCAAGGCTTCGGCCCGGTTCCGGTCGCCGAGGGCGACGCGCCCTTCGCGCAGGACTGGGAGCGGCGCATGTGGGCCCTCTCGCGCGAGGGGATCTGCCCCACGATGACCCTCGACTGGTTCCGCCACGGGGTCGAGCTGATGGTACCGGGCGATTACCTGACCTTTTCCTATTTCCAGAAATGGGCGACCAATTTCCTGATGCTGATGGTCGATGCCGGCCAAATCACGCTGCAGGATCTGGAGCGCGGCTACCTGCTGGAACCGGCCAAACCCGCGCGCGCCAAGGCCGTCGAGGAGATCCTCGAACAGGTCCGCCGTGCCTGCACAGATTTCTCGGTGCCCGAAGACGCGCCGCCGCGTTTCGCCATCGGCGCGGCGGTCCGCACCCTGCGCCAGATCGATCACCCGCACACCCGCCTGCCCGCCTACGCGCGCGGGGTGCAAGGCCGGGTCATCGGCCATCACGGCGCGCATCTGCTGCCCGACGACGGCGCGCATGGCCGTCATGTGGGCCAGCACCTCTATACCGTCGCCTTCACCGCGCCGGACTTGTGGGGCGCGGCCGCCAACCCGCGCGACGATGTCACGCTCGACCTGTGGGAAAGCTACCTTGTTCCGGCCTGAGGATCCGCTCGCCCCCCGCGACCCGGTGTTCGAGGAACCGTGGCAGGCACAGGTCCTCGCCATGGCCGACAGCATGGTGCAGGCGGGCCGTATCAGCGCAAGCGATTGGGCCGACGCCCTCGGCGCCGAACTCGCCCGGGCCGAGGCTGCGGGCCAGCCCGACACCACCGCCACCTATTACGCGGCCGCGCTCGCAGCATTGGAGACGCTCACCACCAAGGCAACCCCGATCACCGCCGAGGAGCTTGCCATCCGCAAGGCCGACTGGACCCGCGCCCACGAACGCACCCCGCACGGTCAACCCGTTCGGCTGGCCCGCGACGCGGACTGACCCGCCCCCGCCCATTGCCCTGCCCCGCCCCCTTGTCTATGTGGGTGGGAACGCGACTGCATGAGGGTTCCGATGGCTTCGTATCAATACGTCTATCACATGGATGGCGTCTCCAAGACCTATCCCGGCGGCAAGAAATGCTTTGAGAACATCCGGCTGAGCTTCCTGCCCGGCGTGAAGATCGGGGTCGTCGGCGTGAACGGCGCCGGTAAATCCACGCTGATGAAGATCATGGCCGGGATCGACACCGATTTCACCGGCGAAGCCTGGGCCGCCAAGGGGGCGAAGGTCGGCTACCTGCCGCAGGAACCGCAACTGGATGAGTCCCTCACCGTGCGCGAGAACGTGATGCTGGGCGTGGCCGAAAAGAAGGCCAAGCTCGACCGTTTCAACGAATTGGCGATGAATTACTCGGACGAGACCGCCGAGGAGATGGCGCAGCTTCAGGACGAGATCGACTCCGACAACCTGTGGGATCTGGATGCCCAAGTCGATGTCGCGCTGGAAGCGCTGCGCTGCCCGCCCGACGAGGCGATGCCCGAAAACCTGTCAGGTGGCGAACGCCGCCGGGTGGCTCTGTGCAAGCTGTTGCTGGAAGCACCCGACATGCTGCTGCTGGACGAGCCGACCAACCACCTTGACGCCGAAACCATCGCGTGGCTGCAACAGCACCTGATCGACTACAAGGGCACGATCCTGATCGTCACCCACGACCGCTACTTCCTCGACGATATCACCGGCTGGATCCTCGAACTGGATCGCGGCCGCGGCATCCCCTACGAGGGCAATTATTCCAGTTGGCTGGAACAGAAGGCCAAGCGGCTGGAACAGGAAGCGCGCGAGGACAAGTCCAAGCAGAAGACCCTGCAACGCGAGCTTGAATGGATCCGGCAGGGTCAGAAGGCGCGGCAGGCCAAGTCCAAGGCCCGCATCAACGCCTATAACGAGATGGCCGGCCAGTCGGAGCGCGAACGCGTCGGCCGCGCACAGATCGTCATCCCCAACGGCCCGCGCCTCGGCCAGAAGGTGATCGAGGTGGAAAACCTCGCCAAGCATTACGGTGACGTGCAACTGGTCGAGGATCTCTCCTTCAGCCTGCCGCCGGGCGGCATCGTCGGCGTGATCGGCCCCAACGGCGCCGGTAAATCGACGCTCTTCCGCATGCTGACCGGGCAGGAACAGCCCGATTCCGGCACCATCGACTACGGCGACACGGTCAAGCTGTCCTATGTCGACCAGTCGCGCGACGCGCTCGACCCCAAGGCCACGGTGTGGGAAGAAATCTCCGGCGGGGCGGAACTGGTCGAACTGGGCGACGCGCAGGTGAACAGCCGCGCCTATTGCTCCTCGTTCAACTTCAAGGGCGGCGACCAGCAAAAGACCGTCGGGCTTCTGTCGGGCGGCGAACGCAACCGCGTGCACATGGCCAAGCTGCTAAAAGAGGGCGGCAATGTCCTGCTGCTCGACGAGCCGACCAACGACCTCGACGTGGAAACGCTGCGCGCGCTGGAAGACGCGCTGGAGGATTTCGCCGGTTGCGCCGTGATCATTTCCCACGACCGCTTTTTCCTCGACCGCCTCTGCACCCATATCCTCGCCTTCGAGGGCGAGGCGCACGTGGAATGGTTCGAGGGCAACTTCGAGGATTACGAAGAAGACAAGAAGCGCCGGCTGGGACCGGACGCGCTGGAGCCGAAGCGGGTGAAGCACAAGAAGTTTACGCGATAGCCACCTCTTGCTTGTGCGCACAAATGTACATACATTTGACTGGGACGATGGCAACCGCGCCAAGTGTCAAAAACACGGCCTGAGCATCGCGCAGATCGAGTTTGCCCTGATACATGGCGCGCGGGTGGCCCCCGATGCGCGGCATTCCAGCGAGGAACAACGCTTCATCGCCATAAGCCGCACCGAAGAGGGCCGCCCTGTCTTCGTCGCTTTCTGTTGGCGCGGCGGGCGGCTGCGCCCGATCAGCGCCCGCTACATGCACGCACGAGAGGTGGTCAGATATGAAGAAGCGTTTGGTGCCCGAGATGACGACGGATGAGGAGGCCGAAGCCTTCCTCGATCAGGACCTGTCCGACCTCGATTTCGCCCAGTTCCAGCCGCTCGATTGGGAACGCATGCCCAAGACCGCCCGCATCACCATGCGCGTGCCCGAGGCCCTCGTGACCGCCCTCAAGGCGCGCGCGAAAGAACGCGGCATCCCCTATCAGCGGCTGGTGCGCGAGGCCATCGAGAAGGCGGTGTGAGGGACGGCGAAAAGGCTGCGCGCGGCAATTGGGGCCGGAGGCGCTGGAGCCGAAGTGGGTGAAGTGGGAGAGATTTGCGGGATTAGCGCGGTTTTCTGGGCTTTGCGCGCGGGTTCGAGGTGCGCAAACGTTGTGATGAGATTAATGTGCATTCAGATGACAAGGAGCTTCAATATTGATTGGCAGAAAAAGAGGGCGACATGCTTGACAAGACCGACTTAGACAACCGGCTGTGGCAAAATTATAAAAATCACTATGACAAAATTGATGAGTTAGATTACTCTGGTGAAAGACCCTATTTGTCTTGTGAAGACATACTTGATGCACACTACCTCATTTGCGAGCACTTTCGAAAACTTGGCGAGGGAATTGGTGGATTTGGACCAAAGGATTTCGGTCTCCTTACATCTGCAGCGGGCAGGCAATTAGCATCTGCCGGCGGCAGCTTCATATACAATGACTTTTGGGAAATCTCAGCCACGCTAATGATTGGCCTAATTGTTCCATCCCGGATGATCACTTAGACCCTCGCCGGCGGGCGCTTTTTGTGGCACGTTC
>QVQC01000057.1 GCA_003428585.1 Nioella halotolerans
CCGTGCTCTCTCAGTCTCACACAGTCCGAGAAAACACGCAGCAACAAGGTAAGGCCGAGTGAAATGGCGCGCATGGACCTTGAAACCGTTTCCCCCGAAGAATTCGGCCGCAGCCTCACGGGCATCGGCGTCAACCTGCTGTCCCCGGATGTGCGTTTGCTGGCTGGGTTCCTCGCGCAGGTCTTCGGCCTGTCCGTCCACCGCCTGTCGGGCGATTTCGCCATTGTCCGTCACGGTGGGATGATGATGCAGTTGCACGCTGACGGCACCTATGGCGCACACCCACTGCTTGGCCTTGTCCCTGAAACGGCGCCGCGCGGCGCGGCTGCCCAGCTCTACCTTTTCGGGATCGACCCGGATGTGGCGGTCGCAAAAGCCGAGGCCGCCGGCCACACGGTGCTGGAACACCCCGCCGACAAGCCCCACGGCCTGCGCGAGGCGACCCTCCTCTCGCCCGAGGGCTACGCCTTCACCCCGGCGGTCGCCACGCTGTGACCGCTTCCCGCGCCGCGCGTTTGGCGTTATCCCCGCGCCATGGAGATCACGATTCAAAGGCTCGGCCACAAGGGCGACGGCATTGCCGAGGGCCCCATCCTCGCCCCCCTCACCCTGCCCGGCGAAACCGTCACGGGCGAGGTCGCGGATGGCCGGATGGCGGCGCCGCGCATCCTCACCCCCTCGCCCGACCGCGTCAAAGCCCCCTGCGCACATTTCCGCCAATGCGGGGGCTGCGCACTGCAACATGCCTCCGACGATTTCGTCGCCGGTTGGAAACGGCAGGTCGTGGAAACCGCCCTCGCCGCGCAGGGCCTTTCCACGGATTTCCGCCCGCTCCACACCTCGCCGCCCCGCAGCCGCCGCCGCGCCACGCTGGCCGGGCGGCGCACCAAGAAGGGCGCACTTATCGGTTTTCACGCGCGGCGCTCCGATACCATCGTGCCGATCACGGAGTGTCACGTTCTCAACCCCGACCTCATGGCCACCCTGCCCGCCCTGGAGGAGATCACGCGGCTTGGTGCCTCGCGCAGCGCCACGCTCGCCCTTGCGCTCACCCGGTCCGAGGCCGGGATCGACTGCGCCGTGACCGGCGGCAAGCCCCTCGACGAGGCGCTGCGCCTTGCCCTGCCGCGCTTCCGCGACCGCTTCGCGCGTCTCACGTGGGACGATGAGACCGTGTTCACCGAGGCCCCGCCCGTGCACCGCTTCGGCCCCGCTACCGTCATTCCGCCCCCCGGCGCCTTCCTGCAAGCCACCCCCGGTGGCGAGGCCGCCCTGCTGACCGCGATGCAAGAGGCAACAACGGGCGCACAGCGCATGGTCGATCTTTTCGCCGGCTGCGGCACCTTCGCCCTGCCGCTTGCCACGCGCGCGCCCGTTCACGCGGTGGAAGGGGCGCACGCCATGCTCGCCGCGCTCGACCACGGTGCGCGCCACGCGACCGGCCTCAAACCCGTCACGACCGAGGCGCGCGACCTCTTTCGTCGCCCCCTGATGGCAGATGAGCTGGCCCGCTTCGACGCCGCCGTCATCGACCCGCCCCGCACCGGCGCCGCCGCGCAGGTGCAGGAACTGGCCGCCGCCGCAATCCCGCGCATAGGGTTCGTCTCCTGCAACCCGGTCACCTTCGCGCGTGACGCGAAAACGCTCAGCGATGCGGGCTACCGCCTCGATTGGGTGCAAGTGATCGACCAGTTCCGCTGGAGCCCGCATATCGAGCTTGCGGCGCAATTCACCCGGCCACATATCTGACCCTGGATCCGGAGGACGACACGCATGCGGCAATGGTTGGAAACCCGGCTGGAAACGGCCCTCGTGCGCAACACGATCATCGGGGTGATCCTGTTCAACGCGGCGCTCCTCGGGCTGGAAACCTCGGAGTCCGCCATGGACAGGGCCGGCCCCGCGATCATCTTGCTCGACCGGCTCTGCCTTGCGATCTTCGTGGCCGAACTGTCCGCCAAGCTCTTCGCATATGGGGGCCGCTTCTTTCGCTCCGGCTGGAACCTGTTCGACGCGATCATCGTCGGCATCGCCCTCGTGCCCGGCGGTCAGGGCCTGTCGGTGCTGCGCGCATTGCGTATCCTGCGCGTGCTGCGCGTCATATCCGTCGCGCCGCGCCTGCGCCGGGTGGTCGAGGGGTTCATCAGCGCCCTGCCCGGCATGGCCAGCGTGTTCCTGCTGATGGGGATCATCTTCTATATCGGCGCGGTGATGACGACGAAGCTTTTCGGCGACAGTTTCCCGGAATGGTTCGGCACGCTCGGGCGGTCGCTTTACACGCTCTTCCAGATCATGACGCTGGAAAGCTGGTCAATGGGAATCGTCCGGCCGGTGCTGGATGTCTACCCCTACGCCTGGGCCTTCTTCGTGCCGTTCATTTTGGTGACGACCTTCGCGGTTGTGAACCTCGTGGTTGGCCTGATCGTGAACTCGATGCAGGACGCCCATTCAGAGGAGGAAACCGCCCAGACCGTGACCTA
Source organism: Nioella halotolerans (assembly GCA_003428585.1). Classification (GTDB taxonomy): domain Bacteria; phylum Pseudomonadota; class Alphaproteobacteria; order Rhodobacterales; family Rhodobacteraceae; genus Nioella; species Nioella halotolerans. The sequence goes on from QVQC01000057.1 coordinate 2,481, forward strand.
TCGCGACGAGGTGCTGGAACGGCTGAAGGCGATCGAGGCACGGCTGGACGATCGCAGCTGACCGCCACCCCCTTCGGCCCCTGACGCGACCGGGCCTTCTTCTTGGCCGAAATACTCCGGGGGGCGCCGCAAGGCGCGGGGGCAAAGCCGCCTCCTCCCCCTCCACCCCGTGCCCCGGCCGGGGTCGCGCCCCCGGCCGATGAGCGTCGGCGAAGAGGCCCGGGATCGACGCGCGCCAGCGCGGCGAAACCCCTTTTATGTCTGCACGCAGTGTGCATGGGGGGTGCACGGGGGGTGTACGCCCGGCACCCCCTCTTTTCGGCGCGGTCTCAGCCCCGGCTCTGCAGCCTTGCCACGCCCAGCACGTCGAGCACTTTCGCCTCGATATGTTCCGCGTTCATCGCCGCCGCCGCGTACATGTCGGCGGGGCTGGCCTGGTCGATGAAGATATCGGGCAACACCATGGACCGAAATTTCAGCCCGGAATCGAACACGCCTTCCTCTGCCAGATGCTGCGCGACATGGCTGCCAAAGCCGCCGATCGCGCCTTCCTCGATGGTGATCAGCGCGTCGTGCGTCGCCGCAAGCCGCAATACAAGCTCCGAATCCAATGGCTTGGCGAACCGGGCATCGGCAATCGTCGGCGTGATCCCCTTGGCCGCAAGCGCCTCGGCGGCATCCATGACCTCTTTCAACCGCGTCCCGAAAGACAGGATCGCAACATCCCGGCCCTCTGCAATCATCCGGCCCTTGCCGATCTCGAGCGGCACGCCGCGTTCGGGCATCTCCACGCCCACGCCCTCGCCGCGCGGGTAGCGGAAGGCGATCGGCCCGTCGTCATGCGCGGCGGCGGTGGCGACCATGTGCACCAGTTCGGCTTCATCAGCGGCGGCCATCACCACGAAGCCCGGCAGGTTCGCAAGGTAAGCCACGTCGAAAGACCCCGCATGCGTCGCCCCGTCCGCGCCCACCAGCCCCGCGCGGTCAATGGCGAACCGGACCGGAAGCCGCTGGATCGCCACGTCATGCACGACCTGGTCGTAGCCGCGCTGCAGGAAGGTGGAATAGATCGCCGCAAAAGGCTTCATGCCGCCCGCTGCCAGCCCGGCGCAGAAGGTGACCGCGTGTTGCTCGGCGATCCCGACGTCGAAGGTGCGGCGCGGAAACCGTTCGCCGAAGAGGTCGAGCCCGGTGCCATCGGGCATCGCGGCGGTGACGGCGACGATCTTCTCGTCAGCCTCGGCCTCGCGGATAAGGCTCCGCGCGAACACCTTGGTATAGCTCGGCGCGTTCGATGGCGCTTTCTTCTGCTCTCCCGTCACAAGGTCGAAGGGCGCGCGGGCATGGCCCTTGTCGGGCATATGCTCCGCGTGCTGAAAGCCCTTGCCCTTCTTGGTGATCGCATGGATCAGGATCGGCCCGTCGGCCCGCGCCTTCACCGTGCGCAGCACGGCCAGAAGCTGTTCCATGTCATGCCCGTCGATGGGGCCGACATAGGAAAAGCCCAGTTCCTCGAACAGCGTGCCGCCCACGGTGGCGGCCTTCAAAAGCTCCTTGGCGCGTTTCGCGCCCTCCTGGAACGGGCCGGGCAGCAGCGACACCGCCCCCTTCGCTGCCGCCTTCAACTCCTGGAACGGCGCGCCGGCGTATAGCCGTGAAAGGTAGCTCGACATCGCCCCGGTCGGGGGCGCGATGCTCATCTCGTTGTCGTTGAGGATCACGAAAAGCCGCTTGCCGAGGTGGCCGGCATTGTTCATCGCCTCGTAGGCCATGCCGCCCGACAGCGCGCCGTCGCCGATCACGGCGATCGCGTCGCCGGCCCCGGTCTCCGGCACGCCACCCAGGTCGCGCGCCACCGAAAAGCCGAGCGCAGCCGACACCGAGGTCGAGGCATGCGCCGCGCCGAACGGGTCATAGGGCGACTCGCTGCGCTTGGTGAAACCCGACAGGCCACCCTTCTTGCGCAGCGTCGGCATCCGGTCGCGGCGCCCGGTCAGGATCTTGTGTGGATAGCATTGATGGCTGACATCCCAGACCAGCTTGTCACGCGGCGTGTCGAAGACAGCGTGCAGCGCGACGGTGAGTTCCACGACGCCAAGACCCGCGCCAAGGTGCCCGCCGGTCTGGCTGACGGCGGCGATGGTTTCGGCGCGCAACTCGTCGGCCACGCGGCGCAGATCCGCGTCGGACAGGCTGCGCAGGTCCGCCGGCGTGGCGATCCGGTCAAGGTGGGGGGTGTCGGGATGGTGGCTCATGTGGCTCTCCGGGGCGCGGTGGCGCGCCTATTGATCGCGCGAGATAACGAAACGGGCCAGCCGCTTCAAGGTTTCCGCCTCCGGGCCATAGGGGGAAAGCGCCGCTTCCGCCTCATTGATCAGCGCCTTGGCGCGCGCCCTTGCGCCGTCCAGCCCGAGAAGCGACACGAACGTCGCCTTGCCGGCCCCTGCATCCTTGCGCAGCGCCTTGCCGGCCTTCTCGGCATCGCCTTCTATATCCAAGATGTCATCCGCGATCTGAAAGGCAAGGCCAAGCGCGCGCGCATACCGCCGCAGGGGGGCGGGATCGGCGCGGCCAAGGATGGCCCCGGCAAGCGCGGGCCATTCCAGCAGCGCACCGGTCTTGTTGGCCTGAAGCTCGGTGATGTCATCCAGCGTCAGCGGCGTCGCGGATGTCTCGGCGGCGATATCCTGCGCCTGCCCCAGAACCATGCCGCGCGGTCCGGTGGCGCGGGCCAGTGTCGCCACAAGGTCGGCCCGTTGGTCGGAATCGCCGGTGACGGGATCGGCCAGCAATTCGAACGCGAAGCCCTGCAGCGCGTCGCCGACCAGAACCGCCGTCGCCTCGTCCCATTTGCGGTGCACCGTGGGCAGGCCGCGGCGCAGGTCATCGTCGTCCATGCAGGGCAGGTCGTCATGCACGAGGCTATAGGCATGGATGCATTCCACGGCGCAGGCCGCCTGCATCGCCGCGCGTGCATCCCCGCCGGTCAACCGCGTCACCTGCAGCACCATGAAGCCGCGCAGCCGCTTTCCGCCCACAGTGGCATAGCGCATGCCCTCGGCCACGCGGTCGGACCCAAGCGTCGCCATGCGGTCCGACAAGGCGCGCGCGATGGCGTCCTGCGCATCGGTCAACCGTGTCTCGAACAAGGCTTACAGCCCTTCGACCGGCTTCGCGCCCGCGGGCTCGCCGTTTGCATCGAGCGTGATCTGCGCGACCTTTTCCTCGGCTTCCTTCAGCTTCGCCTCGCAGCGCGCCTTCAGCTTGGCGCCGCGTTCATAAAGCGTGATGGATTCCTCAAGCGCCACGTCGCCGCGGTCGAGTTGCCCGACCACGGTTTCCAGTTCCCGGATCGCTTCCTCGAAGCTCATTTCCTCGATTTCTTTCTGGTCGCTCATCCGCTTCTCTCCGTCAATACGCGCACATGTGTGGCGGCCGAAGCCGCGAGGGCGGACAGATCATAACCGCCTTCGAGGGTCGAGACCACGCGGCCGCCGCAATACCGGTCCGCAATATCGCAAAGCCGGTGGCTGAGCCACTCGTAATCCTCTTCAACCCACACCAGATCGGCCAGCGGGTCAGCGGCATGGGCATCGAAGCCGGCAGAAATCAGCAGCAATTCCGGCCGGAAGGCATCAAGCCGGGGGAAAACCTGCGCTTCATAGGCCGCGCGCATCGCGGCGCCGCCGCTGCCGGGGGCAAGGGGGACGTTCAGCACATTGTCATGCGCGCCGGTCTCCGTCACATCGCCGGTATCGGGCCAAAGCGGCATCTGCTGCGAGGTGATGACAAGCGCGCGCGGCTCGTCCCACAGCAGAGCCTGCGTGCCGTTGCCGTGATGCACGTCGAAATCGACGATGGCGACGCGGTCGAGCCCGTGGATGTCGAGCGCGTGTTTCGCCCCAAGCGCCACGTTGCCGAAAAAACAGAACCCCATCGGTAGCTCGCGTTCCGCATGATGACCGGGCGGGCGGATCGCGGCGAAGGCATTGGTCACCTCGCCCGACAGCACGAGGTCGATGGCCTTCTGCACCGCCCCGACGGCCCGCAGAAGCGCCGGCAGGGAGGTCGGTGACAGCACCGTTTCCTCGTCTGTATCCGGGTCCATCACGGTGAAACCGGTGTCGGGCATCGCAGCGCGGATGTGGTCGAGGTAAGCCCGGCTGTGCAGGCTTAGCAGCGCCGCGTCACTGGCCAGCGGCGCGGCATAGCGAAACAGCGGCAAGCCGTCCAACGCCTGCAGGACGAGGGCGAGCCGTGCGGGTTGCTCGTGGACATGGGCGGGCGTCACATGGGCAAGGCAATCGGGGTGGGTGACAAGCCCGGTCGCCACCTAGGCCTCCATCAGCGCGGCGACATGGGCGGCGACAGCGTCCGACAGCGCGTCTAGGTCGTAGCCGCCTTCCAGCGAGGACACCAGCCGCCCGCCGCACACCTCTGCCGCGACGCTGCACAATTCCCGCGTCAGCCATGCGAAATCCTCGGTGGACCAGATGAGGTTGGCGAGGGGATCGTCGGCATGGGCGTCGAAGCCGGCGGAAACGAGGATCAGGTCCGGCGCATGGTCACGGAGGCGGGGCAGGACGCGCGATTCGTAGACCGCGCGCATCGCCGCCCCGTCCGATCCCGGCGCCAGCGGCAGGTTCAGGATCTGGCCATGGGCGCCGCGTTCCTGCGCCGCCCCGCTACCGGGATAAAGCGGCATCTGGTGGGAGGAGACGAACAGCACCCGCGCCTCGTCCCACAGAAGATCCTGCGTGCCGTTGCCGTGATGCACGTCGAAATCGACGATGGCGACGCGGGACAGCCCGTGGCGGTCCAGCGCGTGTTTCGCGGCAAGCGCGACGTTGCCGAACAGGCAGAACCCCATGGCGCGGGTCTTTTCGGCGTGGTGCCCCGGCGGGCGCGTGGCGACGAAAGCATTCTTCGCCTCCCCGGCCAGCACCGCATCCACCGCCGCAAAGCACCCGCCGACGCCGCGCAGGGCGGCCTCCCACGTGCCCGGCGACATGGCGCTATCGGCGTCAAGCGCGACGAGACCTTCGGCCGGCGCCGCCACGCGCAGGGCCGCGACATGCGTCTCTGGATGGGCAAGCAGCAGGTCCGCTTCCTCGGCCATGGGCGCCGCGCGCCGATCGAGCGCGGCGAAGTCCGGGGCGTTCAGGGCACGAAACACGTGTTCCAGCCGGGCGATCTGTTCCGGGTGGCCCGGCGGCATCTGGTGATGCAAGCCGGCCTCGTTGGTGATCAGAAGCGTCATGGAATCTCCTCGGTCCGGGCTCAGTCTGGGGCCAGCATGTAGCCCGCGCCGCGCACCGTCTGAAGGTAGCGCGGCTGTTTCGGGTCGGCCTCGATCTTGCGGCGCAGGCGGGTGATCTGCACATCAACCGCACGTTCCTGGCTGGTGACATTGCCTGCCCCCTTGTCACGGCCCAGATCCTCGACCAGTTGCGCGCGGCTGATCGCCTCGTGCGGGCAGGCCGCGAAGATGCGCATCAGGGCGGCCTCCGTCGCCGTCAGGCGGATCGGGTCGGCGCCACGCCACATCTCGCCGCGGTCGATGTCATAGCGCACCGGGCCAAGCGTCAGCATCTTTGGCGTGCCGTTCTGCTCCGGCTCGCTCGGCACCCGGCGCAGGATCGCGTTGATGCGCAGCAAAAGCTCGCGCGGCTCGAACGGTTTGGGCAGGTAATCGTCGGCCCCCGCTTCCAGCCCGGTGATCCGGTCGCTGGCCTCGCCGCGGGCAGTCAACAGCAAGATCGGGGTGGCCATCTCTTCGCGCAGGGCGCGCGTCAGGGTCAGGCCATCCTCGCCCGGCATCATCACGTCGAGGATGATCAGGTCGAATTCCAGCCCCGCCAGCAACCGCCTTGCATGCGCCGCATCGCGCGCGGCGCTGACGATGAAACCATGGCGCATCAGGAATTTCTGCAACAGGCCCCGGATGCGTTCGTCATCATCGACGATCAGAAGGTGCACCGCCTGATCGGCTGTCATGATCCGCCCTCCGGCCCGTTGGCATAATGATGACGCATCTCGGGGTCCATCATCTGTTCAAGCACGGTGCGAAACCCGGCGACCGCCTCCGGCCCCGCCGCCCGATAGGCGGCACGCATGCGCCGACGCTGAGCCTCCGACAGCTCGCGTTCAAGCGCGCTGCCTTTCGCGGTCAGGTAGAGGTGACGTTCGCGTTTGTCCTTCGTACCCACGCGGCTTTCGACCAGCCCATCTTCGACCAGTGTCCGCAAGACCCGGTTCAAGGATTGCTTGGTCACCCCGAGGATGGTCAACAGGTTGTTAACGGTCGTGCCGGGGCTGCGGTTGATGAAATGGATCGCGCGGTGATGCGCGCGGCCATAGGCGTAGTTTTCAAGGATGCGGTCGGGATCGGCGGTGAAGCCGCGATAGGCGAAAAACATCGCCTCGATTCCGCGGCGCAACTGCTCATCAGTCAGGAAAAGCAGGCTCTCGCCGCTGCTTGCCGCATGTGACGCGCTCCGCTCTGGCATGACGTCGGGTCCTTTTCGGGGTCTTCTCGCTGTCACGGGGCAGTTTATGTCAGTGTTATTGACTTTCCAAGAATCAATTGCTACCGAATGCCCGGTTTTGCGTAACTTTATGTCCGGTTCGGCCATTTTTTGCGCAACAAACGAAAAATGCCGGCTTTGGGCAAGGGGAAAATGACAATGGGTGCAGGATACGACGATCGCGACGGGTCGATCTGGATGGATGGCAAGCTGGTCCCATGGCGGGACGCCAATGTGCACGTGCTGACCCATGCGCTGCACTATGCCTCTTCCGTGTTCGAGGGCGAACGCGCCTATAACGGCACCATCTTCCGCAGCCGCGACCATTCGGAACGCCTGCACTACTCGGCCCGGGAACTGGATTTCGAGATTCCATTCACGGTGGACGAAATCGAGGCCGCGAAGGCCGAGGTGATGGCGGCAAACGGGTTCACCGATGCCTATGTGCGCGCCGTCGCTTGGCGCGGGGCGGGCGAGGATATGGGCGTCGCTTCGGCCCGCAACCCCGTTCGGCTGGCGATCGCGGCATGGGAATGGGGGGCCTATTACGGCGATGCGAAGATGAAGGGCGCGAAGCTCGACATCTCGAAGTGGAAACGCCCCAGCCCCGAAACCATCCCCTGCCACGCCAAGGCGGCCGGGCTTTACATGATCTGCACCCTGTCCAAGCACGCGGCGGAGGCCAAGGGCTGTTCGGACGCGATGATGTTCGACTATCGCGGCTACGTCGCGGAGGCGACGGGCGCCAACCTCTTCTTCGTCAAGGACGGCGAAGTGCATACGCCGACGCCCGATTGCTTCCTCGACGGCATCACCAGGCAGACCGTGATCGGCATGCTGGAGGAGCGCAAGGTCAAGGTGCATGAACGCCATATCGAACCGGGCGAGCTTGAGGGGTTCCAGCAATGCTGGCTGACCGGCACCGCCGCCGAGGTCACACCCGTGGGCCAGATCGGCGATTACAGCTTCGAGGTCGGCGCGCTCGCGCGCGATATTGCGGAAGGGTATGAAACGCTGGTGCGGGAATAGGCCCCGTGGCTACCACGATAAACAAAAGGCCCCGGCGTTCTCGCGCGGGGCCTTTCGATGTCCAGATGTAGTCCCCGACGAAGCGGACTGGGTGGGGGCAAGAATACCGCTCCGCCGGGGCGAGGCTACGCTCGTTACTACGTCCCTATCTTTGCCCCGGCGTCGCGGCGGTTTGAGGGTGCGGGCACGAAAAGCCGGGGGCGCTTTCGCGGCAATTCGATGGCACCGCTTGATTTGCCTGAAAATGAGCGCCAAGTTGACACCAATGGTAATGCATGTTCAGCCGACCGGCCCCGCGCCCGCGCCCTCCGATCAGGTGGCGTTCCATCGCACCGAACTCGGCGTGATCCTCGGGCTTTACGGTCGCATGGTGGCGGCGGGCGAATGGCGCGACTACGGGATTTCCTGCCTGCGTGACGTGGCCGTGTTCTCGATCTTCCGCCGCACCGCCGAATACCCGATCTACAGGGTCGAGAAACGCCCGAAGTTGCAGGCCCGGCAGGGACAATACGCGGTCATTGGCATGGACGGGCGTATCCTGAAACGCGGGCACGATCTGCGCACCGTGCTGCGTGTGCTGGAACGCAAGCTGATCCGCGCCGTCGACGACTGACCTCAGCCGCCCGGTTTCAGGAACCGGCGCCGCGACAGTATCGGGCCGACACCCTTCGCATCGAACCGCGCAGCGGCGTCTCTCAGCGGCTCATAGGCCACGGCCATGTGGTGGGCATTGGCGTGCAGCAACATGCGGTCATTGGCCATGAAACCGACATGACCCGGCCAGAACACCAGATCGCCGCGCACGAAGGGTTCGCCGTGGTAAAGTTCCCGCCCGAGGGCCATCTGCTGGTCGGAATCGCGCGGACAGTCCAGCCCGCAGGCCAGCAGCGCCATCTGGATCAGCCCGGAACAATCCAGCCCCCAGCGACTGTTGCCCCCCCAAAGGTAAGGAGAGCCAAGGAACAGGTCGGCCACGCCCACCGGATCGCCGAAGCGCGCCTTCATGGGCTGCAAATGCGGGCGCGGGATGAAATGGCCGGTATGGATCCGCAGGTAATCGTCGCGCTCCGCCACCACCTTGACCGGCGAGCCGAAGAAGATCGCCACCTCGGGCGGGGCTTTCAGTTCCGGCTTGGGGTAAAGATGCGTGGCCGGCGCGGCGACCCAATGCGTCGGCGCCTCGGGCGAGACCAGCGCACCGGCCAGCATGTAGCCAACCTGCCCGTCCCGCTCCGCCTGCCCGAAAGCGAAGCCGTCCTCGGTTTCCAGAACATGAAAGACCTCGCCGAACAATAGCTGGCTGACCCGCTTGCCACGTGGCTCTTCGGTGATGTTGGCCATCGGCTGGGTGACCATCATGCGGCGCCCTTCGACGAAGCGCTCGGACTCCACCTGCCCTTGCAGCGACACATGGGCGACGCGCCCGTTCGACGGGGTGACGCGGGGATCAGTCATCGCCGATGATCCGTGGAAGCGCCGCGAAGATCGCCCGCGCGCCTTGCCCGACGCCGCCCTTGGGGCGAGCGGGGGCATCGTTGGGCTGCCAGCCGTAGATGTCGAAATGGGCGAAGCGCTCCACCCCCGCCGCGAACCGCCGAAGGAACAGCGCCGCGGTGATCGAACCGGCAAAGCCGCCCCCCGGCGCATTGTCGAGATCCGCGGTCGCAGGCTCGATCATCGTCTCGTAGGGGTCATGGAAGGGCATGCGCCAGACCGGGTCGGCGACCCGGCCGGCCGCCTCGCCAAGCGATCCGGCCAAGGCCTCGTCATCGGTGTAGAAGGGCGCCAAATCGGGCCCCACCGCCGCCCGCGCCGCGCCGGTCAGCGTCGCCATGCAGATCAGCAGGTCCGGCGTGTCCTCCGCGGCGAGGCTAAGCGCATCGGCCAACACCAGCCGCCCCTCGGCATCGGTGTTGTTGATCTCCACCGTCAGGCCGCTCCGCGCGGTCAGGATGTCGCCGGGACGAAAGGCATTGCCTGAAACCGCGTTTTCCACTGCGGGGATCAACACCCGCAGACGCACGGCCATCCCCGCGCCCATGATCATCCGCGCAAGGCCCAGAACGGTGGCCGCGCCGCCCATGTCCTTTTTCATCAACCCCATGGACCCGCCGGGTTTCAGGTTCAGGCCGCCGGTATCGAAACAGACGCCCTTGCCCACCAGCGTCACCTGCGGGCCGCTATCGCCCCACCGCATGTCGATCAGCCTCGGCGCGCGCGCCGAGGCGCGGCCGACGGTGTGGATCAGGGGGAAATTGGCCGTCAGCAGGTCCTCGCCCGTTGTCACGGCAACGAACGCGCCGAAGCGTTCGGCCAAGGCGCGCGCCGCGCCCTCCAACTCTTGCGGACCCATATCATTGGGCGCGGTATTGATCAGGTCGCGGGTCAGCCATTCGCCCGCCGCGATGGTTTCAAGCGCATCGGCATCCAGCCCCTCGGGCACCACGAGCCGCACCTTGGGGACGGGGGATCCCTTGTAACGATCAAAGCGATACCCGGCGAGCAGGAAGCCGAGCGCCGTTTCCTCGCGCTCGGCCATCGGCATCTGGCCGGCGTCAAGGTCAAGGCGGTACAAACCCCCTGGGAGCGCAGCAAGTGCCGCGCCGAGGGCAAAGCGTTTGCGCGCCCGTGCCGCGCCCGTGCCGCGCCCGGCGAGAACGGCGCCGATATTGCCCTGCCCGTCAGGCAGGGCGCAGGTTTCCCCCGGACCGGCGGCAAAACCGACCCGGCGCGCCCAGTCCGCCTGTTCGGGCGGCAGGTTGGACAGGGCCGCCTCCAGCCCGTCGCTTGCAACAGGGATCACCGGGACGGCGGCGGCGGAGTCAGGGGAAAACTGTCGTGTCATCGGTGTCGGTCCTGCATTGTTTGGTGCCAGCCTAACGCGACAGGCCGGGGCTGCAAGACGGATCAGCCGGATGCATCCTCCAGATCCCAGATCGCCTTGATCGAGCGGTCGCCCACGCGCAAAAGACGCATGTATGTGGCGGCGAGGGAGACCGCGTCGCGTCGCGCGGCGCAGCACTGCACGTCACGCGCCACCCGCGACAAGGTGGCCATGCCGATCCGATCCGATGCCGCGATCAGGGCCCGCACCGGCCCGGCCAGCAACGGTGCCTCGCCCCATGGGTCGACATCACGGATATCGTGCAACCTACGGCTGATCACTTGTAACGCGTTGGCAACCTCGTGTTCGGCACGGATTTCCCCCACCTCCTTGCACAGCCGTTCAAGCCGATCAGTATTGAAGCGCGCCGGTTCGTCCGGTCGCAGCACGGTTACGTCCTGTGTCATCACTCACTCCACTTCCGCCCCCACGGATGGCAGGAGCCTGCCCCGCCATGTTGAAGAAAGGGTTGAGGCACGCCTGAAAAAAGGCTCGAACTTTCGCCGAATGCACCCTATCACGGGCGACGCACAACCCAAGGTGCCAGAATGAAGAACGCATCCCCGCTGCCGACCTATCTTGCACGGCGCTATCATGGCTGGAAGGCCACCGAATACGCCGACAACGAGTCTTGGTTCCGGCATCTTGCCAGTGAAGGCCAACACCCGCGCGCGATGGTGATTGCCTGTTGCGACAGCCGGGTGGCGGCCACCTCGATCTTCGAAGCCGATAGCGGCGAGTTCTTCATCCATCGCAACATCGCCAACCTCGTGCCGCCCTATGCGCCCGATGGCGACCATCACGGCACCTCGGCGGCGGTGGAATTCGCGGTTACCTCTCTCAAGGTGGCGCATGTCATCGTGCTGGGCCATAGCAGTTGCGGCGGCGTCAATGGCTGCATCCAGATGGTGTCGGGCAACGCGCCCGAGCTGGAAAAGCCCGGCAGTTTCGTGGGCCGCTGGCTGGACATGCTGCGCCCCGCCTGCGAGGAAACCGCGACGATCACAGATCCCGAGGCCCGGCAAAGCCGCCTTGAAAAGCAAACTGTCCTTGTGTCGCTGTCCAACCTGATGACCTTCCCCTTTGTCGCGGAGGCCCTGCAGGGCGGACGGTTGAGCCTGCATGGTCTCTGGATCGAGATCGGCTCCGGCGCGCTCGAAACCTACGACCCGAACGCGGATCGTTTCGTCCCGGTCTAAGAACGTCGCGGTGGCTTTAACGCGGGTTTAACGGGGCGCGGCGCAATCTGCGCCCATGTTCGGAGAGTCGCTTACCATTCGCCTGGCGCCGCGGGATCTTGCCGCGCTGCATGACCTTGCAGCGGCGCAGGATCGAAGCATCGACCAAATCATCCGGGGCCTGATCGCGCGGGAAATAAAGCGCGCGGACAACGTGAAGTCGCGTCAGGGCGCGGATGTGCGGCGGGTTGCGCGGCTGCGGCGACTCCTTGCGCCGACCATGGCCGAGGCGGCGGGTTGGCGAGATCTTCGAGACCGCCTGCGTGCCGCCGGGTTCGAACTGCGCCCCGCCGGGGGCGGGCTGGCGCTGCATCGGCTGACCACGGGGGACCGTCTTTGCAAATCGTCCGAGATCGGCTTTGCCTATTCCCGTTTCGTCAAGCGCTTCGGTGCCCCGATGCCCGGCCATCCGCGCAAGATGCGCCACCTCCTCGGGCCTGCCGCCCCCGAGGAGATGGACGATGATTTCGACCTCATAGAGGAGATCTGACCGTCAGCCCTTCTTCAGCACCCGCTTGCCAAGCGTCTCGGCGATCTGCACCGCGTTCAGGGCCGCCCCCTTGCGCAGGTTGTCGGAGACGCACCACAGGTTCAGCCCGTTGTCGATCGTGCTGTCCTGCCGGATCCGGCTGATGAAGGTGGCGTAATCACCGACGCATTCCACCGGCGTGACGTAGCCGCCATCCTCGCGCTTGTCGACGACAAGGATGCCCGGCGCCTCGCGCAGGATGTCGCGGGCCTCGTCATCGTCGAGGAATTCCTCGAACTCGATATTGATCGCCTCGGCGTGGCCCACGAAAACCGGCACCCGGACGCAGGTCGCGGTCACCTTGATCGCGGAATCGACGATCTTCTTGGTCTCGGCCACCATCTTCCATTCTTCCTTGGTCGAGCCATCGTCGAGGAAGACGTCGATATGCGGGATCACGTTGAAGGCGATCTGCTTGGGGTAGACCGACGGCTCGACCTCCTGCCCGGGCACATACATGCCCTTGGTCTGGCTCCACAGCTCATCCATCGCCTCCTTGCCGGAACCGGAAACCGACTGGTAGGTCGAAACGACGACGCGCTTGATCCGCGCGCGGTCATGCAGCGGCTTCAGCGCCACGACCATCTGCGCGGTCGAACAATTGGGGTTGGCGATGATGTTCTTCTTGGCGTAGCCGTCGACCGCCTCCGGGTTTACCTCCGGCACCACGAGCGGCACCTCCGGGTCGTAGCGGTAGAGCGAACTGTTGTCGATCACGACGCAGCCCGCCTTCGCGGCCTTGGGCGCATAGGTCTTGGTTGCATCCGAACCGATGGCAAAGAGCGCGATGTCCCAGCCGGTGAAATCGAACGTGTCGAGATCCTGCGTCTTGAGCGTCTTGTCACCAAAGCTGCATTCGGTCCCGAGCGACCGGCGAGACGCCAGAACAGCGATCTCGTCGACCGGGAACTGGCGTTCGGCCAGGATGTTCAGCATTTCGCGGCCCACGTTGCCCGTGGCGCCGACAACGGCAACTTTATAGCCCATGATCCTTGTCCTCTTGGTTGGGAACAGCAGCCGACATATCGCAGCCGGGGGTGAAGTTAAAGGGCAAGCCCCTTGACTTGCGCGGCAAATGCGACCAAGACACAAGCAGTGCCCAACGGCCGCGTGAGCCGAACGCCGCGACATCGTCGCCTCCGCGTTCCCGGCACGAAGAATTCCCAGCCCCCATCACGCAGGGTCTGACGGTTTGGCCGGCCCACCGGGATGCCCCCGGTTGTGCAGAGCGCCTGACCGCCCCCTCGCTGCCCCCGTGACCCGGGGGCGATGACCCGATATCACCCCGTGCGCGGTTTCTGCGCCGGTGGAAAGGAACCCATTGTTCGATTTCGACATGCTCGGCCTCTCGCCGACCCTTCTGGCCGCGGTGAAAGCCGCCGGCTACGACTCCCCCACCCCGATCCAGAACCAGGCGATCCCGCTTGCGCTTGCCGGTCATGACATCATGGGCCTTGCCCAGACCGGCACCGGAAAGACCGCCGCCTTCGGCCTGCCGCTGGTCGAACACCTGCTGGCCATGCCGGGCCGGCCGGAGCCCAAGACCACCAAGGCCCTGATCCTTGCCCCGACCCGCGAACTGGTCAACCAGATCTCGGACGCGCTGCGCGATTACGTCAAGGGCTCCAACCTGCGCGTCGGCACAGTCGTGGGCGGACAGTCCATCAACACCCAGATCCGCATGCTTGGGCGCGGGATCGACATCCTTGTCGCCACGCCGGGCCGCCTCATCGACCTGATGGATCGCGGCGCGGTGCGGCTCGACAGTGCGAAGTTCCTTGTCCTCGACGAGGCCGACCAGATGCTCGACATGGGGTTCATCCATGCCCTGCGCCGGATCGCGCCGAAGCTGGGGCATCCGCGCCAGACGATGCTGTTTTCCGCCACCATGCCCAAGCAGATGGAAGAACTCTCTCGCGCCTACCTCGTGAACCCGCGCAAGGTGCAGGTCGCGCCGCCGGGCAAGGCCGCCGACAAGATCTCCCAGTCGATCCACTTCGTGGACAAGGGCGACAAGCCCACAAAACTGAAGGAGCAGCTGCGCCGCTATCCCGATGATCTCAGCCTCGTTTTCGCGCGCACCAAGCACGGGGCGGAGCGGTTGATGAAACAGCTTGTCGCCGACGGGTTCGATGCCGCCTCCATCCACGGCAACAAGAGCCAGGGACAGCGCGACCGCGCGATCAAGGCGTTCAAGGACGGATCGGTCAAGATCCTCGTGGCGACCGATGTCGCCGCCCGCGGCATCGACATTCCCGATGTGCGCACGGTCTACAACTTCGACCTTCCGGATGTGCCTGACAACTACGTCCACCGCATCGGCCGCACTGCCCGCGCCGGCAAGGAGGGCGAGGCGATCGCCTTCTGCTGCGCCGAAGAGGTGGACCAGCTGAAGGATATCGAGAAGGTGATGAAGATCTCGATTCCCGTGGCCAGCGGCACCTGCCCCGCGCCGGTGAAGGCCGAGAAGCCCAAGCGCGGCGGTGGTGGCGGTGGTCGCGGCCGCCGCCCGCAAGGCGGTGGTGGCGGCGGCGGGCAAGGCAAGCCGCAGGGCAAGCCCCGCCAGCAGAGGCAGCGCCGCCGACCGGCAGCATGAACCGGAAAGGGCCGCATCGCGCGGCCCTTTGCATCAGATAGAAGGACTCTTCCGCGCCAACTGCGCGTCATCGCGAAGAGCCTCCGCAAGGAGAGCGAAGAGCGATCTCCGTCAGATCGCCGCCTTGTGCATTTCCTCAAGGTAGATCTCGCGCAGCCGGGTCGCGATCGGACCAACCATGCCCCCACCCACCGGTGCGCCGTCGATTTCCACCACCGGCATCACGAAGGCCGAGGCGGAGGTCACGAACGCCTCTGCCGCATCCTGCGCTTCGGCGATGGTGAAGGGGCGTTCCTCCACCTTCATCTGCGCCTCGCGGGCAAAGCGCAGCACCGCCGCACGGGTGATCCCGTGCAGGATGTCGTTGGACAATTGCCGCGTGACGATGGTGCCCGCCTTCGTCACGATATAGGCGTTGTTCGACGTGCCTTCCGTCACCACGCCGTCCTCGACCATCCATGCATCGTCGCAGCCCGCCTTCTTCGCCGCCATCTTGCCCAGCGACGGGTAAAGCAACTGCACCGTCTTGATATCGCGCCGGCCCCAGCGGAGATCCTCGACCGAGACGATCTTGAGACCGGTTTTCGCCTTCGGAGACGCCTCCAGTCCCGGCATGGCCTGCGTGAACAGCACCACCGTCGGCTCGGTCTCTTCGGGCGGGAAGGCGAAATCGCGGTCGCCGGGCGCGCCACGGGTGATCTGCAGGTAGATCAGCCCCTCGGTCAGGCCGTTGCGCGACACCAGTTCACGGTGCACCTCAAGAAGGTCCTCGGTGGAAATCGGGCGTTTCATCTCCAGTTCGGTCAAGGACCGGTCCAAGCGCTTGGCGTGTCCAGCGAAGTCGATCAGCTTGCCGTTCAGCACGCTGGTCACCTCGTAGACGCCATCGGCAAACAGGAAGCCCCGATCGAAGATGGAGACTTTCGCTTCGGTTTCCGGCAGATACTCGCCATTCACGTAAACGGTGCGGGTCATTCGTGGGGTCCTTCTCAAACTTGGCGAACGGCGCCCTTGGCGGCGCTGGTGGTCAGGGCCGCATAGGCTTTCAGCGCGGTCGAGACCTTGCGCTTGCGCGGCTTGGCGGGGTGCCAGCCGGCTGCGTCTTGCGCGGCGCGTCGGGTGGCGAGGTCCTCTTCCGACACGGCCAGGTGGATCGTGCGGTTCGGGATGTCGATCTCGATCCGGTCGCCATTCTGCACGAGGCCGATGGCCCCGCCTTCCGCCGCCTCGGGCGACACGTGCCCGATGGACAGGCCCGATGTGCCACCCGAGAACCGCCCGTCGGTCAACAGGGCGCAGGCTTTGCCCAGCCCCTTCGATTTCAGGTAGGAGGTCGGGTAGAGCATTTCCTGCATCCCCGGCCCGCCGCGCGGCCCCTCGTAGCGGATCACCACCACGTTACCTTCCTTGACCTTGCCGGTCAGGATGTTGCTGACCGCCTCGTCCTGGCTTTCGCAGACATGGGCGGTGCCGGTGAATTGCAGGATACTGGAATCCACCCCGGCGGTTTTCACGATGCACCCATCCTCGGCGATATTGCCGAACAGGACCGCAAGGCCACCATCTTTGCTGAAGGCGTTTTCCCTGTCGCGGATCACGCCGCCCGCGCGGTCCGTGTCCAGATCTTTGTAGCGGTTCGACTGGCTGAAGGCCTGCGTCGTGCGCACGCCCCCCGGTGCCGCCTTGAACAGGCTTTCCGCTTCGGGGTTGTTGGCGACCGCGATATCCCACTTGGCGATCGCCTCGCCCATGGTGGCAGAATGCACGGTGCTGACCTCATTGTGCAGCAGTCCGGCGCGGCTGAGTTCCCCGAGGATCGCAAAGATACCGCCGGCGCGGTGGATATCCTCCATATGCACGTTGGCGGTGTTCGGCGCGACCTTGCACAGGCAGGGCACCTTGCGGCTGAGCCGGTCCATGTCTGTCATGGTGAAATCGACCTCGCCCTCATGCGCGATGGCCAGCAGGTGCAGCACGGTGTTGGTGGACCCGCCCATGGCGATATCGAGGCTCATCGCGTTCTCGAACGCCTCAAAGGTGGCGATCTCGCGCGGCAGCAAGCCGGCTTCCTCGCCCTCGTAATGGCGCTTGGCGATCTCGACGATCTTGCGCCCCGCCTCCAGGAACAGCGCCTTGCGGTCGGAATGCGTCGCAAGGGTGGAGCCGTTGCCGGGCAGCGCAAGGCCAAGCGCCTCCGCCAGGCAGTTCATCGAATTGGCGGTGAACATGCCGGAACACGACCCGCAGGTCGGGCAGGCGTTTTCCTCGATATGCTGGACCTGCGCATCGGTGAACGTGTCATTCGCGGCGGCGACCATGGCATCGACGAGGTCGATGCTTTTCATGTCCAGATCCTCGATCTCGATCTTGCCCGCCTCCATCGGCCCGCCAGACACGAAAATGACGGGGATATTCAGCCGCATCGCCGCCATCAGCATGCCGGGTGTGATCTTGTCGCAGTTGGAGATACAGACCATGGCATCGGCACAATGGGCGTTGACCATGTATTCGACGCTGTCCGCGATGACCTCACGGCTCGGCAAGCTGTAGAGCATCCCGTCATGGCCCATGGCGATACCGTCATCGACCGCGATGGTATTGAATTCCTTGGCAACACCGCCCGCCGCCTCGACCTCTCGCGCGACCATCTGGCCGAGGTCCTTGAGGTGCACATGCCCCGGCACGAACTGGGTGAAGCTGTTGACGATGGCGATGATCGGCTTGTCCCAGTCGCCCTCGGTCATGCCGGTGGCGCGCCAAAGGCCACGGGCACCGGCCATGTTGCGGCCATGGGTGGTCGTGCGGGAACGGTATCTGGGCATGTCGGTCCTCCTGTCGGGCGCGGTTTGCTTAGCGCAAAGCCGGGGCGAGGGCCATACGGGCAGGCGGGATTTCACACCGCACCGCCCTTTCGACAGGATGCCGGGTGTTCTTGACGAGGATCAGCCGGCAACCATCACCAGCCCCTCGCGCAGCAGGCGGCGCAGCAGGACGGCGCGGCCGGCCTCGTCCAGGTCGCCCGGCATGTCGGCCATGGTAAAGCGGGGGGTGGTGATCGCGAAAGCAAGCGGCTGCCGTGCATGGGCGGGCAAGGTGATCACCCTGCCCTGGCACGACAGCGCGACCGAGGCGGGCGCATCCGCCTTGGCGGGGATATCGTCCAGCCGGTAGATCAGGCCGGGGCGCGCGGCGAACACCGTGTCGCGGCCAAGCCCGTCCAGCCCGGCCACCTGCGCCAGTTGCCCCGGCACGCGCGGCAGGCGGGTATCGATGAAATCGTTGCGGGCCATGGTCAGCACCGGGCCAAGCGGCGCGGCGGCCAGCCTGTTTTGCAACGCGGCGAAATGCGCCTCCGCCCGGGCGCTGTCGAACCCCTCGGTCGCGAAGCCCGGCGGCAGGCTTTCGCGAAAGGCCGGATCGTCCAGCGCCAGCATCCGCACCGCCTCCACCATCAGGTCTGCCCATGTGCGCGTCATGAGCCCGGTGGTGATATGCAGACTGGTCCGGTCGGTAGAAACCGCGTCATGGGTCAGCCCGCGCGGCACGTAGGCCATGTCGCCGGCCTCAAGGACGAACCTGTCGGTCACCTCGCCGATCGGCACCTCGGCCGGGTCGAAGGCCTGTTCGGGAAGCGGCAGGTGGACCGGCGTGTCATAGATGCGCCATTCCTTGCTCCCCTCGACCTGCAACACCAGCACGTCGTGGCTGTCATAATGCGCCCGGAAGCCTTGGCTTCGGGCCGGCGTCAGGTACGTGTTGGTCTGCACGCGGGCCGAGAACACCTGCTCCAGACCCCTGCAGAAATCGGCCAGTTTCGGCAGGCGCTCCTGAAGGTTGGACAGGATGATCGTGGCGCCCTCGGCGAACCGATCCGCCACCGCGACAGGGTCGATCAGGCCGCTGTCATGGGCGAACTCGACCGCCGCGATATCGCGGTCCGCCTGCACCACGTTGACCTCGGGGGTGGACAGCCCAAGCGTGGTGATCGCCCGGTCCATATCTGCCATGGACAGGAGGCCCGCATAGTAACCCGGCTGGCCCCGGCGGATCACGAGGTGCCGCTTTTCATAGCTGTCACGAAAGAAATCCGCGGCGGACACCGGGGCGATGGCCGCCTCGAAACTCATGGACATCGGCGAGGCCTCCTGCATCTGGCGCGCCCGGTCTCGGTCGGCGCGAATTGGCCGATCCCGGGCCGGGGAATTGACCGGGGTGGGGAAACACCCTATGTTTGTGTTTATCATACTATTACACGGGCTCGCTGCGAAAGGCCAGTCATGAAGGTGGAAAAAGCGACCGGCCAAAAGACCCTGACGGACGCAGAGATTACCGCGCGACGGCCGGCGCGGCGGGCCTTTCTGGGCTTGGTGGCGGCGAGCGGGGCGGCATTGGCCGTGCCCTCTTCTGCGCAGGCCGCCGATGTGGACACTGGAAACTGGACCGATGCGGGGTCTTGCCCGCGGGGCAATCCGGGCGGCTACACAGGCTACACCGATCATGACAACGGCCGCATCACCGACCGCGGCGGCCATGGCCGCGGGCAACCCTATTGTTGAACGCCGGGGCTGTGCACGGGACCATCGCATGTTATTCTCTGTCAGAGCCGACCCGGAGGCTTCGATGCCCAAGCGCAAGACACTTGCCGAAACCGATATTCAGATCGGGCGCTGTGGCCGGCGCCGTTTCCTCGGCCTTGCCGCGGCCGGGGGCACACTCGCGGCGATCCCCGGCCGGGCGCAAGCCGCCGATGGCGATACCGGCGCATGGACCGACGGGGCAAATTGCCCGCGCGGCACGGTCGAGACGCACACCGGTGCCACCGATAGCGACAACGGCACGATCGCGGACCGGGCAGGCTATGGCCGCGGACGGCCCAACCGCTGCTAGGGCGCGTCGCCTCGCAAAGGCCGGCCGCATCACAGGCGCGCGTTGTGAAGCGCCATGGCGATCCTCATCAGACCCAAAAACCTGTCGGTCGGCAGACCGATAGGTGAAGGCGTTTGCCGCCAGCGAAACTCTGCACGCAGCACGGCACACCCACGATGCCGGAAAGGGTCTGATCAACCCGGGACGACCAACAACCGCAAAATCGAACAACAACGAACTCAAGGTATTTCTCTTTGCTTCGTTCGCTGATAAACTTGTTTGCATTCGAAGCAATAGAGACGAAGCGCGTGTCAGAGACTGCGACAAACCAGATGCCCAGTGACCTGTTTGTCATCGGGGGCGGCATCAACGGCTGCGGCATTGCCCGCGACGCCGCCGGGCGCGGCCTGTCGGTTCAGCTTGCCGAGATGAACGACCTTGCCTCGGCGACCTCTTCGGCCTCGACCAAGCTGTTCCATGGCGGGCTGCGGTACCTTGAATATTTCGAGTTCCGGCTGGTGCGCGAGGCCCTGATCGAGCGCGAGGTTCTGCTGCGCGCGATGCCGCATATCAGTTGGCCGATGCGCTTCGTGCTGCCCTACCACAAGGACATGCGGTTCGAGGGGGGCACGCCGACCTCGCGCCTGCTGGGCCTGGTCATGCCGTGGATGAAGGGACGCCGGCCCGCATGGCTGATCCGGCTCGGGCTGTTCCTTTATGACCACCTCGGCGGACGCAAGATCCTGCCCGGAACCCGCACGCTGTCCTTGCAAGGCACGCCCGAGGGCGCGCCACTGGACGACCGCTTCGCCAAGGCCTTCGAGTATTCCGATTGCTGGATCGAGGATTCGCGCCTCGTCGTTCTGAATGCCCGCGATGCCGAGGCACGCGGCGCCACGATCCTGACGCGCGCCAAGGTGGTGTCCGCCACGCGCGAAGCGGGGCTGTGGCGCATCGTGACCGAGACGGCTGATGGCACGCAGCACGCGCATTGGGCGAAGATGCTGGTCAATGCCGCCGGGCCATGGGTGGGCGATATCATCCAGCAGAAGGTACGGCTGAATTCGAGCGAGACTGTCCGCCTTGTGCGCGGCAGCCATATCGTGACGCGAAAGCTCTACGATCACGACAAGTGCTATTTCTTCCAGGGCACCGACGGGCGCATCATCTTCGCGATCCCCTACGAGACGGATTTCACGCTGATCGGCACCACAGATCAGGAGCACGAGGATCCGTCCGTCCGCCCCGAATGCACGCCGGAAGAGCGCCGCTACCTGATCGACTTCGCCAACCAGTATTTCAAGGCGGAGCTATCCGAGGACGATATCGTCTGGACCTATTCCGGGGTACGGCCGCTTTACGATGACGGGGCCTCGTCGGCGACGGCGGCGACGCGCGACTACACCCTGACGGTCGAGGCGGAGGGCGGCGCGCCGATGCTCAATGTTTTCGGCGGCAAGATCACCACCTACCGGCGGCTGGCGGAAAGCGCGCTGGACAAGATCAAGCCGTTCTTTCCGGGCATGCCGGGGCCATGGACGGCGGGGGTGGCGTTGCCCGGCGGGGATTTCGCGGTCGACGGGGTCGGGGCGCTGATCACCCGGCTGCGCGCCGATTACCCGTTCCTCGGCGATTTCTTCGCCCGCCGCCTGATCCGCGCCTACGGCACCGAAGCCTGGCAGGTTCTGGGCGATGCGTCGGTCGAGGCCGACCTTGGGGAGGCCTTCGGCGCAACGCTGAGCGCGCGCGAAGTGGCGTGGCTGATGGACAGGGAATATGCCCGCCGGGCCGAGGACGTCGTGTGGCGGCGCAACAAGCTGGGCCTGCGGCTGAGCAAAGAACAGATCGAGCGGATCGACACCTGGATGACGGAGCGCGCCGCCGGCGCGGCGTAAGGCCAGTGCAGCTTAGGGATGATGCCGCGATGAGCTTGCACCATGCAGGGCTTTCCGCGAACGTCGACGAAACGGGCATGCCCCCGACGATACAGAAACCGCAACGAGCCCCGGTGCCAGACAATGACCCATATCCTCGCCATCGACCAGGGAACCACCTCCAGCCGCGCGATCGTGTTCGACGGCGACCTGCGGGTCGCTGCCACCGCGCAGGAGGAATTCCCGCAGCATTTCCCGCGCTCTGGCTGGGTCGAGCATGACCCGTCGGACCTGTGGTCGACCACCGCCTCCACCTGCCGCGCCGCGGTCGAGAAGGCGGGGCTCGGCTCCTCCGATATCGTTGCCATCGGCATCACCAACCAACGCGAGACCACGCTTGTCTGGGACGGGAAAACCGGCGCGCCGATCCATAACGCCATCGTCTGGCAGGACCGGCGCACCGCCGATTTCTGCGCCGACCTGCGCGAGGCCGGCCACGGCGACATGATCACCGCGCGCACCGGCCTGCTGGTCGATCCCTATTTCTCGGCCACCAAGCTGAAATGGATCCTCGATCATGTCGAGGGGGCCCGCGCCCGCGCCCGCCGGGGCGAGTTGCTGTTCGGGACCGTCGACACCTACCTGATCTGGAAGCTGACCGGGGGCAAGTCGCATGTGACCGATGCGACGAATGCCGCGCGCACCATGCTTTACGACATCCACAAGGGCCGCTGGAGCCGCACGATCTGCGATCTTCTGGACATCCCCGTGGAGATGCTGCCGGAGGTCAAGGATTGCGAAGCCGATTTCGGAACCACGCGGTCCGATCTCTTCGGTCGGGAAATCCCGATCCTCGGGGTGGCGGGCGATCAGCAGGCGGCCACGGTCGGACAGGCCTGTTTCGAGCCGGGGATGGTGAAGGCGACCTATGGCACAGGCTGTTTCGCGCTGCTCAATACCGGTGCCACCCCGGTGGCGTCGCACAACAAGATGCTGACCACCATCGCCTACCAGCTGGACGGCACGCCGACCTATGCACTTGAAGGCTCCATTTTCGTGGCGGGGGCCGTGGTGCAATGGCTGCGCGACGGGCTGAAGATCATCCGGCACGCGAAAGAGACGCAACCGCTGGCATACTCCGCCGATGGCGAACAGGACCTTATCCTCGTGCCCGCCTTCGTGGGGCTTGGCGCGCCGTACTGGAAACCGGACTGCCGGGGCGCGATCTTCGGGCTGACGCGCGGCTCCGGCCCGGCGGAGTTCGCACGCGCCGCGCTGCAAAGCGTCGGCTACCAGACCCGCGACCTGCTGGAGGCGATGCAGGCCGACATGGGCCGGACGGGCGAGGCGGTGCTGCGCGTCGATGGCGGGATGAGCGCCTCGGATTTCGCGATGCAGTTCCTCTCCGACATCATCGGTGCCTCGGTCGACCGTCCGAAGGTGCTGGAAACCACCGCCATGGGGGCTGCGTGGCTGGCCGGGCAGCGGGCGGGGATCTACCCCGGCCAGGCCGAGTTCGCCGCCAACTGGGCGCTGGAGCGCCGGTTCGAGCCGGCGATGCCGGACGAGACCCGCAGCGCGAAATACGCGAGGTGGAAACGCGCCGTCGCGGCGACGATTTCGGTCTGAGCGCTCCGAGGCGACGGGCCCTGCGGAGTGGCGGGCTCATGCCGCCGCACCCACCTTCGGATCATCGGACCACGCCAGACCGGGCTTGTAGCGGGACGCGATCCGGCCCCCGTCAAGCGTGAACAGGTGCAGCCAGCCATTGTCAAAGAGCGCCTGCAAATCGGGGTAACGCCGCAGGATATCGGTGATCGCCTCTTGCGGGGCCTCGATCATGACCGACAGCCGCAAGGGCTCATGCGCAAGGTCCTGCCCGTCATGCACCGCCTGCCACGGCAGGCCGGGGCGCAGGCGCCCGCCGTTGCCCTGGACCACGCCGATTCCGCCGACCACGTTGTGGATCAGCTTATTGCCGCCGCCGAACATATCGGGCGCAACCGATGACCCGTAATATTGCAGGCTGATCCAGCTGGCCACCACGACCGGCGCGGTCAGGATCAGTTCCAGCGTGGCAAAGCCGTCATCCGATTGCCAGTCATAGTTGTGCAGGAAGGCCCGCCCGGACAGGTTGGCAGAAACCGTCACCGTCCGCGGCGCGGCGATGAAGGCGGAACACCCCGCCAGCCCCCATTCCGGGCGCAGCTCGGCCCAGTTGCGGGCGCGGGCGGCAAGCGTCCGGGGCGTCGCACCGGGCAGACGCGTCGCCCGTTCCGCGCGCGCCTGCATCGCGGCCTGCGCCAGCCACTTGCGGATGCGGTCAAGCTCGGCGGCGCGGCCCCCGGTCAGGTCAGCGGGCAGGTCTTCGGGGTAAAGCGTGATTTCGTCGGTTGTGGTATCATGCAGCCCGGCCAGAAAGACGGTGTCTTCCGGCACCGCGATGTCATGCGCCTGCAGGCCCCTGCGCGTTTCGGGGTCGTTCAACAAAGACGCTAACAGACGCGCCGACACCTCGCCGGTATAGCCGCCGCAGGCGCCGCACTGATAAGCGCTGTCATGCGGATTGTTGGTGGTCTGCGCCCCGTGGCCCAGCAGAAGAACAATCCGCCCGAAACCGTCCGAGAGGCTCATTGACCTCAGCACCGTGGCCGCGGTTTCGGCCTTCGCGGCCGCGGTCAGGGGTTCGGCAAACCGCGGCATCGGTGCGACCCCGCCCCCTGCCTTGCCAAGGCCAAGCGCGTCGCGGACCAGCTTGACCCCGTAGGCCGGGCCCGCCGCCTCGACGAATGCAAACGAAGAGACCGCCGCCTGCCGAAACCGGCCCCAGGCGCGCGCCGCGCGCGCCTTGACGCGGGTTGCCTGTTCGGCCACCGCCTCGGCGTGGCTTGTCGACTCCAAGGCTGGCGCCAGCAACACGGGTAGGTGCGCTTCCGACAGGTCCGACCCGTGCGCCCTGTGCGACACGGGCAATCCGAAGAATCCCGCGAAGCCGATGGTGGCGATGGCGCTGTCCTGCGCCTCCAGCGCGCGGCGGACCACCTCGGACCGGACATCAATGCAGAAGGCGGCCTGCAAGGCCGGGCGCGAGGGTGCCGGAACCGCCCCGGTCAGGGCGGTGGCAAGCTGGCGCTGGTGGGCGCGTTCCGCCGCCTCTTGCAGAATGGCATCGACAACTTCGTCCGGGCTCGGCTCGACCGGTGCTTCGTGGGCTTTGACAATGTCCTGCCATGCCGGCGCGACCTGCGGCGCGTGGGCAAGAAGCGCCTCTTCCCACACAAGGCGGATCGCCAGCAGGTCGGCCAGCGTCCTGTCGGTGCCGCCGGCAAGCTCCGCCTGCCAAAGCAGCCACCGCGCGTGTTGCGCCCACCCGCCAAGATCCATGAGCAACCGGTGAAAGACGGTTTCGGCCGCCGCCTCCGTCAGACCGAGCGCATCCGCCGCGCGCACCACGGCCCTCTCGGGTGTGTCCGGGGCCGACAGCACGTGGTTGCAAAACCCTCCCACCCCGGCGATCTCGGGGGTCACGTCGCGTGCGGCCCAGGCCCGCCACGCGGCATAGGCGTCGCGTCCCGGCACCGGCGACCAGAGGGCCTGCCCCCGGTCGAAATGCCCGGCGGCCCAAAGACCGGTTGTCTTCTCGATAACCAGTGGCCAATCCGTCCCGGTTGCCGCGGCGGCCAATTGCGCCACGCTCGGCAAGGCCTGTGGCGCGCTGCGGGGCTTGGCCATCTTGTCTTTCAGCCGTGCCAGATCCCGCGGCTTTTTCGGCGAGGGATGCGCGATCAGGGCGAGGGCGAGATCGTCATCATTGAGCCGGCCCCTTTCGACCATGGCCGCATAGCCGGACCGCGGCCGCGTCAGGCAGGCACCACCGACGCGCGCGAGCCTTGCGGAGGCGACGGCAAGGTCTTCGCCACTTTGGCCAAGGAACGGGTTGACCGCGACCGTGGCATCCAACGGAAAGGCCGGGGGAATGGCCCTGAGGGCGGTTTCCGCTGCATCCAGCAGGCCGGCGATGCGCGCGGGCGCGACGGGGTCGTTTTTCATGAACATCCGGAATTTCCTTGTCTTTGCGTATCGTGTGTTCGGCGTTTCGGGCTTCTGGCGTTAGCCGCGATCGGCGACCCGGAATCCGCCGATCACGCGGTCAAGCAACGCGTTCAGGTAAAGCCCGTTGGCAAGATGCACGCGCAGGCCGGCCGTCGCGGGATGATGTGCCCAAAGCGGGAACAACGCCTGTGCAAAGGCCACGAGCCCGAAGGACAGGACCGCAAGCACGATCAGCGCCCATTCCAGCGGTCCGGAGGCCGGGGTCGCGGGAAGGAACGGCGCCCAGATCGCCTGTGCCAGTTGTTGGAACCCGAAATAGGCCGCCGCCGCGCCCAGCGAGGCAAGCGCGGTGCGCCGTGTCAGCGCCGCGGGCGCGGCATCGGCCAGCCCCTGTGCCACGAGATAGGCCACCCCGAAGATCAGCATCGTGCCCAAGGCCAGCGTCTGCGGCGATTTCGGCCCGCCGATCAGGGTGAAGACCGTGGCGATACCGGCGTAAAGGACAAGCGCCAGCGCGAAGGATTGCAAGACCGCGCCAAGCCGGGGAACGGCCACCGGCCCGGGCCGGCGCAGCCCCGCCACGGCCTGAACCGCGCCGCCGGACGACAGGAAGGCATGGGCCTTGTACATTGAATGCGCCACGATATGCAGCAGAGCCAGCGCCCATAGGCCAAGCCCGCATTGCAGCAACATGAACCCCATCTGCGCGACCGTCGACCATGCCAGCGCGGTCTTGATCGCGCTTTGCGTCAGCATGACCACCGCCCCGAACAGCGCGGTCAGCCCGCCGATCATGACAAGCGCCGCCATCGCGCCCGCGCTGTCCTGCACCAGGAAGGAGGTTCGGATCAGCAGCACGCCGCCGGCATTGATGATCCCGGCATGCAGCAATGCCGAGACCGGCGTCGGCGCCTCCATGACCTCTGTCAGCCAGCCATGCAGCGGGAAGGCCGCGGTCTTCAGCCCCGCCGCAAGCACCAGAAGCGCCAGGGCGGCGTGCCCGGAACCGGACAGGCCAGCCGCGGGCCCGATCAGGGCGAGCTCCGCGAAGCGGCCCGTTCCATGCTCAAGGATCAACAGAACGCCCGCCACGATCAGCACCGCATCGCCCGCGTGCCAGACAAGTTGGAACTTGGTCGCGGCACGTCGGGCCGCCGGACGATCGGGGTAGAAAAGCAGCAGGTGGCGCAGGCCGATCCCGACGCCTATGAACGCCAGAACCAGCACCGGAAGGCTGCCCGCCAGCATGAGCAATTGCACCGCCGCCAGCGTGCCCAGCATCAGCGCGTGAAACTGGCCCTCGCGCGGCTCGCCATCCAGATAGCTTCGTGAATAGCGCATCACGACCCAGCCGATGAACGCCACCAGCAGCGCCATCGTGGCGCTGATCGCATCGAGGCGGAGGACAAGCGCCAGCGGCCCGTGAAACGCAGCGATCTCGGCCGGGCCGCTGCGAACAAGCTGCACCATCCCGGCAAGGGCAACGGCAAGCGTCATCAGCGCCGCCGCCTCGGGCAACCAGCCGACGAACCGGGGACGTGCCCCCGGACGGCAAGCCATCAACAGGCAGGCCAGCAGGAGGATGGACGGGGCGAACAAACTGAAACCGGATGGAAGAAAGAACATGCGAAAGCTCCTGCTCTTGGGGCATTTCGCGTCGTAGTACCGCCCCTCGGGATTCAAGAAAATTACATATACTATCCGGATTTATTCTATATATTGGAACGATGGCGATCCTGAACCTGCATCACCTGCGGCTCTTCCGGGCAGTCGCACGCGACGGCACCCTGACCGGGGCCGCCCGGCTTCTGAACCTGTCGCAATCCGCGCTTTCGACGCAGATCCGGACGTTGGAGGCCACGCTTGGCCATGACCTTTTCGAACGTCGGGGGCGCGGGCTTGTCTTGACGGAGGCTGGGCGGATCGCGCTTGACCATGCCGAGGCGATCTTTCGCACCGCCGAGGACCTGACCGCCACCCTGCAACAGCGCGGCACGGCGCGCCGGGTTCTGCGCGTCGGCGCGCTTGCCACCCTGTCGCGCAATTTCCAGATGCGGTTCCTTGCGCCCCTGATCGGTCGCGCAGACGTCGAGCTTGTCCTGCGCTCCGGCGCGCAGCCTGACCTTCTGCGCGCGTTGGAGGCGCTGTCGCTGGATGTCGTGCTGACCAACCTCGTCCCGGCCCGCGATGCCGCCAGCCCCTACCTCGTGAACGCGCTGTCCGAACAGCCGGTCAGCCTCGTGGGGCCGCCTGCCCTGTCCGGTCGGCCGCTTGCCGACCTGCTGGCCAATGAACCGCTGATCGTGCCAACGCCCGAGGCTGCCCTGCGCGCCTCTTTCGATGCCTTGGTGGGGCAGCTTGGCGTCGTGCCCCGGCTGGCGGCGGAGGCCGACGACATGGCCATGCTGCGCCTGCTGGCGCGGGGCGGGGCGGGGTTGGCCGTCATCCCGCCGGTCGTGGTTCAGGACGAACTGGCCGCCGGCACGCTGGCAGAGCTTGCACGGCTTGACGGCATGTCGGAACGGTTCTTCGCCGTCACCTTACAACGCCGGTTTCCCAACCCGCTTGTCGCCGAGGTGCTGGGCGCCTTTGTCGGGGACAGCGACCCCGAAAGAGGCTCGCAGACGGCCGGCCAAGCGCCTATCTAGGACGCAACCAAGGAGAGACGCATGACCAACCCCCTGCTTGCCGACTGGGACACGCCCTTCGCCCTGCCCCCGTTCGACGTGATCACCGACGACCACTTCGCCCCGGCACTGGAGACGGCGCTGGAGGAAGGCCGCGCGGCGGTGAATGCCATTGCCGACAATCCCGAACCGCCTAGTTTCGCGAACACGATCGAGGCGTTGGAACGCGCCGACACTCTGCTCGACCGGGTGGCGGGGGTATTCTTCAACCTTGCTGGGGCCGACGCCAACCCGGCGCGCGAGGCGTTGCAGCGCGAGATGGCGCCGAAACTGTCGGCCTATTCGTCGGAGATCACCAACAATCGCGCGCTTTGGCAACGGATCGACAGGCTGTGGCAGACCCGCAACAGCCTTGGCCTGACGGTGGAACAGGAGCGGGTGCTCTACCTGACGCATCGCAGCTTCATCCGCGCGGGCGCCGCGCTTGACGGCGCGCAGAGGAAGCGGCTGACCGAGGTGAAATCGCGCCTCGCGGTGCTGGGCACGCAGTTCATGCAGAACCTTCTGGCCGATGAACGCGGCTGGTGCATGGAACTGGCCGAGGAGGATCTGGACGGCCTGCCCGGTTTCGTCGTCGACGCCGCCCGCGCGGCCGGGGCGGAAAAAGGGGTGGACGGTCCGGTGGTGACACTCTCGCGCTCGCTGATCGTGCCGTTCCTGCAGTTCTGCCCCCGCCGCGACCTGCGCGAGACGGCGCAAAAGGCATGGACCGCGCGCGGCGCCAATGGCGGCGAGACCGACAACCGGGAAATCGCCGCCGAGGTGCTACGCCTGCGCGAAGAACGGGCGACGTTGCTGGGCTATGAAAACTTCGCCGCCTTCAAGCTGGAAACCGAGATGGCGGGAACGCCGGACAAGGTGCGCGCGTTGCTGATGGATGTCTGGGAACCCGCCCGCGCACAAGCCGAACGGGATGGCGAGGTCCTGACGCGGATGATGCAGGCCGACGGCGTGAACGATGCACTGGAACCGTGGGATTGGCGCTATTACGCGCAAAAGCGGCGCGCGGCGGAGCACGAGCTCGACGAGGCGGAGCTGAAGCCGTATTTCCAGCTCGAAAACATGATTGCGGCGGCCTTCGATTGCGCGCACCGGTTGTTCGGGCTGGAATTCCGGGCCCTGGATGTGCCGCTTTACCACGGGGATGTCCGCGCGTGGGAGGTCACGCGCGACGGGAGGCATATGGGCGTTTTCCTCGGCGATTATTTCGCGCGCGGATCGAAGCGGTCTGGCGCGTGGTGTTCGGCCATGCGCGCGCAATCGAACCTGGATGGCGAGGTGCGGCCCATCGTGGTCAACGTGTGCAATTTCGCCAAGCCGGCGGAGGGTGCACCTGCGCTGCTGTCCTACGACGATGCGCGCACGCTTTTTCACGAATTCGGCCACGCGCTGCACCAGTTGCTGTCGGACGTGACCCATGGCTCGATTTCCGGCACCTCGGTGGCGCGCGATTTCGTGGAATTGCCCAGCCAGCTTTATGAACATTGGCTGGACCAGCCGGAGGTTCTGCAAAAGCACGCCCGCCATGCGGAAACCGGGGAGGCGATGCCGCACGACCTGATGGATCGTCTTCTGGCGGCGCAGACTTACGACATGGGGTTCCAGACGGTGGAATACGTGGCCTCCGCCATGGTGGACCTTGATTTCCACGACGGCCCGGCACCCGCCGACCCGATGGCCACGCAGGCGGACACGCTGGACCGGCTGGAGATGCCGCGCGCGATCGTCATGCGCCACGCGACGCCGCATTTCGCGCATGTGTTCGCGGGGGACGGCTATTCGTCCGGCTATTACAGCTACATGTGGTCGGAGGTCATGGATGCCGACGCGTTCGAAGCGTTCGAGGAGGCGGGCGATGCGTTCGACCCGGAGATGGCAGCAAGGTTGGAACACCACATCCTTTCGGCCGGCGGCAGCGCCGAGGCGGAGGCGCTTTACACCGCCTTCCGGGGCCGTATGCCGGGGGTCGCGGCGCTGCTGAAGGGCCGGGGGTTGGACAGCGCGGCCTGAGGGGCCGCCCTTCGCTGTCGCTCATCGCAAGGGGGGCGCCAGCGGCGCAGCAACGGGCGTTTACTGCCAGTCGCCGGAAAAGTCCTTGGGAACAAGAATGTTCTGCCGCCCCAGATCGGTCAGCAGACGTTCGCCGCACAGCGCCATGTTGGTGTCCAGTTCCTTGTGGATCACTTCCAGCGCGCGTGTCACCCCCTCTTCGCCCATGGCGCCGAGCCCGTAGACGAAGGAGCGCCCGATATACGTGCCCTTGGCGCCCATGGCGATGGCCTTCAGCACGTCCTGGCCCGACCGGATACCGCCATCAAGATGCACTTCCACCCGGTCGCCGACGGCGTCGAGGATCGGCTGCAACATGCGGATCGAGCTCAGCGCGCCATCGATCTGGCGGCCACCATGGTTCGAAACGATGATCGCATCGGCGCCCAGATCGGCCGCCTTCACCGCGTCCTCGGGGTCGAGGATGCCCTTCAGGATCACCTTGCCGCCCCACATGTCCATCAGCTGCTTCACCCTGTCCCAGTCAAGGGCATGGTCGAATTTCTCCGCCGTCCAAGCCGTCAGCGAGGCGGGGTCGGTGATGCCGTCCACATGGCCGATCACGTTGCCGAAGCTGCGCCGCTTGGTGCCAAGCATTCCCAGCCCCCAGCGCCACTTTGTCGCAAGATTGACCATGTTGGCCAGCGTCGGCTTGGGCGGGGCGGAAAGACCGTTCTTGATGTCCTTGTGGCGCTGGCCCAGCATTTGCAGGTCCAGCGTGATGACAAGCGCCGAGCAGCCCGCGTCCCGCGCCCGGTTGATCAGGCGCTTCATGTAGTCGTCGTCGGTCAACGTATAGACTTGAAACCAAAAGGGTTTCGACGTGTGTTCGGCCACGTCCTCGATGGAGCAGATCGACAGGGTCGAGAGGGTGAAGGGCACGCCGAATTTTTCGGCGGCGCGGGCGGCCTTGATCTCGCCATCGGCGCATTGCATCCCGGTCATGCCCACCGGGGCCAGCGCGACAGGCATGGAGACATCCTGACCGACCATCCGGGTCGCGGTGCTGCGGTCGGTCATGTCCACCGCCACCCGCTGGCGCAGGCGGATCTTGCTGAAATCGCTCACGTTTTCGCGGAAGGTCTGCTCCGTCCAACTGCCGGATTCGGCATAGTCGTAGAACATTTTCGGCGTACGCCGCCGGTAGATCCGCTTCAGATCCTCGATATTGGTAATGACTGGCATTCCAACCCTCCCCCTACTGGTTATAAATTCTTACCAATGTGTCGACACCCATGCAATGTTCAATGAGTCGCGGCCAGTTTCGGGCCGTTGCCCCGCGTGCACCCCGTGTACACCCCCTGTACACCCTGCGTGCAGACGCGGTCCGCCCCGCGCGGTGTTTCGCCGGACCACGCAGGTCGGTCGCCACGCGGTCGAAACAGGGGCCTTTGCAGCCGGGGTCAGGCGCGGTGGGCGCCGTCGGCAAGGCCGTTGACGAAGGCCAGAACCTCGGACACCGGCTTGCCTGCCGCGATCTCGCCCACGATGGCGGAGCCGACGACCGCCCCGTCGGCGACCGAGGCGATCTGCTGGGCCGTCTGGGGCGTGCGGATTCCGAAGCCCACGATCACCGGCAGGTCGGTCTGCGCCTTGATCCGCGCCACCTCCGGGCCGACATCGGCCGATTGCGCGGCAGCGGAGCCGGTGATCCCGGTGATCGAGACGTAGTAGACGAACCCGCTGGTGTTCTGCAGCACCTTTGGCAGGCGCGCATCGTCGGTGGTGGGCGTGGCCAGCCGGATGAAGTTCAGCCCCGCCGCCTGCGCGGGAAGGCACAGTTCCGCGTCCTCCTCCGGCGGCAGGTCCACGATGATCAACCCGTCGATACCGGCGGCCTTGGCATCGGCGAGGAACCTGTCGACGCCGCGATTGTAGATCGGATTGTAGTAGCCCATCAGGACGATCGGCGTCTCGTCGTCGCCCTCGCGGAAGGCGGCGGCCATGTCCAGCGTCTTCTGCAGGGTTTGCCCGCCTTCCAACGCGCGCTGCCCGGCCAGCTGGATGGTGGGGCCATCGGCCATCGGGTCGGTGAAGGGCAGGCCAAGCTCGATGATATCGGCGCCGGCGCCGGGCAGGCCTTTCATGATCTCGAGCGACCTGTCGTAATCGGGATCGCCGGCCATGATGTAGGCAACGAAAGCCTTCTTGCCCTCGGCCTTCAGGGCGGCGAATTTGGCGTCGATCCGGGTCATGGCGGGTCCTCGTCTGTTGCCGGATCCGTTTGGCGAATGTGCCGGGGGAAATCAATGCCTAAGGGGCATTGTGGAAAGGACGCCGTTGCAGCGCGGCCGGCTTGCGCATAGAAGGCGCCGGAACCGGAAACGCGGAGGGCGCAGAGATGGGCTTCAAGATGGGTATCGTCGGGCTGCCGAACGTGGGCAAGTCCACGCTGTTCAACGCGCTGACCCGCACGGCTGCGGCGCAGGCGGCAAACTTCCCCTTCTGCACGATCGAGCCCAACGTGGGCGATGTCGCCGTGCCGGAGCCGCGGCTTGACAAGCTGGCCGCGATCGCCGGGTCGAAACAGATCATCCCGGCGCGCATGACCTTCGTCGATATCGCCGGCCTCGTGAAGGGCGCCAGCAAGGGCGAGGGGCTTGGCAACCAGTTCCTCGCCAATATCCGCGAGGTGGATGCCATCGCGCAGGTACTGCGCTGTTTCGAGGATGACGACATCACCCATGTCGATGGCCGGATCGACCCGGTGGCCGATGCAGAGACCATCGAGACCGAATTGATGCTGGCCGATCTGGAAAGCATCGAGAAGCGGCGCGCCAACCTTGTGCGCAAGCTCAAGGGCAATGACAAGGAGGCGCAGCAGCAAGACCGCCTTCTGGCCGCGGCGCAGGCGATGCTGGAGGAGGGCAAGCCGGCGCGGCTGGTCGAAGTGTCGGCCGAGGACGCCAAGGCGTGGAAGGGGCTGCAACTGCTGACCACGAAGCCGGTGCTTTACGTGTGTAATGTCGATGAAGGATCTGCGGCCACCGGCAACGCGTTTTCCGAGAAGGTGGCGCGGATGGCCGAGGAACAGGGCGCCGCGACGGTCGTCATCTCGGCGCAGATCGAGGAAGAGATCAGCCAGCTCGACGCCGAGGAGGCGGAGATGTTCCTGTCCGAGATGGGGCTGGAGGAGGCCGGGCTCGACCGGTTGATCCGGGCGGGTTACGCGCTGTTGAACCTTGAAACCTATTTCACCGTCGGCCCGAAGGAGGCCCGCGCCTGGACCATCCCGACCGGCACCCTTGCGCCGCAGGCGGCGGGCGTCATCCACGGCGATTTCGAGCGCGGTTTCATCCGGGCCGAAACCATCGCCTACGCGGATTTCGCGGCGCTTGGCGGCGAACAAGCCGCCAAGGACGCAGGCAAGATGCGGGTCGAGGGCAAGGGCTACACCGTCAAGGACGGCGACGTGCTGCACTTCCTGTTCAACGCGTGAGCGCGCGGGGTCACCCCACCTTCACGATCAGCTTACCGGTATTCTCGCCGCGGTAGAGCATCCCGATCGCGTCCAGTGCGGCCTCGGGTCCGTCGAGGACATGTTCGCGCACCGCGATCCGCCCCTCGCGCAGCCAGCCGGCCAGCGCGGCGTACGCCTCGGCCAGCCTGTCCTTGTGGTCGAAGATGAGGAAGCCCTGCATCCGCGCCCGCGCCACCAGCAATTGCCGGTGCACGCGCGGGCCCATCGGCAGCGGGTCCCATTCCGTGATCGCCGCCGTGCCGCAGATCGTGATGCGCGCGCCTTGCGCCAGTTTCGTCATCACCGCGTCCGAGATCGGCCCGCAGGTATTGTCGAAATAGCAATCCACCCCGTCCGGACAGGCGGCGGCAATGGCCTCTGCCACATCCTGCGCCTTGTAGTCGATGGCCGCGTCGTAGCCGAAATCCTCAAGGCATTGGCGGGTCTTCACGGGCCCGCCCGCGATGCCCACGGTGCGGCAGCCGATGATCTTGGCGATCTGCCCCACGGCAGAGCCAACGGCCCCGGCAGCGGTAGACACAACCACGGTGTCGCCCGCCTTCGCCGCGCACGATTCGAGCAGCCCGAAATAGGCGGTGGTGCCGTTCAGCCCCATGATGCCGAGCGCGTAACTGCGCGGCAGGTCGGTCTCCGTCACCTTGCGCCCGATATTGGCGCCGTCGCTGACCACATGCGTCTGCCAGCCCAGAAGCCCCTCGACCACGTCGCCCTCGGCGTAACCGGGATGGCGGCTGGCGATGACCTCGCCGACGGCAAAGCTACGCATCGGATCGCCCAGCGCCACGGGCGGGCTGTAATTGGGCACGTCATTGGCCCAACCGCGCATCGCGGGGTCCACCGACCAGTGGCTGACGCGGATGAGAAACTGCCCCGCGGCGAGGTCCGGAACGGCCGTGTCCCGGACCTCGAAATGCGACGGGTCCGGCACGCCCACGGGGCGTTTGGCGAGGATGACTTGCGTGTTCTGCATCTCGGGCCTCTCGGTTGTCGCGCGGACCATGCGCGTTGCGTCATGGGCCTGCAAGCCGAAAGCCGGTTCAAATGGGCGATTCCGGGGTTGTGTCCAATACCGGTTCCCGGCTAGACCCACCGGCGGAGACGTGGCCGAGCGGTCGAAGGCGCTCCCCTGCTAAGGGAGTAGGCCCGGAAGGGTCTCGTGGGTTCGAATCCCATCGTCTCCGCCATTTCACGGCTAACCCGCTGATAATAAACGATACTGGTTTTCGGGAAGGCCGAAATCTGCGCCCTGGTACAGTTTACTGGTACAGTGGGGCAAGGATTGCCACGACACCAAGGCTGGTTACACGCGGGCGGACCTTCTATTTTCGCGCCTCTGTTCCACAGGATTTGTGGGATGTCGCAGGCCGAAAAGAGGTTAAGATTTCATTAAGGACTACTGAGCGATCCTTGGCACAACTGAGGTGTCGCGTGTTTAGCTGTCACATCCCGCGTGATTATATGGTCGCTTCTTGAAGAGCCCTGGCTTCTGCCGCTG
>QVQC01000053.1 GCA_003428585.1 Nioella halotolerans
ACGTGACCGATCGTGCCGATGTTGCAATGCGGCTTGCCGCGCTCAAACTTTGCTTTTGCCATGCCTCGGGCGCCTCGTGCTTTGGGGGGGCCGCCGGGCCCCGGTTCTACATCGCGCGCTCGTTACTCAGGCGCGGGGGAAAAATCAAGGGGTGTCGGGACCCTGCGCCTAGTCCTCCGCGACCACGGCTTCGGCCTCGATGTCGGCATTGGCATCGAGTTCTGCTTCGGCGGCTGCCTCCGACAGGTCGACGGGTTGCTCGATTTCAGAGACAGTCTCGGCAAGCTCTTCCTGCGCCCGTTCGGCGGCCTCCTCGTCGATCGAGAACCAGTCGGGGTTTTGCAGCATCCAAAGCTGAACACGCCGTGCCGCGTTGCGGGCCAGAACCTGCATCTGTTCCTCGCGCGTTCGCGCCAGCCCCGATCCGACGAGGAAGGTTTCCGCGGCCGCGCCTTCGAAGATGGTCATCTGTTCGGATTCGTCGTGCAGCTTGGCCTGCAATTCGTCATCCCAGACATTGGCGCTGATCACGAGGATCGAGCGCGGCTGCACCACCACCGGAATGCCCGGAGGCGCCAGCGCATAGGCATCGACATGGATCGCGATGTGGTAAAGCCTGTCGCCCTCGTAGGCGCCGAAGCGGCGGTCGATTTCCGCGGTCAGCGCCTCGATCCATTCCTCGCCCGACGCCTCGCGCGACGGCGGTACCTGCTGCATGTTGTCAGCGACCACGATGTTGTAGGACAGGCGGAAATCGCCCATGTCGGGCAAGTCTTCCTCCAGCGGGTCGGTCGCGGCGCAGGCCCCGAGGACCAGGACCAGCCCGAGCAGGGCAAAACGGATGAGGGTGCGCATGGGGCTCTCCTTGCGTGGCAGCTTGCCCCGGATAACGTAGCGCGGCTTGCCACGCAATCGCACGCCCGCGGCGGCGGCGCGCATCGGCAAGAAACCGTGACCTAGCGGCAGATCGCCCGCAGCGCCTGCCAGTCCTGCGTGGAAAGCGCCGCGCGCCCCATGCCCGGGCCAGACCCGGCCGCATGCACCGCCTCGACCCGGTCCAGAAGTTCGGGATGGGTGGAGAAATGGCGCAGCACGCCTGCCTCGCCCTGACCGCTTTCCGCCTGCAAACGAAGGAAGAAGCTTGCCAACGCCCCCGGGTCAAGCCCCGCACGCTCCATCTGGCGATGCGCGAAGGCATCGGCGGCAACCTCGGCCTCGCGGCTGTAGGAGGTGCGCAGGTAGCGCTCGCCCAGCCCTGCCGCGCCCGAAGTGCCAAGGACATCGCCGAAGATCAGCCCGGCGATCCCGAACGATCCGACCATGCGCAGGCCGGACCGTGTCGCATCACGATGAACGACATGGCCAATTTCATGGGCCAGCACGGCGGCAACCTCGTCCGGGGTTTCGGCGGTGTCGATCAGCCCCCGGAAGATCGCGATATGCCCGCCCGCGAAGGCGAAGGCATTGACCATCGGATCATCCACGACCCGCACCGTGAGCGGATAGGGCAGGTCGAGCCCGACCGACAGCCGGTCGGTCATGCGCCGGATCGCCCGTTCGCCTTCGGCGCCCTTGCACTCGGTCGCGCCCAGCGCCGCGATGGTGCGGGTCCGGGCGTCCGCGCCCAGCGCGACCTCGACCTCTGGCGGCACAAGCTGCGCGCCACGATCAGCCATCGCCGGGACCAGCAGGAAAAGGATCGCCACGATCGCAGCCAGCGCCGCCGCGCCCAGCCCGATGATCTTCGGCCATGCGCCGCGCGCCGCGCCAAGCTGGGCGATGCGCGGACAGGCCGCCAGAACCGCGCGCGCCGTGTCGCGGTCGCGGATGATAAGCCGCGCCGGGTCGCCTTCCTGCCGGGCCAGCACCAACGCGTCGGAAGTCGCCTGATCGGGCACGATCCGCAGTTTCGACACGCGCCAGTAGTCCAAGACACCGGTCTGGCGGTTCTTCACTTCAAGTTCGCACTGGCGGCCCTCGCCCGTCACCCGCAGCGACACCCGTTGCAGGGCCGGGCGCACCCCGTCGAGCATCTCGCCGTAGGCGGTGGCAAGGCGGTTTGCGAAATCGTCATGTGCGGTTCTTGTCGGCATCAGAACGCGGCCCCCACGTCAAGCGCCTCGGAAAAGCCGCCCGCGTCGCGGCCGG
Organism: Nioella halotolerans; assembly: GCA_003428585.1. Lineage (GTDB taxonomy): Bacteria > Pseudomonadota > Alphaproteobacteria > Rhodobacterales > Rhodobacteraceae > Nioella > Nioella halotolerans. The sequence continues at coordinate 2,149 of QVQC01000053.1, forward strand.
CGTCGCGGCTTCGCTGGCGGATACCCTGCAGCAGCGACGGCTCCCCCACCACCAACGTTTCGGCGATGTGGCGCACAGTGGGGAACACGACGAAAACCTGCCGGAACACGCCGAAAAGAACAAAGACCGTCAGCCATGTCAGCACCGCCACGACGGCGGCAAGGTTCGGCGGCGGGTTGAAGATCGTATCGGACGAAACCTGACCGGTGAAATAGAGCGCGCCAACCACGAGCCCGAGGATCACCGGCGAAACGAAGCTGACAAGGACCCCGGACAAAAGGTTGCCAAGGATGTGGATGCGCAAAAGCACGCGGGTGCGCGGGGCGAGGTCGAATTCCATGCCATCGCCAAGCTCTTTCAGCCCGGCCATCGCGCGCACCGAGGCGACGCGGAAATAGACCCCGCCGAGCAACGCAAGCGGCACGGTCAGGAAAAGGTACCACGCCCATGTGCCTTCGCCACTCAGCCCGGTCTGCACCAGAACCGCGATACTGCCCCAGAGTCCTAGGAAGAAGGGCAACGCAAGGGGGTATAGGGTCAGCCCGCTGCCAAGCTGGATGAAACGCGCATTGCCATACCAACTGCGGTCGGTGAGGTACTTTTCCAGCTGGAAGGTTTTGAGCGGCCAGAACAGGCCAAGGCTGACCACCGTCAGCAGCCAGTACATGCAGGCCCGCCACGCATAGCCCCATGCGCCCGGGTCCATGCCGAACCGGATGCCGAGCCACGTGCTGCGCGACAGGACATAGCGCCGCGCGCGATACCGCGCGAGGAAGATGATCGGTAAAAGCGCAACCGGCGCGGCGCCCACGGCATACGTCATCAGATCAGGCACGCCCGCCGACAGGCGGATGGCGACGAACATCACGGCGAGGTTGACAAGGGTCAGGTACGCCGCCAGCACCAGCACCGCGACAAGAAAGCCCATCAGTTTCTCATGCGGCGTGCCGGTGTATTCCAGCGCCACGCCGCCGGGGCGCACCGCCGACCAGTACCAGCGCCGCAGCCGGGTGGTCTGCCAGAACCGGTATAGCCCCAGCGTCAGGACGGTCAGGACCCCCGTCCTCAGGGCCAACGAAAACAGATCGCCCCGGTCGCCTGCAAAATCCGTTTTCAGGTCACTCATTCACACCATCACGTAAACCGATTGTTCCGGGGAAAGCCCCGTGGCGCCATGCGCCCGGTGCCGGCTCGCTTGCCATCCCACTCGGTCAGATCGGTCTCGCTTCTGGTGCGACCGGCCGGGTCTTTCCAGCTCAGCCCCTCGGCGCGATTGAAGGTGCGGGCGTCGGACAGACCCCCGTCCTTGTATTTCTGCAATCGCACCCCCTTGCCGCGGCCCATCTCGGGCAGTTCGGACAGGGGAAAGACAAGAACCTTGCGGTTCTCGCCGACGCAGACGACATGATCGTCGCCTTCGGTCAGCCGCCGGCACACGCGCGCCTTGACGTCGCCACGCGTGTTCAGCACCTGCTTGCCGGCGCGGGTCTGGGCCAGCACATCGGCCTCGGGCACCACGAACCCGTCACCCGCCGAGGAGGCGAGCAGCAGTTTCGCGCCGGGCTTATGTACCATCAGATCCACGATTTCGACCTCGTTGGGAACGTCCACCATCAGGCGGACAGGTTCCCCCATACCGCGGCCTCCGGGCAGATTTGTGGCGGAAATGGTATAAAACCGGCCATTATTCCCGAAAAGCAGCAGCTTGTCGGTCGTTTCGGCGTGGAAGGTGAAGCGCCCCGCGTCGCCATCCTTGTATTTCAGCTCGCTGTCGAGCGCGATATGCCCCTTCATCGCGCGGATCCAGCCCATCTGCGAACAGACCACGGTGATCGGCTCACGCTCGATCATCGCCTCCAGCGGCACCTCTTCGACGGTGCCTGCCTCGGCGAAGGTGCTGCGCCGCTTGCCCGCCTCGGTGCCCTTGCCGAACTGCTTTCGAACGGCGCGCAATTCCTCGCCGATGCGGGTCCATTGCAGGTCTTCATGCGCCAGAAGATCCTCCAGCCCGGCGCGTTCCTCCATCAACGCGTCGCGTTCCTTCAGCAGCTCCATTTCCTCCAGCCGCCGCAGGCTGCGCAGCCGCATGTTCAGGATTGCCTCGGCCTGCACCTCCGACAACTCGCCCTCGCCCGGACCGGGGCTGACGTAATCGGCCTCCGACGTGGCGCGCACGTGATCGACGCCCCATGTCTCGCGCATCAGCGCCGCCTTCGGGTCGTCGTCGTAACGGATGATGTCGATCACCCGGTCTAGGTTGAGGAAGGTGATGATGAAGCCTTCCAGCACCTCCAGCCGGTGGTCGATCTTTTCCATCCGGTGGGTGGATCGGCGGATCAGCACGTCGCGCCGGTGGTCGAGGAAGGCGCGCAGCACCTCCTTGAGGCTGCACACCTTCGGCGTGCGCCCGTCGATCAGCACGTTCATGTTAAGGCTGAAGCGCGTTTCCAGATCGCAGTTGCGATAGAGCGTGCCCATCAGCACCTCCGCATCCACGTTGCGCGACTTCGGCTCCAGCACGATGCGCACGTCGTCGGCCGATTCGTCGCGCACATCGGCGAGGATCGGGATCTTGCGGGTCTGGATCAACTCCGCGATCTTCTCGATCAGCTTGGATTTCTGCACCTGGTAGGGGATTTCCGTGACCACGATCTGCCACTGGCCACGGCCCAGATCCTCGCTGTGGTAGCGTGCCCGCACGCGAAACCCGCCCCGGCCCGTGCGGTAGGTTTCCGCCATGCTTTCCTTCGGTTCGACGATGACGCCGCCGGTGGGGAAATCCGGCCCCTCGATGAAATTGAGCAGCGTCTCGTCGCGCGCGTCGGGCGTCTTGATCAGGTGCAGGCAGGCATTGACCAGTTCCTCGACATTATGTGGCGGGATGTTGGTGGCCATGCCCACGGCGATCCCGCTCGACCCGTTGGCCAGAAGGTTCGGCAAGGCCGCGGGCAGCACCTCGGGTTCGCGCAGGGTGCCGTCGTAATTGTCGCGGAAATCGACAGCGTTCTCGGTCAGCCCTTCAAGCAGGGCCTCGGCCACCGCCGTCATCCGCGCCTCGGTGTAGCGCGAGGCAGCCGGGTTGTCGCCGTCGATATTGCCGAAGTTCCCCTGCCCGTCCACCAGCGGGTAGCGCACGTTGAAATCCTGCGCCAGTCGCGCCATCGCGTCGTAGATCGCCGCGTCGCCATGGGGGTGGTAATTGCCCATCACGTCGCCCGCGATCTTGGCCGATTTGCGAAAGCCCCCCGACGAGGACAGCCGAAGTTCGCGCATCGCGTATAGGATGCGCCGGTGCACCGGTTTCAGCCCGTCACGCGCATCGGGAAGCGCCCGGTGCATGATGGTGCTCAGCGCGTATTGCAGGTAGCGTGAACCGATGGCGCTGCTTAGCGGCTCGGAGGAGTCTCGGGCGTCGTCTGACATGGTCTGCTCATTCATTTTGGGGGCCGTGATACGCCAAACCCCAAGGGCTGGTAAAGCGGGATGTGCAGCGCCTCTTCCGCGCCTTTTGGTTCCTGTCACCCAAAGACGCCCCGCGCAGGTGAAAGAGGCGCCCGCGTGCTTGCACCGAGGACGCCTTGCCCCTACCCCTTGGCCAAGCCCCCTGCCCCGAGGATATCGCGCCCATGACCCGTAGCATCCTGATCACCGGCTGTTCGTCCGGCATCGGCCACCATTGCGCCCATGCGCTGAACGATCGCGGCTGGCAGGTGCTGGCCACCTGCCGCAAGCCAGAGGACGCCGCCCGCCTGCGCGACGAGGGGCTGACCACGGGCGTACTCGACCTTGCCGACACCGCTAGCATTGCTGCCGGGCTCGACTGGGCGCTCGACCAGACCGGCGGTACGCTCGACGCGCTGTTCAACAACGGCGCCTTCGGCCTGCCCGGCGCGGTGGAGGACCTGCCCACCGACGGCCTGCGCGAGATCTTCGAGACAAACCTGTTCGGCGGCCACGAACTGACCCGCCGCGTCATCCCGGTGATGCGGGCCCAGGGACATGGCCGGATCGTGCAGAACAGCTCCGTCCTCGGGTTCGTCACTTACAAGTGGCGCGGCGCCTATGTCGCCACCAAACACGCGCTGGAAGGGCTGACCGACACGCTGCGGCTGGAACTGCGCGGCACTGGCCTTCACGTCATCCTGATCGAACCCGGACCCGTCACCTCGAAGATCCGCGAAAACTCCCGGCCGCATTTCGAACGCTGGATCGACTGGGAACGCTCTGCCCATGCCGACCTCTACCGCGACACGCTGCTGAAACGGCTCTACGGCGACAAGGACAAGCCCGACCCTTTCGAACTGCCACCCGAGGCCGTGGCAAAGGCGCTCATTCGGGCGCTCGAGGCTGGTCGCCCCCGACCGCGATACTATGTTACGGTGCCGACACACTTCATGGGGCTGATGCGCCGGCTTCTGCCGTCCAGAGCCCTCGACTGGCTCATCACCAAGGGCTGAGCCCGGAAAGGAGCATCATGCTCGACATACTCTTCGTTCTCGCGCTGATCGCGACGGTCGGCACCGCCATCATCCTGCTCTTCGGGATCGGCACCTTCACCCGCGGCGGCGATTTCAACAAGCGCAACGGCAACAAGCTGATGCGCTGGCGCCTTGCCGCGCAATTCGTGGCGGTGATCTTTATCGCCGCCTTCGTCTTCGTGCGCGGGAACGGGGGCTAAGCCATGGTCGTTCTGAACAGGATTTACACCCGCGGCGGCGATGCCGGGCAGACCGCGCTCGGCGACGGCAGCCGCGTCGACAAGCATTCGGCCCGCGTGACGGCCTACGGCACCGTGGACGAGTTGAACGCCACGCTCGGCATGGCGCGACTGTATCTGGAGGGCGAGATCGACCGCCAGCTTGCCACCATCCAGAACGACCTCTTCGACCTCGGCGCCGACCTCTGCCGCCCCGACATGGACAAGGATGGCGAGGCCGAGTACCCGCCCCTTCGCGTCGCCCCATCGCAGGTGGACCGGCTGGAGGCCGAGATTGACGCGATGAACGACCGGCTGGAACCCTTGCGCAGTTTCATCCTGCCCGGCGGATCGCCCGCCGCCGCGCATCTGCACCTGTGCCGCACCGTGGCCCGCCGGGCCGAACGCCTGACGGTTGAGCTGTCCAAGCTGGAACCGCTGAACCCCGCGGCGGTGAAATACCTCAACCGCCTGTCGGACTGGTTCTTCGTCGCCGCACGTGTCTGCAATGATGACGGCCGCGCCGATGTCTTGTGGGTGCCGGGGGCGAGCCGGTAATCAGTTCGGGCGGTCGTTCACCGGCACCCAGATCTCGAACACCATGCCATTCGGGCCGTTTCGCGGATCCTCCGGGTAGCGCTCGAAAATGGCGCCGCGTCGCTGCCTGTAGGGCGAGGCGGGTAACCATTCGGCGATCATCCAGTCGTATTGCACCTGCACGTCGTCCAGCGTGCCGAAATCGCGCAACACGGCGTAATCGCCCTGAGGCAGCTTGGCGAGGCTGGTGCCGCGCGGCAATTCCTCGGGGACCGGATCGACCTCGACCGTGACGCCATAGGTGAACGACCCCACCCCGTCCGCGTCCATCGAGACGCCGAACATCGCGCCGGGGACGTAATTGGGGATCACGACCGGCGCATCGAAGAAGCTGCGCCACAGGTCGGGCAGTTCATCCAGCGTGGCCATCGAATAGCTGCGCAGAAAACCAAGCGTATGGGTTTCGGGCATGCTGCGGATTTCCGGGGCGCGATGCTCCATCGTGACCGCGCCCATCAGCCCCGGCCGCGCGCCAGACCGCGCCGCCTTGATCCTGCGACGGGCAGTCCGTCACCGATTCCCGAACGTTTTGCCATTTTGGATTGTCCTCCTGCTGGTTGAATATCCCTAGCATATCATGGGTGCCATCGTCGCCTATCGGACGCTTGCCACAAGAATTGGGAAAAAACGCGGCGTCGATTTGGCCAAACGCGTCGATTTTGGCCTGTCATCACGCTATTTGACACGGTAACAACCTCTGGATCACAGGATTTTCCCGGGGCGCGCCCCCGGGGGCATAACAGGAGAGACGTGAAAATGAAGGTTCTTGTGCCTGTCAAGCGCGTGATCGACTACAACGTGAAGGTCCGCGTGAAGGCGGACGGGTCCGGTGTCGATCTGGCGAACGTGAAAATGTCGATGAACCCGTTCGACGAGATTGCCGTCGAAGAGGCGATCCGCCTGAAGGAGGCCGGCAAGGCCGAAGAGGTGGTTGCCGTCTCGATCGGGGTGAAACAGGCGCAGGAAACCCTGCGCACGGCACTGGCCATGGGCGCCGACCGTGCCATACTGGTCGTTGCCGCGGATGACGTGCACACCGATATCGAACCGCTTGCCGTCGCCAAGATCCTCGCCAAGATCGTCGAGGAGGAGGCGCCGGGGCTCGTGCTCTGCGGCAAGCAGGCGATCGACAACGACATGAACGCCACGGGGCAGATGCTTTCCGCGCTTCTGGGCTGGTCGCAGGCCACCTTCGCCTCGGCCATCGACATCGAGGGCGACGCCGCCAAGGTCACCCGCGAGGTGGATGGCGGGTTGCAGACGATTTCCGTGAAGATGCCGGCCATCGTCACCGTCGATTTGCGCCTGAACGAGCCGCGCTACGCCTCGCTTCCCAACATCATGAAGGCGAAGAAGAAGCCGCTGGATGAAAAGACCGCCGCCGATTACGGCGTCGATGTCACCCCGCGGCTGGAGGTTCTCTCCACCGCCGAGCCCGAGGCGCGCAAGGCGGGCGAAATCGTCGGCTCGGTGGACGAGCTTGTATCGAAACTCAAGGAAGCGGGGGCTGTGTGATGGCTGTTCTTCTTCTTGCCGAAGTCACCGATGGCAACCTGGCGATGGACGCGACCGCGAAGGCCGTGACCGCCGCCGCGAAACTGGGCGAGGTGACCGCGCTTTGCGCCGGCGCCTCCGCCGCTGCCGCGGGCGAGGCCGCCGCGAAGATCGCCGGCGTCGCCAAGGTGCTGGTGGTCGAGGATGCCACGCTCGGCCATCGCCTGGCCGAACCCACCGCGGCGCTGATCGTGTCGCTGGCCGCCGATTATGACCATATCGTCGCCCCCGCCACCACCGACGCCAAGAACGTGTTGCCGCGTGTGGCCGCGCTTCTGGACGTGATGGTGATCTCGGATGCGTCTGGCGTCATCGATGCCGATACGTATCAACGCCCGATCTACGCCGGCAACGCGGTGCAGACGGTGAAATCCTCGGATGCGAAGAAGGTCGTCTCCTTCCGCACGTCCACTTTCGACGCGGCCGGCGAGCAGGCCCCGGCGCACATCGAGACCGTTTCCGCCGCCGCCGACCCCGGCCTGTCGGACTGGGTCGAGGACAAGGTGGCCGAAAGCGACCGGCCGGAACTGACCTCCGCCGGTGTCGTGGTCTCGGGCGGGCGCGGTGTCGGCTCCGAAGACGATTTCGCCCTGATCGAGAAACTGGCCGATGCCCTTGGCGCCGCGGTCGGCGCATCCCGCGCGGCGGTCGATTCGGGCTACGCGCCGAATGACTGGCAGGTCGGGCAGACCGGCAAGGTCGTGGCCCCCGACCTCTACGTCGCGGTCGGCATCTCGGGCGCGATCCAGCACCTTGCCGGCATGAAGGACAGCAAGATCATCGTCGCCATCAACAAGGACGAGGAGGCCCCGATCTTCCAGGTCGCCGATTACGGCCTCGTCGCCGACCTGTTCGACGCGGTGCCGGAACTGACCGGGAAACTCGGCTAAGCTTCCTGCCATGGCACATCGAAGGCCCGCCCAACCGGCGGGCCTTCGTCACTCCAACACCCCCGCCAGCATCGTCGCCACCCGGTCGTGTTCCTCCGGACCCGGCACAAGCCGCGCCGCCGCCTCCTCCCCGTTGCCAAAGAACAACCCGCGCGACGCGGGACTGCGTCTGTCGCGGGGTTGCAGGCAGATGCTGACGCTGGCGCAGAGCGGGTCCAGTTCCTGCAGCATGTCCTCGGTCACGAAAAGCGGGTCGGCGCCCGGCCCGTCCTCCACGGAGGTCTCGTCCGAGGGCGCCCGGCGCGACAGCCACACCAGATGCACCGGCGCGGCGATCCCCTCCAGCAGGCGGATCATGCGCGCGCGCCATGCCGCGCGAAGCTCCTCCACCACGATGGCAAAGCGATCCGCCGACTGCTCATGCAGCCGGTGCAGCATGTGCCGGGTGAAGTGGAACTCGGTGAAATCCACGCGCCGGTAGATCGTGCGCAGCATGGTCGAGGCCTTCACGAAGCGATCGTTGCGGCGCGGATGCACGGTGAAAAACCGGTTCGACAGGTTGGCCGCGCCCGGTACCTGCAACACCACCGCCCCGGCCGTGGCGATCACCGCGCGAATGGCCGGATCGTGCAGCATCAGGTCGACGCCCGCATTCACCGCGCCCATGTTCACCACCGGCCGCCCCAACCGTTTTTCCAGCAGGGCCGGGAACGGCTCAGGCGCGAACTTGCCGAAGGTCTCCGTCCCGCCAAGGCACAGCACATGGCCCGGCGCGATGTCGGCCCTCGGGCCGCGGAAGGTCATCGGCGACCCGTCATAGCGGCACGGCTGGTAGTCAAGCGGCCCATGGCCCTTGTTCTGGAAGCTCATTGTCTTGCTCCACCCATTGTTTCGACTCACCCGTACCCAAGGTGCGCCGCCGCCGTTTCCAAATGGCTAAACGGACAAGTTGTGGTGTTTTTTCGCACAATACGCAGCACCCTTTGCGCTTGTGCGCCCCGGTGCCGGTTGCCTATGGTGCCCGCAAATCAGAGGCCCGAAGGAGCGGAACATGGACATTCGGAAGATCGGCATCGTCGGCGCGGGCCAGATGGGCAACGGCATCGCCCATGTCTGCGCCCTTGCCGGTTACGACGTTGTCATGAACGACGTATCGCAGGACAGCCTCGACAAGGCGTTGGCCCTGATCGACCGCAATATCGAACGCCAGGTCAGCAAGGGTCGGATCACGGCCGGGGACAAGTCCGCGGCGATGGCGCGCATCACCACAACGCTGACGCTTGCCGATCTCGGGCCGAGCGACCTGATCATCGAGGCCGCGACAGAGCGCGAGACCGTCAAGCAGGCGATCTTCGAGGACCTGCTGCCGCATCTCAAGCCCGAAACCATCCTGACCTCGAACACCTCGTCGATCTCGATCACCCGGCTGGCCAGCCGCACCGACCGGCCCGAAAGATTCATGGGGTTCCACTTCATGAACCCGGTGCCGGTGATGCAACTGGTCGAACTGATCCGCGGCATCGCCACCGACGAGGCCACGTTCAAGGCCTGCAAGTCGGTGGTTGACCGGCTTGGCAAGACCGCCGCATCGGCAGAGGATTTCCCGGCCTTCATCGTCAACCGCATCCTGATGCCGATGATCAACGAGGCGGTCTATACGCTTTACGAAGGGGTCGGCAACGTGAAGTCCATCGACGAGGCGCTGAAGCTGGGCGCCAATCATCCGATGGGGCCGCTGGAACTGGCCGATTTCATCGGGCTCGACACCTGCCTTGCGATCATGAACGTGCTGCATGACGGGCTGGCCGATACCAAGTATCGCCCCTGCCCGCTGCTGACCAAGTATGTCGAGGCCGGCTGGCTGGGCCGCAAGACAGAACGCGGGTTCTACGATTATCGCGGCGAGGTGCCTGTCCCGACGCGCTGAGCCACGACGTCAGAACTGCCGGTCGGGGTCGTCTTTCAAGGCCAGCGTATGCGCGCGCAGGTCCGCCACGAACTTGCGCGGCGTCTTGATCGGGTCTTCCCAGCGGTCGGGCGTGATGGCCGGGCCGATCACAGGCGCCTGCGGCTTGTCGAAGCTTTTCACCACCTCGTGCAGCAGCAATCCCTGCCGCAGCGCGGGCGAAATGCGGTTGGCGATCTGGTAGGCACGCGAATTGGTGCCCCTGAAATAGCAGGGCACGATCGTGGCGCCGGACTTGCGGATCATCTTGGCGGTGAACACGTTCCATTCCGCCTCGATCACCGGGCCGAACGCGGTTTGCGAGGTGGCGACCACGCCCGACGGGAACAGCGCGATGAGACCCTTCTTTTCCAGATGCGCCATGGCCTCGCCGCGCATGCGCATCATCTCGGCCTGCGCGTCGGGTTGATGCGGGAACGGCACGGGAATCATGTAGCTGGCCGCGCTTTCGTCGATCCCGGTCAGCAAAGAGCGCGTCAGGATGCGGTAATCATTGCGGCGCCGCCCGATCAGGTCGGCCAGGATCATCCCGTCGACCAGCCCGTGCGGGTGGTTGGCCACGAAAACCACCGGCCCCTCGGCGGGGATACGCGCCAGTTGCGCGTCGGGAGTCAGCAGGTCTATCCCCATCGCTTTCATCGTCGCCGGCCAGAAGGCCTGCCCCTTGGGCGTGCCCATGCGCTCGAATTGGCGCACCCGGCGGATGATGGTGATCTTGCCGGTCAGCCATTCCATCGCGCGGATCACCGTTGCCCGAAACCGCGAATCGAAAGAATTCGCATAGGTCAGGCTGCGCCGGTCATAGACCGTCGGTTGCTGGTGCTGTCCCTGCATGGGCCGGTCCTGTCGCCGATTATTGGGCGTTGTGACGTCGGTCAACGGTTCCCTACCCCCGTTTGCAACCCGCTCAGACTACATGCCTTCGTCGAATTTGTCTGCCACCAGTTGCGCCAGTGCATCCATCAGGTCCGACGCTTGCGGCCCGCTGGTCCGGACCTCAATAGTGGTTCCCTGCGACGCTGCCAACATCAAAAGCCCCATGATGGAATCACCGGCGGCGCTCAGCCCATCCTTGCTTACGGTTGCCGTTGCGTCATGGGCCTCGACCAGCTCCACGAACTTGGCCGAGGCCCGCGCGTGCAGCCCTTTCACGTTCGTGATCTTGAGGCTGCGCGTGTGTTCCGTGCTCATTCCGGCGCTCCGTCGAAACTGTTGATGTAGCGCCGGCCGGCCTCGGTGGCGCGGGCCACCGCTTCCTCGACCGGCAGGCTGCGCGACTTGGCCAGCTTGACCAGCATCGGCAGGTTGACCCCGGTCAGGATCTTGCGGTTCGACGGGCGGCAGGCGCGCAGCGACAGGTTGGAGGGTGATCCGCCGAACATATCGGTCACCACGACCACGCCCGAACCGTCATCCACCGCATCGGCCGCGTCGCAGATCTCCCGCTGGCGGCGGCCGCGGTCATCTTCCGGCCCGATGGCGATCGACAGGATGCCGGCCTGCCGGCCGACCACATGCTCGACGGCTCTGTGCAATTCGCGGGCCAGCCCCCCATGTGCGACGATCACGATGCCGATCAAAACCTGTTTCCCCGGGTCGCTACGGCGCACGGGCCACGGCCCGGCGCTCTATCTCCCTGTGTCTCTTAGACACCTGCCATCCGGCGCACGCAAGGTGCGCCGCCAGTTTTTCGGTCATGGCCACGGATCGGTGTTGCCCGCCAGTGCAGCCGAAGGCCACGGTCAGATGCGCCTTGCCCTCCTCGCCATAGGCGGGCAGCAGGGTTTCAAGAAGCTGCGTGACCTGCGCAAGGAACGGCGCGAAGCGGTCATCGCCGGCGATGTGATCGGCCACCGCCGCGTTGCGCCCGTCAAGCGGGCGCAGGGCGGGGTCCCAATGCGGGTTGCGCAAGAAGCGGCAGTCAAAGACGAGGTCGGCGCCCGTCGGCAGGCCCCGCTTGTAGCTGAAGGATTCGACGGACAGCGCCAGTTTCTGCCCGCTCGGGGCGAACCAGCGCTGCATCTCTGCGCGCAACTCGTGCGGCGTCATCTCGCTGGTGTCAATCAGGATGCCCGCCCGCGCGCGCACCGGCGCCAGCAGATCGCGTTCCAGTTCGATCCCGAGGAGCGGTCGATCCTCGGGGGCCAGCGGGTGCCGACGGCGGGTTTCGGAAAAGCGGCGCACCAGCACGTCGGCCCTGCAATCGAGATAGACGAGGTCGGCAAGGACCGCGGGATCTGCCACCAGCCGGTCCACCGCGCCGATCAGCGCCTGCGCGCTGTAATCGCGGTTCCGCGGGTCGGTGCCAAGCGCCAGCGGCCGCGTCGGCGGCGGCCCGTCGAGCAGCCGGGGCAGCAGGCTGAGCGGCAGGTTGTCGATCGCCTCATATCCCAGATCCTCCAGCGCGTGGATCGCGGTGGACCGCCCCGCCCCTGAAGGTCCGGAGACGAACACGACGCGCGCCGCATCGTCGGGGGTCATGTCATCTTCATGTTCCATTTGCGTGCCTCAAGCCTCGCGTCCGTGGCGGGTATACTGGCGGATCGCCTGTGCCAGAAATGGGTGACCGGCGCCAAGGATCAATGGCACCGGGCCGCCGGGCGTGGCCGCCATGCGCCGCGGCGGCAGGCGCTCGGCCTCGGGGCGCGACAGGTCCACCGTCAAGGCCAGCGGCGCCTCCGCCACCGGATCGGCGCGCAACAGCCCGACGCCACGCGCCTCGATCAGCGGCGGCGCGGCGTCGGGCCGAGAAATCCGACCGTCGTCGGACAGGAGCACCCCGTCATCGCAGACCAGTCGCCCGCCAAGCCCCATGAGGTCCAGCGCCAGCCGCGACTTGCCACTGCCAGCGGGGCCGAGGATCAGCACCCCCAGCCCGTCCATCGCCACACCCGTCGCGCGGCAAAAGAAACGCCCGTCCGGGGCGGCCTCGCCATGATCGCGCAGGCAGGGATCCGCCGGCCGTGTCATCGCTCAGAGCGGAAGGCCGACCACGAAGCGCGCGCCCTGCGGATCGGAGGTGATGTCAGCCTCGGTCGGACGGATGTTCTCGGCCCAGATCACGCCGCCATGCGCCTCGACGATCTGCTTGGAGATCGCCAGCCCAAGGCCGGAATGGTCGCCGAACTGCTGTTGCGGCCGTTCGGAATAGAACCGGTTGAACACCTTGGTCAGCGCCTCCTCTGGGATACCGGGGCCGGTATCCTCGACCACGACCAGAACCCGGTTCTCGCGCTGCCGGGCCCAGACACGCACCGCGTCGCCCGCCTCGCAGAACGACAGCGCGTTCGTGATCAGGTTGACGAAAACCTGCGCCAGCCGCCCTTCCAGCCCGTGGATCATCACCGGTTCCTGCGGCAGGTCCGAGATGAACTCGACATCCTGCTTGGCGGCCTCCTCGGCATGGAACTGGGTGAGGTTGGAAAGCATGTGGATCAGGTTGAACTCGTCCTCTTCCTCCTTGACCAGTTCCGCGTCCAGCCGCGAGGCGTTGGAGATATCCGATACAAGCCGATCGAGGCGACGCACGTCATGGTCGATCACGTCCAGAAGCCGCGTGCGCTGATCCTCTGTCTTGGCCATGCGCAGCGTGCCCACCGCCGATCGCAACGAGGCCAGCGGATTCTTCACCTCGTGCGCCACGTCGGACGCGAATTGTTCGTTGCCGTCGATCCGGTCGTAAAGCGCACCGACCATGCCGCGCAGCGCGCCCGACAAGCGCCCGATCTCGTCCGGGCGCCCCGTCAGATCGGGAATGCGCACGCGGGTCGGGCTCATCTTGCGGGCGTTCTTGTCGCGCCCCAGTTCCGCCGCCGCCGACAGGTCGGAAAGCGGGTTGGCGATGGTCGAGGCTAGCACGAGGCTGAGCCCGATGGACACCAGAAGCGCCACGAAGAACATTTGCAGGATCTGTTCGCGTTCGGTGCGCACGAGCTGGTTGACCTCGCCGCCGGCCGTTGCGACCGCGACCACGCCAAGGATGCCCGTCGCCCCCTCGATCGGCGAAGCGGCAAGGTAGATCTGGCCCATCTCGCCATTGCCGCCATCCACGACGGTGAGGCCGGTCAGCGCCTCGGCCACCAGCGCCCGGGCCTGCGCTTCAGGGCTTGGCGGGGTGGCTTCCGGCCGCTCACCCGAGGTCAGCAGCCCGGCGATCCCGTCCCAGACCGAATTCAGGAACTCGGTGATGACCAGCGACCGGCCGTCGCCTTCATCGATCCCGGCAACTGGCCGCGCCGGGGTGGTTTCGGTTTCCGCGCTGGAGGCAACCAGCGTTTCGTTGGGGGCAAAGACGAACACGTCCATCCCGTCCTGCAGCCCCACGCGCGACAGGACATCCACCGGGTCGATGCCGTCGCCCGTCAGCAAGTTGGCCGGGGCGGTGCGCGGCAGGCTGGCCTCGAACACCTCGGCCACAAGCTGCGCTTCGACCGCCAGCGCGCGTTCGCGCTGGTAAACGAGGCTTTCGCGGAACGGGTTGAGGAACAAGACCCCGGCCACCAGCACGACCAACGCCAGAAGGTTGAACAGGATGATCTTGCGCGCCAGCGGCGATCGGTTGAGCGACAACAGCCCGCGCCGCGCGCGCGCATCGCGCAACTCGACCTCGACCGCCCCGGCGGGACGGTCCCAGTCCTCGCCCAGAACGATCTGGCCGTCGCGGTGGTTGCGCCGTTCGTTCGGACCGATGTCGGAGGCCAGCGTCATCTACTCTTCGTTATATCTGTAGCCGATCCCGTAGAGCGTTTCGATGGCCGAGAAATCCTGGTCCACCTCGCGCATCTTCTTGCGCAGCCGCTTGATGTGGCTGTCGATGGTGCGGTCGTCGACATAGACCTGTTCGTCATAGGCCACGTCCATCAACTGGTCGCGGCTTTTCACGAAGCCGGGACGTTGCGCCAGCGCCTGAAGCAACAAGAACTCCGTCACGGTCAGTGACACGTCCTGCCCTTTCCATGTGACCGCGTGGCGCAGCGGGTCCATCGACAGCGGGCCGCGCACCATGACCTGGCTTTCCTCCGGCGTGTCGCCGGCATCCGAGGCGATGGCGTCCTGACGCCGCAGGATGGAACGAATGCGTTCCACCAGCAGGCGCTGCGAAAACGGCTTTCGCACGTAATCGTCCGCGCCCATCCGCAGGCCCATCAGCTCGTCGATCTCGTCATCCTTGGAGGTCAGGAAGATCACGGGAATCCCGCTTTTCTGGCGCAGGCGCTGCAAAAGGTCCATGCCGTCCATCCGCGGCATCTTGATGTCCAGAACGGCAAGTTCCGGCATGCGACGCGAAAAGGCGTCCAGGGCCGACTGGCCGTCATGATATGTCTCCACTTCGAAACCCTCTGCTTCCAGGGTCATCGAAACGGAGGTCAGGATATTTCTGTCGTCATCGACGAGTGCGATCCTCGACATGCTACTATGTCCTTATTCTGCCCGATTTGCTTTGCTTTTTTGCCATACTCCTACATTTCACGCTTTCGAATCAATCTCTAACTTGTCATGCGCAGACGATTCGCCCCTTTCACTGTTGCCGAATTCCTACCAAGGGTCTGTTAAGGCAGCGCTAACAAGCCGGCGCCGGGCCAAGTTGGTTGCGCTAACTGTGCGATTGCGTCCTGTTCTTCGCTGAAAACGGCATGTTATAGGAGCGTTACACGGACGGCGCCGCCGTCCCTTGCACCTCGTGTTTCACCCATGATGCCGGACGCCCCGGCGCAGGAGCTTGCAGAATGACCACAGGACGCGTGAACCCGGCCCGGACGCTGGAAACCCAAGGCATTTCCGAACTGGGCGCGGTTCACTATAACCTGCTCGAACCCGCGCTGATCGAGGCCGCGCTGCGCAAGGGCGAGGGCACGCTCGGACAGGGGGGTGCCCTGCTGGTGACCACCGGGAAGTTCACCGGCCGCTCGCCCAAGGACAAGCACGTCGTGCGCAGCGCCGCCACCGAACACACGATCTGGTGGGAAAACAATGCCGAAATGGCGCCCGAGGCCTTCGACCGGCTTCACGCCGACATGCTGGCCCACATGAAGGGCGGCGAATACCACGTGCAGGATCTCTACGCCGGGGCCGATCCCGATCACCGGCTTGACGTGCGCGTGGTGACGGAACTGGCGTGGCACGGCCTTTTCATCCGCCACATGCTGCGCCGTCCCTCGGCCGAGGAACTTGACAGCTTCACCCCAGAATTCACCATCATCAATTGCCCCAGCTTCTTCGCCGATCCCGAACGCCACGGCTGCCGCACCGAAACGGTGATCGCGCTGAACTTCGACAAGAAGCTGATCCTGATCGGCGGCACCGAATATGCCGGCGAGAACAAGAAATCCGTTTTCACCCTTCTCAACTACATCCTGCCGGGCAAGGGCGTGATGGCGATGCATTGCTCGGCCAACCACGCCATCGACGACCCCGAAGATGCGGCCGTCTTTTTCGGCCTCTCGGGCACCGGCAAGACCACCCTGTCGGCCGATCCGGCCCGGGTGCTGGTCGGCGACGACGAACATGGCTGGTCGGAAAAGGGCATCTTCAACTTCGAGGGCGGCTGCTACGCCAAGACGATCAACCTGCGCGAGGAGGCGGAGCCGGAAATCTACGCCACCACAAGGAAATTCGGCACCGTGGTCGAGAACATGGTGTTCGATCCCGAAACCCGCGCGCTCGATTTCGAGGATGACAGCCTGACCGCCAACATGCGATGCGCCTATCCGCTGGGCTACATCTCCAACGCGTCGGAAACCGGCCTTGCCGGGCACCCGAAGAACATCATCATGCTGACCTGCGACGCCTTCGGGGTGCTGCCCCCGATCGCCCGGCTGACGCCCGCGCAGGCGATGTATCACTTCCTGTCGGGCTTCACCTCCAAGGTCGCGGGGACGGAGCGCGGCGTGACCGAACCCGAACCGACCTTCTCCACCTGCTTCGGCGCCCCCTTCATGCCGCGCCGGCCCGAGGTCTACGGCAACCTTCTGCGCGAGAAGATCGCCCATCACGAGGCGACCTGCTGGCTGGTCAATACCGGCTGGACCGGCGGCGCCTACGGCGTGGGCAGCCGGATGCCGATCCGCGCCACCCGCGCGCTGCTGACCGCCGCGCTCGACGGGTCATTGCACGACGCGGAGTTCCGCAAGGATCCCAATTTCGGCTTCGACGTGCCCATGGACTGCCCCGGCGTACCGGAGGTCCTGCTCGACCCGCGCCGCACTTGGGACGACCCGGCGGCCTACGACGCGCAGGCCGCCAAGCTGGTGCACATGTTCGCCGAGAACTTCGCCCAATACGTGCCCTTCATCGACGATGACGTGAGGGCCGCGGCGATCTCCTGATCGCGCCGGCGCACAAATTCTGCGACGCACCCCGGGGCCAGCCCGGGGTGCGTCGCTTCCGGAACAATGCTCGCCGTTCAGTCGTACCATGTCCCCTGTTTTATAACCTGAAACCGGGTGCAACGCTCATTGGCGACTTCGTCTTTGGCGTTTCGGAACCTCACGACCAAGCCTTCTTCCGCATGGGGTGAAATAACGATCACGCGATCCAGGTTGATAAAACGCACGGTGCCATCCGGCCTTTCGATCTTAAGCAAACTCTGATCTCCAATATTGTATGCTGGACTGCAAGTCTGCACCTTGCCCGCTTTCCCTTGGCTCTTCAACCGAACTGCCGGAAGTGACGATCGTATCGGCAGCCTCAGATAACGGGGGCGCCCGGAAAATTCCGGCCTTAGCCGTCACGTCATGCAAGACACCGCTCAATCCAGCGGCGCGGTCAGTCTTGTGCCCGGCACGATGATGCCACCCCGGTTGCCCACCTCGATGCTGCCGTAGCGTTCGGCGAAACAGGGGGGCAGGTCCCGGTCCCCCGGCAGCGACAGCCAAAGCCGCAGCAGGTGGCGCCGCCGATCCGGCTGCGGCCAATCGGTGAACCCCGTGCGGTCATGCAACTGCGCGTGGTTGTAGACGAACTGCATGTCGCCGGGCTCCAACCGCATCCGGAAGTGCAGGTCCGGGTCGTTGGCCAGCGCATCGAACATATCCAGCGCCTCGACATGCGCCGGGGTCAGTCGCATCGCCTCGTCGAACCGCTGCGCGCTGTCGATATATTGCCGTTGGTAGAACACCGTCAGCTTGCCGTCATGCCAACTCAACGGCGGGATCTCCATCCACGGTTTCATGCCCTCCGGCACCTCGCCGCGCCGGTCCGTGGCGATGGGGTCGAAGAGCCGTTCCAGCAGGTCGGGCCGTTCCGCCCGCATCCGGTTGTAGATCGACTCGGCACTGACAAGCAGGCTGTCGCCCCCCTCCTTGGCATTGCGGATGCACAGCAACCCCACGACGTCCGCGCTGTCGGTATGGAATGTCTGCCGCGCCGCCGTCTGGTAGATCCGCGTGTTCGGGTCATCGGCATCCGCGCCCACGTTGCGCACATGGCCCAGAACATGCCCCGCCGCGTTCTGTGACCTTGCGCTGCCAATATGCGCCCCGATGCCGCAAAAGATCGTCGCCGCCGTCTTCTGGTCGTAGCGCGCGATCGGCAAGCCCCGGATCACCTCGACCCCCGCACCGCTGCGCAGCGTGTCCTGTAACGCCGCCACGTGCCCCGCGAACGTCCCAAGCGGAAAATCCGCCGCCGTGATCTGCCCAAGGTCCTTGCCCAGCGCAAGAAAATGCGCCGCCCCGTGCTCCAGATCGGCGATGTCGGCCTCGGTCAGGGTATACAGCCAGCGCTCGGGCCGCGCCGCCATCTCGGCCCCGGTCCATGCGCCGGGACCGTCGATTCGCCCGGGCAACTCTTGCAAGGTGTCGTGCATCTGTTCGTCCTCCCTTTCAGGGCGGCAGGTCACACGAAAATCGCCCGCCGCACAAGGTTCAGCCCGGCAAGCAGCAGAACAACCAGCGTCGCGCGCAGGAACTGCGCCCGGTTCATCCGGTCCTGCAGACGAAAGCCCAGCCACATCCCCGCCGCCGCCGGCAGCAGCATCAACGCCGACAACGGTATCGTATCGGCATTCAGCACCCCCGACCGCAGATGCGCCCCGAACAGCAGCACGTTGCCAAGGAAGTACATCATCCCCTGCACCCGCACCTGTTCGGCCTTCTGCGTGTCGCGCGAGATCAGGTAAGCCACCGTCGGCGGCCCGAATACCGCCGAGAACCCGCCAAGGATACCCGCCAACCCGCCGAACAGCACGGTGGCCACGCCTCGCCGGTGCGCCGGCACCCGGATCGGCACGCCGGCAAGCTGCAAAGCGGAATAGACCACCACCGGCCCGCCGATAATGGCGAAGAAGGCCCATTGCGGCACCGCCAGAACGAATTGCGCCGTGACCGCCATCACCGCCAGCCCGATGGCCATGAACGGCCAGTGCCCGCGCAGTGACAGCGCCGCCGCCGCCAGCCCCTGCCGGAACGCCTGCCACATGTTGGTCAGCGCCGCCGGCAGCAACAAGGCGGCCAGCGCGATCTCGGGCGGCAGGAGCGCGCCAAGGCCCGAGATCATGACCAGCGGCAGCGCGAAGCCCACCACGCCCTTGACCACCCCACCGAAGAACGTGATCGCCATGGCCGCCGCCAGCACCAGCCCCGGCATGGTCTCCAGCACCGCTCCCATCAGGCCCTCCTGTTGCCGTCCCGTCCCTCTACCCCGACAGGCCTGCCCCCGCATCGAAAATCGCCGCAACGCGCCCGTCTCGTCTGCACGGGGGGTGCACGGGGGGTGTACGCCGGGTGTACGGAGGGCACCCCCTGCCCCGCAAGAAAGACGCGACACATATTATCCCTAGAACATGCCTTGACGAATTATTCTTGCGCTGCACTTGCAAAGTGACTAGGACTGCATCTGCAAAACGACGGGAGAGACCCATGCCGCATGACGGAGCACCCATGCCCCATGACCAGACCGGGACCGCCCTGCTTCCCGACCTTCTCAGCCTCACCGCCGCCGCCCTGAAACCGGCCGGGGCGCTGCTTGACGTCGCCACCGCCCGGCTGCGCGGCGCGGTCAGCTTGGACGGCCGGGTGTCGGGCACGAAAATCGAGGAAAATCAGACGGCTGCACACGGTCTGGCTTGGCTCGCCACGTACGTGGAAGCGCTGCGCCAGATGCAATCCTGGGCCGAGCGTCTCTCCGCCGAGGGCAAGTTCGGCGAGACCGAGGCGCTGCTTCACCAGATCGCGTTCGGGGAATATCTCTGGCAGATCTACGGCGGCCTCCCGATGAGCCAGGGCGAGATCCTGCGCCCGCAGGATATCGGCCTCTCTCAAGACGACCAACGCGCCCTGATGACGGCCGAGGTGATGACCCTCACCCAAGCCGGAAACACGCAGGCCGCGCGGAGGCAGCTTGTTGAAAACATGCGCAAAACCGGTGTCGCCGACGGCGTTGGCGCCTCCGGCCTCGACGACGAGCTGGAGATGATCCGCAGCCAGTTTGCCCGCTACGCGCGCGACCGGGTCGAACCCCACGCCCATGACTGGCACCTCAAGGACGAGTTGATCCCGATGGACATCATCGCCGAGCTTGCCGAAATGGGCGTCTTCGGCCTGACGATCCCCGAGGAGTATGGCGGCCTTGGAATGTCCAAGGCATCGATGGTGGTGGTTTCGGAGGAACTCAGCCGCGGGTATATCGGTGTCGGCTCTCTCGGCACACGGTCGGAAATCGCCGCCGAGCTGATCCTGTGCGGTGGCACGGAAGACCAGAAAAACCAATGGCTTCCTGGTCTCGCCAGCGGCGAAATCCTGCCCACGGCGGTGTTTACCGAGCCCAACACCGGGTCGGATCTCGGTGCCTTGCGCACCCGTGCGACCAAGACGGAAGACGGCTGGGAAATCACCGGCAACAAGACATGGATCACCCATGCCGCGCGTACCCATGTCATGACGCTTCTGGCCCGCACCGACCCGGACACCAGCGACCATCGCGGCCTGTCGATGTTTCTTGCCGAAAAGACCCCCGGGACCGATGAAAACCCCTTCCCGACCGAGGGCATGACCGGCGGCGAGATCGAGGTTCTGGGCTATCGCGGCATGAAGGAATACGAACTTGGCTTCGACGGCTTCAAGGTCAGGGACGAGAACCTTCTGGGCGGCGAAACCGGGCAAGGCTTCAAGCAGCTCATGCAGACCTTCGAATCCGCCCGCATCCAGACTGCCGCGCGCGCCGTCGGCGTGGCGCAGTCGGCGCTCGATACCGCCATGCAATACGCGCAGGACCGCAAGCAGTTCGGCAAACCGCTGATCGACTTTCCGCGTGTTTCCGGCAAGCTGGCGATGATGGCGGTGGAAATCATGATCGCCCGGCAACTGACCTATTACTCCGCCGCGCAGAAAGACCATGACAAGCGCTGCGACCTGGAGGCCGGGATGGCCAAGCTACTCGGCGCCCGCGTGGCCTGGGCGGCGGCGGATAACGGGCTGCAGATCCACGGCGGAAACGGCTTCGCGCTGGAATACAAGATCAGCCGCATCCTTTGCGACGCGCGCATCCTCAACATCTTCGAGGGCGCCGCCGAGATCCAGGCGCAGGTGATCGCCCGCCGCCTGCTGGGCTGAGCGTCCGCATGTCCCTCGAAGCACGCGGCCCGCTTCCGAAAGGCGGGCCGTTTCTCATTCCGGCTTGCAGATATCCCCGGCAACGATCGCCTTCAGCGTGCGCAGGACCAGCGCCGCGATGATCAGCACCAGAACCGCCAGTAGGCCCGCACCGATCATCCGATGCGCGGCGGACTCCCCCGTCCCGGCCTGCACGAAACTGGCGATCGTGACGGCGGCAAAGGGAAAGCTGAGCGCCCAGAAGGACAATGCGAAAGGCAGCCGGGCGATGCGCGGCAGCTGCACCGCGACCAGCAGGGTAAAGAAGTAAGCCGCGTTGAGCAGGATAAGCGCGAAGGCGTCCACCTCGCCCATCAGCCGCACCCACGCGACGAAGCCCACGGCGGGCGGCGCGATCAGGATCACCAGCGTCGGCTGCAAACGGCCCGGCAGCGGATCGTGAAACACCAGCCGGTTGAACACCAGCGTCAGCAGAACGATCCAGAAGACAAGGCCGACCGACATGAAATACCAGCTCAGCGCCTCGTAGCCCAGCTGCACCCCGGCAATCGGCACGATCACGTTGCCCACCGCGGGGATGAACCATGCCGGCGACAGGTGGCCATGCAGGAACGACCGGTTGCCGATCCAGCCGGTGACAACGGCCAGCGTCAACACCGTCTGCAGCCCCGCCCCCAGAAGCCAAAGCGGTTCGGCCACCGCATCCGCTCGGCCAAGCGAGGCGGTGGCCAGCAACAGCAAGGAAATGGAGATTGCCGGGAAGAAGGCCAGTTTAACCGGGTGCCGCCATTCGGCCACCACCGCCGCCCTGTGGCGCAGCCCCTTCGCCGCGTAGACAAGCGCGATGACAAGGAAGACCGCGACGCTTGCGTAATACGCCGCGGCCGACAGGAACGCGGGCAGGCCGAGCGCCGCCTCGCCGGCGTGCAGAGCAAGCGTCAGCCCCGCCAATCCCATGACGATGGCAAAGAAGGTGACGTGAAAATATTCCAGCCAGTTCTCAACAGGGGCGGTCGCAGGGGCGTCGGACATCGCGGGCGCGTCTCCTTTCAGGGCGGGTCAGGGGGGCAATGATTGCCCACGTCAATGACTCCTTCCTCTCGGGCAAGGCTTGCACCAAGTCAACCACCCGCTGCGCACACCGCCTTGGCATATCCGCGCACCGTCCCCCCGCACGATCCGCGCGGAGGGGTGGCAGGATCAGCAGGGCCGGACGTTCACCCGGCCATCGGGGCGCTTGTAGGCGCATTGCCCGGTCTGGTTGTTGCGCGCCACCTCGGCACCGACGGCCGCACCGGCAAGGGTCGATACCGCGGTCCAGTTGGAATTCGCGTCAAAAAGCTCTGCCAAGGCGAAACCGCCAACCGCCCCGATCGCGGCGCCGGTGTAGATCTGTTGTTCCTGCTGGGTGCAGGTGGCCCCGGCCAAGGCCATAACGCAGACCGAAATCGCAAGATATTTCTTCATGAGATTACTCCCCTTCCCTGTGTCTTAACGGCGAAAATGCCAATCTGACCTTAACAGTCTCGCGAAAACCTGCCTTGATCAGGCGCAAGTCGCAGCCATACTGGCGGGAATTCGCCTGTCCCGCTCCCAACCGCTAGAGATGCCATGCTGCGCCTTTTGCCTTTCCTGACTGCCCTGTTGATCCTGTCGGCCTGCCTGCAGGACGAAACCTTGTCGGGCTACGGTGACGGGCTCTGGGCCCTGACCCAACAGGACGGCGCCCCCGTGACCGCCGACATCACGCTGGACCTGCGCGAGACCGGCCAGATCAGCGGCGCCGCCCCCTGCAACGGCTATTCCGCCGCGCAGACCGCCCCCTATCCCTGGGTAGAGGTTGGTCCGATCACGGCCACCCGCCGCGCCTGCCCCGATCTGACGGCGGAACAGGCTTACTTCGACCTCCTGTCGCGCATGACGCTGGCGGAAGTGTCGGGGCCGGCGCTGATCCTGTCCAACGATTCGGGCGAGACGCTGACCTTCCGCCGCGTTCAGCCCTGACGCGCCAGCCGGTCGATCAGCCTTTGACGCGCCGGCGGCAGCGGTTTATCGCCAAGCGCCGGGGCGAGGTGCGACGAAAGGAAATGGCCGGTGACGGCCAGCCCCTCGGCCACGTCCCGCCGCCCGGCACCGGCATCGCCGCGCAGGCTGTCAGGCAGCGGCAACAGGCGGTCCACCCAGTCCCCGGCCCCGGCGCGCGTCACCGCCCGCCCGGTGCGCGGCGAGACATGGGCAAGCCCTTCGGTGGCGCCGGTGACGGCACACCGCGACAGGTCCAGCCCGAAGCCCATCTCGTCAAGCAGCGCCAGTTCCCATCGCAGATACCCATATTCCCAGCCAACGGCCCCGAGCGCGTCGAGCAGCGCGACCGACCGCTCGTAAAGCCGCGGGTGCGGTTCGCGCTCCGGCAGGCAAAAGGCCAGCAGGCTGCACACCGCGGAAAGCCCCGCAAGCGCAACCGCGTCGCCAAGCGCCTCGGCGGCGCGACCGCGCAAGGGTTCCACGGTGTAGGTGCCGATATGGTCCTCCAGCCGCGCGCGCCAGTTCAGGTCAAGCTGCGCGCCGGGCTGCAACACCGGCGCCATTCGCCGCCCCGTGCCGCCGCGCACGACACCGGCATGGCGCCCGTGGCCGGGCGTGAAGACCTCTATGATCGCGGCGCTTTCCCCGTGCCGCCGCACGGACAGAAGCACCCCTTCGTCGCGCCAATCCATGGACGCGATCCTACAGGCGCCACGCCCCGCTCCAAGTCCAAAAAACGCCCCCGCCCTTCCATGGTCCTGAAGCGGGCAGACCCCGCCTTCAGGGCCTCTCAGCAGAAGAGTCCGACGCTTCTATCTCGACCGCGTCCACCGAACGCACCGCCCCACCCGATATCCCGTGGCAACGCGGCCCGACGACGGCCCCGGAGGGCCCGAGGAGGGGCGCCCCCGGTCGGATGGCGCACGCCATTCGAAACCGCTCAGCCCAGCCCCGGCTCGTCCAGCAGGTGCCGCCCGGCGCGGTCCTCGACCTCGATCACCCACAGGTCCGGATCCATTTCGCGCTGCCGCCGGATCGAGGCGTCGACCTCTTCCTCCGATCCCTCGCGCAGTTGGATCCAGCAGCGCTCGCCGCTCATCAGGTCGAAACTTCGTTGGAACACCCGTGCCGCCCCGTCGAGCGTGCTGAGCTTGACCAGCACCGCGCCGCCGGTATCGTCTCCATGCGCCACCACGTAGGCCGGGATATCGGCCAGCCGTAGCCGCGCGAGGTAGGCCCTGACCCAGAAGTCGGTCGTCAGCCGAGCCACCAAACGCTAGGCCCCGTCCTTGAAATCGAGGCCCATCTCGGAATAGCGCGCCGCCTCGTCCAGCCATCCGGGACGCGCCTTGACCTGCAAGAAAAGGTGCACCTTGCGGCCCAGGAACGCCTCCAGTTCCGCCCGCGCAGCTTGGCTCACCGCCTTGATCGTCTCGCCCTTCTTGCCCAGCACGATCCCCTTGTGCCCGTCGCGGGCGACATAGATCACCTGGTCGATCCGGGCCGATCCGTCCTTGCGCTCCTCCCAACCTTCCGTTTCCACCGTCAACTGGTAGGGCAGTTCCTGGTGCAGGCGCAGGGTCAGCTTCTCGCGCGTCATCTCGGCGGCGATCATCCGCATCGGCAGGTCGGCGATCTGGTCCTCCGGGTAAAGCCAAGGGCCCTCCGGCATCGCGCCGGCCAGCCAGTGGCGCAGATCCTCGACGCCGTGCCCCTTCTCCGCGGAGATCAGGAAGGTCTGCTCGAACGGGAAGGCCTCGTTCATCGCCTTGGTCAGCGCCAGAAGCGTTTCGGCCTGCACCCGGTCGATCTTGTTGACCGCAAGCGCGACGCGACGCCCCCCGGCGCGCTCGCGCAGGCCATCGAGGATCTCTTCGACGCCCGGCGTCAGCCCGCGATGCGCCTCGATCAGCAGCACCACCACATCGGCATCCGCCGCCCCGGTCCAGGCCGCCGCCACCATAGCCCGGTCGAGCCTGCGGCGCGGGCGGAACAGGCCCGGCGTGTCGACGAAGACGATCTGCGCCTCGCCCTCCAGCGCCACGCCGCGGATGCGCGCCCGCGTGGTCTGCACCTTGTGGGTGACGATCGAGACCTTGGCCCCGACCATGCGGTTGAGCAAGGTGGACTTGCCCGCGTTGGGTTCCCCGATAAGGGCGACGAATCCGGCGCGTGTGGTCATGGTCTGTGCCGTCCTTCCAGTTGATCCACCGCGTTTAGCCGGATTTGCGCGCCATGACCAGTTCCGGCAGTCCCCGCCGATACGCCGCGATGACGGGGTCCGCCGCGGACCGCCTCACGCGCCAAGCCGCGCCAGCATCGCCTGCGCGGCCGCCTGTTCCGCCTGCCGCTTGGAGTTTGCCTCGGCCCGGGCGTGGGCGCCGGTGGCGATGCGCACCTCGACGGTAAAGACCGGCGCGTGATCCGGACCGGAGCGTGCCACTTCCGTATAGGCCGGCGGCGCCATGCGTCGCGCCTGCGCCCATTCCTGAAGCGTGGTCTTGGCGTCGCGCGAATCCTCCTGCACGGTGGCCACACGGTCGCCCCAAAGCCGCCGGATGACCGCGCGCGCCGCCTCGTAGCCGCCGTCGCGATAGACCGCCGCGATCACCGCTTCCATGGCGTCGCCAAGCAGGGCGTCCTTGCGCCGGCCGCCGGTCTTCATCTCGGACTTGCCAAGCTTTAGAACCGCGCCAAGCTCGATCGACCGCGCCACCTCGGCGCAGGTTTCCTTGCGCACCAACGCGTTGAACCTTGGCGCGAGCCGCCCTTCCGCCGCGTCCGTGTCCTGCTCCAGAACCGCCTCGGCCATGACCAGCCCAAGCACCCGGTCGCCCAGAAACTCCAGCCGCTGGTTGTCGGGCCGCGTGGGCGCGGACAGCGAGGAATGCGTCAGCGCCCGGATCAGCAGGTCCGGACGCTCGAAGCGGTAACCCAACCGGTCGCAAAAGGCTATGAGATCCTGTGACAGCTTCACTCGATCGCCCGGAAGAACCGGTCGCCGCGCCAGGTCCAGAAATAGATCATCCGCGACCCGGCCGAGGAGAACATGACCCGGTCGGCCCGGCCGATCAGGTTCTCGTAGGGCACGAAGCCGACGCCGCCCACCGATTGCGGAAACCGGCTGTCCTGGCTGTTGTCGCGGTTGTCGCCCATCACGAAATACTCGCCCTCGGGCACGGTGAAGATCGGCGTGTTGTCGCCGAAACTGCCATCCTCGATATTGAGCACCGAATGGGTCACCCCGCCCGGCAGCGTTTCGGTGAAGCGCTCCTTTTCGCAATCGCCGCCAAGCCCCACCGGCCCGTTGGAACAGCGCGGACGTTGCGAGACGGGCCCCTGCGGTTCGAACGCTTCGACGAAGGGAGCCTCTGGGTCCAGCGTGGCGGCGACGAAATCGGCATTGGTGCCGGTTTCGGGGTCGTATTCACTGATGTAAAGCACCCCGTCGCGCATCTGGACGCGATCCCCGGGCAGCCCGATGACGCGCTTGATGAAATCGGTGCCGTTCACCGGGTGGCGGAAGACCACGACATCGCCCCGTTCCGGCTCCGACCCGAGGATGCGGCCCGAGAAGGGGCACATCGCGAAGGGGCAGGAAAAGCGCGAATACCCGTAAGCCATCTTGTTGACGAACAGGAAATCGCCGATCAGCAGCGTGTCCTTCATCGACCCCGAGGGGATCCAGAATGGCTGAAAGAACAGCGTGCGAAAGACGCCCGCGATCAGCAGCGCATAGACGACCGTCTTGACAGTCTCCATGATCCCGCCGCCCTTGCTTGTCTCGCTCGCCATGCCCGTCGCTCCCGGCCCTGAATGTCCTGGCGCTTCATGCGGTCGCAATCGGCGGGTGTCAAGGCACGGGGTGCGGCAGGGTCAGAGCGGCGTCGCCTGCCAGTGGATGCGCCGCGATCACCACGAAGGCCTGCGCCCATGGGTCGTCGTCGGTCAGGCTGACATGGATCGTGGCGTCCATGCCTGCGGGTGTCATGGCGCGCAGGCGATCCTCGGCCCAGCCGGTCACATGCATCACCGGCTGGCCCGTGCGCAGGTTGCTGACCGCCATGTCCTTCCACGCGATCCCCATGCGCAGCCCGGTGCCAAGCGCCTTGGAACAGGCCTCCTTGGCGGCCCACCGCTTGGCATAGGTCGCGGCGGGGTTGAGGGTGCGCTCGGCCCGGGTGCGTTCGACCTCGGTAAAGACGCGGGTGCGGAAGCGATCCCCATGACGGTCAAGCACGGCGCGGATGCGGTCGATATTCGCCAGATCGGTGCCGACGCCAAGGATCATGCCAGACGCGCCGTCATCACCCGGATCGCCGCCGCCCCGAAGAGAAGGGCAAAGGCCGCCTCGAACCAGCGCCGCGCGGCCCGGTAACGGCGCATCACGCCGGCGCCCGAGAACAGCAGCCCGTAGCCGAAGAAGATCAGCGCCGAGAGCGCCGAAAGCAGCCCGAAGGTGGCGGCCAGCGTGACCGGCGGCGCCCCCGGCGGCACCATGATGGCAAAGACCGCGCCCCATGCCAGCACAGCCTTGGGGTTGGTCAGGTGCACGACGAGGCCGCGCCGGAAATGCCCGTGCCCCGCCGAAGGCAGCGGCGCGTCGCCCCGGTCCGGCATCAGCGCCGCGCACAGGGATTTCACGGCAAGAAACAGCAGGTAGGCGGCGCCGGCATAGCGCAGCGCCTCGGCGATCCAGGCATTGGACAGCATCAGCGCGCCCATCCCGGCCATCGCGGCCATGCCCCAGAAGGCCGACCCGGCCCAGACCCCGGCGCCCGTCAGAAGGCCCGCGCGCCGTCCCTGCCCCATCGCCGCGCCCGCGATGGTCAGCGTCGCGGGGCCGGGGCTGCCCGCCGCGGCGACCCAGCCGACCACGAGGATCAGGACCTCGGCCCCGGTCATTTCGTGGCCGGGCCGGGAGCCGCGCCCGCCAGCGTGACCGTCCCCGTCGCCTGATTGACGGTAAAGACAAGCGGCGCCTCACGCATCCGCCCCGCCGCCTCGTCCCAGTGCCCCACGGGCAGGGTAACTGTCAGCCCGGTCGCGGACTCGTAGCTGGCGCCGATCCGGTCCATGAAAAGCGTCCCGAAGCCCAGCGATCCATCGGCAGAGATCAGCGTGCAATCGGCGTAAAGCCCGTCCGCCGAGGGGTGCGTCACCATGACGTGGAACGAACAGCAGGCCGGTTCCGAAGTGTCGAGCGCGATCACCCGGATTGCGCCGTTGGCGTAGCTGCGGATCGTCTGCTCGTAAGGCGGGTATGTGTTGCGGGCATTGGCCTCGAACGTGTTGCAATCACGCAGGGCTTGCGACAGCGCGGGCGTGCCGGCACATGCGACAAGCGCCGCGCAAAGCGGTGCGGTCCTCATGTCCTTGCCTCCTCCATCAGGCGTTGCATTTCGTGAATGGCGGGCGCGAGGCCGCGGAAGATCGCCTCGCCGATCAGGAAATGCCCGATGTTGAGTTCCGCAACCTCGGGGAAAGCCGCGACCGGTTTGACGGTGTCATAGGTCAGCCCGTGGCCCGCATGCACCTCCAGCCCCAGGGACCGGGCGAATGCCGACATCTCGCGCAGGGCCGCCAGTTCCCGATCGCGGGCGTCGAGGCGCCCCTCGGCATGGGCGTCGCAATAGGCGCCGGTATGCAATTCGACGACCTCCGCCCCGATCCGGTGCGCGGCCTCGATCTGGGCGCGGTCGGCGGCGATGAAGATCGACACCCGGCAGCCCGCCTCGCGCAGGGGGGCGATGTAATGGGCCAGCCGGTTTTCCTCGCGCGCGACCTCCATACCGCCCTCGGTCGTGCGTTCCTCGCGCTTTTCGGGCACGATGCAGACCGCTTGGGGCTTGTGGCGCAGGGCGATGGCCTGCATCTCCGCCGTCGCGGCCATCTCGAAATTCAGCGGGACGCGCAACGCCGCCATAAGCCTTTCGATATCCTCGTCGGAGATATGGCGCCGGTCCTCGCGGAGATGGGCGGTGATGCCGTCAGTGCCCGCCTCCTCGGCCAGACAGGCGGCGCGCACCGGGTCGGGCAGGGCGCCGCCGCGCGCATTGCGCACCGTCGCCACGTGGTCGATATTCACCCCGAGCCGGATAAGGCTGGCCATCGTCATTCTCCCTTGTCTCTCGCGGCGGCCTCGTCGGCGCGCGGGTCTGCTTGCTTGCGCATCTTGTTCATTTTCGCGCGCAGCTTTGCAAGGCGCCGCTGCTGGTAGGCCCGGATCACCGGCACCGACAGGTAGTAACAGGCAAGCCCGCAAAGCACCCCCGGCACGAGGGATCCAACCATGAACGGCAGGAACACCTCGTCATAGAATTCCCCCAACTCCGTCCAGTCGGCGCGTTCGGGGGTGAACATGGCGAAGAAGTTATGCTTCAGGTCCCGCCACGCGCCGGAAAACGCCTCGAAGATGTGGCGCCCGACGCCCCGCGCCTCGCGGCCCAGCAGGAAATACCCGGTATGGATCGAGGTCAAAGCGATCGGCAGGTAGGTCAGCGGGTTGCCCAGGAAGGTCGCCAGCAGCGCGGCAAGCATGTTTCCCCGCACGAGCCGCGCGATCAGAACAGCGGTAAGGAAATGAAGCCCGAAGAACGGCGTGAACACGGTGAAGACACCCGCAAAGACGCCCCGCGCAATGGATTCCGGCGTTCCCGGCAAGCGGTGCAGGCGGTGCTTGATATACTGGATTGCCCGGCCCCATCCGCCGCGTGGATAGAACCAGTGCACAACCACCATGAGCCAGTGGCGCGAATCTCTGCGCTTGAACACCATCGGGTGTTCGCCCTCCAAGGCTGGCCGCGTCAGGGGCGCCGGTCGAGGTTCCGGTAGCGCTCCAACGTGGCGACGTCACTGTCGGCCTCAACAGCCATCATCACAGCATGCAGATGCTCGGCATCGCGCACATCTACATCAATCAAGAGGCGAAAATAGTCCGGCTTCCTGTCGATGAAATGCAGATCCGAAATATTGGCGTTCTGTTCGCCGATCAATGTGCATATTCGCCCTAGCACACCCTGATCATTGCTGATCGTCACGTTGATCGTGACATTGTGGATGGTTGCATGGCGCCCTTCCGTCCAATGCACGTCGATCCAGTTGTTGGCCATCGCGTCGAGGTCGGCCAAGGCCGGGCAGTCGATGGCGTGCAGAACAGGGCCAAGCCCCTTGTAGGGCACACCGACGATGCGCTCCCCCGGCACCGGTTGGCAGCATTGCGCCCGGTTGACCTCGACCGCCGGGTCAAGCCCGATCACCGGGCGGCGGACGACTTCTTCGTCCTCGGGCCGGCCCACAAGTTCGGGGTAGAGCGTCGCCACCACCTCGCGCGCGGAAATCTCGGCCGCGCCGATCCGGGCCAGAACCTCGTCACCGCTGTCGATATGCAGCGCCTTCGCGGCGGTTTCCAGCGCCTTGTCGGTGGCTTTCTTTCCGACATGTTCGAACGCGACGCGGGCCAGCTCCTGCCCCAGCCGGATATAGCGCCCCCTGTCTTCCTCGCGCAGCAGGCGCCGGATCGCGGCCTTGGCCCGCCCGGTTTTCACGATGTCGATCCACGTCGCCTGCGGGCTTTGGCCCTCGGCGGTCATGATCTCGACCGACTGCCCGTTCTTGAGCCGGGTCCACAGCGGAACCCGGATGCCATCGACCTTGGCACCGACGCAGCTATGCCCGATCCGCGTGTGGATCGCGTAGGCGTAATCCAAGGGGGTCGCCCCCTTGGGCAGCTTGACCACGTCGCCCTTGGGCGTGAAGCAGAAAACCTGGTCGGAATACATTTCCAGCTTCACATGTTCGAGGAACTCGTCGTGGTCCTCCGCCATCTCGAAGCGTTCGTTGAGCGAGGCCAGCCATTTCGCGGGGTCCACGGCAAACGGGTTCTCGGCGCGCACCCCGTCCTTGTAGGACCAATGCGCCGCCACCCCGGCCTCGGCGACCTCGTGCATCTGGCGGGTGCGGATCTGCACCTCCACCCGCTTGCCATCGCGCCCCGAAACGGTGGTGTGGATCGAGCGGTAGCCGTTCGATTTCGGCTGGCTGATGTAATCCTTGAACCGGGTCGGCACCGCGCGCCAGCGTTGATGGATCGCGCCCAGCACGCGGTAGCAGTCATCCTCGGTCTCGGTGATCACGCGAAACCCGTAGATGTCTGACAGGCGCGAAAAGGCAAGATCCTTTTCCTGCATCTTGCGCCAGATCGAGAACGGCTTCTTGGCGCGACCCAGAACATCGCCGGTGACGCCGTGCTTTTGCATCACCAGTTCGATGTCGTTGGTGATCTTGGGGATCACGTCGCCCGATTCCTTTTGCAACATCACGAAACGGCGCATGATCGACTTGCGCGCATCGGGGTTCAGGACGGAAAACGCCAGATCCTCAAGCTCGTCTCGCATCCACTGCATGCCCATGCGGCCCGCGAGCGGCGCGTAGATATCCATCGTCTCGCGCGCCTTCTGGGCCTGTTTTTCCGGCTTCATGTGCTTGATCGTGCGCATGTTGTGCAGCCGGTCGGCCAGCTTCACGAGGATCACCCGCAAATCCTTGGACATCGCCATGAACAGCTTGCGGAAGTTTTCCGCCTGCTTGGTTTCACGGCTGGACAATTCAAGGTTGGTCAGCTTGGTGACCCCGTCGACCAGTTCGGCCACGTCGCTGCCGAACTTGGCCGCGATGTCGGTATAGGTGCTCTTGGTGTCCTCGATCGTGTCGTGCAGCAGGGCGGTGGCGATCGTGGCATCGTCCAGCCGCTGCTCCGTCAGGATCGCGGCGACCTCCGCGGGATGCGAAAAGTAGGGCTCGCCCGAGCGGCGATACTGCCCGGCATGCATATCCCGGGCATAGCCATAGGCCCCGCGCAGCAGGGCCTCGTTGCATTTCGGGTTGTAGTTTCGGACCAGGCTCAGCAGGTCGTCGACGTCGATCATTCCCGTCCCGGTCCGTCCGTTTCTGGCGTCGTTCAGCGCTGGCCCTGCGCTTCCATCAACTGGCGCAGCATCTGTTCCTCGGACATGTCGTCCTGTGCCGGGCGGTCGGCTTCGACCCCCTGCAACAGCGCCATCGCGTCTTCCTCCGGTTCATCGACCTCGATCTGCGTCTGGTTCGACTCGATCAGGCGTTCGCGCAGGTCATCGGCCAGCTGGGTTTCCTCGGCGATCTCGCGCAGGGCAACGACGGGGTTCTTGTCGTTGTCGCGATCCACGGTCACGGGGCTGCCGGCGGTGATTTCCCGCGCCCGATGCGCGGCGAGCATCACCAGTTCGAACCGGTTCGGAACCTTGTCAACGCAATCTTCAACCGTCACGCGGGCCATGTCATTCTCCGAGTTCTGTTAAGGAGGGGCGCAAACCGCAAACGTAGTCGCCAAGCACCGAAAACACAAGGGCTCATTCCTGCGAAAGCAGGTGGATTTCGGCAATCTCTTTGTCCGGACGCTGCGAAAGCATGGCCGCGACCGTGCGCCCTGTCAACGGGTGGCGCCACTCCGGCGCCACATCGGCCAGCGGCACCAGCACGAAACCACGTTCCTGCATGCGCGGATGCGGCAGGATAAGCTGGTCCGGCGCGACCTGTGCGGCCTCTTGCGCGGGCAAGTCACGCCACCGGGTCTGCACCTCGGCGTCCGGGCAGACGCGATCGCCAAGCGCGATCAGGTCAAGGTCCAGCGTGCGTGCCTGCCACCGGGCGCCGCGTGTCCGGTTGAATTGCGCCTCCACCTCGTGCAGCAGCGCCAGCAGCGGCTCCGGCCCGTCCGGCCAGTCCAGTGCGAAGGCGGCATTGACGAAATCCGGCCCCGATCCCGGCGGAAAGGCCGGCGTGCGATAAAGCGACGAGATGGACAGGACGTTGCCGGCCCGCGCCGCCACCTCCGCGATGGCATCGCGGACGATGCTTTCGGACATGGCTCCGCGGTCGGAGAGGTTTGACCCGACGGCAATCAAGGCGATTGTGAACGAATTATTACAGTCGGGGCGTTGCAAAGCGGTCCCTGCTTCTTATTGTCGGTATCCATTGTTGATCGTGATTTCAGCCATATCATTTCAATCACGGGATCGCGGTCGACGGTCAATACTCACGGGACCAGATCATCATGTTTTATCGAGACGAAAAACTGGCGCTGTTCATAGACGGCTCCAACCTGTACGCGGCGGCGAGGGCGCTTGCCTTCGACATCGACTACAAGCTGCTGCGGCAGGAATTCATGCAGCGCGGCAAGCTGCTTCGGGCGTTCTACTACACCGCCCTTCTGGAGAACGACGATTATTCGCCGATCCGTCCGCTTGTCGACTGGCTGCACTACAACGGCTTCACCATGGTGACCAAGCCGGCGAAGGAATTCGTCGACAGTCATGGCCGGCGCAAGGTCAAGGGCAACATGGACATCGAACTGACGGTCGATGCCCTCGAGATCGCACCGCATGTCGATCATATCGTGCTCTTCTCCGGCGACGGCGATTTCAAACCTCTGGTCGACGCGCTGCAACGCAAGGGCGTGCGGGTGTCGGTGGTGTCCACCATCCGCAGCCAGCCGCCGATGATCGCCGATGACCTGCGCCGACAGGCCGACAATTTCATCGAACTCGATGAATTGAAGGATGTCGTTGGCCGACCGCCGCGCGAACCGCGCTTGAACGAGCGTGACGCCTACGAAAGCGAAGAAACCTGATCCACCTTCCCCCCGGCCCTGCGCCGGGGGGTTTCGTTGCGTCCCCTGCATGCCGCGGTTTTCGCCCGGACAGGCGGGCATTACGGGCTCAGACCCGGGTAAAGACGCTGTACTGAAAGCGTTGTTCGCCGCCCGCAGGAGTCACGTGGGTGAACCGCCCGGACGCCTCGGGGCGGAACGCGCCGGGCGCGAGCGCGGCAATCACGTCTGTCATCGCGTCGGGCGCGTAGCGCCGGACGGGAAGGCCCGAACACGTCTCCGGCCCGTCATCGGCGAATGTCATGAGGATCGCGGTGCCCCCCGGTGCGAGGGCCTTGACCATCCTCGCAAGATAGGCGGCGCGGGCGTCACGCCCGGTCAGGAAGTGAAACACCGCCCGGTCGTGCCACAGGTCGTACGGGCGCGGCGGCTGCCAGCTCGTGACATCGGCCACCTGCCAGTCCACGTTCTTGCCCCTTGGGCCAAGCCGCGCCTTCGACAGCGCGAGCGCCTCCGCCGACAGGTCCAGAACCGTGAGGTCGCGGAACCCCGCCTCCAGCAGGGCATCGGGCAGGCGAGAAGCACCGCCGCCCACGTCGATCACCGCGGCCCCGGGCGACACCGCGCCCCGGATCAGCGAAAGCGAGCGCTCCGGCACCGCCTCGAACCAGCTCAGCCGGTCGAGGGCCGACCCGGCATAGCGGGCATCCCAATGGGGTGTCGTGTCATCTTTCATCGGCGGTGTCCTCCGTGGCGCATGGTTACGCAATCCCGCGCGGCACGTAGGTGACCATGTCACCGAACCCCGCTCAACCGCCCGTTACCCGCCTGCGCGGGCGTTGATCTCGTCATGCCTCTCGATCACGCGGTCGGGCCATGTGCTCTTGATATAGGCCAGCACGTCGAGGATGTCCTGATCACTCAGCACGTCACCGAAGCCGATCATGTTGCTGCGGTAATGGCCGCCGATCAGCGCCTCGGTGCCGTGGGTGGTGATCGCCACCAGAACGTCGTCGGGATGGTGCCATGTATGCCCGGTTTCGTCATGCGGCGGCGCGGGCAGATAACCGTCAGCATCGCGCACACGCCAATCCGGCACGTCCTGCCCAGACAGGTCCGCGCCATGGCACGACGCGCAATTTTCCGCGTAAATCCCCTCGCCCCGCGCCACCGCATCGGCATGGTCATAAGGCAGCAGTCCGGGCCGGTTCTCGTGGCTGGCCCAGACCGCGACCGCCCCGATCGCGGCCAATACACCCAATCCGGCGCCACCGGCGGCAAGACTTTTCCGAATCACTGATATCCTCCTGACGATGTTCCGGGGAGCATGTGCCGGCTTCCCGCACTGTAAGGTCAAGTCACCGGGGCGCTGCAGCGCCGGCCGCGCCTGCCACCACTGGACGCGGGGCCGCATGGGCTTTACCTGTCTCGAAGGAAGGAGCCCCCGATGAGCAAACCGTCCCTCACCCTCCACCTTGCCGCGCCGCGCGGCTTCTGCGCCGGTGTCGACCGTGCCATCAAGATCGTCGAGATGGCGATTTCGAAATGGGGCGCGCCGGTCTATGTCCGGCACGAGATCGTGCACAACAAGTTCGTCGTCGATGACCTGCGCGAAAAAGGCGCCGTCTTCGTCGAGGAGCTGGAGGATTGCCCCGATGATCGCCCGGTGATCTTTTCCGCCCATGGCGTGCCGAAATCCGTCCCCGCGGCGGCCGAGGCACGGCGCATGGTCTATGTCGATGCCACCTGCCCCTTGGTCTCCAAGGTCCATATCGAGGCCGAGCGCCACCATCAGAACGGGCTTCAGATGGTGATGATCGGCCATGCCGGCCACCCGGAAACCGTGGGCACCATGGGCCAGTTGCCAGCGGGCGAGGTGCTGCTGGTCGAAACCGAGGCCGATGTCGCAAGCCTCGCCCCGCGCGACCCCGAGAAGCTGGCCTTCATCACCCAGACCACCCTGTCGGTCGATGACACGGCGGGGATCGTCGCCGCCCTCAAGGCGCGCTTTCCCGCCATCATCGGCCCCCACAAGGAAGATATCTGCTACGCCACCACCAACCGGCAGGCGGCGGTGAAGGTCATGGCGCCCGAGGTCGATGCGATCCTCGTCGTCGGTGCGCCCAATTCCTCCAACTCCCGCCGGCTGGTGGAGGTTGGCGCCAAGGCCGGCTGCGCCTACGCGCAACTGGTGCAGCGGGCCGAGAATATCGATTGGCGCGCGCTCGACGGGATCCGCGCGATCGGTGTTACCGCGGGTGCCTCCGCCCCAGAGATTCTTGTAGAAGAAGTGATCAACGCCTTCCGCGCACGGTACGACGTGACCGTGAAAGAGGTGGAAACCGCCGTCGAAAACGTGGAATTCAAGGTGCCGCGCGTCCTGCGCGAACCGGCCTGACCCATGCCAACCCCCTTCGATCCGGAGGATGTGCTGCGCCTGCCGCTGATGGCCAACCTGGCCACGATCGACGCGGAAGGCGCGCCGCGCAACGCGCCGGTCTGGTTTCACTGGGAAGACGGCGCGCTTTTCATGCTGTCGGACGAGGGCGCCAGTTCTGCCCGGCGCATCGCCCGCGACCCGCGCGTCGCGGTGGAAATCGTGGACTACGACAACGCGCGCGGCATCCTGCGCCACCTTGGCCTGCGCGGGTGCGCGACGGTGGAACGCATGGACACGGCCCTGTTCCGCCGCCTGCTGGCGCGCTATCTCGGCCCGGACGAGGCGGCGTGGAACCCGTGGTTCCTCGACAACGTGGCCCGCATAGACGACCCCGCCGGGCGCCTGATCCGCCTTGTCCCCGACAGCGTCTTCACCAACGATGTCAGCTTTTTCCGCACCGGCCCGGACCTTGCCACCGGGGCCCCGCGATGAGTGACGACCAAACCCTGCGCACCTATGGCGAGAAGCTCGCCGACTACACCGCGCTGGGGTTCAGCGAGACCGAGCGCGCCGCGCTGGAGGATTTTCTGGCGCGCCTGCCCACGGGGGCGCATGTGCTCGATCTCGGCTGCGGGCCGGGCCTGCACGCGGCAGAAATGATGCGGCACGGCGTCACCGTCAGCGCGCTCGACGCCACCCCGCAATTCGTCGCCGCCGCCCGCGAAGCCGGCGTCGATGCCCACCTTGGCACGTTCGACGATCTGACGGAGGCCGCGGCCTATGACGGGCTCTGGGCCAGCTTTTCCCTGCTGCATGCGCCGCGTGCCGATTTTCCCCGCCACCTTGACGCCATCCGCCGGGCACTGAAACCGGGCGGCCTGCTCTTTCTCGGGCTGAAACTGGGCGAGGGGGAGCATCGCGACAGCCTTGGCCGTTTCTACAGCTATTTCACCGAGGAGGAACTGCGCCGCCACCTCGACCAGACCGCGTTTCGTGACATCCGCGCCACGCGGGGCGAGGGGGTGGGGCTGGCCGGCAGCCTCGACCCCTTCATCCTGATCACCGCCCGCAAGGGCTGACCCGGGTTGCCCTTCCGGGCCGACCGCGCCACATACGGCGGGACACCACGCGGAGACACAAGATGCACGCCATCCCCCGCCCTGCCCTGCTGCTCGGCCTCGCGGGCCTGATCCCGTTCCTCTGGGGCGCGGCCACGGTCGTCTCGCCGGACCTGTCCGAATGGGGGCGCGACTGGCTCGGCCCGCGCTTCATCGGGCCTTACGTGCAGGTCTTCTACGGCGCCATCATTCTCGCCTTCATGTCCGGGGTGCTGTGGGGCTTTGCCACGAAAACCGGGGGCTGGCAGGGCTTCGCGCTGTCGGTCCTGCCCGCGCTCTGGGCTTTCTTCACCACCGGCGGCGGGGCGGAGCGGGCGGCCGCCGCGCTGATCGTCGGCTTTCTCGGCCTTCTGGCGCTCGACTGGCATTTCTGGCGCCGGGGTCTTGCGCCGGATTGGTGGATGCATCTGCGGGTGCTGCTGACGATCATCGTGGTCAACGCGCTGGCCGTGGATCTGGTGCTGTGATGGCCGATCTCTA
The DNA here is from genome assembly GCA_003428585.1 of Nioella halotolerans. Lineage (GTDB taxonomy): Bacteria > Pseudomonadota > Alphaproteobacteria > Rhodobacterales > Rhodobacteraceae > Nioella > Nioella halotolerans. The sequence continues at coordinate 40,049 of QVQC01000053.1, forward strand.
CGCCTATACCGACGGCGCCTGTTCCGGCAATCCCGGCCCCGGCGGCTGGGGCGCGCTGTTGCAGGCCAGGGACGGCGACACCGTGGTGAAGGAGCGGGAACTGAACGGCGGCGAGGCCGAGACCACCAATAACCGGATGGAGCTTCTGGCCGCGATCAGCGCGTTGGAAAGTCTCTCGCGCCCGTCGGCCATCACCATCGTGACCGATTCGGCCTATGTGAAGAACGGGGTGACGGGCTGGATTCACGGCTGGAAGCGGAACGGCTGGAAAACCTCGGCGAAGAAACCGGTGAAGAACGTGGACCTGTGGCAGCGGCTCGATTCCGCGCAGGCGCGGCACGCGGTGACGTGGGAATGGGTCAAGGGCCATGCCGGCCACCCGGAAAACGAGCGCGCCGACGAACTCGCGCGCGCCGGGATGAAGCCGTTCAAGCCGGGGCGGTAGGGGTCTGCACCCGGCACGAGGTGCCCGTGCGACGGCAGGCGTGACGTCAGGGGCTGGTATGCCGAAAGAAAGTGGCATGGCCCCGGTCGGCCCGGAGGGGACGTGGCGAACAGCAACGAAGCGGTCTCGGGTGGACCATTGTGCGCAAGCCGCGCGGTGGCCAGACCGCGGGATGGCGATCTGCCCCATGAGCGAGTCACTTTATCCCGCCAAATCCGCGAAGCCTCCAAGCGGCGCATTGGCGGCACAAAATCGCCAGCCCGTCCGGGCGGTCTGGCGATCGCGCAGCTTTTCCGAAAGCCCACCCGCGCGGCCTTCACGGCATGGCCCTCAGCGCCGCAGGTAGGTCTGCCAGACCCAGATCAGGAACAGCGCGCCAAGGATCGCGCCGACGAAGCCCGACAGCGCCCCCATCACCGCCAGCAGGAAGCGCAGCACCAGCCCGCCGATGATCGCCCCGAGGATGCCGATCGAAACGGTGGTGATCATGTCGGTATGCACATCCATGATCCGCGTGGCGAGGTAGCCCGCCGCCGCGCCGATAATGATCATGTAGACAATCATGGCCATGGCACGCTCATGCCCCCTTGATGAAACCGTTTGATGACGGCGCCGCGCCTCATCGGCGCCGTCCGCCGCGCCGCCCCCGGCGCCGGGCCGCGTCGGCGGGGATCAGGATCAGCGCCGCCGAGGCCCCGATGATCGCGTCCAGCCCCGGCGAGCCGATCCGCAGGTGAAACAGCGAACGCAGGAAGAACAACACGATCACCGCGCCAAGCGCGATCAGGATCGACAGCGCGTAGCCGTTGCGGGTGATCCCGAACCGCTCGAACAGGATGGCGACGATGACCGCGATGAAGATCGAGCCGAAGAAGGTGAACAGGATCATGCGCTTTCCCCAAGTATCGTGCCGGGCGCAAGGCCCGCGCCGCGCAGGAAATCCGCCGCGTCCTGCCGCCCGCGCCCCTCTCGCTGCACCTCGTCAACCTGCACCGCGCCGCGCCCGCAGGCAATGGTCAACCCGTCCAGCACCGCGCCCGGCGCGCCGTCGCCGGCCACGACCCGGCTGCGCAGCAGTTTCAGCCGCTTGCCGGCATGCGTGGTCCAGGCGCCGGGAAAGGGCGACAGCCCGCGGATCTGGCGGTCGATCTCCCCGGCCGGGCGGGTCCAGTCGATCCGCGCCTCGGCCTTGTCGATCTTGGCGGCATAGGTGACGCCGTCCTCGGGCTGCGGGTCGGCCACGAGGTCGTCCAGCCGGTCCAGCGCCTCGACGATCGCGGCCGCGCCCATCCCGCTCAACCGGTCGTGCAGGTCGCCGGCAGTATCCCCCGACCCGATCGGCGTCGCCTTGCGCAGCAGCACCGGCCCGGTATCCAGCCCGGCCTCCATCTGCATGATGCACACGCCTGTTTCCGCGTCGCCCGCCATGATCGCCCGCTGGATCGGCGCCGCCCCGCGCCAGCGCGGCAACAGGCTCGCATGGATGTTGAGGCAGCCATGGTGCGGCGCGTCCAGCACCGCCCTTGGCAACAGCAGCCCGTAGGCCACCACCACCCCCACATCGGCCTTCAGCGCCGCCAACTCCGCCTGCGCCGCCTCGGTCTTCAGTGTCACCGGGTGACGCACCGGCAGGCCAAGCGCCTCGGCCCGCGCCTGCACCGGCGTCGGGCGGTCCTTCCTGCCGCGCCCGGCCGGGCGCGGCGGCTGGCAGTAGACGGCGGCAATCTCGTGACCCGCCGCCACCAGCGCCTCAAGCACCGGCACCGAGAATTCCGGCGACCCCATGAAGACAACTCTCATCCGCGCCTTCCCCGCCCCGCTCTCATGCCCGTTTCCGCGCCTTGCGAAGCAACATGTCCCGCTTCACCTTGCCCAGCCGGTCGAAATACATCCGTCCCTGCAAGTGGTCGATCTGGTGCTGCACGCTGGTCGCCCACAGCCCGACGAAATCCTTGCGCACGATCATCCCGTGATGGTCCAAGTAGGACACCGTCACCGCCCGCGGCCGCCTGACCACCGCGCTCAGCCCGGGCAGGTTCGGGCTTGCCTCCTCGTGCTCGCGCAACTCGACGGAGGCGTGCAGGATGCGCGGGTTCGCCATGCGCACCGCCTTGCCCCGCTCGCGGCTGGCATCGACCACCGCCAGTTGCCGCATCACGCCGATCTGCGGCGCCGCCAGCCCGACGCCCGGCATTGCCTCCATCGTGGCGATCATGTCATCCCACAGCGCAAGCACCTCGTCCGTGATCGCCGCGACCGGCGCCGCCGCCATGCGCAGCCGCCGGTCGGGCCAGGCCAGCAACTCGCGCCGGCGCCCGCTCACGCCTGTTCGCGCGCCCGCTCGCGCTTCAGCTTGACCATCTTGCGGGTGATCATCTGCCGTTTCATCGCGCCGAGATAATCGATGAAGAGCTTGCCGTCCAAGTGGTCGATCTCGTGCTGCACGCAGGTCGCCCAGAGGTCGGTGAACACCTCCTGCTGGGGGTTTCCGTCCGTATCCATCCAGCGCACCTCCACCTCGGCGGGGCGCGTCACGTCGGCATAGATGTCGGGGATCGACAGGCAGCCTTCCTCGTAGGTGCTGGTCTCGTCCGACGACGCGATCACCTCGGGGTTGACCATGACCAGCGGGCGCGGCGTCGCGCCCTCCTCCTTCACGCAATCGAGCACGATCAGCCGCCTGGACACGCCGACCTGCGGCGCGGCCAGCCCGATGCCCGGCGCGTCGTACATGGTTTGCAGCATATCGTCGGCCAGCGCGCGCACCTCGTCCGAGATATCGGCGACCGGGGCGGCGGCCTTCTTCAGGCGCGGGTCGGGGTGGATCAGGATCGGCTTCAGCATGGGCATCCAGATAAGCGATCCTCCGCGCCACCGCAACGCCCCCCTTGCGCGCGCCCCCGGTTCCGGTAGCGTTCACCCCCGGACCAGAACGGAGCCTTCCATGAATTTCGACGAGATCATCGACCGCCACGGCACCCATTCGGTGAAATGGGACATGATGGAGAAAATCTACGGCGTCCCGGCCGCGGACGGCATCCCGATGTGGGTAGCCGACATGGATTTTCGCCCTCCGGCCTGCGTGCAGAAGGCGGTCGAGGATATGGCCGACCACGGCATCTATGGCTATTTCGGCGACGACAGCGCCTACAGGGCGGCGATCGCGTGGTGGATGGAAAACCGTCACGGCTGGCAGGTCGATCCGGCCGCGATCTTCACCACCCACGGGCTGGTCAACGGCACCGCCATGTGCGTCGATACCTTCACCGCGCCCGGCGATGGCGTGGTGCTGTTCACACCCGTCTACCACGCCTTCGCCCGCGTCATCAAAGCGGCGGGGCGCGACGTGGTGGAATGTGAGATGACGCTCAAGGACAATCGCTACAGCCTCGACATCGAAGCCTATGACGCGCAGATGACGGGGCGCGAGCGGATGCTCGTGCTCTGCTCGCCGCACAACCCCGGCGGCCGCGTCTGGACGCGGGCGGAACTGGAGGAGGTCGCCGATTTCGCCCGCCGCCATGACCTTGTGCTGGTCTCGGACGAGATTCACCATGACCTCGTCATGCCTGGCCAAAGCCACATGCCGATGGCCCTTCTCGACGGGGTCGCCGACCGGCTGGTGATGATGACCGCGACCACCAAGACCTTCAACATCGCCGGCAGCCATATCGGCAACGTGATCATCGAGGACGAGGCGCTGCGCGCCCGCTTCGCCGCGCGGATGGCCGCGCTCGGCATGTCGCCCAATTCCTTCGGCCTGTTCATGGCGACCGCCGCCTATTCGCCCGAGGGCGCGGCGTGGGTGGATGACCTCGTGACCTATCTCGACGGCAACAGGCGGCTGTTCGACGAGGCGGTGAACGAGATCCCCGGCCTTGCGTCCATGCCGCTGGAATCGACCTACCTTGCTTGGGTGGATTTTACCGGCACCGGCATGACGCGCGCGGAATTCACGACACGCGTGGAACAGGATGCGCGCATCGCGGCCAATCACGGGCCGACCTTCGGCAAGGGGGGCGAGGGCTTCCTGCGCTTCAACCTCGCCACCCCGCGCGCCCGCGTTGAAGAGGCGGTGGCGCGACTGCAGCAGGCGTTCGGCGATCTTCAGTGACGGAGCACAGGCCGCGCGGTGGCATCCCGGCCAAGCGGCCCTACCGCCTCGATAATGAGATAGCGCCACACCGTGTGAACGGGTGGTGCATGGCGGGTGCACGCCCGGTGTACGGGGGGCGCCCCCCTTTTTTTCGTCGCGCAAGGGTCATGCCGCAACGCAGCACTTGCACGGAATTGCGCAATAATCTACCCAATGCGCCAAGCCCGAAGAAATATCATTGCCGAAAGGGAATCGCCCATGTCCTTCCGCCTGCAACCGCAACCGCCCGCCCGTCCGAACCGCTGCCAGCTATTCGGCCCCGGCTCCAACACCAAGCTGTTTGCGAAAATGGCCGCCTCCGACGCCGACGTGATCAACCTCGATCTGGAGGATTCCGTGGCGCCGTCGGACAAGGCGCAGGCGCGTGCCAACGTGATCGCCGCCATTGCGGAACACGACTGGGGCAACAAGACGCTCTCGGTGCGGATCAACGGGCTGGACACGCCCTACTGGTATCGCGATGTGGTTGATCTTCTTGAACAATCCGATGAACGACTGGATCAGATCATGATCCCCAAGGTGGGCTGCGCCGAGGATGTCTACGCCGTCGATGCGCTGGTCACCGCGATCGAATCCGCGACGGGCCGCGGCAAGACGATCGCCTTCGAGGTGATCATCGAATCGGCCGCCGGCCTCGCCCATGTCGCGGAAATCGCCGCCGCCTCGCCCCGGTTGCAGGCAATGAGCCTCGGTGCCGCCGATTTCGCCGCCTCGATGGGCATGCAGACCACCGGTATCGGCGGCACGCAGGAAAACTACTACATGCTGCACGACGGCACCCGCCACTATTCCGACCCGTGGCACTGGGCCCAGACCGCCATCGTCGCCGCCTGCCGCACCCACGGCCTCCTGCCCGTCGACGGCCCCTTCGGCGACTTCTCGGACGACGAGGGCTATATCGCGCAGGCACGGCGCTCTGCGACGCTGGGGATGGTCGGCAAATGGGCCATCCACCCCAAGCAGATTGCCCTTGCAAATCAGGTATTTACACCGTCCAAGGAGGCTGTGATGGAGGCCCGCGAGATCCTCGCCGCCATGGAGGCGGCGAAGGAAGCGGGTGAAGGCGCCACCGTCTACAAGGGCCGGTTGGTGGACATCGCCAGCATCAAACAGGCCGAGGTCATCGTGACACAGGCCGAGATGATCGCCGCAGGCTGAGCCTCATGCGTGGCCCGTGGCGCCGAGTTCGGCCCGCGCGGAGGCAGCGGGCCGGGCCTCTCGCCCCCACGGCACGCGGTTCCACAGGCCTTCGTGCAGGATGTAGAAGACGAAGCCGCTGACAGCCCCGGTCGCGGCCACGAGGCCGCCCTGCGTCGCCGAGCCGGTGATGACGTAGCCGATCAGCGTCATCGAAAGCAGGCCAAGCGCCTGCCACGTCAGGGCCTTCGCGATCACTCTCACCTTGCTTTCCATTCGTGCCTCCTGAGCGTTGGGTTTCCTTCGCCCAGCTAACGCCACATCGCGTTCTTGAGAATTCAGGATAAACGCTCTACTTTAGCCGCAATGAGGATTTTATTCATCACATGGTGAAATAGTGGACAAACGGGATAGAGCGGCGATTTTCCGGCAACGTGTCGAGGACGCGATGCAGCGCAACGGGCTCAACCGCAGCGACCTTGCGCGCGCGACCGGGTCAGACCGGACCACCATCGGGCAATTGCTGACCGCCGGCGCGCCGCGCCTGCCCAATGCCCATCTCGCCGCCGAGATCGCCTCCACCCTAGGGGTCAGTTGCGACTGGCTTCTGGGCCAGACCGACCGGCCCGAACGCCCGGGCGACCTCTTGGCCGCGGCGATGGACGTCACCGACGCCGACCGCACCACGGCGGATGCGCAAATCCTCGAATGGTATGCGGAGGCGGCGGGCTACAAGATCCGCCATGTGCCCGCGACCCTGCCCGACATGCTCAAGACAGAGGCGATGCTGGCATGGGAATACGAAACCCACCTCGGCAAATCCCCCGACCAGGCGATCCAGGCCATGCAGGATTCGCAGCGGCTTCTGCTGTCGGGACGATCCGATTTCGAGATTGCCATGCCGGCGCACGAGATTGCGGCGCTTGCCGATGGCTCCGGCTACTACCGCGGGCTGCCGGACCAGACACGGCGCGAACAATTGCAGGTCGTCGCCGATATCTGCGACCGGAACTTTCCCTCGCTGCGCTTGTTCCTGTTCGATGCGCGCACCGTCTATTCGGCGCCGCTGACCATTTTCGGCCCGCTTCTGGCAGTGCTCTATGTCGGCAATGTCTACCTTGCCTTCCGCAGTACCGACCGCGTGCGCGTCCTGACCACCCATTTCGACTGGCTGGTGCGCAAGGCCACGGTTGATGCACGCGACCTGCCGGCCCACCTGCGCGACCTCACCGGGGGCTGAGCATCGTCATTGCAAAACGCCCGCGCGCGCGGCATAGAGCGCAGGGTCAGACGGAGGCATGCATGAACTATCTCGACTTCGAAAAACCGCTCGCCGAGATCGAGGGCAAGGCCGAGGAACTGCGCGCGATGGCCCGCGACAGCAAGGAGATGGACGTCGAGGCCGAGGCACGGGCGCTGGACGAAAAAGCCTTCGCCATGCTGACCGACCTCTACAAGTCGCTGTCGCCTTGGCGCAAATGCCAGGTTGCGCGGCATCCCGACCGGCCCCACTGCCGCGATTACATCAACGCGCTGTTCACCGAGTATACGCCGCTGGCCGGCGACCGGAACTTCGCCGATGACCATGCGGTGATGGGCGGGCTCGCCCGGTTCGACGACCGCCCGGTCATGGTGATCGGCCACGAAAAGGGCCATGACACCAAGACCCGGATCGAGCGTAATTTCGGCATGGCCCGGCCCGAGGGCTACCGCAAGGCGGTGCGCCTGATGGACCTTGCCGACCGCTTCAACCTGCCGGTCATCACGCTGGTGGACACGCCCGGCGCCTATCCCGGCAAAGGCGCCGAGGAGCGGGGCCAGTCAGAGGCAATCGCGCGGTCGACAGAAAAATGCCTGCAGATCGGCGTGCCAATTGTGTCCATCGTCATCGGCGAGGGCGGATCGGGCGGCGCGGTGGCTTTTGCGACCGCCGACAAGGTGGCGATGCTGGAGCATTCGGTCTACTCGGTGATCTCGCCCGAGGGGTGCGCCTCGATCCTCTGGAAGGACGGCGGCAAGACGCGCGAGGCCGCCGAGGCACTGCGCCTGACCGCGCAAGACCTGGAAAAGCTTGGGGTTTGTGACAAGGTGATCCGCGAACCGCTTGGCGGCGCGCAGCGCGACCGCGCAGCAACGATCGCAAGCGTCGGTCAGGCCATCGGCACGCTGCTATCCGCCATGGACGGCCCAAACCGCGATGATCTGGTCAAGGCACGCCGCCAGAAATTCCTCGACATGGGATCAAAGGGCCTCGCGGCCTGACCTCCCGCCGCAACGGCACCCTTGCCTGACCGCCCCGCGCGCGCCACCATCGGGCGCGAGGAGGACAGGCCATGCCCAACCATCTGTGGATGCAGGACGATCACCACGCCTTTGCCGACAGCGTGCGCCGGTTTCTGGGCGCCGAATTCCAGCCGAACCGCGACGCATGGAAAGAGGCCGGGCTGATCCCCAAGGATTTCTGGCGCAAGGCCGGTGACTTGGGGATCCTCGGCGCCACCACGCCCGAGGATCACGGTGGGCTTGGCCTCAGCCGCCATTTCGATGCGGTGACCTTCCTCGAACAGGCGAAGACCGGCGACAGCGGCTGGGGCTTTTCCGTCCACAACATCGCCACGCATTACATCTTCGCCTACGGCACAGAGGAGCAAAAGGCCCGCTGGCTGCCCAAACTGGCGAGCGGAGAGATGGTCGGCGCCATCGCCATGACCGAACCGGGGACAGGCAGCGATTTGCAGGCGGTGCGCACGACCGCCCTGCCAGATGGCAACGAATACCTCGTCAACGGGTCCAAGACCTTCATCACCAACGGCGGCAGCGCCGACCTGCTGATCCTCGTGGCCAAGACCGATCCGGGGTCGCGCGCCAAGGGCGTCTCGCTTCTGGTGGTGGAAACCGAGGGGCTAGAAGGCTTCCGCGTGGGCCGCAAGCTCGACAAGCTGGGGATGCGGCGCAACGACACGGCAGAACTGTTCTTCGAGGATGTGCGCCTGCCGCGCGATCACCTGCTGGGGCCGGAAGAAGGGCAGGGCTTCTACCAGTTGATGAGCCAATTGCCGTGGGAAAGGCTGATCCTCGGCTACGGCGCGCTCGGCGCGGCACAATGTGCGCTCGGCACCACGCTGGCCTACGTGAAGGAGCGCACGGCCTTCGGCCAACGGATCATGGATTTCCAGAACACCCGCTTCAAGCTCGCGGAAGCGGCCAGCAAGGTGGAAATCCTTGCCGCGTTCCTCGACCAGTGCCTTGCGGAACTGGAGGCCGGGACGTTGACGCCACAGAAGGCGGCGATGGCGAAATGGTGGGGCAGCGACGTGCAATGCGAGATCGTGGACGAGTGCCTGCAACTGCATGGCGGCTACGGCTACATGAATGAATACCTGATCGCGGAGCTCTACGCCGATGCCCGCGTACAGAAGATCTACGGCGGCACCAACGAGATCATGAAGGAACTGATCGCGCGGGACCTCGACCGCGATTAGGGCGCATCTCGGTCGATCGGAAACCGCGCAAGAGGTGGGCGCGGAACGCGCAATTCACCGAAAATCGACAGAAAACGCCACGGTCTGGCCCGATTGCGGCCGTAGGGCCTGCCGGCACGGGGCAGATCATCCGGGGCAGTTCACCACCCGAACAGGAGGCCACCCCATGACCCTTACCCGCAGCCTTGCCCTTGCCCTCGCACTTCTTCCGCTGATGGTCGGCGCCGCCGCGGCGCAGACCTACACCACCGAAAACGGCTGCAGCTACACCCGCGCGCAGGTGCCCGGCTATCCCGCGACATGGCACTTGATCCTCAACCCGCAGCAAGCAGGCCTGCCGTTGCCGGAGGGCACCTGCCCGCACATGCTGTAATCCCGTGCGGGCCTGTCAGGGGTGCTGCAAGGGCGCCAGCCGGTCGCGCAGCAGCGCGGCCGAGTCGCGCAGCGCGCCGCGCTCGTCATCGCTCAGGTCGGGCCAGAGCGTCGCGCTCACCCCGTCCCGCCCCACGAGTCGCGGCAGTGACAGCGCGACATCGGCCACGCCAAGCACGTCCGGCTCCACCACCGAGACCGACAGCACCGCCCGTTCATCGCCTGCGATGGCGGCCACGATCCGCGCCAGCCCGGCGCCGATGCCGAACCATGTCGCGCCCTTGCCCTCGATGATCGTGTAGGCCGCGCGGCGCACGCCGTTGTCGATCCGGGCGCGCACATCCTCGGTCAGCGGCGCGGCGACCTGCGCGGCGAAACTGTCCAGCGGCACCGACCCGGCCCGCGCCCCGGACCATGCCAGAACTTCCGAATCACCGTGTTCGCCCAGAACGTAGCCGTGGAGCGAGCCCGGCGAGATGCCGAGGTGCCGCCCAACCAGCCAGCGGAACCGCGCGGTATCAAGGATCGTGCCCGAGCCGATGACCCGGCCCGGAGGCAGCCCCGACACTCGCGTGGTGATCTGCGTCATCAGGTCGACAGGGTTCGATGCGACCAGCAGGATGGCATCGGGGCAGACCGCCATCACATGCGCGATCACGGCGCCGAAAACCTCGGCATTGCGTTCCAGCAGGGCAAGCCGCGTCTCGCCCGGTTTCTGCGACACGCCGCAAGCAAGGATGATCACCCCGGCCCCCGCCAGGTCATCGTAATCACCCGCGCGCACGATGGTGGAGGCGGCGAACGGGATGGCATGGGCGATATCCTCGGCCTCGGCCCGCGCCCGCGCGCCGTCGATATCGACCAGCACCACCTCGCTCGCCGTGCCGCGCATCACGAGGGCAAAGCCCGCCGTCGCGCCAACCATTCCGGCCCCGATGATCCCGACCTTCATGCTGTGCCCTCCGCTTGCCAAGACATGTTGCGCGGCAGCATAGCGCGGCAGGGTGACAGCAGGCCATGCGCGCCGGGACGCTCAGGACAGTTTTTCGCTCAGCCGTTCCAGCAGGCCAAGGCACTGGCCCATCTGCGTCAGGTCGACGTATTCGTCGGGCTTGTGCGCCTGATCGATGCAGCCGGGGCCGCAGACCACCACCGACATGCCAAGGTCCTGGAACAGACCCGCTTCGGTGCCGAAGGGCACCACGCCTGCACCGTTTGCGCCGGTCAGCTCCATGATGATATCGCGCGCCTCGTTCTCGCTGGCGGGGATCAGCCCCTGCACCTCGCCCACCACCTCGGTCTCGATCGTCGCCTCGGGCGAAACCGAGCGCATGGCAGGGAGCAGCACCTCCTCGCAATAGCGCCAGAGGTCGCCGCGCACGAAATCGGCATCGGATTTCTGCACCGGGCGCATTTCCCAATCCACCTGTGCATGGCCGGGGATCACGTTATGCGCCACCCCGCCCGACAGCGCGCCGGTATTGATCGTGGTCCAAGGCGGCTCGAATAGGCTGTCGGCCGGCGCGCGGGTTTTCAGCGCCTCTTTCAACTCCATCAGCCGGTTGACGTAGCGCACTGCGAATTCGACCGCGTTCACCCCGTGGTCGGGCGATGATCCATGCCCCGCCAGCCCCCGGAAATGGGTGGAATACTCGCAACAGCCCTTGTGCCCCTCGATGATCCGCATCTCGGTCGGCTCGCCCACGATGGCGATATCGGGCAGCAAGTCGCGCCCGCGCAGCGCCTCGACCAGCGATTGCGCGCCAAGGCAGCCGACCTCCTCGTCATGGGTGAACGCGAAGTAAAGCGGCTTCGTCAGTTCCCGCTCTGCAAAGAGCGGCGCCATGGCGACCGACGCCGCGATGAACCCCTTCATGTCGCAGGCGCCGCGCCCGTAAAGCCGGGCATCATCAGCGCGCATCGCGAACGGATCGCTCTGCCAGTCCTCCGGTGCCGCCGGCACCACGTCGGTGTGACCCGACAGCATGATGCCCCCCGGCACCTCCGGCCCGATGCGGGCAAACAGGTTGGCCTTGCGCCCGCTTTCGTCATGCAGCACCTCCACGCTGGCGCCGGCCTCGTCGAGACGTGTGGCAAGGCAGGCGATCATGTCGAGGTTGCTATCCGGCGACACCGTCGGGTAGGCGATCAACTCGGCCAGCAGGTCCGTGGTCTCCGGCAGCCCGGTCATGGTTTGACGAAAAGCTTGCGCTCGAAATTGCACAGCGCCTCGGCGGGGCCGTTTTCACGGATCAGGATGGTTTCGGTGGTCTCAAGCCCCCATGTCTCCATCCACAGCGCGGGCATGAAATGGAAGGTCATGCCCGGTTCCAGCACGGTTTCATCCTCCGCGCGGAGTGACGCCGTCCGCTCGCCCCAGTCGGGCGGATAGCTCAGCCCGATCGGGTAGCCGCAGCGCCCCATGCGCTGGATGCCGTGGCTTTCGAGAACGTCGAGAAAGGTGCGCGCGATATCGCCGGCGGTATTGCCCGCCTTGGCCACCTCCAGCCCCGCCTCGATCCCTTCCAGCTGCGCCTGTTCCGCCTCCCGCATTTCCTGTGGCGGGGTGCCCAGGAAGATCGACCGGCAGAGCGGCGCGTGATAGCGGCGGTAGCAGCCCGAGAGTTCGAAGAAGGTCGCCTCGCCCTCTTTCATCAGGTCGCCGTTCCACGTCAGATGCGCGGCGGTGGCATCGAGGCCGGAGGGCGTCAGCGGCACGATGGCGGGGTAATCGCCCCAGATATCCTCCACCCCTGTAATCCCGGCATGCATGATATCGGCCACGAGGTCATTCTTGCGCAGCCCCGGTTCGGCCCGCTCTAGCGCCACCCGCATCACCTTCTCGGAGATCTTCGCCGCCTTGCGGATGAAGTCGATCTCGTCCTCGGATTTCACCAGCCGCTGCCAGTTCACCAGCGCCGTCGCATCGACAAGCGACGCACCCGGCAATTCCTCGAACAGCACCGCGTGCGCCTTGGCGGAGTAGTAGTAATTCTCCATCTCGACGCCGATCCGCGCAGCTTCGAGCCCAAGCGCCTTGATCTGCCCGGCAAGATCCTGCATCGGGTGGCGCAGCGCCGATTGGACGTAATTATCAGGGTAGCCGAGGATGTTCTCGGGGTCCATCCAGCAGGTGCGCAGCGCGCCGATACTGTCCATGTAGCGGCCCCACCAGACCGGCCCGCCCTCCATGCGCAGGATCACGCCCTGATGCACGTAGAAGGACCAGCCATCATAACCCGTCAGCCACGCCATGTTTGACGGGTCGGTGACAAAGATCGCGTCGAGCCCCGCCTCGTCCATTGCGGCACGGGTCTTGGCGATACGACGATCGTATTCGTCATTCGAAAACGGCGCGCGCCCCAAAGGCATGGCATTCTCCTTCGCAATGTGTGTTACCCGGTCACGCTAGGCGGATAGGGACCCCATTCTATCGTGGAACCGACACAGCGCTTGCCGAACACGTCCGGATCGGTCAGGACCGGGGCAGCGCAAAGGCCAGGCCGATGACCCGACTGATCCTGTTCAACAAGCCCCATGACGTGCTGTCACAGTTCACCGACAAGGGCAATACCGGCAGCCCGCGCAGCACCCTGTCGGATTTCATCGAGATCCCCGGGGTTTATCCCGCCGGGCGGCTCGACCGCGACAGCGAGGGGCTGCTCTTGCTGACCGATGACGGGCGGCTTCAGGCCCGCATCACCAGCCCGCGCAGCGCCACCCCCAAGACCTACCTCGCGCAGGTCGAGGGGATGCCGACCGGGGATCAACTGGCCGCCTTGCGGGGCGGCGTGATGCTGAAGGACGGCCGCACGCGTCCGGCGCAGGTGCGCGTCATCGAGGCACCCGAATGGCTCTGGCCGCGCACCCCGCCGGTGCGCTTTCGCAAATCGGTGCCCGATAGCTGGCTGGAGCTGTCCATCACCGAGGGGCGCAACCGGCAGGTGCGCCGCATGACGGCGGCCGTCGGCCTGCCCACCCTGCGCCTCGTGCGCATCCGGGTTGGCCAATGGGGCCTCGACGGGCTTGCCCCCGGCGGCTGGCGCGACGCGTCCCACACGCTGACCGCGCCCCGGCGCGGCAAGGGCTGACCACCATGCGCGACCCGGCCAACCGCCCCCGCCTGCGCCACCTGCCTTGGCTGGCGCTCGGCTTGATCAGCGTCGGGCTCGGCTTTGCCGGCGTCGTGCTGCCGATCCTGCCGACCACGCCGTTCCTGATCCTCGCGGCCTTCGCCTTCTCGAAATCCTCGCCCCGACTGCGGCACTGGCTGGTAACGCATCCCGTCTTCGGCGGCCCGATCCGCGACTGGGAAGACAAGGGGGCGATTCGCCCCCGCTACAAGATCCTCGCCTGCACCGCGATGGGTCTGGTCCTCGGCATCAGCCTGTTGTCGGGGGTGGACGGCTTGATCGTGATGATCCAGATCATCGCGCTTGGCGGCGCCGCCGGTTTCATCCTGTCACGCCCGAACGGCGACTGACCCTTGCGTCAGCGCCCCGCGAGGCGATCCTTCAGCTTGGCCCAGCGGACAAGCACGCCATCCACAACCGGTTCGATCACGCGATCCTCGAACCGTTCCCACAGCCGCCACAGGAAGATCACGAGGGCCGCCAGCAGGATCAGGATCACGATGTTGAGCCACGGGAACAGGCTCACCTCCGGGCTGTCCACGGGCCGGATCGACACCGCGTTGGGATAAATCGACAGGATCGGCGCCCGCCAGCCATAATGCGTGAGCACCACCCACTGCGGATCGCCACTGGTCGAGGTCAGCTCCGACGCCTCGGCATGCAGGTTGGAACTGTCGTGTTTCAGGTAAGGCGGCCAGCCGAACCCGGTATCCTCGTTGCGGTACACCGCGACAGTGCCGCCGGGCCGCGTCGTGTTGATCAGCCGCAGATCACGATTGCTGCCATCGAAATTGCCGGTATCGGACCGGGCATAGAAGATGCGGGTCCAGCCCGAGACATCGGCGCGGATCACCTCTGTGCCGGTGATACGCACCACGTCGCGCTGCGGCAGGGTGTAGTGCAAAAAGCCCCCGATCAGAAGCGCGATCAGCAGCAGGACGATCCAGCGGGCCCATCTCATGGCGGTGCAATTCCTCTTGATGCAACACCCCTGTCCTACCCGTTCACATGGGCCACGGCAAAGCGAAATGCGGGGGCTTGCGGCATGATGGCCCGCGTCGCAAGGTGGCGCCATGACAGACACGCTTCAATCCCGCCTGCTCGAAGAGATTTCCGCGCGCGAGGGCGACCTCGTGCGCCTGACACAGGACCTTGTCCGCATCCCCACGCTGAACCCGCCGGGGCGCTGTTACCGCGAGATCTGCGATTTCCTGTCCGACCGGCTGACCGCCTCGGGCTTCCATGTCGACCTTGTCCGCGCCCATGGCGCGCGGGCGGACAGCGACGCGCATCCGCGCTGGAACCTTGTCGCCCGCCACGACGGGGCCGCGCCCGGCGATTGCGTGCATTTCAACAGCCATCATGACGTGGTGGAGGTCGGCCATGGCTGGACGACCGACCCGTTCGGCGCCGAGTTGAAGGACGGGCGCATCTACGGGCGCGGCACCTGCGACATGAAGGGCGGGCTCGCCGCCTCGGTGATCGCGGCGGAGGCTTTCATCGCCGCCTGCCCGGACTATCACGGCGCGATCGAGATCAGTGCAACGGCCGACGAGGAATCGGGCGGCTATGGCGGCGTTGCCTACCTTGCCGAACAGGGCTGGTTCGCGCCCGACCGGGTGCAGCACGTCATCATTCCCGAACCACTGGGCAAGGATCGCATCTGCCTTGGCCATCGCGGCGTGTGGTGGGCCGAGATCGAGACCAAGGGGCGCATCGCGCACGGGTCCATGCCGTTCCTCGGCGACAGCGCGATTCGCCACATGGGCGCGGTGCTGGAGGAGATGGAGCGCACGCTCTACCCCCTGCTGGCGGGCAAGCACACCGAGATGCCGGTGGTGCCCGAGGGCGCCAAGCAATCGACGCTCAACATCAACTCCATCCATGGCGGCGAGCCCGAACAGGACCCGGACTATACCGGCCTGCCCGCGCCCTGCGTCGCCGACCGCTGCCGTATCGTGATCGACCGGCGCTTCCTGATCGAAGAGGATCTGGCGGAGGTAAAGGGCGAGGTTGCCAAGATGCTTGAAGGGATCAAGGCCACGCGGCCGCAATTCGAGTACGAGATCCGCGACCTGTTCGAGGTCATCCCCAGCATGACGGAGGAGGACGCGCCGGTGGTCACCACCGTGCAGGCCGCGATCGAGACCGTTCTGCACCGCGAGGCCGATTTCGTCGTCTCCCCCGGCACCTACGACCAGAAGCATATCGACCGGATCGGGCGGCTGAAGAACTGCATCGCCTACGGGCCGGGCATCCTCGACCTTGCCCACCAGCCCGACGAATGGGTGGGCGTGCAGGACATGGTCGACAGCGCCAAGGTGATGGCCCTCACGTTGCGCGAATTGCTGGGCTGAGGCGCGCCCATGCCGATGCCATGGACCTATCGCCATGCCAGCCGGGAGTTCCGGGCCTTTCTCGACGACGCGAAAGAGGCGATGTCGCTCGAGTCGGACAACATGGCCTACACGGCGGTCGATGGCGTCTTTCGCACCTTCCGGGGCCGCCTGACACCGCCGCAGGGCATCCTCTTCGCCTCCGCCCTGCCCTGCGTTCTGGCCGCGATCTTCATCCGCGACTGGGACGTGACCACCCCGCCCGTCCCCTTCGCCAGCCGCGCGGCGATGACCCGCGAGGCACAGGCGCTGCGCCCGCATCACAACCTGACGCCGGACACCGCGATAGAGGCGACGGCCTTCGCGCTGTGGCGGGTGATGAACAGCGCCGACCTGGCCCGCGTGCTCGGCAAGCTGCCCCCGGAGGCCCGCGCCTTCTGGGCCGTGGACGCAGCCCCGGACGATCTCGACCGCGGGATCATTTGAGCGTCGAACCATTGCGCGAATCGCAGGGCCGAGTTGCGCAATCTCGTCTGGTGAAAGCGCTGCCGGCGCGGTAGCGGCCTCGGGCTGTCCCACCCTGTCATGAAAGGCCCCGGCCCATGCCCAACACGCCCAACCCCCTCATCGGCTTCGGCTTCCTGATGACCGCTTTTGACCTGCGCAGCCTGTTTTCGTGGTTCCATGCGCCGGCGGCGGCAAGCCGGCCCGATCACACCAAGGATTGATCCTGGCCACACTCACGGAACCGGGGACGTCGCCGTGCCATTTCGCGCGGCGCGCCCCGGGCCAAGGATCAACCGCTCCGGGTCGTTCCCGACCCGGAGCACCCCCTGCCGCAGCCACCGCCCGACCGGATTTTCCACGCGCTGCGCTTGATATTGCGCCCCTTTCCTTCTTTCATGGCGTCAGAGGGCCGGCTCGCACCCGGCCATGACAGGGAGAAAACAGATGCGTATCCTTCAGACGACGGCGCTCGCGCTCGTGCTTGGCACCTCCACCGCCTTTGCCACCACCACCGAGATCAGCATCGGCATGGTGCTGGAGCCGCCGAATCTCGACCCGACCGCCGGCGCCGCGGCCGCCATCGACGAGGTGGTCTATGCCAACGTGTTCGAGGGGCTGACGCGATTCGGTCCCGATGGCTCGGTCAATCCCGGCCTCGCCGAAAGCTGGGAAATCTCGGACGATGGCACCGTCTACACCTTCCACCTGCGCGAGGGCGTCACCTTCCATGACGGCACCGCCTTCACCGCCGAGGACGCGGTGTTCAGCCTTGACCGCGCCCGCGCGGAGGACAGCACCAATGCCCAGCCCGCGCTGTTCGCCGGGATCGAACGCGTCGAGGCCACCGACGACACCACGCTGGTCGTCACCCTTTCCGCCCCCGATGGCAGTTTCCTGTTCAACATGGCGTGGGGTGACGCGGTGATGGTCGCGCCCGAAAGCGCCGAGACCAACGCCACCAACCCGGTCGGCACCGGGCCCTTCGCGTTCTCCGAGTGGGTGCAGGGCGACCGGGTGGAACTGACCCGCAACCCCGACTACTGGGGCGAGGCGGTGGCGCTGGAGGCGGCAAGCTTCCGCTTCATCTCCGACCCGAACGCCGCCTTCGCCGCCCTGATGGCGGGCGATGTCGATGCCTACCCGAACTTCCCCGCCCCCGAGACGCTGACCCAGTTCGAGGCCGATCCGCGGTTCAACGTCATCGTCGGCTCGACCGAGGGCGAAACCATCCTGTCCACCAACAACGAGGCCGAGCACCTGTCGGACATCCGGGTGCGGCAGGCGATTGCCCATGCGATCAACCGCCAGGACATCATCGACGGGGCCATGTTCGGCTACGGCACGCCCATCGGCACCCATTTCGCGCCGCACAACCCCGCTTATGTGGATCTCACCGATCTCTCGCCGCATGATCCCGACCGCGCGCGGGAGCTTCTGGCCGAGGCCGGGGCCGAGGGGATCAGCCTGCGCCTGATGTTGCCGCCGCCGTCCTACGCGCGGCGCGGGGGCGAAATCGTCGCCGCACAGCTGCGCAATGTCGGCATCGACGTGGAGGTCAGCAACCTCGAATGGGCGCAATGGCTGGAACAGGTGTTCCAGGGCCACGATTTCGACCTGACCATTGTCAGCCATACCGAACCGATGGATATCGGCATCTATGCCCGCGACGATTACTACTTCCAGTATGACAACCCCGATTTCGACGCCGTGATGGACGAGCTGTCCGCCACCACCGACCCGGCGGCGCGGTCCGAGCTTCTGGAACAGGCGCAGCGGATCATCGCCGAGGATTACGTCAACGGCTACCTCTTCCAGCTGGCCAAGACCGGGGTCGCCAATGCAGATATCGCGGGGCTTTGGGAAAATTCGCCCACACAGGCCAATGACCTGACCGCCGTGCGCTGGACCGACTGACCGGCAAGGCGGCGCGGGCGCCGTTCGCGCGGCGCCCGCGCCCCGACACGCGCGATGTCGGACCCAACCACCCGCCCCGCGGCCGGCCCTGCCAGTCAGCACCGACCGGCATGCGGCAAAGACCCACGCGTTGGCGTGACCTGTTGCTGTCCCGCGGATCGGTGCCGTCATCGACCAACGTCTCGGCAAATCGCGAGCGGCACAGTCCCATGCACGACTGTTCTGCACGAGACAGGATTTCCCCCATGGCAGCAGGGCACCGGATATGGGTCCGGCCCCCGTGAACGGAACCGACGGATGACCGCAGTCAGCCCCATTCAAGACATTCACATGGGACGTGGAAAAAGCTGTACTGTAGGTTTGAAGGATTTCAGTCATTCCTTCGAAAGATGCCATTTAGCGGGTTGTAGGAGCCTCGGCAATAATGCCAAAGTTCCAGTACTCTTTGGAAGTCTCACCCTTTTTCGCTTTCTGGCGGAGCTAGCCTGCTTTTTTAAGTGTATCCGCTTCCCTCGATGCGCTAGGAAAAATGCTAAAAACCGATCTGTCCATTCTTAAAGACCACTTGCGACATGTACCATCCAGAGATTTTCTCCTTATGGCGTGGGCGCTCTATATGCTGTGGCGGGGTGAAGTTGGGCTAGCTCGGCGCGCCATTGAAATCCCGCCTAACATTGCGGCACAGAGAAAAGAATCGCGCTTTATCGTAGCGCCGTGGGAGACTATCGGCCTATTGTCCATCTATCTTGAAGCGTATGACAACCTCACAGATAGCAGTCTGCGACCCAAAACCCTTGCCATAAAAAGATGGGGAACCATCGCCGACTTGCATAATCAATTCAGGAATATCGCTGATCATCAATCCTTGGATGGAGTTGGCGAGGAACCTGATGCAGTGTTAGAAATGATACCGCGGATTGTGTGGCAACAGTTCATATGGCAGCAGGGACACGACAACATCTCTTCCATCGTGCGTAGCGCATACATCAACTTTGGCCCTAAAGCGAGATCCGTATTCAGCAGAAGATACAACCTGAGCGCTGAGAAATTTTTTACTATCAGCTTCATTCTACGCGAGAGATTTAAAAAATCACCTTACTTTAAAGATCTCAATTACTTCACATCCATCGGCATAACCAAGACTGAAATTACCACCTACTTCAGGATAACTGCGCGAACGCCAAAAGCTGCATCTAAACAGGAAAAGGGTATCCCTAGCCTCAAAAGGGATCGAGTGGATTTTAGAGAAAACCGAATTTATGATTTTCCGCTATTCAATGTGGGAGATGATATAAATCCAATTTACATGTGCCCCTTTCCAGAGCTTCTTGTCTATAGAGCAACCTATTTCATGTACTTCGATGTGATGGGGGCTGACTCGAAGTGCTTTGAAAGTAAATTCCGAAAAGAGGCTCAAAGAGCAAAACGTGAAATGGATAAGCGTTTCGAAGAATTCTGCGTCGAACTTACCTCTGCGACCCTCTCAGGTACTTGGGAAGCGGAACCTGATTTTCAGTACGGCCCACGCAGCGCGCCAAATCATAGCTCCGACGTGATGATCTCGTACGATGGCCAAGTTCAGGTCATAGCGGAGTGCAAGGCGAAAAAAATGAAAATCGATATTCGCCTTTCCGCAAGGCCTGTGCGAGATCACCTCGAGCAAATCAAAGATATATCCGAAGGTATGGTTCAGCTGTGGAGCTACGCTAGGGACCTAAGGGATCGGAAAGTCAGAAAGAACGGCAGGAAATATACTGCCGCTGATGGTTTGTCCGGAGCTGTCATCACGCTTGAGGAATGGGCTGACCATAATCACAAATTCTTCGATGAATGCCTCAAAAGTGCGAACATCATTAACGATGCGAACAAGGGTACTCCAAAGCACGTGGAGCCGGCGGATCGCATTCCAGTCTGTGTCATTTCTGCACTGCAATACGAAAAAGCGCTCGCCCAAGTTCCCAGCGATGAGCTTCAACGCTATCTCAAGGAGTTCGCTGATTATCAGGCGGGCCCAATTGGGCCAAGCTTTGAGTTCAGCGGAACTATCGACAAAGAACTCCACAAGGCTCATCCACTTGGAGATCGTCTGAACGACTTCCTCCCATGGATACAAACGGTTAAAGACTTAGCTTAGGCAACGCAAGATTTGGCGGATACCTAAAGATCGCTGCGGTCTTGCGGGTAATACCACCACCAATGAGGTGGTCCTACCTGCTGGAATGATGAGCAACGCTAAAATGGCAGCAACGCGAAATTTGTGCTGCTCCGTGAGGCGGGGCTCAAGGGGACTATTAGGTGTGCTTTTCAGGATTTTGCAAACCCCGCTCCCTGCGCATCCCCGACATCCAGACCGTCCTCCGACCGACCGGGCCACCTCTCGGACCGGGAACCCCCCGTCACGGTTCGGGCGCCAAGCCCCGGCTTTGACCCTGTTTCCCGTATGCACGGGGGGTGCACGGGGGGTGTACGCATGGTGCACGCCCGGCACCCCCGGTTTTCGCAGGCTCAGCCGACCACGTTGGCCGCCGGTCCATAGGGGAAGCCGGTGATGTTCTCGGCCCCGTCCTCGGTGACGATCAGGATGTCATGCTCGCGGTAGCCGCCCGCGCCGGGCTGGCCTTCCGGGATGGTCAGCATCGGCTCCATCGAGATCACCATGCCCGGTTCCAGCATCGTCTCGATATCCTCGCGCAGTTCCAGCCCCGCCTCGCGCCCGTAGTAATGCGACAACAGGCCAAAGCTGTGCCCGTAGCCGAAACTGCGGTATTGCAGCAAGTCGCGATCTTCAAGGAAGTCATTGATCTTTCGCGTGATTTCGGCACAGGAGGCGCCCGGCTTCAGCAAGCTCATCCCGTATTCATGCGCCGCCACATTGGCCTGCCAATATGCCAGCGAAGCCGCGTCGACGTGGCCAAGGAACAGCGTCCGTTCCAGCGCCGTGTAGTAGCCCGAGATCATCGGGAAGGCGTTGAGGCTGAGGATATCACCGCGTTCCAACACCCGCCCGGTGACCGGGTTGTGCGCGCCATCGGTGTTGATGCCCGACTGGACCCAGACCCAGGTATCGCGGTATTCGGCCTCGGGAAACCGGCGGGCGATTTCCAGCTCCATCGCGTCCCGGCCGGCCATGGCCACGTCGATTTCCCTAACCCCTTCTTTCATCGCGTCTTTTATCGCGTAGCCTCCGATATCGGCCACCTCGGCGCCGGCCCGGATCAGGGCGATCTCGGCGGGCGATTTGCGCATCCTCTGCTGCATCGCCTGCGGCGCGATGTCGACCTCGCCCGTTGGCTCAAGACACCCGCGCAGCTTGTCGAGCTGCGAAAGCGTGAGGTGATCGCCCTCGTATCCGATCACCCGCCCGTTGCCCGCGACATGCCGCACCGCGCGCCAGAAATTGTCGCGCTGCCAGTCGGTATAGGTGATCGCATCGGTGGCGGACCGCCGCCACGGCTGGCCCGCATCGATGCCGGCGCTGATCACCACCGCCTCCGCCGCCGTCACCACCAGCCCGTAGGACCGCCCGAAGGCGCAGTGGAGAAAGCCGGAATAATAGGCGATATTGTGCATCGAGGTCAGCAACACCGCCGCGACGCCATGCGCATCCATGATCGTGCGCAGCCCCATCAGGCGGGCGTCGTATTCCGCCTGCGAAAACGGCAGCGGGGCCTTTACACCGTTGTGAAATCGGAAAAATTCGGGACGTGTCATATGGGATTTCCTTCATCCGACCAAGGCCCCGGCGTTCAGGGCGGTCGCGGGGAGGGCCCGCGGGCAAGCGGCCTGATCCCTGCCGCCGGGGCGACGCCATCGCCCCTGCCCGACGCCCCGATACCCCGCGCCACCGGCATTTGGCAAGTCCCCTCTGGCATCCCCGGAAATCGGCGTCTAACGTCGCCGCATGTTGCGCTATGTTCTCGGCCGCCTGCTGTCGCTTGGCCTCAGCCTGATCGTCGCCAGCCTCGTCATCTTCACGGTGATCGAGGTCATTCCCGGCGACCCGGCGGCCTTCATGCTCGGCCTCAATGCCGACGAGGCGACGGTGGCCGCGCTGCGCGCCGATCTCGGGCTTGAGGGCAGCAAGGCGGCGCGATACGTATCTTGGATCTCCGGCATGGTGCAGGGCGATTTCGGCACCTCCTATACCTACCGCGTGCCGGTGGGGCAGCTTGTGGCGGATCGGCTCTGGGTCTCGATCCCGCTCGCCCTCTTCGCGTTGATCCTGTCCACGGCCATTGCCTTTCCCATCGGCATCCTGTCGGCGGCGAACCGCGGGCGGGGCCTTGATTACGGCATCATGGGCGGCACACAGCTTGGCATCGCGATCCCGAATTTCTGGTTCGGAATGCTTCTGGTGCTGGTCTTCGCCGTCACCCTGCAATGGTTCAGCGCCGGCGGCTTTCCGGGCTGGGAAACCCCGCTTGCCGCGCTGAAAGCGCTGGTCCTGCCGTCGATCGCGCTTGCCCTGCCGCAGGCCGCCATCCTTGCGCGCGTCATGCGTTCGGCGCTGATCGAGACGCTGGCGCAGGATTACATGCGCACCGCGCGGGCCAAGGGCTTGCCCCGACGGCAGGCGCTTCTGCGCCACGCGTTGCGCAACGCGCTCATCCCGGTGCTGACGATCATCGGGTTGCAATTCTCGTTCCTTTTGGCCGGCGCGATCATCATCGAGAACGTGTTCTTCCTGCCCGGCCTCGGGCGGCTGATCTTCCAGGGCATCACGCAGCGTGACCTCGTGGTGGTGGAATCCGTCACCATGCTGCTGGTCTTCGCGGTGATCCTTGTCACCTTCATCGTCGATATCGCCTATGCCATCGCGGATCCGCGATTGAGGCGCCGCGCATGACCCGCCTGCCCGTTTCCATGATCCTCGGCGCTGTGCTGTCGGCGATGTTCCTTGCCATGGCGCTCGTCAGTTTCGTCTGGACCCCGCATGACGTGGAACAGCTTGTCATCGCCAACCGCCTGCAACCGGCTTCGGGCGACTTCCCGCTCGGCACCGACCAGTTCGGGCGCGACCTTCTGTCGATGCTGATGGTCGGCGCGCGGGTGTCGCTGGCAGTGGCGCTTGTCGCGGTCGGCATCGGCGTCGTGATCGGCGTACCATTGGGCCTTGCCGCCGCCGCAACGCGGGGCAGCCTGCTGGACGAATTGATCATGCGCGGCAACGACCTCATCTTCGCCTTCCCCAGCCTCGTCATCGCGATCCTGATCACCGCCGTCTTCGGCCCCTCGGCCTTCAACGCGATCATCGCCATCGGCATCTTCAACATCCCCGTCTTCGCCCGCGTGGCGCGCGGCGGCGCGCTGAGCCTGTGGACGCTGGATTACATCCTCGCCGCCCGCGTCGCCGGCAAGGGCAAGATCAGGATCAGCGTCGAGCATATCCTGCCCAATATCGCCAACCTGTTGATCGTGCAGGCCACGATCCAGTTCTCGCTCGGCATCCTCGCCGAGGCGGCGTTGTCCTATGTGGGCCTGTCGGTGCAGCCCCCGGTGCCAAGCTGGGGGCGGATGCTGTCGGACGCGCAAACGATGATCTACAGTCACCCGATGCTGGCGATCCTCCCGGGACTGGCCATCGTGCTGATGGTGCTCGGCCTCAACCTTATGGGCGACGGGCTGCGCGACCTGCTTGACCCCCGGCTGCGGAGGCGGCGGCAATGATCACCCTCGACCGCCTCTCTCTCGCCATCCATGGCGAGGCAATCCTGCGCGACGTCTCGTTCAGCATGGTGCCGGGCAAGACCTTCGGACTGGTGGGCGAAAGCGGCTCGGGCAAATCGATGACGGCACTGGCGCTGATGCAGCTTCTGCCAGAGGGGGCCGAGACCAGCGGCGCCGTCACGCTGGACGACGGCAACCTGCTGGACCGGCCCGAGGCCGAGATGTGCGCCCTGCGCGGCAATGAACTGGGCATGATCTTTCAGGAGCCGATGACCGCCCTCAACCCGGTGCAGACCATCGGCGACCAAGTGGCAGAGACCTTGCGTATCCACGGCGTGGCGGCCCGCGCCGAGGCGCGCGAGGTGGCGCGCGCGCGGCTTGACCGGGTGGGGCTGGATCATGTGCCGCTTGACCGGTTCCCGCATGAACTGTCCGGCGGGCAGCGGCAGCGCGTCTGCATCGCCACCGCGATTGCCCTGCGCCCGCGTCTTCTGATTGCCGATGAACCGACCACCGCGCTCGACGTGACCACGCAGGCGCAGATCCTCGACCTTTTGCGCGGGCTGGTCGAGGAGGAGGGCATGGCGCTTCTGCTGATCACCCATGACCTTGCCGTGGTCGCCGACTTGGCCGATCACATCGCGGTGATGCAGGACGGCGAGATCGTGGAACAGGGCCCGACGCGGCAGGTGCTGAGCGAGCAGCGCCACCCCTATACCCGCGCCCTGCTTGAGGCCTCGGATCATCGCCCGGCCCGGACCCCGCGTCCCCTGGGCGCGCCCTTGCTGACCGCCAGCGACGTGGAGCGCCACTACCCCGGCCCGCGCGTTGGGCTGTTGCGGCGGGGCGCACCGCTCAAGGCCGTCGATGGTGTCAGCCTCATGCTGCAAACGGGCGAAAGCCTTGGCCTCGTCGGCGAATCGGGCTGCGGCAAGTCCACCCTGACCCGCGCGCTGCTCGGCCTCGACGGGGTGCAGGGCGGCAGCATCGCGGCGCTTGGCAACCCGGTGTCGCCGGCCATGCCGAACACGTTGCGCGCCGGCATCCAGGTGGTGTTCCAGGACCCCTATGGCAGCTTCAACCCGCGATGGCCGGTCGAGCACCTCATCGCCGAACCCTTCCACCTGCTGGACGCGAAGCCAGCACGCGACGCCCGTCGCACGCGAGTGGGCGAGGCGTTGCAGGCGGTGGGCCTCCAACCCTCGGACATGGACAAGTATCCACACGAGTTTTCCGGCGGGCAGCGCCAACGCATCGCCATCGCGCGGGCGCTGATCACGCATCCGAAAATCCTCGTGCTGGACGAGGCGGTGTCGGCGCTGGACGTGCGCGTGCGCGCCCGCATCCTCGACCTGCTGGCCGACCTGCAGGACCGGATGGGGCTGAGCTACCTGTTCATTTCGCATGACCTGACGGTGGTGCGCGCAATCACCGACCGTGTGATGGTGATGCAGGCCGGCCGCATCGTGGAGGAAGGCCCGACCGAACAGGTGTTCGCCGCCCCGCAACACGATTACACGCAGGCCCTGCTGGCCGCCGCGCCGCGCCTGCCCGACTATGCCCGAAAGGAGTAACCCCATGCAGCTTTGGTTCGATCCCGCGGAAGTGTTCATCGGGGGCCGCTGGTTCCTGCCCGCAAGCGGCGCGACGTTGCCCCTGGAAAACCCCTCTACCGGGGAAGATATCGGACGCATCGCGCGCGGCGGCGCGCAGGACATCGACAACGCGGTGACCGCGGCGCGCGAGGCGCTGGGGGGCGAGTGGGGCGCGTTGACGGCGGCAGAGCGGGGCCGCATCCTGACGCGGCTTTCCTGGCTGATCACGCAGAAGATCGATGAGCTGGCCGAGATCGAGGCGACTGACGTGGGCAAACCCCTGACGCAGGCGCGCAATGATGCCGTGGCGCTCGCCCGCTACATGGAGTTTTACGGCGGCGCCGCCGACAAGGTGATGGGCGAAACGATCCCGTTCCAGCAGGGCTATACCGTCTATACCTTGCGCGAACCTCATGGGGTGACCGGCCATGTCGTGCCGTGGAACTACCCGATGCAGATCATCGGCCGCTCGGTCGGGGCGGCGCTGGCCATGGGCAATGCCTGCGTGCTGAAACCGGCCGAGGAGGCGTGCCTGTCGGCGCTTGCCTTTGCCGACCTCGCCCGGCAGGCAGGGCTGCCCGACGGCGCGCTGAACGTGGTGCCCGGTCTTGGCGAGGAGGCGGGCGCGGCGCTGACCGCGCATCCCGGCGTCAACCACATCTCGTTCACCGGCTCGGTCGGGGTGGGCAAGCTGGTGCAAACGGCGGCGGCGCAGAACATCGTGCCGGTCACATTGGAACTTGGTGGCAAGTCCCCGCAAGTGGTGTTCGAAGATGCCGATATCGAGAAGGCGTTGCCGTTCCTCGTGAACGCGGGAATCCAGAACGCCGGGCAGACCTGTTCGGCATCGTCTCGAATCCTTGTCCACGAAAGCCTGTACGACGATCTTTGCACCCATATGGCGGCCGCTTATGACGGGCTGAAGGTCGGCCCGGCGATGGCGGATCTCAATGTCGGGCCACTGATTTCCGCGCGACAGAAGGAAATCGTGGAAGGCTTCCTGTCGCTGACCGATGACAACCACATCCTCAGCCGCGGCCGCATCGTCGAGGACGCGCCGGACGGCGGGCATTACGTGGCGCCGGTGCTTGTCTCGGGGATCGGCCCGGATCATCGGCTCTCGCAGGAGGAGATTTTCGGCCCCGTACAGGTGATCATCCCCTTCGCCGACGAGGAGGAGGCCATCGCCATCGCCAATGGCACCAAGTACGGGCTGGTCGCCTCGGTCTGGTCGCGCGACGGCGCGCGGCAGATGCGGATGGCGAAGCAGCTGCGCGCGGGGCAGGTCTTCGTCAACAATTACGGCGCGGCGGGGGGCGTCGAACTGCCTTTCGGCGGGGTCGGGCATTCGGGCCATGGCCGCGAAAAGGGGTTCGAGGCGCTTTACGGCTTCTCGGTGCTCAAGACCGTCGCCGCGCATCACGGCTGATCGCGCTTGAACCGGGCCGGCGGCGGGTTTACCCCCTGCGCAGACCGCTGCCAGAGGATCCGTGCCCATGCCCTTCGACCGTTCCATCAAGATCGCACCGTCGATCCTGTCCGCCGATTTCGCCGATTTCGGGCGAGAGATCCGCGCCATCGAGGATCAAGGCGCCGACTGGGTGCATGTCGACGTGATGGACGGCCATTTCGTGCCCAACCTCACCTTCGGCCCGCCAGCGGTGAAGGCGTTTCGCCCGCACGTGACCACCTTCATGGATGTCCACCTGATGATCGCGCCGGTGGATCCTTACATCGAGGCCTATGCCGAGGCCGGCGCCGATCTGATCACCGCCCATGTCGAGGCCGGCCCGCATACCCACCGCACGCTGCAAGCCATTCGCGCAACCGGGAAAAAGGCCGGCGTCAGCCTCAATCCCGGCACGCCGCTGGAGGCGATCGAACATCTGCTGGACCTATGCGACCTGGTGCTGATCATGACGGTGAACCCCGGCTTCGGCGGGCAGACATTCATCCGCTCCGGCGTCGAGAAGACGCGCCGCCTGCGCCAGATGATCGGCGACCGGCCCATCCACATCCAGATCGACGGCGGCGTGACGGGGGACACCGCGCCGCTTGTGGCAGAGGCCGGCGCCGATGTGCTGGTGGCAGGATCGGCGGTGTTCAAGGGCGGGTCGGTGGACCGGTCCGAGACCTACGGCCGGAACATCCGCGCGCTCCGCGCGGCGGCGGAGATGGCGACCGGTAAAATGGCCTAATCCGCCCCGTCTAGGCGCGCCTGCGCGTCGCTGACCATGGGCAAAAGCCGGTCGAACGCCGCCTGCCAGCTTGACCGCGTCTCGTCCGTGAGCCCCGCGCCCAGACTGTCGTGCAGCGCGCCGATGATGGCCGTGGCCATGTGCTGATACTGCTGACCGGTCAGGCCGAACCGTTGATGCGACCGCGCCAGCCCCTCGGCGAGGCGCGAAAGGTCGGCGTCAGAGTGTAGCGAGCGCACGATGGACGTCAGCGCCTGCATAACCTTGGCGCGTTGCACGGTCAGGTCGGGGGGGAACAGTCCCCGAGCTTGTGGGTCGAGCGCGAAATACCTTTCGTAGACGAGATCCGCGAGGGCCGCCTTGTGGCGCAGCACGCGGGTGAAGCTGGCCTCGATCAGGGCGACCTGGTCGGGGTGCAGCGGCGGCGGAATCTCGGCGGGTCGGGACATGGCAAAACCCTGCCCGACTCGCCTTTCGCATCCCTTAACGGCCGCTTCAATTCATCGCCAAGCCCAACACAGTCGCGTCGGAGGCATCGCGATACCACCGCCGGATCAGCGCGCGTTCCTCGGGCTCCATGTAGGTGATG
This sequence comes from Nioella halotolerans, assembly GCA_003428585.1. Lineage (GTDB taxonomy): Bacteria > Pseudomonadota > Alphaproteobacteria > Rhodobacterales > Rhodobacteraceae > Nioella > Nioella halotolerans. The sequence continues at coordinate 68,580 of QVQC01000053.1, forward strand.
TTGGCGGGCGGCATCGCGTGGGTCACGCCCGCCTGCAGGTAGACCTCGCGCGCAGCGCGGGCGATATCGGCAGGCGTTTCCAGAAGGATACCGTTCGGCGGCTGCCGGATACCGGGCCAGGACGGGTCGCGGGCGTGACACATGGCGCAGCGCCCGGCCACGGCCCATGTCACGTCCTCGAACCCGGCGGCGGCCATCAGCACCTCCTCCCGGTGGGAAAGCGCGCGCGCCTCGGAGTCCTCGTAACTGTCGTATTCGGTGCCGGCGGTGGACAGCCACGCGATGCAGATGAACAGGATCACGGTTACCGCCCATGTCCACCACGGCATGCCCTTGCGCGCATGCATGCTGTTGAAGAAATGCCGGATCGTCACCCCCATCAGGAAGACGAGCGCCGCGATGATCCAGTTGTATTGCGTGGCGAAGGCCAGCGGGTAGTGGTTCGACAGCATCAGGAAGACCACCGGCAGCGTCAGGTAATTGTTGTGGGTCGAGCGCAGCTTGGCGATCTTGCCGTATTTCGGGTCCGGCTTGCGCCCGGCCTTGAGGTCGGCCACCACCACCCGCTGGTTGGGCATGATGGTGAAAAAGACATTGGCCGTCATGATCGTGGCGGTGAAGGCGCCCAGGTGCAGCATCATCGCACGGCCCGTGAAGATCTGGTTGTAGCCCCACCCCATCGCCACCAGAAGCGCGAAAAGAAGCAGCATCAACAGCGTGGGTTTCTCGCCCAGCCCCGACTTGCAAAGCGCGTCGTAGACCAGCCAGCCGATGGTCAGCGAGGCGGCGGAAATCGCGATGCCCTGCCAGATGGCGAGATCGGCCTTGGCCGGGTCGATCAGGTAAAGCTCCGCCCCCATCCAGTAGACGAGGATCAGCATCGCTGCGCCCGACAGCCAAGTGGAATAGCTTTCCCATTTGAACCATGTCAGGTGTTCCGGCATCGCCTCGGGCGCGACGAGATATTTGCGGATGTGGTAGAATCCGCCGCCATGGACCTGCCATTCCTCGCCGTCCGCCGGGCCGGGGATGTCGCGGTTGAGGCCGAGATCGAGCGCGATGAAATAGAAGCTCGACCCGATCCACGCGATCGCCGTGATCACATGTACCCAGCGAACCGCGAATGCCACCCAGTCCCAGATCGTCAGAAGATCCTGCATCGCCCCGTACCCTCGTTGTCGTCCTGTTCCCTTATCCCTATCGCAACGCGCGTTTCACAGGTATTGCAAGAAATACCCGATCTGTTTCAAAAATCGGCTAAGAATAAGGAAAAGGATCGGCATGGCCTATCTCGACAATGTCAGAACCTTCGTGCGGGTCTACGAACTTGGATCCATGTCGGCGGCGGCGCGTGATCAGCGGATTTCGGCGGCGGTCGCCTCGTCGCGCATCTCTCAACTGGAAGAGCATCTGAACGTGCGCCTCTTCCAGCGCACCACGCGGCAGCTCAACCCCACCGAACAGGGGCTGATCTTTTACCGCGGGGCGTGCCGGATCCTCGACGCGGTGGACGCGGCCGAGGCCGAGATCAACAAGGTGACGCAGACGCCGCGCGGCACGCTTTTCGTGGCTGCCCCGCTTGGAATCGGGCGGCGGCTTGTGGCGCCCGCGGTGCCCGGTTTCAAGGCGCAATACCCGCTGATCGACATCCGGCTGCGGCTGTCCGACCGGCGGCTTGACCTTGCGAAAGAGGGGCTGGACGTGGCCTTTTTCCTCGGCCTGCCGGAGGACAGCACCCTGCGGATCCGCAAGATCGCCGATTGCCCGCGCCTTCTGTGCGCCGCGCCGGACTATGTCGCGCGCAAGGGAATGCCGCTGACCGGTGCCGACCTGACCGGCGGCAAGCATGATTGCCTGAACCTGCGCTACCCCGGCGCGCCGGAATTCCAGTGGCCCCTGCAGACACCCGAAGGCGTGCGGCGCATCCCGGTTAAGGGGCCGTTCGAATCGGATGACGGCGACGTGCTGACCGGCTGGGCCCTGTCGGGACAGGGCATTATCCTCAAGCCGGTTTTCGAAGTGGCCGAGCACCTGGCCTCCGGCGCGCTTGTCCCGGTGCTGGAAAACGAACCGCCCGTGCCGATCCAGCTGGCCTGCCTTTACATGCACCGCAAGCGGCAGGATCCCAAGGCGCGGCTGCTGATCGACTTCATGTCCGACCACATCCGCCGCGAACTGCCCTGAGCGCCGCCTACAGCACCATGTGGCGGTTCACATCCTTGTAGAGCAGGTAGCGAAATGGCCCCGGCCCGCCAGCATAGCAGGCTTGCGGGCAGAAGGCGCGCAGCCACATGAAATCGCCGGCCTCGACCTCCACCCAGTCGCGGTTGAGCCGGTAGGCCCCCTTGCCTTGCAGCACGTAAAGCCCGTGTTCCATCACGTGGGTTTCGAGGAAGGGGATCGTCGCGCCCGGTTGCAGGGTGACGATGGTGACATGCATGTCGTGGCGCAGGTCGTCGTGATCCATGAACCGCGTCGTCGCCCACGCGCCGCCGGTATCGGGCATCGCCACGGGGGCAAGCTCGGCCTCGTTGGCCACGACGAAGGGGGCGGGCTGGCCCAGCCCCTTGACCGGCTGATAGGCCTTGCGGATCCAGTGAAACCGGGCGGGGGCGTCGCCGCGGGCGCTCAGGGTCCAATCCGTGCCCGCCGGGATATAGGCGAATCCGCCCGCGCCGACCTCATGCGCCTGCCCGGCGATGGTGACGCGCACCTGCCCCTCCAGAACGAACAGCGCAGCTTGCGCGCGCGGGTCGGTCTCGGGCCGGTCGCTGCCGCCACCGGGTTGCACCTCGGCGATGTATTGCGAAAAGGTTTCCGCGAACCCAGACATCGGCCGCGCAAGAACCCAGAACCGCGCCCCGTCCCAGAACGGCAGCTGCGAGGTGACGATATCCGACAGGCAACCGCGCGGGATCACCGCATAGCTTTCGGTGAACAAGGCGCGGTCGGTCAGAAGCTGCGTCTGCGGCGGCAGGCCGCCCTTGGGGGCATGGTAGCGGGGGGGCATGCGGGCGGCCTCCTGTGTGTCGATCGCACCCCCATCAAACCCCAAGGCCGGGCCCGGCGCCACACGCAATCCGCGCCGGAATTGGCTGAAGCTATCCAAGGTATAAGTTGAAAATCCACGGTCGAACGGAAACATGGACTTTCCAGCGCAGGCCTGCTTCCCTTGACCCACCCCATCCGCGCAGGAGACACCATGACCAACCCGCCGCCCCACACCGGCATCGACTGGGAAGACGCGTTCAACAACGGCGACCATATCCCCGGTGGTGACGCCTTCCCCGCGATCTGGGAACAGCGCAGCCGCGCTTTCCGCGCCGACTGCCCGCATCTGGAAGAAGACATCGTCTATGGCGACGCGCCGCGCGAAAGGCTCGACCTTTTTCATCCGAGTGGTCCGGCGAAGGGCCTCGTCATGTTCGTGCATGGCGGATACTGGATGAAGATGACCAAGTCGCTTTGGTCCGACCTTGCCGCCGGCCCGCTGGCGCATGGATGGGCGGTTGCAATGCCAAGCTACACACTGGCGCCCGAGGCGCGGATCGCGCAGATCACGCAGCAGATCGGCGCGGCAGTGACGATAGCATCGGGTCTGGTCAAGGGACCCATCCGACTGACAGGTCATTCCGCGGGTGGCCACCTGGTGACACGAATGGTCTGCGCGGACAGCCCCCTGCCAGGGGATGTGCAGGGCCGGATCGCGTCGGTCGTGTCGATCAGCGGCGTGCACGACCTCCGCCCGCTGCGCCGGCATTCGATGAACGGCGTGCTTGGCCTGGATGCCAGCGAGGCCGAGGCCGAGAGCCCGGTTCTTAAAGCACCGCTGCCCGACATCCCGGTAACCTGCTGGACCGGCGCGTTGGAACGGCCCGAGTTCCTACGGCAGGCGCAGATGCTCACCGAGGCCTGGGCCGACAAGACAGAGATGCGCCCGACCGTTTTCGAACCCGATCGCCACCATTTCAACGTGATCGAAGGGCTGAAGGATCCAGACCATGCGTTGACCGCAGCTTTGCTAGCCTGATGCCACCCGTGGCGGCGTCACCTTGTCGTTTATTGGCAACCCGACAAGACGAATTCCAGCATTTCCTCGTTCACGGCCAGCCCATCGAACGCGGCGCTGTAACGCGATCCGCGGAAATCGGTGATCTCGAAGATGAAATCCTGACGCGTGGCAAGCCCACGACGGAAGTCCTGATAGCCGTTGGGCAGGAATGCCGCCGTCCCGTTCGTCGATTCATTCCAGTTCTCGGAAACGGGGGGATCGTCATCGAACCGGAACCGCACCGGGACTCGGTCATTCCTCGCCCCGATATATCCGTTCGAGACAACGAATATCTCCGACCCACCGGAACCGTCGCACCGCACAACCAACTGCGACGGAGCATCCGAAAACGTGTCCCCCGCCCGATCGCTGCGCAGAACAACAAACGAGGTGTTCTGGTTCGTGAAGTCGTCTTCCTGTTCGACGAATTGCCAGCCCCCGCTTGTCGAGACCGGGGCGCTGTCGTCCTCCGCTTCGAAGCCGAGTGCCGCATCGTAACAGGCAAGGCGCAACAAGTCGTTCTGAATTGCAACGCAGGCTACACCCGCGCCGGATTCGGGGGTCGGGTCAGCACCATCGGCACCGCCTTGCGCTACGGCGCCGCTTGCCAACAGAAATGGGATCAGTGCCAGGAACGCGCGCATTGTCATCCTTCGGGTTTCGGGGTCGGACATGGTATATCGCGAAAGGGTTAACAAATAGAAAACGCCCCGGCACGACGGCCGAGGCGTTTTCCAGGCTCTTCGCGGTGGATCAATCGCGTTCTTCGACGATCTCCACCAGATGCGGGATCTTGTTGACCATGCCGCGGATCGAGGGGGTATCCTCCAACTCGCGGGTCTTGTGCATCTTGTTCAGGCCCAGACCTACCAGCGTCTGGCGCTGGTCAGCGGGGCGGCGGATCGGGCTGCCGATCTGTTTGACAACGATGGTTTTCGCCATGTCTCTCAGGCCTCCTCAGCCACTTGGCTCGATTCCTGCGGAACCTCGTCCCGCTTGGGCAGGATGTCGGCCACTTTCTTGCCGCGGCGCGCGGCAACCTGGCGCGGCGAGGATTCGCTGCGCAGGCCATCGAGGGCGGCACGGATCATGTTATACGGGTTCTGGGTGCCGGTCGACTTGGCGACCACGTCCTTGATCCCCAGCATTTCGAACACCGCGCGCACGGGGCCGCCGGCGATGATCCCGGTGCCTTCCGGCGCGGTGCGCATCACGACCCGGCCGGCACCGTGATGACCCACGGTGTCATGGTGCAGGGTGCGGCCCTCTTTCAGCGCCACCCGGAACAGGTTCCGCTTGGCTTGTTCCGTTGCCTTGCGGATCGCCTCGGGCACTTCCTTGGCCTTGCCCTTGCCGAAGCCGACACGGCCCCGCTGGTCACCGACAACCACGAGCGCGGCAAAGCCGAACCGCTTGCCCCCCTTGACGGTCTTGGAGACACGGTTGATCGCAACCAGACGATCGGCGAATTCGGGCGTTTCTTCCCGGTCCTGACGGCGGCCACGACCGCCGCGATTGTCACGTTCTGCCATAGGACAGCTTCCTTTTCACTCGTGGCGCCTGCCGCGCCGCATTTCCTCGATCGCAGTGGGTGGCACGCAGGCCACCCCCCGATCATCGAGGCGGCACCCGACCGGCGCCGCCTGCGGTTTTTCTTCGGTGCGGTGCGTGCAAGCACACACCCTGGGTCACCGGATCACCTTCGGTGCGTGGTGCCACGCACTGCCCGGATCAGAACTTCAGGCCACCTTCGCGCGCGGCGTCGGCCAGAGCCTTCACCTTGCCGTGAAAGAGGAAGCCGCCGCGATCGAAGAAACAATCCTCGATCCCCTTGGCCTTGGCCCGCTCCGCGATGGCGGTGCCGACCTTGCTGGCGGCCTCGACATTGTTGCGCCCGACCACGCCAAGCTCCTTCTCCATCGAGGAGGCGGAAACCAGGGTGACGCCGTTGACATCGTCGATCAACTGAACGCTGATATTCTTGTTGGACCGGTGGACCGACAGGCGCGGGCGCCCTTTTGCCAGTTTTTGCAGTTTGCTCCGAACGCGCAGGCGACGTTTCTGGAACAGGTCTCGTTTACTGTCTGCCATTTTGTTCGCCCTTACTTCTTCTTGCCTTCCTTACGGAAGATAAACTCGCCCTTGTAGCGGATGCCCTTGCCCTTGTACGGTTCCGGGACGCGCCATTCGCGAATGTTCGCGGCAACCTGACCAACTTCCTGCTGGTCCGTGCCCTCGATGGTGATCTCAGTCGGCTTCGGGGTCGTCACCGTGACGCCTTGCGGCACCTCGAAATTCACCTCATGCGACAGGCCGAGCGACAGTTTCAGCGTGTTGCCCTGCATCTGCGCGCGGTAGCCGACGCCCTGAACCTCAAGTTCTTTCTTGAAGCCTTCGGTCACGCCCTGCACAAGGTTGGCCACCTGCGTGCGGGACATGCCCCATTGCTGGCGGGCGCGCTTGGATTTGCCACGCGGCGTCACCGTCAGGGCGTTGTCGTCGAACGTGATGGTCACATCGTCATTCGCGGTGAAGCTTCGGGTGCCCTTGGGCCCTTTCACTTCCACGGTCTGGCCGGAGACGGACGCCGAAACACCCGACGGCAACTCGACCGGTCTTTTACCAATACGAGACATTGCCAAACCTCCTTAAAATACGGTGCAGAGCACTTCGCCGCCAACATTGGCGCCGCGGGCTGCTGCATCGGACATCACGCCCTTGGACGTGGAGACGATGGACACACCCAGACCCTGACGGACCTGCGGGATGTCGTTCACGCTCATGTACACGCGGCGCCCGGGCTTGGACACGCGCTGAAGCTCGCGGATCACCGGTTCGCCCTCGTAGTACTTGAGACTCACCTCGATGGTGGGATGGCCATTTACGTCCGTGCCACGTTCGTAGCCGCGGATATAGCCTTCGTCGGCCAGCACATCGAGAACCCAGGCGCGCAGCTTGGAGGCCGGCGTCGACACCGTCGACTTGCCGCGCATCTGGGCGTTGCGGATACGGGTCAGCATATCACCGATAGGATCGTTCATCTGTCAAACCCTCCTTACCAGCTCGACTTGACCATGCCGGGGATCTGACCGTTGGAGGCCAGGTCCCGCAGCTTGATCCGCGACAATTTCAGCTTGCGGTAATACGCCTTGGGGCGCCCGGTCAGCTGGCAGCGGTTGTGCAGACGCGTGGGCGAGCTGTTGCGCGGCAGCTTCGCCAGCTTCAGGCGTGCCTTGAACCGCTCTTCCATCGGCCGCTCTTCATCATTCGCGATTTCCTTGAGCGCGGCACGCTTGGCGGCATACTGGGCCACCAGGCGCTGACGCTTCAGTTCGCGTTCGACCATTGCTTTCTTAGCCATGTTCTTTGTCCTCTCCGCGGCTCAGCTGTTGAAGGGCATGTTGAAGTGCTTCAACAGCGCCTTGGCTTCCGCGTCGGTATCCGCGGTGGTGGCGATCACGATGTCCAGGCCCCAGACCTCATCGACCTTGTCGAAATTGATCTCGGGAAACACGATGTGTTCCTTCATGCCCATGGCGTAGTTGCCACGGCCGTCGAAGCTTTTGCCCGACACGCCGCGGAAGTCACGGATGCGGGGCATGGCGATGGTGATCAGGCGGTCGAGGAATTCGTACATGCGATCCCCGCGCAAGGTGACCTTGGCCCCGAGCGGCATGTCCTCGCGCACCCGGAAGCCGGCGATCGACTTCTTGGCGCGCGTGATGATGGCCCGCTGGCCCGCGATGGCGCTCAGATCGTCCTGCGCCGCCTTGGCCTTCTTGGAATCCTTCACCGCCTCGGCACCGCAACCGATGTTCAGGACGATCTTGTCCAGCCGCGGGATCTGCATGTCGTTCTTGTAGCCGAACTCTTCCTTCATCTCCGCGCGAATGCTGTCGCGGTAGGCGGCCCGAAGACGCGGGGTATAAGTTGCGGAATCAAGCATCGATCACGTCCCCCGTGGTCTTGGCGAAGCGGACTTTCTTGTCGCCTTCCATGCGAAAGCCGACACGGGTCGGTTTGCCGTTGGCGTCGATAAGCGCGAGGTTCGACAGGTCTATCGGCAGCGCCTTGGGAATGCGCCCGCCCTGGCTGGTCTGGCTCTGGCGGGTGTGACGGACGGCCATGTTGATGCCCTCCACCACGGCCTTGCCGGCCTTGGGGTCGACGGAGGTGATGGTGCCCTCCTTGCCCTTGTCCTTGCCGGCCAGCACGACGACCTTGTCGCCGGTTTTCAGTTTGGCTGCCATGTCAGAGCACCTCCGGGGCGAGCGAAATGATCTTCATGAAGCTCTTGGCCCGCAACTCGCGCACCACCGGTCCGAAGATACGGGTGCCGATCGGCTCGTTGTTGTTGTTCAGGATGACGGCGGCGTTGCGGTCAAAGCGGATGGCGGTGCCGTCTTCGCGACGCACCTCCTTGGCGGTGCGCACGACGACGGCCTTGCGGACATCGCCCTTCTTCACGCGGCCGCGCGGGATGGCTTCCTTCACCGAGACGACAATGATGTCGCCCACGGAGGCGTATTTACGCTTGGACCCACCCAGGACCTTGATGCACTGCACCCGGCGAGCGCCGGAGTTGTCAGCGACATCCAGATTGGTCTGCATCTGGATCATGTGGTTTCTCCCGACCTGTGGGGGCTGGTCTGGTTTTATCCCCCAGGGTTTCGTTCAAACTGAAAGGGGATCGCCTAGTTGGCGATCACTTCCCAGCGTTTCGACTTCGACACGGGGGCGCATTCCTGGATACGGACGAGATCGCCCCGCTTGAAGGTGTTGTTGGCATCGTGGGCCCGGTACTTCTTGGACTTGCGGATGGTCTTCTGAAGCACCGGGTGCTTGAAGCGGCGTTCGACCGAAACGGTGACCGTCTGGTCGTTCTTGTCCGAGGTGACGGTGCCGGTCAGAATACGTTTGGGCATCTCTCAGGCTCCTCTCACTCGGCCGATGCGGCGGTCGCCGCTTTTTCGTTCAGGATCGTCAGCACCCGCGCCGTGTCGCGGCGCACCTTGCGCATGCGCGCGGTGTTTTCCAACTGGCTGGTGGCCTGCTGGAAGCGCAGGTTGAACGATTCTTTCTTCAGGTTGGCAAGATCTTCCCGGAGTTGATCCGGCGTCTTGTCACGCAGTTCGTGGGCGTTCATTCGCCTTTTCCTTCTCTCAATACACCAGCGGGCCCCGTGTTCGGGTCACCCGTTGACCTGATGGTTGAATGACAAACGACGAATCCCCGGGGGTGCCCCGGGGACTTGTGCGATGCCGCTCTATAGGGGAGGTGCGGCGCGGGGGCAAGGGCTTTCCTACAATCGGCGGCGCCCCCATTGCCCTGCGGTCCCGCGCCCTGGTTTCGGCGGTTCGGTCGCCGCAGCGGCAACAATCCGTTTCCAGCGTCCCGCGTGCGTGCGCGTGCGTGCGCGTGCGTGCGCGTGCGTGCGCCTTGACACCATCGGGCGCCCCGCCGCATCCTCACAGTGTTGGTTTATGGGGGTTTGACATGCTGGGCGCAACGGCACTTCTGGGGCTTCTTGGATCGGTGGCGATCCTGTCCCTACTCGATTTCGGCGACGATACCGACGACTGCGACACCGAAGAGGGCGCAGGCGAAACCGGGGAAACCCCGACCACCGTCGAGGAGATCATCCTTGTCGAAAACGGCACCGATCATAGCGGCGACGCGGGCCGGCAGGCCTATCTGTTCGATCCCGAAGCCTCTGGCGGTATCGGCGCCAGCATCGACGCGGGCGGCGGCGATGACATCGTCAACCTGACCCGGCTTGGCGGCGGCATCGGGCTTGTCGGCGGGCAGGTCGCGGGCGGGGCGGGCAATGACGCGATTTCGGTCGAGGGCGAACAATCCACCCTGTCGGGCGGCGCGGGCGATGACACCATCCTGGGCGAGCTGTTGGCCAGCGAGGTCAACGGCGATGGCGGCAACGATTCCATAAGCGTCGTCTCCGGTCCCAGCGATGCGAGTACGGTGAATGGCGGCGACGGCGATGATACGATCGACGGTTCGGGGTCGGACAACATCTCCCTCTTGGGGGGCGCAGGAAATGACAGCATCACGACCGAGGGTGGCACCCCGGTCGGCACCGGCTACCGCATTTCCGCCGATGGCGGCGACGGCGACGACACGCTGACCCACGAGGTCGATGTGTTCCCGCTGACCAGCCAGGATCCCGCCTTTGCCCCCGCCTTCCTGACCGGCGGCGACGGCGCCGATGCGTTCGAGCTGCGGCTGACCTCCGACAACGGCGTCTTCTCGCCCTCCGCGGAAGACCCCGATGTGTTCGAGACCGATGCCGCCGTGATAACGGATTTCGAGCAGGGGACCGATACCCTGTCCTTCGACCTTTCCGGGTCGCTTGCGGGCTATTCCGTCATGACCGGCACCCTGGTCGAAGACACCGACGCGGGCAGCACCGAGATCATCCTGCGCCTTTCGGGGGGCAGCCTGCCCGACCAGGATGTCCGGGTCACGGTCGCCACAACGGGGTTGAGCTGGGACGATGTGTCCTTCATCGGGACGCAGCCGGGCACGCTGACCCCCGTGGCGGCATAGCGCAGGGGGCGCGACGGGGCCGGATCGGGCGAAATTGCCCCCTCGCGCTGCTCGCCGCCTCGCGCTATTGCATGCGCCATGGCCAATATCTCCTCCCTCTTCGTGACCCGCCTCTACCGCGCCAAGCTCTCGGAGTACGCCCCCACCATCGACGCGCGCGAACTCGAAACCTCCTGCATCGTCATCGCCGAGGAGGACGAGGCCGGGCAGGACTGGTGCGAGGCGAACGGCTATCCCGGCTATACATCCTACGCCTCGCTGACCGACCTGCCATGGCGTTTCCCGATCTTCGCGGATCTGGTCAAGGTGCTGGATAGCCACGTCGCGGCCTTCGTCGAGGATCTCGAATTCGATCTCGGCGACGGCAAACTGGTGCTGGAAGATCTCTGGATCAACATCCTGCCGGAGGGCGGCACGCATTCCTCGCACATCCACCCGCATTCGGTGATTTCCGGCACCACCTACGTAGCGATGCCGGACGGCGCGAGCGCCCTGAAACTGGAAGACCCCCGGTCGGCCCGGATGATGGCCGCCCCGGCCCGCAGGCAAGACGCGCGCGAGGATCTGCGCACCTTCGTCTATGTCGCGCCCAAGGTCGGCGAGGTGCTGCTATGGGAAAGCTGGCTGCGCCACGAGGTGCCGATGAACATGGCCGAGGCGGAGCGCATATCCGTCAGTTTCAATTACCGATGGGAATGACGGCCGGTTCGTGTCCCCGTCTTGGAAAGCAGACGGGCGGCCACGGCGGGGCGCCCCTCGCGGATCACGCGCGCCTCAGTCGGCGTCATCCATGTCAAAGCCCAAATGCCGTGCGACGGTGTAGATATCCTTGTCACCGCGTCCGCACATGTTCATGCAGATGATGTGATCGGCGGGCAGGTCCGACGCGATCTTGGTGACATGGGCCAACGCGTGGGAGGGCTCCAGCGCCGGGATGATCCCCTCTTTCTCGCAACACAGCTGGAAGGCGGCGAGCGCTTCCTTGTCGGTGATGGAGACGTATTTCGCCCGGCCAATATCGTGCAGCCAGCTATGCTCCGGCCCTATGCCGGGGTAATCGAGCCCCGCAGAAATCGAGTAGCCTTCGAGGATCTGGCCGTCATCGTCCTGCAGCAGGTAGGTGCGGTTGCCATGCAGCACGCCGGGGCGTCCGCCGGTCAGGCTGGCGCAATGTTCCATCTCGTCGTCAACGCCCTTGCCGCCCGCCTCGACACCGATGATGTCGACCGACTTGTCATCGAGGAACGGGTAGAAGAGACCCATGGCGTTGGACCCGCCGCCGATCGCGGCGATGATCGTGTCGGGCAGGCGACCCTCGGCCTCCTGCATCTGGGCCTTGGTTTCCTTGCCGATGATCTGCTGGAAGTCACGCACCATCGCCGGGTAGGGATGCGGCCCGGCCACCGTGCCGATGCAGTAGAACGTGTCGCGCACATTGGTCACCCAGTCGCGCAGCGCGTCGTTCATCGCGTCCTTCAGCGTGCCGCGCCCGGAGGTCACCGGCACCACCTCCGCCCCCAAAAGCCGCATGCGGAACACGTTGGGCTTCTGGCGTTCCACGTCATGCGCGCCCATGTAGACCACGCATTTCAGGCCGAACTTGGCGCAGACCGTGGCTGTTGCCACCCCGTGCTGTCCAGCGCCTGTTTCGGCGATGATCCGGGTCTTGCCCATGCGGCGGGCAAGGATGATCTGGCCCAGCACGTTGTTGATCTTGTGCGCGCCGGTGTGGTTCAATTCGTCGCGCTTCATGTAGACCTTGGCGCCGCCCAAGTGGTCGGTCAACCGTTCGGCAAAATAGAGCGGGCTGGGACGGCCCACGTAATGGGTCCAGAGATGGTGCATCTCGTCCCAGAAGCTTTCATCGGTCTTTGCGTGTTCGTATTGCCGGTCCAGTTCCAGGATCAGCGGCATCAGCGTTTCCGACACGAACCGCCCGCCGAAATCGCCGAAGCGGCCGTTCTCGTCGGGGCCGGTCATGAAGGAGTTGATCAGGTCTTCGGCCATGGGTCACCTTGCGCCAGAGTTTTGCCAAGGCTTAAGCTAGGGCACTGTCCGGGACAAGCCAAACGCGCGTCTCTCAATTTGCCGCCGCCATCACCCCACGCAGTTCGGCCAGCCCCCGCATTCGGCCGATCAGCGGGTAGCCCGGCATCATTGGCCGGTCGAGATCGGACAGAAGCGCATGGCCATGATCGGGGCGCATCGGGATCTCCGCATCGAGGCGACCCTGCCGGCGCCTCCGCGCCTCTTCGGCCAAAAGCGCGCGGATCGTGCCGACCATGTCGGTGTCGCCCGACAGGTGCGCGCTTTCGGTAAAGGAACATCGGCCCATGTGCAGCGCCTCGCGCGTTGTGTTGCGAAGATGCGCGAAATGGATATGCGGCCCCAGACGTTCGACGAAACCGGCGGGGTCGAAATCGGGCCGAACCCCGAGCGAGCCGGTGCAGATCGTGATCCCGTTGGCGGGGCTGTCCACCGCCGCGACCAGTGCCGCGTAATCCTCTTCGGTCGAGACGATGCGCGGAAGGCCAAGCAGCGGGAAGGGCGGATCGTCGGGGTGGCAGCACAGGCGCAGGCCAAGCGCCTCGGCGGTCGGCACCACCTGTTCGAGAAAGGCGGCAAGGTTGGCGCGCAAGGGGTCTTCGCCGATCCCGTCATAGGCAGACAGCGCGGCGCGGACATCCTCCAGCGTCCAGTGTTCGGCCGCGCCGGGCAGGCCGGCAAGGATGGTCCGTATCAGGTGCGGCGCAAGGTCGTTGCCGGCCTCGCGGTGCTGGCGGCGGGCGGCCTCCCGGATCTCCTCAGGGTAGTCCTGCGCGGCGCCCGGCCGTTGCAACACGTGCAGGTCGAAGACGGCGAAGTCGGTCAGATCAAAGCGCATCGCCGTACCGCCGCCGGGCGCCGGGGCGGCCAGATGCGTCCGGGTCCAGTCCAGCACCGGCATGAAATTGTAGCAGATCACCCCGATCCCGGCCTCGGCCAGATGGCGCAGGCTCTGCTTGTAGGCTGCGATGTGATCGCGCCAGTCGGCGCCTTGGGTCTTGATCGCCTCGGACACCGGCAGGCTTTCGACCACGTCCCATGTCAGGCCGGTGGGGGCATCCGGCGATCCCTCGATCAGCCGCTTGCGGCGGGCGATCTCCGCGGGCGTCCAGACCGCGCCCGTCGGCACGTGGTGCAGCGCCGACACGATACCGCCTGCGCCCGTCTGACCGATCTCGTCAATCGTGATTTCATCCTCGGGGCCGAACCAGCGCCACGTCTCTTTCATCGTATCACCCGGCCCTTAATCCATCCGCAGCGACAGGCCGCTGTCACTGTCGAACAGGTGGATCTCGCCATGATCGGGCGCGATGGCGAGGATATCGCCCCGCGCCGCGTTGGTCTGGCCCGTCAAGTGCAGCGTCAAAGGCTGGCCGTTGCGCAGCTTGCCGTAGAGGTAGGATTCGCCGCCCAGTTGCTCCACGCTCTGCACGTCTAGATGCAGGTGGCCATCCTCCGCCGGGTGCATGTGGTTGGGCCGAATACCCAGCGTCACCGCCTGTCCCGGCCGCTGAGCGAAGCCGGTTTCGGGCAGCACCATGGTTTCGCCGGTCTCAAGTTCCAGCACCTCGCGGTTTCCAGCCTCGACTCGACCCTTGATGAAGTTCATCCGCGGGCTGCCGATGAACCCCGCGACGAAGAGGTTCGCCGGCCGGTTGTAGAGGTCGAGCGGGCGACCGAACTGTTCCAGTTCGCCAAGACGCAGCACGGCGATCTTGTCGGCCATGGTCATCGCCTCCACTTGGTCGTGGGTGACGTAGATCATGGTGTTCTGCAACCGCCGGTGCAGGCTGGTGATCTCGCCGCGCATGTCGACGCGCAGTTCCGCATCGAGGTTCGACAGCGGTTCATCGAAGAGGAACACGCGCGGCTCGCGCACCACCGCGCGGCCGATGGCGACGCGCTGACGCTGGCCACCGGACAGGTCCTTGGGCCGACGATCCAGCAGCGGGTCGATCTTCAGCATCTTGGCCACTTCATCAACCTTGGCGGCGATCTCCGCCTTGGGCGTGTTGATGTTCTCCAGCCCGAAGCTGAGGTTCTGGCGCACCGACATGTGGGGGTAGAGCGCGTAGCTCTGGAACACCATGGCCAGCCCGCGGTCGGCGGCGGGGATCTTGTTGACCACCTCGCCCCCGATGACGATATCGCCGTCGGTGATCGGCTCCAGCCCCGAGATCATCCGCAAAAGCGTGGACTTGCCGCAGCCGGACGGCCCCACGAACACGCAGAACTCGCCATGCGTCACGTCGAGGTCGATGCCCTTGATCACATCGACCGCGCCGTAGGATTTGCGCACGTCCTTCAGTTCAACCCTGGCCATCACTCAGCCCTTTCTTGTTTCGTTGCGCCGCCGCTCACTTGCCGCCCGTCGAGGCGATGCCGGTGGCGATGTATTTTTGCAGGAACATGAACACCGCCGCGATCGGCAGAAGCGTCAGCACGGTCATGGCCAGAAGGCTGGTCCAGTCGGTCTGAAGCTCCCCCTGGAAGGAGTTCAGCGCCAGTTGCAGGGTGAAGTTCTCCGACTGGGTCAGCACGATCAGCGGCCACAGGAAATCGTTCCAGCGCCACATGATCGCAAGGATCGCCAGCACAGCGATTGCCGGCGCCGAAAGCGGCACGATGATGCGCCAGAAGATCTTCCATTCGCTGGCCTTGTCCATGCGCGCGGCATCGAGGATCTCGTCGGGGATGGTGATCATGTATTGTCTCAGCAGGAACACCCCGGTCGGCGTCGCGGCGCCGGGGATGATCACCCCCCAGAGCGAGTTGAACATCCCCATCTGTGTCACGATCAGAAAGAGCGGCACCAGAACCACCGTCTGCGGAATCATCAGTGTTCCGATCACGATCAACAGCACCCCGGTGCGCCCCCGGAACTCGTATTTCGACAGCGCGAAAGCGGCCATGGAGTTGACCAGTAGCATCAGAAGCGTCGCGGTCACGGTGATGAACGTGGAATTCCACAAGAAGCGCAGGAAATTGAAGCGCTCGAAAAGGTCCGTGTAGTTTTCCGTCGCGAAGGCGATCCGCTCGATCGGCTCAAGTTGGGTGGCTTGCAGGCGGATGCGGGTTTCCGGGTCCACCGGCAGCACGATCTCGGCCCGGCCCGCGGCGCGCCGGGTCTGGGCAACGACCTCGCCGGCATACTCGCCCTCGGTCACGGTGAACAGCGGCAAGGCCTCGTCGAAGCCCGGCAGTTCCATGGTTTCCTGCGCGTAGGGCAGGAAACGCGGCGGAAAGCGGTCAAGCTCGTTCTGGGTCTTGAAGCTGGACAGGACCAGCCAGACCACCGGGCCGAACATCAGCAGGATGCCGAGGACCAGGTAGCCATAGGACACCCAGTCGGTCCAGTGCAGCCGCCCGCTGCCCCGCGTCGCGGTGAGGAAGGACCAGATTCTGCTCATGTCGAAATCCTCGCATTGCTCGTGTCGGGGCAGCCGACCGGGTGATGCGCCGTCGCTGCGCGCCGGTTCGGCCAAGGCGCCGCCCGTTCGTATCCCGAAAGCCCCAGCGGGGCTTTCGCCGCCGCTAGACGCCGGTTCGGCTGCTCACCCATCGACATTCCTCCGGTTGAGCCAAAGCTGCACCAGCGTCAGCAGCACCAGCACCAGAGCCACCAGAAGCGACGCCGCCGCCGCCAGACCGAAGAGGCGCGGCGCCCCGGCGAAGCCTTCCTCGTAGATGTATTGAATGATGAAAGTCGTCGCCGTGCCCGGCCCGCCGCCGGTGAAAGCATAGACCTCGTCGAAGGTCTGCACGCCCTTGATCAGCGCCAGGACCAGCACCACCAGCATGGTCGGCGACAACAGTGGCAGGGTGATCTTGCGGAAGGTGCGCCACGGGCTTGCGCGGTCCATGGTCGCGGCCTCGTAAACGTCGCGCGGGATCGCCTGCAACCCGGCCAGAAGGATCAGCGTGTAGAACCCCATATGCGCCCAGACCGAGATGAAGACCGACCATGTGAAGGCCCATTGCGCATCGACCAGCCAGTTGATGCCGCCGATACCCGTCCAGTCGAGGAAGGCGTTCAACAGGCCCTCGCGCTGCAGGATCCATTTCCAGATCAGGGCTACGACGACGGGCGACAGCAGCACGGGAAAAAAGAAAACCGAGCGAAAGAAGCCGCGCGCGCGGATATCGCGGTTGAGGATGATCGCGGTCAGCAGGGAGAAGCCCACCATGATCCCCACCTGCAAGGTCACGAACCAACCCGTGTTCCACACCGCGCGCCAGAACTTGTCTTCGCGGCAGGTGTTGGGGTCGAGGTAGCTGGAACAATCCATCAGCGTTCCGAAGTTCCGCGCGCCCACGAACGGCCGGTCGACCAGCAGAACGTTGTCGGAGCCGGTCATCGCGTAGACGACGTTCAGGAAAACCGGCAGAAAAGCGAACAACCCGAAAAGCACAAGATTGGGCAGAAGGAAGACCCATGCCAGCCGGTTGATGCCCAGCAGACGCTGTAGCGCCAGCATCGGGATCTCGATAATCCGCATGATGGGGGTAAGAATGGCGAGCATGGCCCGTCTCCGCCTGGGAACACCCCCCGCGCCGGCGTGGCGCGGGGGGCAGGATCGCGTTTACTGGGATTCCGCCATGGCCGATTCAAGGTCGGCCGCCATGCGGGTCATGGCATCCTCGACGCTCAGTTCACCCACGATGGCCTGGCTCAGACGCTCCACCGTGATGCCGAACATCGCCCGGTTGCCGGCATAGCCCTGGTACGCGAAGGCAATCGGCGAGACATTGGGCAGATCGGCGGCAAAGGCGTTGAGCGCGGCCTGCGCGGCATCCGATGCGCCCTCGAACTCCACCCCGCCAGAGGCAACGCCCAGATGCGCGGGCAGGTTGCGGGTGCGGGCCGTCACCTCGGCATAGACGTCTTCCTGCGCAAGGTAGTCGATCACCGCGGCCACGGCCTCGGGGTGCTCGGTCTGCTCGAACCCGACGATGCCGGCGCCACCGGGCATGCCGGAACAGGCACCGGCCGGGCCGCAGGGGCTGCCGACGACCTGCCAGTCGAAGAAATCGCCGACCTGTTCATCCATGCGGTTCACCTGCCACGAGCCGGAATAGTAGAACACAAGCTCGCCATTGATGAATTCCTGCGCGGCGTCCTGATAGGTGGATCCGCCCTGTCCGGCCCAGACGTCACGCGCCATGGTGCCGTCCTCGTGCCAGTCCACGAATTGCTGCGAAAAGGCGGTGAACCCTTCGTCCACAAGCTGCCCGTTGCCCTCGTCATCGAAAAGCTGCGCACCGTAGGAAATCGCGGGGCCAGCCACCCGGTGGCCGGACCGGTCGATCGCCATCGGGAAGGAGGCATCGGTCGCCTCGGCCACGGCACGCGAGGCAGCCGCCCAGTCATCCCACGTGGCACCCTCGCCCGGCATCTCGACACCGGCCTGCTCGAAGAGCGTGGCGTTGGCAAAAGCCCCGGTGATGGTCAGCTGGCTGTGCATGCCGTAGATGCCGTCGTCATCCGCGCCGGCGCGATACCAGTCGAGCGTGTCGCCGAAGCTTTCCGCCCAGTAGTCGCGGTCCACGTAGGGCGCGAGGTCGAGGTAGTATTCGTTCAGCCCGCCGAGGTCGGTGACCTTGGCAATGTCCGGCCCGGTGCCGGCGGCAAGCTGCACCGGCAGGTTTTCGAGGATGGCCTGGTAGGCCACCACGTCGATCTCCACGTCGATGTCGGGGTTGTCGGCCTCGAAGCGGCTCAGCACGTCCTCGTAGACCTCGCATTCGTTGCCATCGGAATAGCACATGAACCGGACTTCCTGCGCCGCGGCAGCGCCCGCCGCGAGCCCGAAGCCCGCCGCCAGCGTGGTTGTCAGCAGAATGTGTTTCTTCATCTCAGTTTCCTCCCTTGGGTCCTGTCTTGGATCTGGTCAGTCAGGGTTGGTCAGGTATCCAGCCCCGATAAAACGCCGATTCGCTTGAAACCGGCAGTAGTTTCGGCCCTCTATCCTGCACGGATTGGTAGATCGCCGTCACCAGTTCGATGGAGCGCCGCCCGTCGGCAAGCGTCACCTCGTTCCCGCCGCGCCCCTCCAGCGCGTCGGCCACCGCGTCGAGATAGCCGGCAAAGCCGGCATGCCGGTGCGGTGCCTCCTCCAGCACCGCGTCGACCTCGGCCTGCGTGACCGGGGCACGCGCGATGAAACGCCATGCGTCTTGCGCCGGCGCATAGGGCGCGCTGCCGCTTTCCGCGGTCAGCCCCGCAAAGCAGAAGCGCAGGCGCGTCGTATCCTCGCCCGCACCCAATGTGACGGAGCTTGTCGCAAGCGCGCCGTTTTCCATGCGCAGGGCCAGTGCCGCGCAATCCTCTGTCTCGATGTCATTCACGCGGGTATCTGTCAGCGCCGTCACCTCCGCCACGGGCCCTAGCACATGGCACAGAATATCATGGGCGTGGATGGCGTGGCCGAGCAGCGCGCCACCGGATTCCCCCGCCCACGTGCCGCGCCAAGGCACCGCGTAGTAGTCGGCGTCACGGTTCCAGTGCGTTTCCAGGCTTGCGACATAGGGTTTGCCAGCCAGCCCCGCCGCTTGCAGCGCTTTCAACTGCGCGATGGCGCGGCCATAGCGATACTGGAACACCGGGAAGACGGATTTCCCGCTGGCCTCGGCGGCGGCTTGCAGCCGGTCGGCTTCGTCCAGCGAGCGCACGATGGGTTTTTCACAAATCACGTGCTTGCCCGCCTCCAGCGCCTGCACCGCGACGGGGAAATGCAGGTGGGGCGGCAGGCAGATGTCGACGAGGTCAATCGAAGCGTCGGCCAGCACCGCCTCCAGATCGCCGGAAATCGCGATATCGGGATCGCCCCCGGTCGCCGTCTCGGCGCGCGCGGCGTCAAGATCGCACATTACCGCCACCTGGAATCGCTCCGGCAGGGCGCGGTAGCCCGTCAGATACTCGGCCCCTATCCCGGCCCCGATGATGGCGACCCGGATCATGCGGCCCCTCCTTCCGCGATGGCCTGCGCTTTCAGGGACAATTCGCAGACCTTGAAGACATGGGCCTGTGGCATCGCGGTGTCGGTGCGGTCGCGGATATCGTCGATCAGCCGCGCGAAGTAGGGCAGCCCGGCGCCCGAGGCGTCGATCCGTTCGCACCTTTCCCCGTTGACGAGGATCAGGTGATCGGTGCCCGCGTGGCCCACATCGACATATTTGCGCAGTTCGATATAGCCCTCGGTCCCGAGGATCGTCAGCCGCCCGTCGCCCCATGTGGGCAGGGCTTCGGGCGTGTACCAGTCAACGCGGATATAGCCGTGTCCCCGTGGACTGCGCAGGGCAATTTCACCGAAGTCCTGCAAACCCGGGTCAGCAGGGTTTGCATAATTGGCCGCCGAGGCCAGCGTCACCTCTGCATCGGTCGATCCGGTGAAGAACAGGAACTGGTCGATCTGGTGGCTGGCGATATCGGTAAGGATGCCGCCATAAGCCTCGCGGTCGAAGAACCATCCGGGCCGCGTATCCCGGTTCAGCCGATGCGGCCCGATACCCAGCGTCTGCACGACGCGGCCAATGGCACCCTCGGCCACCAGCTCGGCGGCGCGGGTGACGGCCGGCACCTCGAAGCGTTCGGAAAAGTCGATGGACCAGATGCGACCGGTCTCGGCGACGGTTTGCCTGATCGTGTCCAGTTGCGCCATCGTGGTGCAGCCGGGCTTGTCGCTCATCACGTCCTTGCCGGCCTGCATCGCCTTCACCGCCCAAGTGGCCCGGTCGCGCGGGATGCCCGATAGCAGGATCAGGCCGATCGACGGGTCATCCAGCAGCGCTTCGGGACTTTCAGCCTTGGGCACGGACGGGAAACGTTTCACGAAGCCCGGCTCGGTATTGGGCTGTCCTTGCGTCCACCAGCCGGCGAACTCGGCGCCCGCGGCCTCCATGTTGGCCGCCATGCCGTAGACGTGGCGATGGTCGATTCCGATGGCGGCGAAACGCAGGCGGGTCATGCGGCAAGCTCCGTGTTCCCGCCGGTCCGGGCGGAGGTGGTGATCGCATCGATCAGGTCGTGGGCAGCCAGCGCGGCCGCCCCGGTTATGGTCGGCTCACGGTCTTCGGTCAGGGCAGCGGCGAAATCCTCGATCACCGACTGGTGCCATTCGTGGGTGAAGGCCATGGGATCGGCCCCGCCACCGGTGCCGCCCGCGGCCCCGAAGGTCTCGCTTTTCCCGTCGCGCCACTCGACCTGCAACTGGCCCGAGGCGAGCCGCAGACTGGCCTTGACGAAATGCAGGGTGATCGTCTCCGGGCCGCCGGGGAAGCTGGCCGTGCTGGCCACGAGGGAACCCGCCGCGCCGTCCGAGAAATCCAGACCGGCGGTGACGAAATCTTCTGCCTCCATGTCGTGAAACCGGGTCGTGGTCGCCATGGCGCGCACCGACCTGACCGGCCCGGCGAGGCTGAGAGCGAGGTCGATCGTGTGGATCGCCTGACTTATCAGCACCCCGCCACCGTCGCGCGCATAGGTGCCGCGGCCGGGTTCATCGTAGTAGGCTTGGTCGCGCCACCAGGGCACCGTG
This sequence comes from Nioella halotolerans, assembly GCA_003428585.1. Classification (GTDB taxonomy): domain Bacteria; phylum Pseudomonadota; class Alphaproteobacteria; order Rhodobacterales; family Rhodobacteraceae; genus Nioella; species Nioella halotolerans. The sequence continues at coordinate 89,778 of QVQC01000053.1, forward strand.
ATTTCCACCAGCCCGAGCGCGCCGAGGTCGCCCTTGGCAATCATCTCCGCCGCCTTGCGGGAAGCCGCGCGCATCCGGTGCTGGAACACCACGCCAAGCATGACCCCGGCCTCACGGCACAGGCGCGCCACCGCGCGTGCCTCGTCGCCGTTGCGGCCCATGGGCTTTTCCAGAAGGATGTGCTTTCCCGCCTCGGCCAGCGGGCGAATGATCCCCGCCCGCGCATCGGGCGGTGTCAGGACGATGGCGAAATCCACGTCGCCGTCAGCGGCAACTTCATCGAGGCTGTCATAAACATGCACCGGGCTGCCCGTCAGCGCCTCGGCCTTGCCCGCAAGCGCCCGGGCCTTTTCGACCCCACGCGCCTGCACACCGTGAAGCGTGACGCCGGCGGCATCGGCGCATGCCGCAACATGGGTCCGGGCCACCATGCCCGCCCCGATCAGGACCGCGCGTTTCGACTGCACATCGTTCATGTTTCGTCAGCCCTCCCTGTCTTGCTCTTCACTGAGCCATACCGGTATACCGGTTGTCAACTCTTTTGGATACCGGTATACTGGCTAAACGAACAGCGACCGGGAAAGGAGCGCGATCGTGAACCGCAAATCGGCTGTCATAGACGTCTCGTCGCTACCGGTGGCGCCTCTTGACCTGTCGCGCCCGGCGGCGGAGCAGATCGCGTCGGCATTGAAAACCGCGATTCTCAACATGCAGATTGCGCCCGGCGCAATGCTCTCGGAAAAGGAGGTGGGGCAGGTCTTCGGCGCCAGCCGCACGCCTGTGCGTGAGGCGTTCGCGCAATTGCGCGACGACGGGTTGCTCCTGACATGGCCCAGCCGAGGCACCTATGTGTCCAAGCTGTCCGACCACCAGATCCGCGGCGCCCAGTTCCTGCGAGAGGCGCTGGAGGTCGCGGTGGTCGAACGGTTGTGCACGAGCGGGCTGCCCGATTCCTCCCGGCTGGCGCTGGAAGACGTGATCACGCGCCAACGCGTCGCCGTCGAGGCGGGCCGGAAGCTGGATTTCCAGCAACTCGACGACCGGTTCCATGCCCTTCTGGCCGAGGCGACCGGGTTCGAGCGGATCGGCGGGCTTCTCCTGCGGGAAAAGGCAGCGCTGGACCGGCTGAGGGTCCTGTCGCTGGACGATGCCGACCACATGGCGCGGCTTCTGGCGGAACACGAGGGCATCCTCGCGTCGATCCGCAATGGCTTTACCGGGCAGGCGCTGGACCGGATGCGGCGACACCTGCGCCGGGTTCTGGCGACCCTGTCGGACCTGATCGAGGCAAACCGCGATTTTTTCGACGACCCGGAAGGATAGGACATGTCCACCGTCGCCACACTGCCGCCCGCGGCGCGGGCCCTCCATGAGCCCATCGCTGACCTGCCCATCGTCTCCCCGCACGGCCATTGCGACCCGCAATGGTGGGCACAGGACAAGGCCTTTCCCAACCCGGCGGCGCTGCTGATCCAGCCGGACCACTACCTGTTCCGCATGCTCTATTCGCAAGGCGTCGCGCTGTCAGAACTCGGCATCGGGCCGGGCGGCGAGGGGCGCGACCCGCGCGATGTCTTCCGCCTTTTCGCGCGGCATTGGGACGCTTTTCTCGGTTCGCCGAGCCGCCAATGGATGGAATACACCCTCGTCAACACGCTGGGGGTAGAAGTGCCGCTGACCCCCGACACGGCCGATGCGGTCTACGACGCGATATCGGCGCGGCTGGCCACGCCGGACTTTCGCCCCCGCGCACTATTCGAACGGTTCGGGATCGAGGCGCTGGCCACCACGGATGCGGCCACTGACCCCTTGGACGACCATGCCGCGATCGCCGCCTCGGGCTGGTCCGGGCGGATCGTCCCGACCTTCCGGCCCGATGACCTGTTGAACCCGGCCCGCGCCGGCCATCGGGCGGCGCTTGACCGGCTGGCGCTTGTGACGGGGCGCGACGTGGCGCGGCTGCCCGACTTCCTCGATGCCCTGCGCGACCGGCGGGCCGCCTTCCGCGCCATGGGGGCCACGGCCACCGACCACGACGTCCCGGACCTTGCCACCGCGTGGCTGGACCGCGACCGGATCGAAGCGCTGCATTCCCGCGCGGGACAGGGCACGCTGACGCCGGAAGAGGCGCGCACCTATTACGGCCACATGCTGACCGAGATGGCGCAGATGGCCGCCGAGGATGGCATGGTCATGCAGATCCATGCGGGTAGCCGGCGCAACACCAACGCGCCGCTTTTCGCCAGCCACGGGCCGGACAAGGGCGCCGATATCCCGGCGGCGGTGGACTGGGTCGGCGGGCTGTCCGCGCTGCTGAACCGGGTGGGCAACGACCCGCGACTGCGGCTGATCCTCTTCACGCTGGACGAAAGCACCTATGCCCGCGAACTGGCGCCGATGGCCGGGCACTGGCCCTGCCTGCGAATCGGCCCGCCATGGTGGTTTCATGACAGCCTGAACGGCATTCGCCGCTATTTCGACCGAGTGGTGGAAACGGCGGGCTACCGCAACCTTGCCGGGTTCAACGACGACACGCGCGCCTTCCTGTCGATCCCGGCGCGCCACGACACATGGCGCCGCGCTGTCGCGTTGCATCTGGCCGATCAGGTCGACCGCGGCGTGCTGGATCGTGCCGATGCCGCGCGACTGGCGCCCTTCCTCGCCCGTGACCTCGCCCTTGAAACCTACCGCCTTTGAGGCCGCGACATGCCCCGCATACTTCACCTTGGCCTCGGCAATTTCCACCGCGCGCATCAGGCATGGCACACGGCGCATGCCGGCGGTGACTGGCGCATCACCGGCGTGGTGATGGGCAACGCCGTGCTTTTCGCGACGTTGAGCACGCAAAACGGGGCCTACCACCTCGGCATTCGCGGCCCGGACGGCCTGACGGTGGAGCGGATCGCGCTGCATGACCGGATGCTGCTGGCGCGCGAGGACCCGCAGGGGGTCATCGCGGCAATTTCCGAGCCGGACGTGCAGATCGTCACCCTGACTGTGACCGAGAAGGGCTATTGCCTCGGGTCCGACGGGCGGCTCGACCCCGATCACCCGGCGATCGCCTCGGATCTGGCGCAGGGGCCGCGCAGCGCCATCGGCCTGCTGGCCCACGGGCTGGCCGCGCGCGAGGCCCCGGTGACGGTAATCAGCTGCGACAACGTTTCGGGCAACGGGCACAAGCTGCGCGCGGCGGTTTCGGATTTCGCGTGCGCGGCCGGCCTGACCCTGCCCACCGGAACCCGCTTTCCCGACACGATGGTGGACCGTATCACGCCCGCGACGACCGATGCCATCCGCGCCGAGATCGCGGCGGCGAGCGGCGCCGAGGACGCCGCCCCGGTGCTGACCGAGGCGTTCTCCGAATGGGTGATCGCGGATGATTTCGCCGGTCCCCGCCCGGCATGGGAGCGCGCGGGGGTGGAAATCGTGCCCGATGTCGCCCCGTTCGAGATGCGCAAGCTGCGGCTGCTGAACGCCGCGCATTCCTACCTTGCCTATGCCGGGCTGCTGGCCGGACACCGCTACGTGCACGAGGCCATTGCCGACCCTGACCTGCGCGCCGGGGTGGAACGGCTCTGGGACGAGGCGCAGGCGACCTTGCCAGAGGCGGTCCTGCCGACGACGCCGGCCTACCGCGATGCGCTGACCCGGCGGTTCGGCGTCGCCGAGATGCGCCACGAGTTGGCCCAGATCGCCGGCGACGGCAGCCTGAAACTGCCCGAACGGATCGTGCCGCTGATCACTTCGGCGGGCGTCACCTCACAAGCGCAGCGCGCCATCGCGGCGTGGATCGCCTTCGTGCTGTGTGCGCAGGACCGGGGCGCGCAGCTCAACGATCCGAACGCGGATCGCATCGCGGGGTTGGTCGCAAAGGCCGACGGAACGCGCGCGCTGTGCGCCGATCTGGCGGCGCTGATCGGCCTGCGCGATATTGCGCCGGGATGGCTGGACTCTCTGGCGGCGGATGTGGACCGGCTGGCAGGGTAAAATGTCGCCAAACGGGCTGCCGCGTTGCCCGATGCGAGGCCGGCCGTCCAGTTCCTGACTCACCTTGCCGGCCCAAGCTCCTCCGACAGGAACTGGAGAACCGCCGCGCGCATCATGGGGGTTTCCTCATGGCCGGCCCCGGCGTCGACGATGACCTCCAGCCTGCCGCCCGCCGCATAAGCCGCCTCCAGATCGGCCCGCGCCACGTTGACCGCCGCCTCGGGCGTTGCGCCGTCGCGCAAACCCACCCCGACCTGCAAGGCACGCGGTGCGACCAGCCCGGCGATCTGCCCGGTGCGCGCCACCGGCAGAAGCCCCGGAACCGTCATGTAGATCCCGTGCCCGTCATGCGCGCCCAGATCGACCAGCGTTTCCAGATCGGCCAGCGAACCCAGCGCCGAGGCCGCCCGGATGCGCGGCTCCAGCGCCGCGAGCCAGAAGGCCAGCGTGCTGCCCATGGAAAAGCCGACCGCGCCGATGCGATCGGCCCGAACCGACGGGTGATCGGCAAGGAAGTCCACGCCCGCGCGTTGCTCGGCCAGCATTTGCCCGAACAACGTCTCGCCGCGCCACAACGCCGCCTTGGCGCGGGTGGATTCATCGGGCGCGGCGCGGGCGCCGAAACAGGGCATCTCGATACACAGCGCGGCAATTCCCGCTGCGACCAGGTCAGCCGCGTAGGCGCCTTGCAGGGCGGGACGCCCGGCCAGCAACTCGTCACGGCCCATGTGATAGCGGTTGCCATGGGCGTGGCAGTAGACCACCGCCGGCACCGGCGCCGCGCCCTCGGGCGGGCGCAGGAAATAGGCCGGAATCGCCTCGTCGACGGCACTGGCAAAGCGCAGGTCCTCCAGCACCCAGCCATGGCAGTCGGCGGTGGCCAGCCGCGTGGCATCTGCGAAGCCCGTGCCGGGAAACCCCGGGCCAAGCAACCGCGAAAGCCGCGCGCGCCGGTCCATGCCCTAGCCCGCCACCGCGAACTGGCCGAACTGCCCGCCGCAGAACAGAAGCGGCGGCCCCGGCCGCACCGAGGCTTTCAGCACCCGCGCGACAAGAATCGCGTGGTCGCCGCCGTCGTATTCCGCGTAGCGTTCACATTCGAACCGGGCAAGGCAGCCGTCGATCAGCGGCGCGCCGTGATCGCCCGTGCGCCAGTCGGCCGCGTCGAAGGCATCCGGCGCGGCAGCGAAGGCGCGGCACAGCGGCGCCTGGTGTTCGGCCAGAACATGGATTGCCATGTGCTCGGCTTCGGCAAAGGCCGGGTAGCGGCGCGATGTTCGGGCGATCGACCAAAGCACCAGCGGCGGGTCGAGCGAAACGGAGGTAAAGCTGTTGGCCGTCACGCCCACCGGGCCATCCTGTGCCATGGTGCTGACGATGGTCACGCCGGTTCCGAACTGGCCAAGGGCATCACGCAGCTCGCGTCCCATATCGGGGCCGGGGTGGAAATGCTGCATGCCGTCCTGCAGGGTCATGGGACCTCTTGCCCCCTTGCGGCAGTCAGGATTTCGAACCATGTCTCTCGGTCGATCTGCACCCTTTCGGCGTCGGAGATCGCCCGGATACGGTCCAGGTTGTTGGTGCCCATGACCGGTGCGATACCAACCGGGTGGGCCAGCAGCCACGCGACCGCCACGGCGGTGGTGTCAACGCCCTGCTCCGCCCCGACACGTTCCAGCACCGCGCGCACCTTGGCCCCCTCGGCCCCGAACAGGCTCCCCCCGCCAAGCGGCGACCACGCCATCGGGTGAATCCCGCGTTCCTGCATCCACGCGATATCGCCGTCGATGAAGGGCGCGGAATGCAGAACGCTCGCCTCCACCTGGTTGGTGCAAAGCGGCGTTTTCATCGCCGATTGCAGCAGCGTCCAGTCGTTGAGCTTGAAGTTCGACACGCCCACGGCGCGCACCTTGCCCGAAGCGACCAGCGCATCCAGTGCCGCGCCGGTGTCATGGTGGTCCATCAGCGGATCGGGCCGGTGGATCAGCAGCAGGTCGATCCGGTCGGTGGCCATGTTGGCCAGCGAGGCCTCGACCGCGGCGGTGACATGCGCCGCCGAGGTGTCGTAATACTTCACCCGGCGCTCCGAATACTTGCCGATCGGGGCGATGATATCGCACTTGGTCACGATCTCCAGTCTGTCGCGCAGCCCCGGCGCCGCCTTCAGCGCCGCGCCCATCACCGCCTCGGCCCCGTAATCGCCGTAGATGTCGGCCTGGTCGATGGTGGTGATCCCCTGGTCGAGGCATGCCTCGATCTTGGCCTGCACATGGGCGGGCGAGGTGTCGGAATCGTCGGCCACGCGCCACATTCCATAGACGAGGCGGCTGATCTCCAGCTGGCCGGACAGGTTCAGTCGTTTGGTCATTTACGCTCTCCCGCGCCAAGTGGCGTCATCGGTGTTTCACTTGGCACGCGGCCATATTCCTGCGGCAGCGAGCAGGTTTTCAGATGCGGCATCACCTTTTCGCCGAAGATCCGGCACTCATCCAGGTGCGGATAGCCGGAGAAGATGAAGGCCCGCATGCCCATCTTCTGATATGCCTCGATCTTGGACATAACCTGATCGACCGACCCGACAAGCGCCGCGCCGCAGCCCGATCGCGCCCGGCCCACGCCGGTCCACAGGTTGGGCTCCACATAGCCGAACGTGTCGGCCAATTCGCGCGCCTTGGCCTGATGCGCGACCCCAAGGGAAATGCTGTCATGCGCCCGGTCGCGGATCAGCTTGCCATATTCATCATCCAGCTTGCTGACGATGTAGTCGGCATATTCGCGGGCCTCGGCCTCGGTGTCGCGCACGATCATGTGCACCCGCAGCCCGTAATCCAGCGTCCGGCCGTAGCGTTCGGCCACCGCGTTCACCGCCTTCATCCGCTCGGCCAGTTGCTCCTGGGGTTCGGGCCACATGAGGTAAACGTCGCAATGCTGGCCGCAAAGCTCCAGCGCGGCAGGGGAATAGCCCCCGAAGTAGAGCAGCGGCCCGCCGGTCTGGTAGGGTTTGGCGGGGTCGGTCGTCAGCCCCTCGAAATCGTAGACCTCGCCCTTGTAATTGATCTCGTCCTGCGTCCACGCCTGTTTCAGGATCTCCACCACCTCGCGCGAGCGTTGGTAGCGATGGGCGCTCTCGGCCACCTCGCCGGGGAAGTCGGAACTGATGATGTTGACCGTCAACCGCCCCTTCAGCATGTGATCGAGCGTTGCGATGGTGCGCGCCAGCATGATCGGCTGCATCTCGCCGCAGCGCACGGCGGCCAGCATGTTGATCTTCTCGGTGAGCGGCGCGTTGCCGGCCACGAAGCTGAGCACATCCTGCCCGACCTGGTAGGAGGACGGGCAGAGGATGTTGCGAAACCCCTGCTTTTCCGCCTCCCGCAGGATGCCGGAGCAGTGATCCCAGCTTGACCGCAGGTCGCCGTCCGGCACACCGAGGAACTGGTAGTCATCGGAACAGAGCGCCGCGAACCAAGAGACCTCCGCCGCGTCGAGATCGGGCGAGGTGATGGGGACCACCGTCATGAAAAGATTCCTCCCGGATGCGTCATTTCCCCCTTGCGTAGCATCCGCCGATCAGTAGATCAATAATGTATCAATTTACCTTTCCGAGGCCCCGATGCCCCCCAGCCAGCAAGGCGGCGCGCTGCCGCTCTACCTGCAAATCAGCGAAATGCTGATCCGCGATATCGCGGCGGGGCGGCTTGTCGATGGTGCCCGCCTGCCGCCGGAGCGCGATATGGCGAAATCGCTCGACATCTCTGTCGGCACGCTGCGAAAGGCGCTGTCGGAACTGGAAAGTCATGGGCTGCTGGACCGGCGACAAGGGTCTGGAAATTATATAAGGTCCAAGGCAACGCCGGAGGGCATCTATGCCTTCTTTCGGCTGGAACTGGTGGCCGGGGGCGGCCTGCCCACGGCACGAGTGCTGGACGTGGCGCGGATGCAGAAACCCGCTGACCTGCCCTGTTTCGGTGCATCAATCGACGCGCACCGGATTCGCCGCCTGCGATTCCTTGGCGCGCAGCCCGCGGCGGTGGAGGAGATCTGGCTCGACGCCGGCCACGCGGAGACGATCGTCGCAGCGGACCTGTCGGACTCGCTGTATCTCTACTACCGCGAGGTACTCGGCCTGTGGATCACCGGCTACGAGGATCAGGTCGGTCTTTCCCCCTGCCCCGGCTGGGCGCCGCCGGAGTTTGGCCAGCCCCCCGGCGCGCCCTGCGGCCTGGTGGAACGCCAAAGCCGCGCGCGTGACGGCAGCATCGCCGAGGTTTCGCGCAACTGGTTCGACAGCAACGTGGCGCGCTACGTCGCCCGCATGAGGTAATCCATGACCCCCCTTCGATACGGCATCATCGGCTGCGGCATGATGGGCCAGGAACACATTCGCAACATCGCGCTGGTGGACGACGCACAGGTCGTCGCGGCGGTGGAGCCCGACCCGGCCATGCGCGCCGCCGCCACCCGGCTGGTGCCGGGGCTGGCCTTCGCAGATGAAATTGCCGGCCTGCTGGCGATGGAAGAGGTCAACGCCGTCCTGATCGCCTCGCCCAACCACCTGCATGTGGACCAGTTGGAAGAGGTCGCCCGCACCCGGCCCCTGCCGATCATCGTCGAAAAGCCGCTCTACACCGACCCGGCCGATGCCGCGCGGCTGGATGCCCTGGCCGCGCGCTACCCGCACCTGATCTGGGTCGCGATGGAATACCGTTACATGCCGCCGATCGCCGCGCTGCTGGACAAGGCCGGCAAGGCCACGGGCGGCATCCGCATGCTGACCATCCGCGAGCACCGTTTTCCCTTCCTCGAAAAGGTCGGCGACTGGAACCGCTTCAACGCGCAAACGGGCGGAACACTGGTCGAGAAATGCTGCCATTTCTTCGACCTGATGCGGTTGCTGCTGCAATCGGACCCGGTGCGCGTGATGGCCTCCGGAAATCAAGCGGTGAACCACCTTGAAGAGCGCTATGATGGAAAGGTGCCGGATATCTGGGACAACGCTTTTGTCATCGTCGATTTCGCCTCCGGCGCGCGCGCGATGCTGGAACTGTGCATGTTCGCCGAAGGCAGCCGCTACCAGGAGGAGATCACCGCCGTCGGCCCGATGGGCAAGATCGAGGCGCTGGTGCCCGGCCCCGGGCGCTTCTGGCCGGCACATCTGGGCGCGCCACCGGTGCCCAAGCTGATCGTCAGCCCGCGTGCCCCAAAGGGTCCGCGGGAGCTTGACATTCCCGTCGATCCCGACCTGCTGGAGGCGGGCGACCACAACGGCGCCACCTTCTACCAGCACCGTCATTTCGCCCACGCGGTGCGCGATGGCGGGCGGCCCGACGTGTCGCTCTCGGACGGGGCCTGGGCGGTGCGCATCGGGCTCGCCGCACAGGAATCGGCGCTGACCGGGCAGGCGGTCCAGCTGGACGACCACGAAGGGGAACAGGCATGACACCGGATATTCTTACCCTCGGCGAGGCCTTGATAGAATTCATGCGGCAACCGGATGACGGCAACCGGGTGCTCTACGAACAGGGGTTCGGCGGCGACACCTCGAACACCGCCATCGCGGCGGCGCGGCAGGGGGCCTCGGTCGGCTATCTCTCGGCCGTGGGCGATGACCTGTTCGGACAGGCCTTGCGCGATTTGTGGCGGCGCGAGGCTGTGTCGGACGCCCATGTCCTGACGCGCCCCGGCGACCCCACTGGCGCATATTTCGTCCAGCCCCACGCCTCGGGCCGCCACTTCAGCTATGCAAGGCGCGGGTCGGCGGCAAGCCTTTACGGCCCCACCGATCTGCCCGAGACGACAATCGCGCAGGCAAAGGTCCTGCATTCATCCGGTCTGTCGCAGGCGATCAGCCCCACCATGCGGGCGGCCGTGCGGCGCGCTGCGGAAATCGCGCGCGCAGGCGGCACGCTCGTTTCCTTCGACATTAACCTTCGGCTCAACCTGTGGTCGCTGGAGGAAGCGAAGGCGGCAGCGGCGGACATCCTGCCGCTGGCCGATATCGTCTTTCCCTCCGACGACGAGGCGGAAAAGCTGACCAGCCTGACCGATCCCGACGCCATCCTCGACCACTACCTTGCCTTTGGGGCGCGGATCGTGGCGCTGAAACGCGGGGCAAGGGGCGTGATGATCGCGACCCCCGAGGCGCGCCACAGCATTCCGCCCGACGCCGCGACGCCGGTCGACTCCACCGGCGCGGGTGACAGTTTTGCCGGGGCGTTCCTTGCCTACTACATCGAGTCGGGCGATGTCGTGCAGGCGGGGCAACTCGCCGCGAAGGTCGCCGCCGGCACCGTCAGCGGCCTCGGCGCAATCGCCCCGATCCCCCGGCGCGATCAGGTTCGGCCCGGCTGATCCACGTCGAACCCCGCCTCGGCCATCAACCGGTTGGAATTGGCTTCGACGACGTCCTCCAACTCGGCCATGAACGCCTTTTTCGGCTTGCCGGGTTCGATCGCCGGCAGAAACTCCACCACCGCCAGCCCGGGCTTGCGCAGGATCCCGTGGCGCGGCCAGAACACGCCCACATTGGTCGCGGCGGGCACGCAAGCCTGCCCCGTCTGCTCGTAAAGTATGCCCGGCCCGATCTTGTAGGGCAAATGTGCCCCCGGCGCGACGCGGGTGCCTTGCGGGTAGATGATCAGCTGCCCCGGCTCCTGCGCGCCCGATTTCACCCCGTCGATCATCTGCTGGATCGCCTGCGCCCGCTTGCCCCGGTCGACCGGAACGCAGCCGATGCGAAGCGCGTACCAACCAAGGATCGGGGCAAACCGCAGGATCGATTTCATGATGAACTTGGGTCGCGGCACGACCGAGACGATAAGGATGATGTCGAAAAAGCTTTGATGCTTGGCGGCGATCAACACCTCGCCCGTCGGTGGCGTGCCACGCACTTCGGACTTCAGCCCGACCATCCAGCCCGCCGTCCAGCGCACCCAGCGGCAATAGGTGTGCACGGCGACGAAGGCGCCGCGCCGTTGCACGATGGCCCAAGGCGTAAAGACAATCGCCAGAACCAGCATCGCCACATACATCTGGCCGATGAAGATCAGGGACCGGATCCACTGGATCATGGCAGGCTCCTCAGCGTCTTGAAGGCGGCGGTGCGGGTTGCCCAGAAGGCGGTGATCGCGGCCAAGGGCGGCACCGCCAGCGGCACCAGCCAATGCGCCCCGGAAAAGCCCAGCCCGGTCAGGAAGCCGCCCTCCTGCTGCGCGCTTGGCAGAAGCGCGATGGCCACCATACCCAGCCCCGTGCCCACGGCCGCCCCCGAAAGCGCGCGCAGGGTAAAGCGCCGCACGAAGGCCCGCGCGATGTAATGGTCGCGCGCGCCCACAAGGCGCAGCACCCGGATCACCCTGACATTGGCCGCCAACGCCGATTGCGCGGCCAGCGTGATCATCGCCGCGACCGACCCGAGGATCAGCGCCAGCGACAGCCAGCCAAGCGCGCGCAGCCGCTCCGCCGCCTGCACCAGCGGCCGGCGCCAGCGGGTGTGATCGTCCAGCACTGCGCCCGGTGCCTCCGCCGCCAGCCGCAGGCGCAGCCCGTCGGGGTCATAGCCATCCGCCGTTTCGATCACCTCGACAAGGCGCGGCACCGGCAGATCCTCCAGCGGCAGGTCGGGGCCGAACCACGGTTCCAGCAGGGCGCGCTGCTCCTCCTCGTTCAACGCGCGGGCGGAGGCGACGCCGGGGGTTTGCTGCAACACTTCCAGCACCGCCCAGACCTGTTCCTCCATCTGCGCCGCCGGGGCCGAGATGCGGATCGTGGAACTCCGCGCCAACGCCTCTGACCAGCGATCGGCCAGACGGCCCGAGGCCATCGACAGCGCCAGCGCGAAGACCGCCAGAAACGCCATAGCGGCCGACGTGAAAAGCGTCAGCCGCACCGAATGCCCGCGCCGTGGCACCACCCGGTCGGCCTGCGCGTCGCCCTTCATCGCGTCGAGGATGTTTCCCAGCCCGCTCACAGTTCCGCCCCCGCCAATTGCAGCCGCCCGCCCGCGATGCGCAGCACCCGCGCCGAGACCTGCGCCTTGGCGGCGCGGATCAGGGCAAGGTCATGGGTGGCGACCAGCACCGTCTTGCCCATGCGGTTCAACTCGACCAGCAATTGCAGCAGACGCAGCGACATCTCCCAGTCGATATTGCCGGTGGGCTCATCGGCAAGGATCACGTCGGGGTCGGTGATGACGGCCCGGGCGAGCGCCGCGCGCTGCCGCTCGCCGCCAGACAATTCCGGCGGCAAGGCCCCGGCCCGCGCCGACAGCCCGACCCAGCCCATCAGGTCCGAAAGGTTCGCCTCCTGCGCTTGCCCGCCCCGCCCCGTCACGGTCAGTGGCAGGGCGATGTTTTCCTTCAGCGACAGATGGTCGAGGAATTCGCAATCCTGATGCACCACCCCCATGCGCTGCCGGGTTCGGGCGATTTCATCACGGCTCATCTCGGCGCTCTCCTGTCCGAAGATGGTGACGCTGCCGCCGGTGGCGCGCAGGTCGGCATAGCAGAGCTTGAGGAACGTTGTCTTGCCGGCGCCCGAGGGCCCGGTCAGAAAATGGAACGACCCCGGCGCCAGCCGCAGGGTCATGTCCGACAACAGCGGCCCGCCCCCGTATCCGTAGGCGGCCTCTTTCAGCTCGATCACCGGCCTGCTCCGTCCCGTATCGCCTGCGTCCGTCATGCCTCACCCGCGGGCGTCTTGCAATCGCCAGCCCATGCAATGACTTGGAAAGGCGGGGGGGCGTTGCTAGACTCTGTCTAACGCCGATGGCAAAGCGACCGCTGCACCAGCGGCCAAGCGGGGAACCCTATGCGCCTGACATGTCCGAATTGCAGCGCCCGGTACGAGGTTGACGACACCCTCGTGCCGCCCGAAGGCCGCGACGTGCAATGTTCCAATTGCAGCACAACATGGTTCCAGCCCGGCAACCGCGCCCGCGTGGAAGAGCCCGGGGCGCCCGGTGCCACCGCGCAGCCCGCCCCCCGGCGCGATCTCGACCCCGAACTGCGCGATATCCTGCGCGAAGAGCGGGAACGCGAAGAGCAATTGCGCCGCGCCGCCGCACCGGTCGAGGAACAGGAGGAAATGGCGCTCGATTCTGCATCGGCGGCGGCATCCGCCCCCGATCCGGCCCCCGAGCCGCCGCAAGACAGCGACACCGAAGCGGACGCGATCCGCCAGATGGTGGCGGAGGATCAGGCGCCCGACGCCGCGCAGCGCCATGGCGGGCGCGAATTGTTCCCGGATATCGAGGAAATCAATTCCACCTTGCGGGCCACCACAGACCGGGATGCGGGAGATGCCGCAACCTCCGATATCGACTCCATGGACCGGCGCCCACGCCGCAAGCGGGGGTTCCGGCTTGGCTTCTTCCTGATGGTGTTCCTCGCGGCGACGGCCATCGGGGCCTATGCCTATGCGCCTGAGATCAGCGCAGCGCTGCCGCAGGCCGAACCGGTGCTGAGCACTTACGCGGCGCAGGTCAACGATCTGCGCTTCCGGCTCGACGACGCGGTGCAGTTCCTTGTCGCCGAACTGGCCGCGATGACCGGGATGTAGCCGCCCGCCCGCGCAGGTTGATGGCGTTGGAAATGAAGAAGCCCACGGTTGCACACCAGGCGTATTCGTGCAAAATATCCTTTGTTTTCAATCAGGCAGGATTCAAGGCATGACAAATTTCTCCTTTGGTACTTCCATGACGCTGATGCGCCGCACGGCGCCGTTTCTCGTCTTTCGCATGCTGGTCTATTTCGGCATCGCGGTCGCTTATGTACTGGTCACCGGCATTGGCGCCGGGATCGGCTGGGGCATCGGCGCTTTCGGCGATGCCGAGTTTCGCGCCGGGGCCACCTTCTGGGGCGGAGGCATCGGCTTCGGGGCAACCGCCGCCGTGCTCTATTTCCTGCGCGAATACATCCTCTACATGGTCAAGGCCGGCCATATCGCGGTGATGGTCGAATATCTCGACGGGCGCGACCTGCCCGAGGGGCGCGGTCAGATCGCTCACGCCCAAGCGGTCGTCAAGGAACGCTTCGGTCAGGCCAACGTGCTCTTCGGTCTGGATCAACTCGTCCGCGGGGTGCTGCGCGCCATTACCGGGCTGGTCGAGGGGTTGGCCTCGCTCCTGCCGATCCCGGCCCTTGACGGGCTGATGCGCGTCATGCGCGCCTTCCTGAAAGTGGCCGTCGGGCTTATTGACGAGGTGATCCTTGCCTACCTGATCCGCAACAACTCACAGAACCCGTGGTCGGACAGCCGCGACGCGCTGGTGCTTTATGGCCAGAACGCGCGCCCGCTTCTGGTCAATGCCGCCGTGATCGCGCTGGTGAGCTATATCCTCGCCTTCCTCGTCTTCCTTGTCATGCTGGCACCGGCGGCGGCGGTGGTCTACGCCATTCCCGGCGCGTGGTCGGCGGGTGGGTTCGTCTTCGCGATCCTGTTTGCATGGGCGGTGAAGGCCGCGGTGATCGAACCCTTCGCCGTCGCCTGCCTGTTGCAGGCCTATTTCAAGCTGATCGAGGGGCAGACACCGAACCCCGACTGGGTGGCCAAGCTCGACTCCGTGTCCAACAAGTTCCGCAAGCTTGGCCAACGGGCCAGCGATTGGGCAACCGGGCCGTCTGGCGCGGCCGAGGCGGACCCGGGGCGCGGCGCCTGACGCGTCACGCCGGTGCACCCCGCCGGGACGTTCCCCGCGCCGCGGCCTACTCGGACGCGGCGAAGCGGTCGAGCAGCCGCCGCAGATACTCAAGCTCCACCTCCGGGCGGTCCTGTTCAGCAGAGCGGCGGCGGATTTCATCGAGCAATTCGCGCGACCGGCGGAACGCCTCTTCGCGCCGTTCAAAGTTTTCCTCCGAGCCGAGCGCACCGGAATTGCCGGCCTGCCGGCCAAGCGGGTCCTGCAACGGGCGTTCGGCCTGCATGTTGCCCTCCGCCTGTCCTTGCCCGGGGTCTTCACCTTCCTCGTCGCCGGCAAGCTCGCGCCCCAAGGATTCCATGCCCTCGCGCAGCGCCTCCATCGCCTGTGACTGGCTGTCGAGCGCCTCGGCCAGATCGCCGCTGTCCAATTCCTCGATCGCCTCACGCATGGCGCGCCCGGCTTCCTCCAGCCGCTGCATCGTTTCCTCGCTGCCCGCCGTGCCGCGCCCGGGAAGGTTCTGGGCCTGTTCGCGCAATTGTTCGCGCAACTGGCGCTGACGGTCGGCAAGGCTGCCCTCGTCATTCTCCCCGCCCTCGCCGTCGCCCTGCTGATCACCGTCCTGATCGGGCTGCTCGGGGCGCGGGGCGTTCGGGTTCATCCGCTCCTGCAGGTCGCGGAAAGCGCGGTCGGCCAGTCCCTGCTGGTCGCGCAGTGTATCCTGCAAGCCTTCCATCGCCTCCTGCCCCGGGGTGCGCGGGCCGTTGGGATCGTTGCCACCTTGCGTGATCTGCATGTTTTCCATCATCTGGCGCAGCGCATCTAGCATTTCCTGCGCCTCGGCCATGCGGCCTTCCTGCATCAATTCCTCGATGCGGCGCATCATCTCCTCAAGGTCGTTCATGGTCATTTCCATGGACTCGCCTTGATTGTCAGGCTCGTCGGTGCCGTCGCCCGGCTCCGACTGGTCGGCAAGCTGTTGCATGTAATCCTGCATCGCCTCGCGCAGTTGCTGCATCAGCCGCTCGATCTCGGCGTCGCTGGCGCCCTGCCGCATCGCCTCGGCCAGACGGTCCTGTGCCCGGCGCAGCCGTTCCAGCGCGCTTGACAGGTCACCCTCCTCCAGCGTGATCGCGGCCTCCCACAGGATTTCGGCGACCTCGTCCCGCGTTTCGGTGGACACGTCATCCACCGCCGCCTCCAGCCGCCGGATCGCGCCGCGCACCTGCCGGTAGGCCTCTTCGTTGTCGAAACTTTCCCCGGGGCGGTGGGTGATCGCGCGCAGGAGCTGCGCCGTGCGCGCGGTATTCTCGCGCGACCACATAAGGTCGCGGCGCATCTCGATCAGCGCGTTGGCAACCGGGTTGAAGAACCGCCGCCCCGGCAGGCGGTCGATCTCCAGGCTGGTTCGCCCGGTCTGGCCGGCATCGTCCTCGACGCTCAGATCCAGCCGCACCGGAAGGTTGGCGAAGGGATGCTGCGACAGATCCTCGACCAGCACCTCGGTAAAATCGTCGCGGTCGCCCGTATACGGCAACGGCAGGTCCAGCACCAGCGGCTCGCGCGGTTCGGGCGGCACGGCAAGGCCGTAGCGGCGGTCAGCGGCGTCGGCGTTCAGAGTCACCACAGCCTGCCCGCCGCGCACGCCGTAATCGTCCTCGGCCGCGTAGGTCAGGCTGACCGATCCCGGCGGCACGCCCGTGACCGGCTCGGCCAGATCGACGGCCGGCGCACGGTCGGGCAGCATCGCGATCGACCAGGCCCGCGTCTCGCCACCGTTGATTTCCAGATCGCCCGATTGTTCCAGCACGATCTGGCGCGACAGGCTGTCAGGGTCTTCCGGTGCGCTTTCCCCCGTCAGGCTGTGGCTGATCGCGATGTCGCCGGGGTCACCATAAAGCCGCAGGGTGATCCGCGACCCGGCGGGCGCCTCGAATTCCTCGGCCACGATATCGTTGAGGTAGAGCGACGGCAGCCCGGTATAAAGCGGCGGCTCGACCCAGCCTTCCCAGCTTGGCCCGGCAGTGCCGGGCAGTTGCGGCGCCCCGGCCACCGCGTCGCTGACATCGGCAACCCGCCACACCGTGCCAAAGAGCAGCGCCATGGCAAAGGCCGTCGCCGCGACGAAGCGCAGGGCGTAGGGGTCGCGGTCATGCAGGCGCAAATCCGGACGCGGCGGGCGGGCGGCGGCGGCGCACTCCGCCATCCGCGCGCGGTGTGCCTGCCAGACGGCCAGCGTTTGCGCGTCGTTTTCGCCGACCGCGGGGTGGTCGATCAGCGCGGTCAGGGGCCGCCCCGGCATCGTCCGGTCAAGCCGGTCCATCGCCTCGGCCTGCGCCGGGATCCTGAACCGTCGCAGCCCGTGCACGAGGGCCCAGATCAGCGCCAGCCCGGCAAACCCAAGCACGCCGGCGAACGCCGGCGCGACCAGCGCATCGGCAATCCCGAAGGCCAGCGCAGCGATGGACAGCAAGAGGATGGTCCAGAACGGCCAGAAGGCCCTCACGGCCCGCTCCGCCCCAATGCCAAGGCGTGTCAGGCGCAACGGCCAGATCAGGCGCTGCAGGGTCGGTCGCGGAAGGGATGTCTTGTCGGTCATCTGACCTTTCGCCTGTTCGGTCGGGTCCCGTGGGGCATTCTGCCGATGACGCTCACCGAGCGGAAGAGGTTTTGCCGCGGGTCACACCCATTCCGGGACAATATCGCGATTGATCATTTCGTCAAATGTCGGGCGGGGGCGGATGACGGCGACGTGATCGCCCTTGACCAGAACCTCCGGGATCAGCGGCCTCGTGTTGTATTCCGACGCCATCACCGCGCCATAGGCCCCGGCAGAGCGGAAGGCCATCAGGTCGCCCGCGCGCATCGGCGTCAAGTCGCGCTGCTTGGCGAAGGTATCACCGCTTTCGCAGACCGGCCCGACGATGTCGAAGGGCTGGCGCGCCACCCCCGGCGCGGCTTGCACCACCGGCTCCATGTCGTGATAGGCACCATACATCGATGGCCGGATAAGGTCGTTCATCGCCGCGTCCACGATCAGGAAATCCCGCCCCTCGCCTTCCTTCAAGTAGATGACCGAGGTCACCAAGAGCCCCGCATTCCCGGCGATCAGGCGGCCCGGCTCGATCTCCACCTCCACGTCCAGCCCCGCGACGCAGCGCTTGATCAGCGCGCCGTAATCGGTGGGCAGCGGCGGCGCCTCGTTCGACCGCGTGTAGGGAATGCCCAGACCGCCCCCGAGGTCGAGCCGCCGGATATCGTGACCGTCGGCGCGCAGCACGCGGGTCAACTCCGCCACTTTCAGGTAGGCCTGCTCGAACGGCGCCAGCTCCACCAGCTGGCTGCCGATATGCACGTCGATGCCGACAACCTCCAGCCCGGGCAGGCGGGCGGCCTCGGCATAGACCTCCCGGGCGCGGGCAACAGGCACGCCGAACTTGTTTTCCGACTTGCCGGTGGCGATCTTTTCATGCGTGCGTGCATCGACATCCGGGTTTACCCGGATCGTGATCGGCGCCGTCGTGCCCATCGACGTTGCGACCTCCGACAACGCGCGCATCTCGGGCTCGCTCTCAACATTGAACTGGCGAATGCCGCCTTCCAAGGCCGCGCGCATGTCCGCGCGCGTCTTGCCGACGCCGGCGAA
Organism: Nioella halotolerans; assembly: GCA_003428585.1. GTDB lineage: Bacteria > Pseudomonadota > Alphaproteobacteria > Rhodobacterales > Rhodobacteraceae > Nioella > Nioella halotolerans. The sequence goes on from QVQC01000053.1 coordinate 108,047, forward strand.
GACGATCCGCTCCCCCGGCACGCCCGCCGCCTTGGCCCGCGCATATTCGCCCCCCGAGACGACATCCATCCCGGCACCCAGCCCGGCGAGAGTTTTCAGAACCGCCTGGTTGGAATTGGCCTTCATCGCGTAGCACACCAAGTTCGGCACGCCGTCGAGCGCGTCCTTGAACAATTGGTAATGCCGGGTCAGCGTCGCGGTGGAATAGATGTAGAAGGGTGTGCCGACCTTGGCCGCGATCTGCGGCAGCGGCACATCCTCGGCATGCAGGATGCCGCCTTTGTAAAGGAAATGGTCCATCGGGGTCTCCGGGGTCGGGTCAGGACGGCAGGTAGCACCGGGAACGCGGGAATCAAAGAGCAGACGGCTTGCACGGCGCACCGCCCCTGCATAGGGTGCGGCTGGATCAACCACGCGCGATGAGGTGCTGAGATGAGCGGATACGAAACCCGGCTGGCAGAGATGGGCATCACCCTGCCCGACGCCCCGGCCCCGGCGGCCAATTACGTGCCCTTCGTGGTGATAGGCGACATCGTCTATGTCTCGGGCCAGATTTCCAGCGACGCGGGCGGCCTGATCACCGGCAAGCTGGGGGCTGACCTGACCACCGATGAGGGCGCCGCCGCCGCGAAATCCTGCGCGATCAGCCTGCTGGCACAGGTCAAGGCGGCCTGCGGCGGCGATCTCGACCGGCTGGTTCGGGTCGTCAAGCTGACCGGGTTCGTCAATTCCACCGCGGATTACATCGAGCAGCCCAAGGTCGTGAACGGCGCCTCCGATTTTCTTGTCGAGGCGCTGGGCGAGGCCGGGCAGCACAGCCGCTCCGCCGTGTCCGCCGGGTCGTTGCCGCTTGGCGTCGCGGTGGAGATCGAGGGGATCTTCCAGATCGGCTGATCCGGCGCCACCGTTTCGTGACCGCGATTGACCTTCGCGTGCAACGGCCCATGTTGATGGCAGCATGCGCGAAGGACGATTATGGACGGCGAAACCCCGATCGACGTGACCGCCCACGCCAGCCTGTCGGACATCCCGGCAGGGGACTGGGACGCCTGCGCCTGCCCGGAAGCCGCGGATGGCGGCCTGCCGCATGACCCGTTCACCACGCACCGGTTCCTGAGCGCGCTGGAAGACAGCGGGTCGGTCGGGCCCGGCACCGGCTGGCAGCCGCGCTACCTGCTGGCGCGGGCGGGCGGCCAGCCCATTGCCGCCGCCCCGCTTTATGCCAAGGGCCACAGCCAGGGCGAATACATCTTCGATCACAACTGGGGCCATGCCTATGAACGGGCCGGCGGGCGCTACTACCCCAAGCTGCAGATCGCCGTTCCCTTCACGCCGGCCACCGGCCGCCGCTTCCTGACCCGGCCGGGTTGGGAAGAGACAGGCCGCGCCGCCCTGCTGCAAGGGGCCATGCAACTGGCCGAGGATAACGGGCTGTCATCCCTGCACGTCACCTTCTGCACCGAGGCGGAGGCCGAACAGGGTGCACGGATGGGCCTTCTGCACCGCGTCACGCAGCAGTTTCACTGGGAAAACCGGGGGTATGACAGCTTCGACGATTTCCTCGCCAGCCTGTCCTCGCGCAAGCGCAAGACATTGCGCAAGGAACGCGCGCAGGCGCATGCCTTCGGTGGCGAGATCGTGCAGCTGACGGGCGATGACCTGCGGCTCGAACACTGGGACGCCTTCTGGCACTTCTACCAGGACACGGGGGCGCGAAAATGGGGCACACCCTACCTGACACGGGCCTTCTTCGATATCGCGCATGACACGATGCGCGACGACATCCTGATGGTGCTGGCGCTGCGCGACGGTCGGCCGGTGGCGGGCGCGCTCAACTTCATCGGGCGCGACGTGCTTTATGGCCGCTACTGGGGCTGTATCGAGCATCACCCCTGCCTGCATTTCGAATTATGCTACTATCAAGCGATCGAGGCCGCGATTGCCCGCGGCCAGTCGCGCGTCGAGGCGGGTGCGCAGGGCGAACACAAGCTGGCGCGCGGGTACCTGCCGATGCCGACCCATTCGCTGCACTGGCTGCGTGACCCCGGTTTTTCCGAGGCCGTGGCGCGCTACCTTGAAGCAGAGCGGACCGCGATCGAGGAGGAAATCGAGATCCTCACCGACTATGGACCTTTCCGAAAAATCCAAGTGGAGGAACAGGAATGACCGAGAAACTCTCCGACGCACAGCGTGACGAGATGCTGATGCCCCTGCTGCAAAACGGCTGGGAAATGGTCGACGGGCGTGACGCTATCGCCAAGACCTATCGCTTTGCCAATTTCGTGGACGCCTTCGGCTGGATGACCCGGGCCGCGATCCATGCGGAAAAATGGAACCACCATCCCGAATGGTCGAATGTTTACAAGACGGTGGAGGTCACGCTGACCACCCACGACGTGGGTGGCCTGAGCGAACTGGACGTGAAGCTGGCCACGAAGATGGACGCGCTGGCCGGCTGATACCGCGTGGTCAGGCCATTTCGGCGGCGTCTTGCGCGATGCGCGGGATCTCGCTGCGGTGCATGCCAAGATCGGCAAGGTCACGATCGCTGAGCGCGTGCAGCTCGCGGACCGTGCGGCTGTAGACAGCGCGGCGCTTGGCATGCGCGTCAAGCGTATCGCGGAGTTTCTGGAAACGCGCCTTGAGACCGAATTGACCGGCCAGTGACTGGCTAAAAAGGGCTTGGGCCATGGGGGGCCTCCTTTGGTTGAGTGACGCCGGATTGCGCCTTCACCATTGGATATAGGCCCATGCTGCACCTGCACAATCGACAGGCCGGTATTGCCGCCATGCAGCATCGGCAAGGCTCCGGGGCGGGATTTGCCGAATCTTTGATCATCGGCCTTGGGGAAGGGCGCGATGGACGGCGCCCTTCCCCACAATGCATGTCAGACCTGTTCGAGCAGGGTTTCCCCGGCAGAAGCCTCGCAGACACCGGGGTTTTCCTCGATATTCAGCACCTTGACCACGCCATCCTCGACCAGCATCGCGTAGCGCTTCGACCGGTCAATCAGCCCGGCGGGCGGGGCGGTGAAATCCATGCCCATCGCCTTGGTCAACTCGGCCGTGGAATCCCCCAAGAGGATAATCCCCGCCTCGTCCGCGCCGGTCGAGTCTGCCCAAGCCTGCATCACGAACGGGTCATTCACGGACAGGCAGATGATCTCGTCGACGCCTTTTTTCGCGAACGCCTCCTTGTTGCGCATGAAGCTGGGCAGATGGGCCGAGGTGCACGTGCCGGTAAAGGCCCCCGGCAGGCCGAAGATCACCACCTTGCGCCCGGACAGCAGCGGCGCCAGCGCCACCTGTTCCGGCCCCTCGTCGCCCATGCGCAGAAGCGTGGCCTCGGGCAGTTTGTCACCAACGGAGATTGTCATGGTTTTCCTTTCGCGCGTGTTGCATTACGCATTCGATATAGCCTCGCGGTAGCGGCGGGGCCATGGCAGCGGGGGAAATTCATGTCGCATATCGTCGTGATCGGGGCCGGGCAGGCCGGCGCGTCGCTGGTCGCAAAGCTGCGGTCATCGGGCCATGCGGACGATATCACCCTGATCGGCGCGGAACCCGCGCCCCCCTATCAGCGCCCGCCGCTGTCCAAGGGCTATCTTCTGGGCGAGATGGCGCGCGAGCGGCTGTTCCTGCGGCCCGAAAGCTATTACGCCGAAAACGGCATTACCCTGCGCCTCGGCCGACCGGTCACCGCGATCGACGCGGGGCGCAAGACCGTCACCCTTGGCGATGAGACGCTCGCCTATGACCAGCTGGCGCTGACCACCGGCTCCGTCCCCCGCCGCCTGCCCGCCGCCATCGGGGGCGATTTGCCGGGCGTCCATGTCGTGCGCACGCTGGCCGATGTGGATGCCATGGCCCCCGGCGTCGCACAGGGGCAGCGCGTGCTGATCGTGGGCGGCGGCTATATCGGGCTGGAGGCCGCGGCGGTCTGCGCCAAGAGCGGCATGCAGGTGACGCTGGTGGAAATGGCCGAACGGATCCTCCAACGGGTCGCCTGCCCCGAAACCTCCGCCTATTTCCGTGACCTGCACCGCGCCCATGGCGTCGATATCCGCGAGGGCGTCGGGCTGAGCCATCTGACGGGCGAGGACCATGTCACGGGCGCACGGCTTTCCGATGGGTCGGACCTGTCGCTCGACATGGTGATCGTCGGTGTCGGGATCAGCCCGGGCACCGGTCTGGCCGAGGCGGCGGGGCTGGACATCGAGAACGGCATCCGGACCAATGCCCAAGGCCGCACCAGCGACCCGACTATCTGGGCCGCCGGCGATTGCGCCTCCTTTCCCTACAAGGGCGCGCGCATCCGGCTGGAAAGCGTGCAGAACGCCATTGATCAGGCCGAATGCGTGGCGGAAAACATCATGGGCGCGGGCAGAGACTATGTGCCGGAGCCATGGTTCTGGTCGGACCAGTATGACACCAAGCTGCAAATCGCCGGCCTCAATACCGGCTATGACGCGGTCGTGACGCGCCAGACCGACGGCAGCCTGTCGCACTGGTATTACGCGGGCGAAACGCTTCTGGCCGTCGACGCGATCAACGACCCGCGCGGCTACATGGTGGGCAAGAGGTTGCTCTCCATGGGCAAATCGCCCGGCAAGGCGGCGGTGGCCGACCCCGCGACCGACCTCAAGGCGCTGCTGAAAGCGTGAGGATCATCGCCGGCACATACCGCGGCAAGCGACTGGCCTCGGTCGGCACGGGCGATGCCGGCGCGCATCTGCGCCCCACCACCGACCGGGTGCGCGAGAGCCTGTTCAACGTCATCGCCAGCGGCAAGCACGGCGACCCGATCACCGGCGCGCGGGTGCTGGACCTGTTCGCGGGGACCGGCGCGCTGGGGCTAGAGGCGCTGAGCCGGGGTGCGGCGCATGTCACCTTCGTCGAGGACGGCACGGCGGCGCGTGCGCTCTTGCGCGAGAACGTGGCGCTGTGTTCCGCGCAGGGCGTGACCAAGGTCTTTCGCCGCGACGCGACCGACCTCGGGCCGGTGAAGGGGGCCGCGTTCGACCTGATCTTTCTCGACCCGCCATACGGGCGGTGCCTTGGGGAAAAGGCTCTGGCCTCGGCACTGGCAGGCGGCTGGATCGCACCCGGCGCGCTGATCGTGTGGGAGGACAGCACCCCGCCCCTGCCGCCGCCGGGCCTGACCCAACTCGACCAGCGCCGCTACGGCGACACGCTGGTCACGATCCTGCGCCATGAAGGACCCCGGACATGACCCGCCCCGAACTTGTGATTTTCGACTGCGACGGGGTGCTGGTGGACAGCGAAACCGTGTCCAACGTGGTTCTGGCCGAAAACCTGACCCGCCACGGGCTGCCGATGACGCCGGATCGCTGCATGGATCTGTTCGTCGGCGGCACCATGGCCTCGGTCGGCGACACGGCGCGCGGGATGGGCGCCGATCTGCCGGCGGGTTGGATAGACGACGTCTACGCCGAGATTTACGCTGCCCTGCGCGTTGGCGTCGATGTGGTGGCAGGCATTCCCGACCTGCTGGACCGGCTGGATAGCGCGGCCATTCCCTATGCCGTGGGGTCCAACGGGAGCGACGACAAGATGGAGATCACCCTTGGCCAGACCGGTCTGAAACCCCGGTTCGGGGATGCGATCTTCTCGGCCCATACGCTTGGCACCGCCAAGCCCGATCCGGGCCTGTATCTTGCCGCTGCCGCGCATTTCAGCGTCGATCCTGCCCGCGCCGTGGTGGTGGAGGATAGCGCGAACGGCGCGACGGCTGCCGCCCGCGCGGGGATGCGGTGCCTTGGCTATGCGCCGGACGGGGATGGCGCGGCCCTCGCCGCGACGGGGGCCGAGGTTTTCGAAAAGATGATCCACGTCCCCCGCCTGCTCGGGTTGGACTAAGGCAAAGCGCGGGCCGCCCCCGACACGCTTCGAAATCCAAGCCGAAAACCGCCCCCCGCGACAGCTTGTGCTTCTTGTCCCTGTGGCCACAATATGCGACCGTTCTGTGCAAATCAGAACAATCCAGAGCAGCCCGACCGCCCATGCCGGCCCCTACCGACCTGCTATCCTCCATCTTCGGTTTTTCCGCCTTCCGTCCGGGACAGGAGGAGATCGTCGATGCCGTTACCGCCGGGCGCGACGTGCTGGCGATCATGCCCACGGGCGGTGGCAAGTCGCTGTGTTTCCAACTGCCTGCCCTTGCGCGGCCCGGCCTCACGGTCGTGATCTCGCCGCTCATCGCGCTGATGCGCGACCAGGTGCGCGCCTTGCGAGAGGCGGGGGTTGCCGCCGGCGCGCTGACCTCCGGCAATACCGGAGAGGAAACCGATGCCGTCTGGCAGGCGCTTGAGGCGGGCACGCTCAAGCTGCTTTACATCGCGCCCGAGCGCCTCGCCTCCGGCGGGACGGCGCGGATGCTCGCCCGCGCCGGGGTCAGCCTGATTGCCGTGGACGAGGCGCATTGCGTGAGCCAGTGGGGCCACGACTTCCGCCCCGATTACATGGCGATCGGGGGTCTGCGCCGGGCGCTCGACGTGCCGCTCGCCGCCTTCACCGCCACCGCCGATTCCGAAACGCGGGACGAGATCGTGGCCCGCCTCTTCGCCCCCGACAACCCGCCCGAGGTCTTCCTGCGCGGTTTCGACCGGCCCAACCTGCACCTTGCCTTCGCGGTCAAGAACCAGCCGCGCCAGCAGATCCTCGCCTTCGCCGCCGCCCGCAAGGGGCAATCGGGCATCGTCTATTGCGGCACCCGGGCCAAGACCCAGACGCTGGCGCAGGCGCTGCGCGAGGCCGGGCACAGTGCCTGCCATTACCACGGCGGCATGGAGGCCGGGGACCGACGCAGCGTGGAAACCCGTTTCGCGCAGGAGGACGGGCTGATCGTGGTGGCCACGGTCGCCTTCGGCATGGGGGTGGACAAGCCCGATATCCGCTGGGTCGCCCATGCCGACCTGCCCAAGTCCATCGAGGCCTATTACCAGGAAATCGGCCGCGCGGGCCGCGACGGGGCGCCGGCCGACACGCTGACCCTGTTCGGTCCCGACGACATCCGCTTTCGCCGACAGCAGATCGACGAAGGGCTCGCCCCCGCCGACCGCAAATCCGCCGACCATGGCCGACTCAACGCGCTGCTGGGTCTGGCCGAGGCCACGGGCTGCCGGCGCCAGATCCTGTTGCGTTATTTCGGCGAAACGCCCGAGCCGTGCGGCAATTGCGACCTGTGCAACGATCCGCCGGACCTGTTCGAGGCGGGGGTCGCGGTGCAAAAGGCGCTTTCGGCCATGCTGCGCACCGGCGAAAGCTTCGGCGCCGGGCACCTGATCGACATCCTGACCGGCACCGCCACCGACAAGGTGAAGAGCCGCGGCCATGACGCGCTGCCCACCTTCGGCGTGGGCACGGAGTTCGACCGGCGCGGCTGGCAGGCGGTGTTCCGGCAGATGGCGGCGCACGACCTTGCCCGCCCCGACCCGGACCGCCACGGCGCGTTGCGGATGACCGACACCGCCCGCCCTATCCTGCGCGGCGAGGCGGGCATCACCCTGCGCCGCGACACGATCGCCAAGGCCCCGCGCCGGCCCGCCGTCAAGATGCTGGTCAGCGAGGAGGACGCGCCGCTTTTATCCGCGTTGAAGGCCAGGCGCCGCGCATTGGCCGAAGAGGCCGGGGTGCCCGCCTATGTCATCTTTACCGACAGGACCCTGATCGAGATGGCCGAGACGCGGCCGGATACGCTGGACGCGATGGCGAAGATCGGCGGCGTCGGCGCCACCAAGCTGGAGCGTTACGGCGCGACCTTCCTCCAGGTCATCACCGGCGAGGCCACCGCCCCCGCCCATCCCGCGCGCCGCAAGCTGGCCGGGCGGGCGGCGGGCACGCTCTACGACCGGTTGCTGACGGTGCAGGCCAAGCTTGCCCGCGGCGACAGCGGCCATGACAAGCCGCTCTCCTGTTCCACGGCGCAACTTGCGAAGCTGGCCGATCTGCGCCCGACCGACCGCGCGACGCTGGAGCGGTTCCTTGGCGAGCGTCGAGCAGAACGTTTCGCCGATGCGTTCCTCGACGTGCTGCGCGCCGGGTGAGGCCGCGCGCCCGAGATCGGGTGGCGGCTGCCCGACGGGTGAGGTTCAAGGCCGGCTTGGCGCTTTTGGTGGCCATTGGCGCGGGGAGTCCGGCGCGCGCATGCGCCGCGAATCGCCTTCGCCCGCAAGGCCAACCTTCGTTGCTGACAGCCTTCCGTACCCCCCGTGAAATCCGGAGTCGGACATCACCCCGCGCGGCTGCGGCGCGATAGCTGCGTCGGGGCAGGGTCACTGGCCGCGTCACTGGCCTTGTCGGACGGGTCCGGCACCCCCGACCCCGCCTCGGTATCCGGCAGGCCCTCCCGCGACAGCATGACCGCGACCGTGCGCAAGCCCGGCACATGGCTGCACACGATCATCACGGCCACCATGATCGGCACCGACAGGAACATCCCCTCGATGCCCCAGACCGCGCCCCAGAAGGCCAGCGACACGATGATCCCGAACGTCGACAGGCGCAGCGTGCGCCCCATCAGCCACGGGTCGATGATATTGCCATTGACGAACTGGATCGTCCCGGCCGCCAAGAAGAAGGCGACGGTCGGCGCCGGTTCGCCAAGCTGCACGTAGACCACCAGCGTCGCCAGCACCGTCGCCACGATGGACCCGACATTCGGGATGTAATTGAGAACGAAGGTCAGCACCCCGATGGCGACCGCAAGCTCCAGCCCGAAGGCGTAGCAGATGCCGTAGACCATTGCCCCGGTCACCGCGCTGACCAGCGTCTTGACCAGCAGGTAATAGTTCACCCGGTGCATGATGGTGCCGATGATTTCGCGCGTGCGCGCCACGCGCGGGGCGTCGCCCCCCATGAGGCTGGTCAGTTTCACGTCGAACCAGATCTTCTCGGCGAACAGGAAACCGACGAACAGGATTACCAGAACCGTGCCCTGCATCAGGCTGCCCGCCTGCCCGGCCATGGTGCGCAGGTAGCCAGAGACATCGACGCTGCGCATGGCGCTCAGGATCGCGTCCTCGACCTCGGGACCCATCCATGCAAACAGGGACGCCACCGCCGCCGGCGCGCGCTCTGTATAGGTCAGCGTCGTGGCCAGCACGGTGTTGAGCTGCGACAGGATCAGCGACGTCATCATGAACAGCCCGGTGGAAATCAGCAGCACAGCAACGATGCTGGCCAGCCATGTCGGGATGCGCACCGGCCCGATGCGCACCCGGGCAAGATAGTCGATCGCGTCGCTGGTCAGGCTGAACAGGATGATCGCAACGGCCAGCGAGGCCAGCAGGAACCGCGCCTCGACCAGCAACAGCAGCACGACACCGCCCGCGATGATGACAAGCGCGATGGTCTGGATGCGGTGTCGCTGCGTTCCCTGCGAGGCGGCGGGTTTGCTCAGGGGCTCTGTCATGGTTAGGATATTGCGTGGGACACGGGGCGATCTCAAGGGCTTTCCGATCACGGCCCCCTTGACGCCGCCCCGCCCTTGTTGCCCGGATCGCGCGGCGCTAGATCTGGCGCGACAAGCCCGCGCCGGGCACAGACAAGGGAACCCAACCGCATGTTGATCGTGATCTCACCGGCCAAGAAGCTAGACTGGACCGCGCGCGCGGTCGAGATGACCACGCCGATCTTCCAATCCGACGCCGACCACCTTGCCGGGATCGCGCAAGGCCTCTCGGTGGGCGAGTTGCAAAAGCTCATGTCGATCAGCGAGACCCTTGCGAAGCTGACCCGTGACCGCTTCGCCCGCTTCCACGATCACGCCGACCCGCGCCCGGCGGTCCTTGCCTTCGCCGGCGACACCTATGCCGGGCTGGAAGCGGCCAGCCTCGACCAAGACGAACTGGCGTTCGCGCAGGACCACCTGCGCATCCTGTCCGGGCTTTATGGCCTTCTGCGCCCGCTTGACGCGATGCAGGAATACCGTCTGGAAATGGGGAGCCGCCTGAACACGACGCGCGGCAAATCGCTTTACGATTACTGGGGCGGACAGATCGCCGAGGCCCTGAACACCGAGGCGGAGCGCCTGAACACCGACACGCTGATCAACTGCGCCTCGGTCGAGTATTTCACCGCCGTCCCGACCGGGGCGCTGCGCCCGCGCGTGATCACCCCGCAGTTCCTGGAGGAAAAGCCGGGCGGGCCGAAAGTGGTCAGTTTCTACGCCAAGAAAGCGCGCGGCGCGATGGCGCGGTTCATCATCCAGAACCGGGTCAGCGACCCGGAGGCAATTCTGGATTTCGACACCGGCGGCTACCGGTACGAACCGGACCTGAGCAGCCCCGGCAAACCCGCCTTCTACCGCCCCGCCATGGCCGAGGCGTAAGAACTCAGCCCTTGTCGCCGACGTTCTCGGCGAAGGCCTTTTCGAAGGCGGCCTGTTTCTCGGGGCTTGCCGCGGTCTGGCTGTGCGCCTTCCAGGCGTCATAGGGCATGCCGTAGAAGGCCTCGCGCCCCTCTTCCTTGGTCAACTCGATACCGTGGTCCTGCGCGGCCTCCTGATACCAGCGGGCAAGGCAGTTGCGGCAAAACCCGGCCATGTTCATCAGGTCGATGTTCTGCACGTCGGGCCGGTCTTCCATCAGGTGCTTTTGCAGGCGCCGAAAGGCGGCGGCCTCAAGCTCTGTGCGGGTCTGGTTGTCCATCTTCTCCTCCGGTGCTTTGGTCAAACCTGTGCGTCGGCCAGCGCGCCGTCAAGGATCGGCGCCAGACGCGCGGCCCAATGGCGTTGCTGGTCGGGCGTTGCGATCAGGTCGTTGCGCAGCTCGATCAGAACATGCGGCCGCCCCGGCTGCACCCCGTGGCGGTCCATGCTGTCACCGGGCAACTGGCCGCTATAAGGCTCGTTGTCGCCGACGAAAAGATCCGCCTCCGCCCGCAGGCGCGCCAGAAGCGGCACGGCCAGCCGGTCGTCCTCGGCATACAGAACCGCCACGTGCCATGGCCGCATCGCGCGTCCCTTGAATTGCGGTGTGAAGCTGTGGATCGCCACCAGAACCGTATCGTCGCGCCGCGCCGCCAGACCCGACAACGCCGCGTGGTAGGGCCTATGAAAGGCCGCCAGTCGCCGGTCGCGTTCCGCCGCATCGGCGCCGCGGTTGGCCGGGATGATCGACCCGTCGTATAGCTTCATCAGCACCGTGGGGTCATGCTCGCCCCGGTTGGGGTCGATCACGAGGCGCGAGAAATCCGACAGGATGACCGGCGCGCCCATCTCGTGGCCCAGCCCGCGCGCCAGTCCCGCCGCCCCGATGTCATAGGCGATGTGGCGGGTCATGTCCTCGGCCGGCAGGCCCAGGTCACCGCCATTCACGCAGCCCGGCACCCGGTTCGAGGCATGATCGCAGGTGATCAGCCAGCGCGAGGCCTGCTCGCGCCCCTCAACAAGATAAGGCGACGTCATGTCCATGTGATCCTTCATTGACAGACAGGTCTTAAGACAGGTTGAAGGAGAGGGCCAGTTGCCTTGCGCCCGCATTTGCGACATAAGGCCCACAACCGCCATGTGAGCGCTAACATACGCCAGGACGAAGAGGGATTGACCATGAAAAGCCTGCGGAACGTGAAGATCGTGGCAACGCTGGGTCCCGCGTCCAATGATTACGAGACGATCCGCGCGCTGTTCGAGGCGGGCGCCAATGTCTTTCGACTGAACATGAGCCATGGCGACCACGAGGAAATCCGCGCCCGTCATGCCATCATCCGGCAGGTGGAAAAGGATACAGGGCGCCCGATCGCCATCCTTGCCGACCTTCAGGGCCCGAAACTGCGTTGCGGCGTCTTTGCCAATGGCCCGCATGAGCTTAAGGATGGCGCCGTCTTCCGCCTCGACCTTGACGCGGCCGAGGGCGACGCGACCCGCGTGCAACTGCCCCATCCGGAGATCTTCGCGGCGCTGGAACCCGGCGCGACCCTTCTGGTCAATGACGGCAAGATCCGGCTGGAAGTGCTGGAATGCGGCGCCGATTTCGCCGATTGCAAGGTGATCGCGGGCGGCAGCATTTCCAACCGCAAGGGCGTCAACGTCCCGGACGTGGTGCTGCCGCTGGCGGCGCTGTCGGAAAAGGACCGCAAGGACCTGGAATTCGTCTGCCAGTTGGGTGTCGACTGGCTGGCGCTGTCCTTCGTCCAGCGCGCCGAGGACGTGACCGAGGCCCGCGACCTTGCCAAGGGCCGCGCCGCGATCCTGTCGAAGATCGAGAAACCGACCGCGGTGAAATGCTTCGAGGAAATCCTCGCCGCCAGCGACGGCATCATGGTGGCGCGCGGCGACCTCGGCGTCGAATTGCCGGTGCACGCGGTGCCGCCGATCCAGAAGCGCCTCGTGCGGCGCTGTCGGGCGGCCGCCAAGCCGGTGATCGTGGCAACCCAGATGCTCGAATCGATGATCGAAAGCCCGGTACCCACCCGTGCAGAGGTCTCCGACGTGGCCACCGCCATCTACGAAGGCGCCGACGCGGTGATGCTCTCGGCCGAAAGTGCGGCGGGCGGCTACCCGGTTGAGGCGGTGACCACCATGCACAATGTCGCGCTGGAGGTCGAATCCGACCCCACCTATCGCGACATCATGCAATCGACGCGCAACGTCACCCGTTCCACCGTCGCCGATGGCATCGTCGCCTCGGCCCGCGAGATCGCGGAAACCGCCGACATCGCGGCGATCTGCTGTTTTACCCAGTCGGGCACCACCGCCGCGCTGGTCGCGCGTGAACGCCCGCGGGTGCCGATCATCGCCATTACGCCGCTTGTCGGCGTCGCCCGGCGGATGAGCCTGACATGGGGCACCAACTGCTACATCACCGGCGAAGTGACGCGTTTCAAGATGGCCGTCGTCTCGGCGGCGCGGGCCGCGCGGGATGCCGGCTTCGCCACCGAGAACGATTTCATCGTCGTCACCGCCGGCGTGCCCTTCAACGTGCAAGGCACCACGAACATCATCCGCGTGGCCCCCTGCGACGAACGATTGATCATATCGACGGACCTTGAATGATCCTGAGCCCGGATATCCTGATTTCCCTGTCCACCCTCGTGATGCTTTTTGCCATCGCCTCGGCCCTTTCGGCCTGGTCCGACGGCGATTTTCCCACCGTCGCCCTCGGCGCGCTGGCCGCAGGGGTGGGGGTGTTCGTCTACGGCTACTGGTCGCTGCCCGACCCGCAGGGCTGGCGCGAGGTGCCCGATGCCTTCATCTCTGTCCTGTCACGGGTGATGGCCGGGCTGTGATCGCCCCTTGCCTTGGCCGCCAATAGGCGCTAAACGCCGCTTTCCAACCGGTGCGGCCGGCCCGAGTGGCATGCCGAGTCGCGCCCGAACGTAGCCAATGAACCGGAGACGAAAATGCCCAAGATGAAAACCAAGTCGGGCGCGAAGAAGCGCTTCAGCGTCACGGCCACCGGCCGGATCAAGGCAGGTCAGGCCGGCAAGCGCCATGGCATGATCAAGCGGACCAACAAGTTCATCCGCAACGCGCGGGGAACCACCACCCTGTCCGCCCCTGACGAGAAAATCGTCAAGGGTTACATGCCCTACGCACGCTAAGGAGGCCCGACATGTCCCGAGTCAAAGGTGGGGTCAAGACCCACGCCCGTCACCGCAAGACCATCAAGGCCGCGAAAGGTTATTACGGCGCGCGCAGCCGCAACTTCCGCACCGCGACGCAAGCCGTCGACAAGGCCAACCAGTACGCGACCCGCGACCGCAAGAACCGCAAGCGCCAGTTCCGCGCGCTCTGGATTCAGCGCATCAACGCCGCCGTGCGCGAACACGACGACACGCTGACCTATTCGCGCTTCATCAACGGCCTTGCCAAGGCCGGGCTGGAAGTGGACCGCAAGGTTCTGGCCGATCTCGCCGTTCATGAACCCGACGCCTTCGGCGCGATTGTCGCGCAGGCAAAGGGCGCGCTGGCGTAACGCCACCCTCGCGACACCTTCAAGGGCCTGCCAGCACCACGCTGGCGGGCCTTTTTCATGCCGTCAACGCCCGGCGCCAAGCCAAGGTTGCAAACCGTGCCCCCTGCGGCTACGCCATGGCCGGACATTTCCGGGGAAGCTGACATGGACGATCTGCGCGACAAGTACCTTTCCGCCATTGCCGAGGCCAGCGACGAGGCCACGCTGGAGGCGCTGCGCCTGCAAGCCGTGGGCAAGAAGGGCGAGATCAGCCTGAAGATGCGCGAACTGGGCAAGATGACGCCCGAGGAACGGCAGGTCGCGGGGCCGAAGCTCAACGCCCTTAAGGACGAGGTGAACGCCGCGCTGGCCGCGAAGAAGGCGGCGCTGGCCGATGCCGCGCTGGATGAACGCCTGCGCGCCGAATGGCTCGACGTGACGCTGCCCGCCCGCCCCCGCCGTCAGGGCACGATCCACCCGGTTAGCCGGGTGATGGAGGAGGTCACGGCGCTCTTCGCCGATATGGGCTTTGCCGTCGCGGAAGGCCCGCAGATCGAAACCGACTGGTACAATTTCGACGCGCTCAACATCCCCGGCCACCACCCCGCACGGGCCGAGATGGACACGTTCTATACGCATCGCGCGAAGGGCGACGATCGCCCGCCCCACGTGCTGCGCACCCATACCAGCCCGGTGCAGATCCGCTACATGGAGAACCATGGCGCGCCGTGCCGCATCATCTCGCCGGGGCGGGTCTACCGGGCGGATTACGACCAGACGCACACGCCGATGTTCAACCAGGTGGAGGGGCTGGCCATCGACCGCGACATTTCCATGGCGAACCTGAAATGGGTGCTGGAGGAGTTCTTCTCCGCCTATTTCGGCGCCAAGGTCAAGACGCGCTTCCGCGCCTCGCATTTCCCCTTCACCGAACCCTCGGCGGAGGTCGACATCCAGTGCGCCTTCGAAGGCGGCACCGTGAAGGTGGGCGAAGGCGACGACTGGCTGGAGGTGCTGGGGTCGGGCATGGTCCACCCCAAGGTGCTGGAGGCCGGCGGCATCGACCCGGCCCAGTGGCAGGGCTTCGCCTTCGGCATGGGCATCGACCGGATCGCCATGCTGAAATACGGCATCCCCGATCTGCGCGCGTTCTTCGAGTCAGATTTGCGGTGGTTGCGGCACTACGGGTTCAGCGCGCTGGATGTACCGGCGGTGCATTCGGGGGTGTGAGCGTATGTGTCACATCCCGTGTGATTGAGGCGTATGGTGGATTTCATCGCGTCGACTATCGTGCGCCCCCAACTGCGAAGCAGGAACAAGCGCAAAGGTTTTTCGGGACCCGAATGCGTCCTGCCGAGTTCTTGAACGTTGATCTGGATGATTCCGCACCGACCTCTACGGCAAATATACAATATAGCTCCGCTTGTGTTTAAAAGTTAGGGGGCGTTAAGTCAGAGGATCGAGGACCTGCGGCAGATGTTGAGCGCCCCCGATGCAAAGTGCGGAGGTGGTGGCCGTGGTGCTTATCCGAGATCGCAAATTTCAGTTCGTGGTCTATAAGATCACGTTTCCGAACGGAAAAATCTACATTGGCAAAGACATTGGCCACAACGGCCACACGATCCGCTATTTTGGCAGTTGGGACGCCGCGCGGGTCGAAGCGGACTTTACGAAAGACGAGCTGCGCGACTTCACGCTACGCCGAGAAATTCTTTTCGAGAGCGGCGACAAGGCCGAGGTTGGCCGCCGCGAGATGGAGTTGATCGTGAAGCTGGAAGCGAATAATCCTGCCAAAGGCTATAACCGTGTTCCGAAGTTTCGCCCGGCACCGGATCAATAGCTGTCACATTCCGCGGAATCAAGGCGTGCTTGCACGCCGCCGCGCATCGCCGGGCCGCCCCCCGGCACGGCGATTTGGCTATCACAAGCGCGCCGCCCCAATCCCTCGCGGACCTGGCCACCATAAACCGCGCCGCTCCACCGCAGGATCGCCGCACCGCGGCCCGTCGAGGCACGGGCCCGACCGACCGCCCCAATAGCGCCAACGCCGCCTCGCAAGCGCCAGACCGCCCCGGCCCGGTGATCCGGCTGCCACAAGCGCCCCGCCCCGATCCTTCACGGACCTGGCCACCATAAAGCGTCCCACCCCGCCGCAGGATCGCCGCACCGCGGCCCGTCGAGGCACGGCTCCGCACCACCGGCCATGGTGGGCAAACTGCCCACCCTACAAGGGATGATCCGGGCCGTCCGTAGGGTGGGCAGTTCTGCCCACCGTCCCCCCTCACCCGTCCTCCCGAATGATATCCGGCACGCCCAAGCGCTCGATCAGCCGGTCGGTCTCGCGTTCCACCAGCCCAAGGTTGCTGTCGCGCACCGTGGGCAGCAGCGCGCGGGCCTTGCGCACCTGCGCGTAATCCACCTCTGCCGTGATCATCTCCGGCCCCTCGCCGGCCACCGCCAGCGGCTTGCCGAACGCGTCGAGGATCCGCGAGCCGCCCCAGAAGGTCAGGTCGCCCTCGACGCCCACCCGGTTCACCATGACCGAGGGCGCGCCGTACATCATCGAGTAGAAATGCATCGTCGCCGCCCACCCGGCGGGGTTGTCGAAGGCCTCGCCCACCGCCTCCACCCCGGAACTGATGGGCGAGACCAGCAGCGTCGCGCCATGCAGGAACGCCAGGTGCGTCAGCGCCGGGTTCCACAGGTCGGCGCAGATCAGCAGGCCAAGCCGCCAGTCGACGTCGATCTCGTGGGTGTCCACGAACCGGCCCTGCGCGTAGTATTTCGTTTCGATCAGCTTACCGTAGGAGGGCAGGTTGATCTTGCGGTGGATGTAGATGAGCTTGCCGTTCTTGTAGACCCCGGCGGAATTGTAGAACTGCGCCGCCGGGCCTTCCTCGACGAAGCCCACGACAAGGATCATGTCGCCCGCCGCGCGCGACAGGGCCATCAGCCGGGGATCCCGGCTGTTCATCGTGATCTCCAGCAGGTCCTCGGCGCCGTAATGGCCGACCAGCGACAGTTCCGGGAAAACCAGCAGGTCGGCACCCGCCTTCGCGGCCTCCGCGACCCAGCCGTGATGGGTGTCGAAATTGACGTCGAGGGCGCCGGTGGCACTGGCGAATTGCGCGGCGGCAAGGGTCAGGGTGCGGGGCATGGGCGGTCCTCCCTCCGGGGCTGTCGCGGCCGGTCTGACACGGCTTGCGCGGTGACGCCAGCCCCGGAACCGGCCCGACCGCGGCCTCGCCCGGCGGGCATCTTGTCTGCACGGGGGGTGTACAGGGGGTGTACGGCCGGTGCACGAGGGACACCCCCCAATTTCGGCGCTGTGCGCGCGCCCCGCTTCCATTCCGCGGGCAACTGCGCTAAGCGCGACCGGGCACGAGACGCGAGGGACAAAGACGATGAAATTCACCCTTTCCTGGTTGAAGGACCATCTGGAAACCGACGCTTCGCTGGAGGAAATCTGCGAGGTTCTCAACGATATCGGGCTGGAGGTCGAGGCGGTCGAGGACCGTGCCGCGCGTCTGAAGGATTTCACCATCGGCAAAGTCCTGAAAGCCGAGCAGCACCCCGACGCCGACCGCCTGCGCGTCTGCCAGGTAGCGACCGACGAGGGCGAGAAGCAGATCATCTGCGGCGCCCCGAACGCGCGCGAGGGCATCACGGTTGTTGTCGCTAAACCAGGGGTTTACGTGCCCGGCATCGACACCACGATCGGTGTGGGCAAGATCCGCGGGGTCGAGAGTTTCGGCATGATGGCCTCGGAACGAGAGATGGAACTGTCGGACGAACATGACGGCATCATCGAATTGCCCTCCGGCGCGGTCGGCGAGCGGTTCACCGACTGGCTGGCAGTGCACGATCCCGCCAAGGTCGACCCGGTGATCGAGATCGCCATCACCCCCAACCGGCAGGACGCGCTCGGCGTGCGCGGGGTGGCGCGCGATCTGGCCGCGCGCGGCCTCGGCACCCTCAAACCGCTGGACGATCAGGTGGTTGTCGGCAGCTTCCCAAGCCCGATCAGCGTCGCCATCGACGACGACACACGCAACGATTGCCCCCATTTCACCGGCCGCGTGATCCGCGGCGTGACAAACGGTCCCTCGCCGCAATGGTTGCAGGACCGGCTGCGCGCGATTGGCCTGCGCCCGATCTCGGCGCTGGTCGATGTCACCAATTTCTTCACCTACGACCAGAACCGCCCGCTGCACGTGTTCGATGCCGACAAGGTCACCGGCGACCTGCGGGTGCACCGCGCGGGCGGTGGCGAGGCGCTGACCGCGCTGGACGACAAGGACTACACGCTGTCGGCGGGGCAGATCGCGATTTCCGACGACAGCGGCGTCGAAAGCATCGCCGGGATCATGGGCGGCGCGCCGACGGGCTGCACCGGGGAAACGGTCAACGTCTTTCTGGAAAGCGCCTACTGGGATCCGGTCCGCACCGCCTATACCGGCCGCGATCTGAAGATCCATTCCGACGCGCGCTACCGGTTCGAACGCGGCGTTGACCCGGACTACACGCTGCCGGGGCTGGAAGCGGCCACCAAGATGATCCTCGACCTGTGCGGCGGCGAGGCGTCGGAGGTGGTGGAGGCCGGCGCGGCCCTGCGGACCGCGCGCAGCTACAGCCTCGATACCGCGCGGGTGATCAGCCTTGTCGGCATGGAGATCCCCAAAGAGGAACAGGTGCGCATCCTGACCGCGCTCGGCTTCTCGGCGACCGGCGCGGGCGAGACGCTGGAGGTCTGGGTGCCGTCGTGGCGGCGCGACGTGCAGGGCGAGGCGGACCTCGTGGAAGAGGTGGCGCGCATGGCCTCGCTCACCAAGCTGGAACCGCAACCGCTGCGCCGCCCGAAACCGGGCGTGCCGGCCCCGGTCCTGACCCCGATGCAGCAACGCGAAGGCGCGGCGCGGCGCACGGTGGCGGCACTCGGCTACAATGAATGCGTGACCTACAGTTTCATCGACAAGGCGGCGGCGGCGCTTTTCGGCGGCGGCGATGATGCGGTGATGCTGGAAAACCCGATTTCCAGCGAAATGAGCCATATGCGCCCCGGGCTGTTGCCGGGCCTCTTGCAGGCCGCCGCTCGCAATCAGGCGCGCGGTTTCATGGATCTTGCCCTGTTCGAGGTGGGCGCGGCCTTTCACGGCGGCGAACCGGGCGAGCAACACCTGCAGGTCGCGGGCCTCCTCGTCGGCCACAGCGGGCCACGCGACCCGCATGGCGACCGGCGCCCGGTGGATGTCTTCGACGTGAAGGCCGATGCCGAGGCGGTGCTTGGCGCCATGGGCGCGCCAGCCAAGGTGCAGATTCTGCGCGGCGGCGATGCGTGGTGGCATCCGGGTCGGCACGGGCGGATCTGCCTCGGGCCGAAAAAGGTGCTCGGCGTGTTCGGCGAATTGCATCCGAAAGTGCTGTCCGCGCTCGACGTGAAGGGGCCGGCCATGGGCTTCACGCTGTTCCCCGAGGTAATCCCGCTGCCGCGCAGGCAGGGGGCCAGCCGGGGCGCGCTGGAGATGAGCGACCTGCAGGCGGTGGAACGGGATTTCGCCTTCGTGGTCGATGCCTGGGTGGAGGCGGTGACGCTGGCCAATGCCGCCGCCGGGGCGGACAAGACGCTGATCGAACAGGTGCGCATCTTCGACGCGTTTTCCGGCGATAAAGCCGAGGCGCAGATGGGCGCGGGCAAGAAATCCGTCGCCCTGACCGTTCGGTTGCAGCCGCGCGAGAAGACCCTGACGGAGGAGGAGATCGATGCCGTAGGGGCAAAGATCGTTGAGAAGGTGGGCAAGGCAACCGGTGGCACGCTGCGCGGGTGAAAAGCCCGGCGCGGCCTGTGCCGTGCCGATCCGGGCGGTCCTTTCGCCCCGGCAGCGCGGCCGGGCCGCATCGACCAGGGCGATCTGCGCGGGGACACAGGGGAAAGGGGGCGCTGCCCCCGTCGCCTTGCAAGCGGCCCCCGCGGGAGTTTGGCCAAGATGAATGGGGCAGGCGCATGACGGTCTGGCATTGGGTCCGGCACGGGCCAACGCATGAGACATCCTTTGTCGGGTGGCGCGACGTTCCCGCCGACCTGTCGGACGGCGCGGCGCTTGTGCGGCTCGATGCGGCGCTGCCGCGCCCGGCGCTTCTGGTGTCCTCGGACCTTGTGCGCGCGTCGGCCACGGCGGATCGGCTGGCGGCGGGGCGCGACAGGCTGGACCCCGTGCCCGGCATTCGAGAGTTCGATTTCGGAGACTGGGACGGGTTGCATTTCACCGAGGTCGCGGAACGCGACCCGGCGCTCAGCCGACGCTACTGGGAAAGCCCCGGTGACGTCGCGCCGCCGCAGGGCGAAAGCTGGAACACCGCTGCGGCACGGGTGGCCACGTTCGTCGATGCCACGAACGCGGCGCACCCCGAG
Organism: Nioella halotolerans; assembly: GCA_003428585.1. Lineage (GTDB taxonomy): Bacteria > Pseudomonadota > Alphaproteobacteria > Rhodobacterales > Rhodobacteraceae > Nioella > Nioella halotolerans. The sequence goes on from QVQC01000053.1 coordinate 128,372, forward strand.
GCGCACGTGATCGCGGTGGCGCATTTCGGCGTGATCCTGACGCAGGTGCAGCGCGCGGCGGGCTGCAGCGCAGCAGAAGCGCTGTCGCACCGGATCGAGCCGCTATCGGTCACCCGGCTGGTGCACGAGGCGGGCCGCTGGCGGGTCGAGGCGATCAATCACCGACCTTGATACGTGGCGTCAGCGTTTGGCATTGGACAGGCCGTGCGCGGCGGGTATGAGTGCGTGCATGACCCATGAACTCCTGATCGCCGACAAAACCACCTCCAGCTGGTCGCTGCGCGGCTGGCTTGCCTTTCGGGCCTTCGACATCCCGGTTCGCCTGCATACCACGCGGCTTTATCGCGATGGATTCGCCGCAGAGGTCGAAGCCTTCGCACCCGGCGCGCGGACCGTGCCGGTGGTGCGCAGGCCCACGGGCGCGGTGCTGAGCGATTCGCTCGCCATCGGCTGGCACCTCGCGGAAGCCTTCCCGGAAAAGGGCCTGCTGCCCGAAGATCCGGCAGCGCGCGCCGACGCGATGAGCCTTGTGGCCGAGATGCACGCAGGCTTTGCCGCCCTGCGCGCGGAATGCCCGATGAACCTGCGCACGGCATGGGCGGGATTCAGCGCCAGCGACGCGGTGCGCGCCGACCTCGCGCGGCTGGAACTGATCTGGGGCCGCGCGATGGCGGCGCATGGCGGCCCGTGGCTTTGCGGGGATTATTCGCTGGCCGACGTGTTTTTCGCCCCCGTCGCAACCCGCATCCTGACCTACGATCTACCGGTCTCCGGCCCGGCACTGGCCTACGCCAAGGCGCAAGTGGCCCATGCCCCGATGCGCCAGTGGCGCGCCATGGCGCTTGTGGAAGACCCGGAAGACACCGTCTACGACATGGCGCTGGACCGCCGCCCCTACCCCGCGCCGGCCCCGCTGGCTGCACGCGCCGTGAAGGAGGGGCCGTCCGAGAATTCCACTTGCCCCTATTCCGGCGACCCCGTGCGCCATTTCATGGCGGTGAACGGCCGCGTGTTCGGCTTCTGCAACGCGCGTTGCCGCGACAAGACCGTCGCCGACCCGGAGGCGTGGCCCGACTTCATGGCGATTTTCGCGGGCTGATTTACCGGTTGGTAAGGATTTGCGCGCCAGGGTGTTAACCATGTTCGACACCCGCCGCCCGGAAACCCTCGCCCGCACCTATACCGTCGCCTTCGAAGGGTTGGAGGCGCGCCGCGTCGAGGTGCAATGCGCCGTGACGCCGGGCCTGCCGGCCTTTTCCATCGTCGGCCTGCCCGACCGCGCCGTCGGCGAGGCGCGCGACAGGGTGCGCACGGCGCTGTCCACGATGGCGATTGCCCTGCCATCGAAGCGCGTCACGATCAACCTGTCGCCCGCCGACCTGCCCAAGGAAGGGTCGCATTTCGACCTGCCGATCGCGCTTGCGCTGCTCGCCGCGCTGGACATCGTGCCGCGCGACGCGGTGGAGGGCGCGGTCAGCCTCGGGGAAATGTCGCTTGACGGGGCGCTGGTGCCGGTCATCGGCGCGCTGCCCACGGCACTGGCGGCAGGCGAGGATGGGCGCGTCCTGTTCTGCCCGGCCGCCTGCGGGGCTGAGGCCGCATGGGTTGGCGCAACACCGGTTTTCGCGGGCCGCACCCTTGCCGAGATCATCAACCACCTGACCGACCGCACCCCCCTGCCCCCGGCGGAACCCGGCGAAGTTCTGTCCGAACGCACGACGAAGGACCTGTCCGAGGTGCGCGGTCAGGAACGCGCCAAGCGCGCGCTGGAGATCGCCGCCGCCGGGCGGCATCACTTCTTGATGGTGGGCGCGCCGGGATCGGGCAAGTCGATGCTGGCCGCGCGTCTACCGGGGCTGCTGCCGCCCCTGACCGCAGCCGAGGCGCTCGAAACCAGCATGATCCATTCGCTGGCGGGGCTTCTGGACGAAGGCGGGATTTCGCGTAGCCGGCCCTATCGCGCGCCGCATCACACCGCCTCGATGGCGGCCATCGTGGGGGGCGGGCGCGGCGCCAAGCCGGGCGAGATCAGCCTTGCCCATAACGGGGTGCTGTTCCTTGACGAGTTTCCCGAATACCCGCGGCAGGTGCTGGAAACCCTGCGCCAGCCGATCGAGACCGGCGACGTGGTGGTCGCCCGCGCCAACGCACATGTCACCTATCCCTGTCGCTTCCTGCTGATCGCGGCGGCCAATCCTTGCCGCTGCGGGCACCTCTACGACGCAGGTCAAGCCTGCGGGCGGGCGCCGCTCTGCGGCGAGGATTACCTTGGCAAGATATCCGGACCGCTGATGGACCGGTTCGACCTTCGGCTGGAGGTGCCGCCGGTGGCCTTTACCGACCTCGACCTGCCGGCCTCGGGCGATGACAGCGCCACGGTGGCGGCGCGGATCAAGGCGGCGCGCGACCGGCAGACGGCGCGGTTCGAGGCGCTCGACGTGCCGGCGCGGGTCAATGCCGATGCCGAGGGCGCCCTGCTCGACACGGTGGCCGAACCCGATGCGGAGGGGCGCCAGATGCTGATCAAGGCCGCCGACCGCTTTCGCCTGACGGCGCGGGGCTATCACCGGGTGCTGCGGGTGGCGCGCACGATCGCGGATCTGGATGGGTGCAGGGGCGTGCAGATGCCGCATGTGGCCGAGGCGCTCGGCTTTCGGCTGATCGCGGGGCAGACCTAGAGCGCGGCGCGGATCGAATCGGTCACGTGGTCGAGCGTTGTCTCGGCTTCCGGCAGCAGCCAGCCGGGGAAAAGCGGCCACGCATGAACGAGGTCCTGTTCCACGGTCAGTTGCACCGCGACGCCGTGCGCGCGGAGCCGTTCCGACAGGCGACGGCTGTCATCGCGCAGGATTTCGCTGTCCCCGACCCAGATATGCACCGGCCCCGCGCCGAGGAAATCGGCGAAAAGAGGGCTGGCGAGCGGATCGGCGGGATCGGCGCCGGCGAGGTATTCGTCCCGCGACTCGATGATGCCGGCGGTGGGCAAAAGCACCTCGGTTTCAGCATTGGTGGCGAAGCTTTCGCCAGACAGGGTCAGGTCCGTCCACGGCGACAGCAACAGGGTCGCGCGCGGTTGCGGCAGGCCGGGCGCGGCGCAAATCTGCGCCAGAAGCGATAGCGCGAGCCCACCGCCTGCGCTGTCCCCGGCAAGGATCACCGGGCCTTGCGCGACCATTTCCTGGTAAAGCGCCAGGACCGCCTTCGTGGCGGCGGGGAAAGGATGCTCTGGCGCCAAGGGATAGTCCGGCAGAACCGCGCCAAGGCCGGTGCGCCGGGACAACCGACCGGCGAGGCCCTTGTGGGTGCGCGGACTGCCGAAGACATAGCCGCCGCCATGCAGGTAGAGCAGGCGCGTCCTCGTCTCGGGCCCGATCTCGAGGCTTGGCAGGCCCGCGTGCGTCGTCCAGCGACAAGCAAGGCCGCGCGGCAGCGGGAACAACAGCCGCGCCTGGAGCTCGAACCGCCGGCGCACCCGGTCAAGGTCATCCGCGTCCAACCGCGCGAGCGCGGGCTTTTCGACATGGCGCAGCCACCAGTTCAGCAGCCGTGCCCGGCGGCTCATGCCCGCCGCGCCTCGATCGCCTGCCAGATCGCCCCGGCGACATTGATCCCGTCGAAGCGTTCGAGTTCCTGGATACCGGTGGGCGAAGTCACGTTGATTTCGGTCAGCCAGCCACCGATCACGTCGATGCCGACGAAAATCTGCCCCTTCTCGCGCAGGAGCGGACCGATCCGGGCGCAGATCTCGAGGTCACGCTCCGACATCTCGACCTTCTCGGCCCGACCGCCGACATGCATGTTGGACCGCGTTTCGCCCGTCGCGGGCACCCGGTTGATCGCGCCGACCGCTTCCCCATCGACGAGAATTACCCGCTTGTCGCCCGCGGAGACATCGGGCAGGAATTTCTGCGCGATCAACGGCTCGCGGTTGATGCCGGTAAACAACTCATGCAGCGAATTGAGGTTGCGGTCGTTTGGGTCGAGCCGGAACACCCCCGCGCCGCCATTGCCGTAAAGCGGCTTGAGGATGATGTCGCCGTGGCGATGCTTGAAATCCTTCAAGGTCGCGAGGTCGCGGGCGATGGTGGTCGGCGGTGTCAGGTCGGGAAAGTCGAGAACCAGCAGTTTCTCGGGATAGTTTCTCACCCAGAACGGGTCATTGACCACCAGCGTGGCGGGGTGGATCCGCTCGAGGATATGGGTGCTGGTGATATAGCCCATGTCGAAGGGCGGGTCCTGGCGCAGCCAGACGACATCGAATTCCGACAGGTCGACCTCGCGTGGGTCACCCAGCGAAAAATGATCGCCCTTGGCGCGGCGCAGTTCCAGCGGCCAGCCCCGGGCCGTGACCCGGCCTTCCTGGTAGGCCAGCATGTCGGGCGTGTAGTAGAACAAGTGATGCCCGCGCGCCTGCGCCTCCTCTGCAATGCGAAAGGTGCTGTCGGCGTCGATGTCGACCGCGCCGATCGGGTCCATCTGGATGGCGACCTTGAGGGGCATACTCATTCTCCGTTCCCGACTGCCTGATCCTTCATGGCCCGGGGAACGGAAAGGTGCAATGGCATGCGTGTGCCCCTACGCACACATCACATTCGGCAGGATGTCGATCTGGCCCAGCGAATCAAGCAAGGCCACGTCCACGCGGCAAGGCGTGTCGGTGCCACCGGCCATGTGCCCAAGATAATCCTCTGCACTTTGGTAGATGCGGACAAGTTGCCGTTGCGACAGGCGTTCGGCGGCGCGGGCATGGCTGCCGCTTTTCTTGACCTCGACGAAAATCACTTCGCCGCTCTTTTGCGCGACAAGGTCAATCTCGCCGCCGCGCCCGCGCCAGCGACGCGACAGGATGACGTGGCCATCATCCGCGTAGTGCTGCGCGACCTGCTCCTCCGCCGAAAGGCCGGACAGGTAACCGATCTTTCCACTCATTTCCGCGCCTCCAGTCTCAGTGCCGCCTGATAGACGTCCCGTTTCTTCAACCCCAGATCGGCAGCCACCTGCGCAGCTGCATCCTTGACCGACATCGTTTCCAACGCCTTTCGCAAGGCATCCTCCATGATTTCGGCACTGGCCTGCACCGGCGCACCCTTGCCGATCACAAGCACGATTTCACCTTTCAGGCTGCGATCCGCGATCGCATTTCGCACCTCTTCGACGGTTCCGCGCAAGACCTCTTCGAAGCGCTTGGTTAATTCCCGGCACAGCGCGACGTGTCGCCCGGTGCCTAGAACATCCTCCAAAACACCTAACAATCGGTGAACGCGGCGCGGCGATTCATACAGGATCAGCGTGGCGCCAATCGGTGCAAGCTCGGCCAGCCAGGTCTTCGCCGCCCCCTTGGCCTGCGGCGGGAAGCCCGCGAAAAGGAACCGGTCGCTCGGCAGGCCCGACACCGCGAGCGCGGCCAGCACCGCAGACGCGCCCGGCGCGGCGAACACGGGCAACTGGGCGTCGATAACGGCGCGCGACAGTTGATAGCCGGGATCGGCGACGAGCGGCGTGCCCGCCTCTGACACGTAAGCCACGGATTTGCCTGCCGCGATCATCGCGGTGATCCTGTCTCGCGCGCCGACCCCGCTATGGTCGTGATAGGCCAGAATCGGACGCCCTGCGAGGGACAGCCCGTGAATCTCCATCAGCTTGCGCGCGGTGCGCGTGTCTTCTGCCGCGATGGCGTCGGCCCCGGCCAGAATATCGAGTGCCCTCAGGGTGATATCACGCGCCGCACCGATCGGGGTCGCGACGAGGTAGAGCCCGGGCGACAGGCGGGCGGGCCCGGCACCGGCAGGCAGGGGCTGATCGGGCATGCGCAAAACTCCTGGCGTTTACTTGGCTGGCGCGACGGCGTAGGGTCCGGGCGACGCATTACAAGCCATCCGGAGACGGCCCCGCATGTTCACGTTTTTCCGTTTCGTCCGCAAGGCGCGGCACCATGTCCTTCTGATTCTGTGCACCATGGCCCTCGCCGCTTGCGAGGTCGGTCTGCCCGGTGGAGACGGGCCGCGGGTGCGCTCCGGCGCGCCGATCGAGGTGGCGTTGCTGGTGCCCTACGGCTCGGACAACCCGGGCGACGAGATCGTGGCGCGCAGCCTTGAAAACGCGGCGCGGCTCGCCGCCTCGGAATTCGAGGGCGTGCAATTCGAGATCACCGTCCACGACACCGCCGCCGACCCCGCGCAGGCCGCGACCGTGGCCCGGCAAGCGGTGCAGGATGGCGCGCGCGTGGTCGTCGGGCCGCTGCGCTCCGAAGCGGCCGCCGCCGTCGGCGTCGCACTGGCCAACAGCAATGTCAGCGCCCTGAGCTTTTCCAACAACACCGAGATCGCGGGCGGCAATGTCTTCGTTCTTGGCAACACGTTCCAGAACAGCGCGGCGCGGATCGCCCGCCACGCGGTACAGGAGGGGCGCGGGCGGGTGATGATCCTGCATGCGCAGAACCTCGCGGGCGAAGTTGCGCGCGACGCGGTGCAGGGCGCCTTCACCGAAGCCGGCGGCACCGTTGCAGGTGTCCAAAGCTACGAGTTTTCGCAGCAGGGGGTGGTGCAGGCGATCCCCGACATCATGGATCAGATCAGGGAGTCCGACGCCAATGCGCTGATGTTCACCTCCGATGCATCCGCCGCGTTGCCGCTCTTCGCGCAGCTCCTGCCGGAAAACGGGCTCGACACCGAGGCGGTGCAGGTCATGGGGCTGACGCGGTGGGACGTGCCGTCGCAGACGCTTGAACTGTCGGGGCTTCAGGGCGGCTGGTTCGCCCTGCCCGACCCGGACGCCACCGCCGCCTTCAACGCCCGCTATACCGCCGCCTACGGCGACACGCCGCACGTGCTGGCGCCGATCGCCTACGACGCCATACGCGCCATTGCCGAAACGGTGGCCGAGCAGGACACACTCGGCGCGGCGGCGCTGACAGCATCCTCTGGCTTCGCGGGCGCGAGCGGGGTATTCCGGCTGCGCGCCGATGGCACCATCGAACGGGCCATGGCGATCGCAACCGTAGAAGACAATCAGGTAAGCATTATTGACCCCGCTCCAGGACGCCTTGCCGGCCCCGGCCTCTGACCGGAACCCCAGCCTTCCCACGCAACCGACGACGGCGGGGCAGATGATCCTGCCCGCGGCGCAGATCTTCGATTCCGATGGGATCCGGACACGGCTGGATGATGCCTTGGCCGAGGAGACCGACATTGCCGGCATCCGCGCGCGAACCGTTCGCGAACTGGGCGCGGCGCGCAAGCAAGGGCGCGCCGCGATCGAGGAGGCCTTCGCCCTCACCCCGATGGTCGCCCGGCGCGTCACGCGGGCCTATGCCCACCTGACCGACGCGATCGTGACCGAGGCGATCCGCATCGCCACCACCTACCTGCATCCCAACCCCAACCCGACCTCGGCGGAGCGCATGGCCATCATGGCCGTCGGCGGGTCCGGTCGCGGCGAAATGGCGCCGTTTTCCGATGTCGACCTGTTGTTCGTGCTGCCGTGGAAGATGACAGGCTGGGCCGAGAGCGTGATCGAAAGCACGCTTTACATCCTGTGGGATTTGCACCTGAAAGTGGGCCATGCCAGCCGTTCCGTCGCCGATTGCCTGCGGCTGGCGAAAGAGGATTTCACCATCCGCACCTCGCTGCTGGAAATGCGCTTCCTGACTGGCGACGAAAGCCTCGGGCAAGAACTGTCCGACGCGTTGCGCGATCAGCTTTTCAAAAGCACGACAGGCGAGTTCATCGAGGCCAAGCTGGAAGAACGCGACGCGCGGCACAAGCGGCAGGGCGGCCAGAGGTACATGGTCGAACCGAATGTGAAAGAGGGCAAGGGCGGGCTGCGCGACCTGCAAACGCTTTACTGGATTGCCAAGTACCAACACGGCGTCGATACTGCCGGCGAGCTTGTCGACCTCGGCGTATTCACCGGCGAGGAATTCGCTGCCTTCGACGCGGCCGAGCGTTTCCTGTGGGCTGTGCGCTGCCATCTACACCTGTTGTCGGGACGCGCGCAGGATCAGCTGACCTTCGACCTTCAGGTCGAGGTGGCCGACCGCCTCGGCTATCGCGACCATGGCGGGCGCCGGGCGGTGGAACACTTCATGCAGGATTATTTCCGTCACGCCACCCGCGTGGGGGAACTGACCCGGATCTTCCTGACCGCGCTCGAGGCCACCCATGTCAAGCCCGAACCGCTGCTGATCGGCCTGCTGAAGGGCCGGCGGCGGCGGCGCAAGCTCCGGCCCGGCTACGACGTGAAACAGGGCCGGCTGACAGTTGCGGACGAGGCCACGTTCCTTGCCGACAAGCTCAACCTTCTGCGCCTGTTCGAGGAGGCGCTGCGCAGTGGCCTTCTGATCCATCCCGACGCGATGCGGCTGGTCACCGCCAACCTGCACCTGATCGACGACGGGATGCGCCGCGACAAGGAAGCGGTGCGTATCTTCCTTGACCTGATGCTGAAACACGGCAACCCGGAACGCGCCCTGCGCCGGATGAACGAGCTTGGCGTGCTGGCCGCCTTCATCCCCGAGTTTGCCCCGGTCGTGGCGATGATGCAGTTCAACATGTATCACAGCTACACGGTCGATGAGCACACGATCCAGGTGGTCTCGGCGCTGGCCCAGATCGAGCGCGAGGAACTGATCGAGGAGTTGCCCGTCGCGTCGAGCATTCTCAAGGCCGGGGTAAACCGCAAGGTGCTTTACCTTGCCTGCCTGATCCACGATCTGGGCAAGGGACGGCCCGAGGATCACTCCGTGCTCGGGGCGCGGCTGGCGCGGACGATCTGCCCGCGGCTGGGGCTGAAGAAGGACGAATCTGACACGGTGGAATGGCTGGTGCGCCATCACCTGCTGATGTCGGACATGGCGCAGAAGCGCGACATTTCCGATCCCCGCACGGTGCGCGACTTCGCCAAGGCGGTGAAGACCAAATCGCGGCTGGACCTGCTGACCGTGCTGACTGTCTGCGACATCCGCGGCGTTGGCCCGAACGTATGGAACAACTGGAAGGCAACACTTCTGCGCGCGCTGTACCGCGCGACGGCCTCGGCGCTGGAAACCGGGTTGGAGGATCTCAACCGCGAAAAGCGCGAGACCGAGGCCAAGAAAGCCCTGCGCGCGCGGCTTGCCGATTGGGACCGCAAGGCGCTCAAGGCCGAGACGGCGCGCCATTACGGCCCCTACTGGCAGGGTCTCGACACCGAAACGCAGGCGGTGATCGCCGGCATGTTGCGCGACGCCACCGGCGACGGGATCTGCATCGACACCGATCAGGACATTGACCGCGATGCGACGCGGGTCTGTTTCGTTCTGGCCGACCATCCCGGCATCTTCTCGCGGCTGGCCGGCGCGCTCAGCCTTGTCGGCGCCAACGTGGTGGACGCGCGCACCTATACCACCAAGGACGGCTACGCGACCGCCGTCTTCTGGGTGCAGGATTCCGAGGGGCACCCCTACGAGGCCACCCGCCTGCCTCGGCTGAAATCCATGATCGACAAGACGCTGGCCGGCGAGGTCGTGGCCAGCGAGGCGCTGCAATCGCGCGACAAGATCAAGAAGCGCGAGCGTCGTTTCAACGTGCCCACCCATATCACCTTCGACAATGACGGGTCGGAAATCTACACGATCATCGAGGTCGATACCCGCGACCGGCCCGGGCTGCTCTATGACCTGACGAAGACGCTGGCAGCCTCCAACATCTATATTTCAAGCGCGTTGATCGCGACCTACGGCGAACAGGTGATCGACACCTTTTACGTCAAGGACATGTTCGGGCTGAAGCTGCACGCGCGTCACCGGCAGGAATCTCTGGAAAAGAAATTGCGCGAGGCCATCAAGCGCGTCGCCAAGCGCGCCGGCGCATGACGACGCGCCCGATCCGTCTGCTGGCGGGTATCCTGACCGTCGGCGGCTGGACCATGGCCAGTCGGGTGCTCGGTTTCGTGCGCGAGATCGTGCTGACCGCGCTCATTGGTCCCGGCCCGGTGATGGATGCCTTCGTGGCCGCCTTTCGTCTGCCCAACCTGTTTCGCCGGTTTCTTGCCGAGGGCGCCTTCAACGCCGCTTTCGTGCCGCTCTATTCCAAGGCCGCGGAAGGCGGAGGCGACGCGCAAGGATTGGCGCGCGACGCGCTGTCGGGGCTTGGCGCGGTGGTGCTGGTGCTGGTCGGTCTGGGCATGGTGTTCATGCCGGCGCTGGTCTGGGCCACGGCGGGCGGCTTCGTGGGCGATGCGCGCTTTGATCTCGCTGTGGGCTATGGCCACGTCGTCTTTCCCTACATCTTCTTCATGTCGCTGGCGGCCCTGTTTTCCGGGGTGCTGAATTCGCACGGGCGCTTCGCGGCGGCGGCGGCGGCGCCGGTCCTGCTCAATGTCTTCGTGATCGCCGCGATGCTGGCGGGCTACCTCCTCGGTGGCGCGGTCATCCAGTGGCTGATCTGGGCGATCCCGGTGGCCGGGCTGGCGCAATTGGCGCTGGTCTGGACGGCGACGGAGCGCGCCGGAATCCGCCTGCGCCCCGCCCGCCCGCGCTGGACGCCCGAGATGAAGCACCTCGTGATCGTCGGTTTGCCCGCCGCGATGGCCAACGGGGTGGCGCAGATCAACCTTGTCGTCGGGCAGCTTGTCGCCTCGCGCACCGAGGGCGCGATCAGCTGGCTTTTCACCGCCGACCGGCTTTACCAGTTACCGCTCGGCGTCGTGGGCATCGCCATCGGCATCGTGCTGCTGCCCGAATTGTCGCGCCGCCTGAAGGCAGAGGACAGCGCCGGTGCGCGCCATTCGCTGTCGCGGGCGCTGGAATTCGCGTTGATCCTGACCCTGCCCTGCGCGGTGGCCTTCCTCGTGATCCCGTTGCCGATCGTCTCCGTCCTGTTCGAGCGGGGGGCGACCGATGCCGCCGACAGTGCCGCCATCGCGCAGGCCGTGGCGATCTACGGGTTGGGTCTGCCGGCCTTCGTGCTGCAAAAACTGCAACAACCCGTTTTCTTCGCGCGCGAGGACACGGCGACGCCGTTCCGCTACGCGCTGGTCGCGATGGTGGTGAACGCCGCGCTCGCCTTCGGCCTGATGCCGGTGATCGGCTGGCTGGCCCCCGCCGTGGCGGCCACCGTGGCGGCGTGGACGATGACAGGGTTCTTGTGGTGGGGCGCGCGCAGCTTCGGGGAGGCGGCACAGCTTGACGCCAAGGCACGGCGCGCGACGCCGCGGATCGTGCTGGCCTCGGCCGTGATGGGCGCGGGCATCTGGGGGCTGGCAACGGCCCTTGCGGGGCCGCTTGCCGCCGACTGGGTGCGCTACGCGGCGCTGCTGGCCGTGGTCGTTGCCGGGGCCGGGATCTATGCCGTGGCGGGGCAGATCCTTGGCGCCTTCCGCCTGGCGGATATCAAGGCGGGCCTGCGCCGGGTCCGCTGAGGCGCGCGGCCTACCGCTGCCGCAGCTTTACCAGCAACCGGTGCCAGCCGCCGGGGCTGACGAGAAAAGACAGAAGAAACCCGGTGACGAAGCCCGACAGGTCCGCCACCACGTCACCATAGAATCCCTGCAAGACCGCGAAAATCAACTGGATCGCCAGAAGCGCCACGATCAGACCGAAAGCGCGATACTGGTTGCCGCCATTCACCCCGAGGCTGACCCATTGCAGGAAGGAAAACGCACCGATCAGCCCGTAAACGCCGGGGTAACCGCCGATCAGCGGAAACCGGCTGTCGAGCAGCAGCACGAAAGCCAGACCACCGACAAGCGCCGACAGCCAGAACACCGCGAGGAAGGCGGCGGCGGAAAACACCTCTGCCACCATCTTGCCGAGCGCGAGGATGAAGACCACCACGAAGGCGACATGGACAAACCCGCTATGGATGAAGGGATAGGTGACGAAGCGGATCAATTCCTGCCCCGGATATGTGTTGTTGGCACGCATCCATTCCCAGACCTGATCGAGCACCGCGTAATTCTGGATCGCGCCAAGGCGCCAGCCGACCCCGTCCTGCCCGCCGAGCATTCCGGCGGTGGCGAGTTGAAAGAGGATTTCCAGCCCACCGAGGATCGCGGCGAGGGCGATCACCACGGGCGGCAATTGATTGAAGGGATTGCTGTGGTTTGCGTCCATCTTCGCGGGGTCCTTCGGTTGACGGGCCTGCCCCCCGTGGGTAAGCGAAGCGCGCGCGCTTGACCAGACGCCCTTTTCGCGCAAGGGGCCTTGAGGGATGAATGCGATGAGCGATGCCACTTTCACGCCGCGGGTGTTTTCCGGGATCCAGCCCTCGGGCGGGCTGACGCTCGGCAATTACCTCGGGGCCATGAAACGCTTCGTCGATATGCAGGACGCGGACAGGTTCGAGTGCATCTATTGCCTTGTCGATCTGCACGCGATCACCGTCTGGCAGGACCCCGCCGCGCTGACCCGCAACACGCGCGAACTCTGCGCCGGGTTCATCGCCGCCGGGATCGACCCCGAAAAGAGCATCCTCTTCAACCAGTCCCAGGTGCCCGAACACGCGCAGCTTGGCTGGGTTTTCAACTGCGTCGCGCGCATGGGCTGGATGGGGCGCATGACCCAGTGGAAGGACAAGGCCGGCAAGAATGCCGAGGCGGCGTCACTCGGCCTCTTTGCCTACCCGGCGCTGATGGCGGCCGACATCCTTGCCTATCATGCCACCCATGTGCCCGTGGGCGAGGACCAGAAGCAGCATCTGGAACTGACCCGCGACATCGCCGCGAAGTTCAACCATGACTACGGCGTCGATTTCTTTCCCCTCACCGAACCGGTGATCGAGGGGGCCGCAACGCGGGTGATGAACCTGCAGGACGGCACGAAGAAAATGTCGAAATCCGACCCGTCCGACCGCACCCGCATCAACATGACCGACGATGCCGACACCATCGCGAGGAAGATCAGGAAGGCCAAGACCGACCCCGAGCCGCTGCCCGACAGCGTCGCGGGGCTGGAAGATCGGCCCGAGGCGCGCAACCTCGTCAATATCTGGGCCGGTCTCGCGGATCTGGGTGTCGAAGACGTCGTGGCGCAGAACGCGGGCAAGATGTTTGGCTATTTCAAGCAGGACCTCGCCGATCTGGCAGTCGCCAAGCTGGCGCCCATTTCGACCGAGATGTCCCGCCTGATGCAAGAACCCGACGAGATCGACCGCATCCTTTCCCGCGGCTCGGATCGAGCGCGGGAAATCGCCGCCCCGATCCTGCGGCAAACCTTCGACATCATGGGCGTTGTCCGCGCCTGAGACTGCGGGCTGTCCTTTCGGCGGCGCCGCCCCCGGCGCCGCACGGGCCTTGACCAGGGTCAGGCGGCCTCTAGTTCCCATTCGGTGGTGTTGTTGCTTTCTTGACAATGCCCGGCCAGATCCGTGCCCGGACAAGGGCACGTTTTCACGAAAACCTGCAAGCGGAGGAGATGCCATGCACAAGGCAACGTCTGTATCGAAACCCGTTCAGGCGCAGGGTCAGGGCTCCACACCCAAACCCGAGGCACCGAGGCGCCCGGTGTCGATGGGATATCAACTCGGGTTTACGTCTGGACCTCTGACCTAAAACGAAGCATGCTGGTCGCCAGACGGAGGAGGCACCATGGCGACCGGCACCAACATTCGCACTTATTTCGAAGGCACTTGGCACGAGGGCAACGTACCGATCATGCACGCGGCCGATCACGGATCGTGGCTTGGCGGCACAGTATTCGACGGCGCGCGCTACGCCCACGGGCACGCGCCCGACCTGATGGCGCATTGCGAGCGCGTGAACCGTTCCGCCCGCGCATTGATGATGGAGCCGACGCAGTCGGCGCGGGAGATTTTCGATATCGTCTGGGAGGGCATCCGCCTCTACCCCGCCGACACACCGCTTTACATCCGCCCGATGTACTGGAGCATCGGCAACGGCGCCTCCGGCATCCTGCCGGTCCCCGAGGAAACCGGCTTTGCCGTCTGCCTCGAGGAGATCCCGCTTGCCAAACCGGACGCGACGGTGCGGTTGGCGACGACGCAATTCCGCCGCCCGGTGCTGGCCGACAACGTGACCAATGCCAAGGCGGGCTGTCTTTACCCCAACAACGCGCGCATGCTGGCCGAAGTGCGGGCCAAGGGCTATGACAACGCGCTGGTCGCCGATGCCATGGGCAATGTCGCCGAAAGCGCCACGGCCAATGTCTTCATCGTGAAGGATGGCGCGGTGCAGACCCCGATCCCCAATGGCACCTTCCTCGCGGGGATCACCCGCGCGCGGCATATCGCCAACCTGCGCATGGCGGGCTACGCGGTAGAGGAACGGGTGCTGACCTTCGAAGACGTGCGCGCGGCGGACGAAGTCTTCCTTTCGGGCAACATGACCAAGGTCACGCCAGTGGTCGAATTCGAAGGCACCCATTACCAGGTCGGCCCGGTGACGAAAGAGGCGCTGCGGCTTTACTGGGAGTGGGCGCAGTCGCCCGGATAGGCCGGGTCGAGCGGCACCGTCAAACGTCTTGTTGCCTGTTCCGCGCGGCTCGGTCATGATGCACGCGGACAGAGGGGATGCATAAATGCGCAAGTTTCTCGTCATTCTCGACGATTCCCGCGAATGCCTGAACGCGATGCGCTTCGCGGCGATGCGCGCGGCCCATACCAAGGGCGGCGTGCAGATCCTGTCGGTGATCCCGCCCGACGAGTTCAACCACTGGATCGGCGTGGCCGAAGTGATGCGCGCCGAGGCGCGCGAACGGATCGAGGCGCATTTCAACGTCTTCGCCAAATGGATGCGCGACAAGCAGGGCGTCGACCCGGAACTGGTGATCCGCGAGGGCGAACCGATCGACGAGATCCTCGCGCAGGTCAACGATGACCGGGACATCGGCGTTCTGGTGCTGGGCGCCGGCACTGAGCGCAAGGGGCCGGGACCGCTGGTCACGGCGCTGACGAAATCCGCCGGCACCCTGCCGGTTCCGATGACCATTGTGCCCGGCGAACTGTCGAAGGAGCAGCTCGGAGCGATCACCTGAAGGTTTAGAATCGTTCCAAATCTTGACTTCCCGATGCCGGGGTCGCATATCGGGGTCAAGCCGTGAAGGAGCCCCCGATGTTCATCCAGACAGAAGCCACCCCGAACCCCGCCACGCTGAAATTCCTGCCCGGTCAGCAAGTTCTGGAAACCGGCACCGCCGATTTCCCATCGTCCGATACCGCCGCGCCCTCACCGCTGGCCAGCCGCATCTTCGGCGTCCAAGGAGTCGCGGGCGTGTTCCTCGGCACGGATTTCGTCACCGTGACCAAGGCCGACGCGGTGGAATGGGACCACGTGAAGCCCGCTATCCTTGGCGCGATCATGGAGCATTTCCAGTCCGGCGCCCCGGTGATGGATGGCGACGGCGCCGCCGGTGGCCATGCCGCGCATGAGGACGGTGCCGATTCCGAGATCGTCGGCCAGATCAAGGAGCTTCTGGATACCCGCGTGCGGCCTGCCGTGGCACAGGATGGCGGCGACATCACCTTCCACGGTTTCGATCGGGGCATCGTCTACTTGCACATGCAGGGCGCCTGTGCCGGCTGCCCGTCCTCCACCATCACGCTGAAGATGGGGATCGAGAACCTGCTGCGCCACTATATCCCGGAGGTGGTCGAGGTGCGCCCCGTTGCGGTCTGACCCGCTGATCCTTGCCTTTGACACATCGGCCGCGCATTGCGCGGCCGCTTTGCTGTCGGGTGACACGCTTCTGGCCGAAGCGCGCGAGGACATGGCAAAGGGGCAGGCCGAACGGCTGATGCCGCTGGTCGAGCAGGTCATGGACCGGGGCGGCGCCGCGCTGCCCGATCTGGCTGCCATCGGCGTCGGGATCGGGCCGGGCAACTTCACCGGCATCCGCATTTCCGTCGCCGCCGCGCGGGGGCTGGCCGTCGCGCTTGGTATTCCCGCGGTCGGCGTCTCGGGGCTGGAGGCCTTGGCGTTTGGCACCAAGGGCCCGGTTCTGTGCTGCCTCGACGCGCGGCGCGACCACGTCTACCTGCAACGCTTTGGGCCGGGGGTCGCGCGAGGACCCACGCTGGTGCCGCTGGATCAGGTCACGGAATGGGCCTGCGACGGGCTGAGATGCATCGGCCATGACGCCGGCACGCTCGCCGCGCGGCTCGGCGCCACCTCTGCCCCGGCGCGCCACCCGCTGGCCGTTGCCATCGCGCGGGACGCGGCACACCGGCGGCAGGCGGGCGGGCCGCGTCCCGCACCGCTTTACCTGCGCGCACCCGATGCTGCACCGGCGCGTGACACCGGCCCGGCCATGCTGCCATGACGCCGAAGGCCCTCGCCCAACTGCACGCCGTCTGCTTTGCCACCCCGAGACCATGGAACGCGGAAGAATTCGCCGCGCTCATCGGCGCGCCGGACTGCGACCTGATCACCCTGCCCGGCGGCTTCGCCTTGATCCGCAGCATCGCGGGCGAGGCGGAGCTACTGACCATCGCGGTCGACCCGGACCGGCGCGGCGAGGGCATCGGCGGCCGTCTTCTGGCACGGGCGCTGATCCGGGCACAGGCGAAAGGTGCGGAGACCTGCTTTCTGGAGGTTGCTGCGGACAACGCTGCCGCCATCGGGCTTTACCGATCCGCCGGGTTCACGCAAACAGGCCGTCGCCCGGGCTACTACCGCCTGCAGGACGGGCAGCGGACCGACGCGGTGATCATGGCGCGACCACTGGGCCCGACCGCCGTCGCCTGAGGCGAGAATACGGTTGACCAGGCGCGTGGGCTTTGCCCTTATTCGGGCAGGGATCGGATGACCCATTTCCGAGACAGGTGCACCGTTCAAGGATCGCCCTGCCCATAAACAACCGGGAGATATACGACATGACAGTTTTCACCAAGCTTACCGGCGCTGCCGCCGCGTTGGCAGTCTCGGCCACCGGTGCATTGGCCGATCCGGCGATCATCTTCGACCTTGGCGGCAAATTCGACCGCTCGTTCAACGAGGCAGCCTATAACGGCGCCGAACGCTGGGCCGAGGAAACCGACGGCTCCTACCGCGAGATCGAGCTTCAATCCGACGCGCAGCGTGAACAGGCGATGCGCCGCCTTGCAGAGGCCGGGGCCAACCCGGTGGTGATGGCAGGCTTCAGCCAGGCTTCGTCGCTAGAAGTGGTCGCTCCCGACTATCCCGACACCACCTTCGTGATCATCGACGGCGTTGTCGATGCGCCGAACGTGCGGTCGGTTATCTTCCGCGAGGAACAAGGCTCTTACCTCGTCGGCATGCTGGCGGCAATGGCGTCTGAAACCGGGACCGTCGGCTTCGTGGGCGGCATGGACATCCCGCTGATCTCGCGCTTCGGCTGCGGCTATGCGCAGGGCGTGCGCGCGGTGGACCCCGATGCGACCATCATCCAGAACATGACCGGCACCACCCCCGCCGCATGGAACGACCCGGTGCGCGGCGGCGAACTGACCCGCGCCCAGATCAGCCAAGGTGCCGACGTGGTCTTTGCCGCGGCTGGCGGCACCGGGCTTGGCGTTCTGCAAACGGCCGAGGACGAGGGCATCTTCGGTATCGGCGTCGACTCCAACCAGAACCACCTGCATCCGGGGTCTGTCCTGACCTCGATGGTCAAGCGCGTCGACGTGGCCGTCTATGATGCGTTCAGCACCCCGGTGGACGAGATCGAGACCGGTGTTCATTTCTTCGGCCTCGCCGAGAATGGCGTCGGCTACGCGGTCGACGAGTTCAACGAAGAGCTGATCACCGAGGAGATGATGGCAGAGGTCGAGGCCGCGCGCGATGCGATCATTGCCGGCGAAATCTCGGTTCACAACTACTCCGAAGATGGCACGTGCCCCGTGGAATGAGGTGAGCGTCACCTGACCCTGAAACCCCGACGGGCCGTCGCCTCTGGCGGCCCGTTGCATTTTCTGCGCCGGGCTTCTGGACAGATGGCGCAGCTTTGGCCACAGTCTGTCACTTGCGCCGGGCCAAGGGCGTCAAGCACGAAGAATGCCTGCTCCGTGACAGGGGGACGATGATGACAGAGACAGCTTCCGCGGACGTGCCCTATGCCATCGAACTCATGGGCATATCCAAGGCATTCGGCCCGGTTCAGGCCAACAAGGACATATCGCTTCAGGTAAGCAAGGGGACGATCCACGGCATCGTGGGCGAGAACGGCGCAGGAAAATCGACGCTGATGTCGATCCTCTACGGGTTCTACAAGGCCGATGCGGGCGACATCTACATCAATGGGCAACTGACGCACATCCCCGATAGCCAGGCCGCGATTCGCGCCGGCATCGGCATGGTGCATCAGCATTTCAAACTGGTGGAAAACTTCACCGTTGTCGAAAACGTGATCCTCGGGGCCGAGGACGGGGCGATGTTGAAACCGTCGGTCGCCAAGGCGCGCAAGCTGCTGAAACAACTGGCCGAGGAATATCAGCTGCATGTCGATCCGGATTCGGTGATCGAGGAGTTGAGCGTCGGCCACGCACAGCGCGTGGAGATCCTCAAACAACTTTACCGGGAAGCCGATATCCTGATCCTCGACGAGCCGACCGGCGTGCTGACCCCGTCGGAAGCCAACCATTTCTTTCGTATCCTCGATGGGCTGAAGGCCGAGGGCAAGACGATCGTCCTGATCACCCACAAACTGCGCGAGATCATGCGGGTCACCGACACCGTCAGCGTGATGCGCAGGGGGGAGATGACCGACACGGTGCCGACCGCCTCGACCTCGCCCGAGGAACTGGCCGAGATGATGGTCGGCCGCAAGGTTCTGCTGCGGGTGGACAAACAGCCGGCGAAATCCGGCAAGGTCGTCGTCGATGTGCGGAACCTGACGGTGAGGGACGACCAGAAGGTGGAGCGCCTGAAGGACGTTTCCCTGTCGGTCCGGGCGGGCGAAATCCTTGGCATCGCGGGCGTCGCCGGCAACGGACAATCGGAATTGCTGAAGGTGTTGGGCGGCATGATCCCGGCGACAAGCGGCACGATCGAGATGAACGGCGCCGCCATCGACCTGACCGGCAAGCGTTCAGACGGGCAAAGCCGCCGCGCGCGGGGCATTTCCCACGTCCCCGAGGACCGGCAGCGCGAGGGCCTGATCATGCCGTTCATGGCGTGGGAAAACATGGCCTTCGGCTATCACAACGACCCGGCCTACCAACTCAACCGCCTGCTTATGGACAACAATGCACTGAAACGGATCACGGCGGACAAGATGCAAAGCTACGACGTGCGCCCGCCCGACCCGATGCTCGCCGCGAAGAATTTCTCCGGCGGTAACCAGCAAAAGCTGGTCGTCGCCCGCGAAATCGAGCGCAACCCCGACCTTCTGCTGGTTGGCCAGCCGACACGGGGCGTCGATATCGGTGCCATCGAATTCATCCACAAGCAGATCATTGCGCTGCGCGATCAGGGAAAGGCGATCCTTCTCGTCTCGGTCGAGCTGGACGAGATATTCGGGCTTTCCGACCGGATCGCGGTGATGTTCGACGGGCGGATCATGGGCGAGCGCCTGCCGGATGAGACCGATGAACGCGAACTGGGCCTGCTCATGGCGGGCGTCAGCGAAGAAAAGGGGGCGGCGTGATGTCGGAGGCTGCGCGGAACCGCCTGACCAAGGGGTTGACCGATCTGGCATTTCTGATCCTTGCCGCGGCAATCGTTTATTTCGCGCTGCGCTGGATGACCGCCGGGGTCGAGGCGATGATCGACCCGGTGACACCCGGGCGCGGTGAAAGCTGGCCGCTTTGGGCGCAGATCGCGCAGTTGGTCTACCTGGTGCTTGCCAGCGTGCTGACCATCGGGGTGCTGTCGGTGCTGGTCTTCTTCCGCGTCCCGAACATGCGTGATGCGATCCTCGTGCCGGCGACCTCCATCGCGCTTGCGATCATCGTGACCGCGCTTGTCATCATGGCGATCGGGGAAAGCCCGCTGCAGGCCACGCAAGTGATGGTGCGTGGCGCGGTCGGGTCGGGCTACGGCTGGGGCTACACGCTGTTTTATGCCACCAATTTCATCTTCACCGGGCTGGCCGTGGCCGTGGCCTTCCACGCCAAGATGTTCAATATCGGAGGCGAGGGACAGGCCGCGATCGGCGGGCTGGGCGTCGCCATCGTCTGCCTCTCGGTGCCGTGGCCGCACTGGAGCCTCGCACTTCTGGCGGCCACACTGGGCGCGGCCGCCTTCGGCGCGGCATGGGCGGCGATCCCCGCCTACCTGCAGGCCAAGCGAGGCAGCCACATCGTGATCACCACGATCATGTTCAACTTCATCGCCTCGGCGCTGCTGGTCTACCTGTTGGTGAACGTGTTCCGGGTGCCGGGCTCGATGGCGCCGGAAACCGCCCGCTTTGCCGAACCAACGCATTTGCCATCGGCCTATGACATCGCGCCATGGCTGGGCTTTCGACGCTCAACACCGCTGAATGTGTCGTTCCTCGTCGCCATTGCCGCCTGTGTCGGTGTCTGGCTGCTGATCTGGAAAAGCCGGCTTGGCTACGAGATCCGGGCCTTCGGTCATTCGCAGACAGGCGCCGTCTATGCCGGCATCCATCCGGTCCGCATCATCATGCTGGCGATGCTGATTTCCGGCGGGCTGTCGGGGATGATGGCGCTGAACGCGGTGATGGGCGAGGCGGAACGGCTGGTGCTCGACCCCGTTCAGGGCGCGGGATTCGTGGGAATCGCGGTGGCACTGATGGGCCGGTCGCACCCGGTGGGGGTGTTCCTCGCCGCGCTGTTGTTCGGGATGCTCTACCAAGGCGGGGCGGAGCTTGAATTCGAGATGCCCGCGATAAGCCGCGAGATGCTGCTGGTCATCCAGGCGCTTGTCATCCTGTTCACCGGGGCGCTCGACAACATGGTGCGGGAACCGATCGAACGGCTTTTCCTGCGCCTGCGGAAAGGAGCCTGAGCCATGGACCTGTCCACCGTTATCCTGCTTCTCGATAGTTCCGTCCGGTTGGCGACACCGCTTTTGCTCGCCTGTCTCGCGGGGTTGTTTTCCGAAAGGGCGGGAATCATCGACATCGGGCTGGAAGGCAAGCTGCTGATCGCGGCGTTCTTTTCCGCCTCTGCCGCCGCCTATACAGGCAATGTCTGGCTGGGCCTTCTGGCCGGGGTCGCGGCATCCATGGTCTTTGCCGGACTGCACGGGCTGGCGTCGATCACTTTCCGGGGCAACCAGTTGATTTCCGGGGTGGCGATCAACTTCCTTGCCGCCGGGATGACGGTGGTGATCGGCGAAAGCTGGTTCGCGCTTGGCGGGCGCACCCCGCAGCTTGAAGGCGCGGGACGGTTTCACAACATCACCCTGCCCTTTGCCGAGGCGGCGCAGGGTGTCCCGTTCATAGGGCCGATCTACCACGATCTGATCTCGGGCCATTCGATCCTTGTCTATGTCGGCTTTCTCATGGTGCCGCTGACATGGTGGGTGCTGTTCCGCACCCGTTTTGGCCTGCGGTTGCGCGCTGTCGGGGAAAACCCCGCGGCGGTGGACACGGCCGGCGTCTCGGTCGTCGGCATGCGGTTCACGGCGGTGCTGATCGCCGGTGTCCTGTGCGGCATCGCCGGCGCCTATCTTGCGACGGGCCTGTCAGCCGGCTTCGTGAAGGACATGAGCGCGGGGCGCGGCTTCATCGCGCTCGCCGCGCTGATCTTTTCCAAGTGGCGGCCATGGTATGCCCTGATGGCCTGCCTGCTCTTCGGCCTGCTCGACGCCACGGGTAGCCTGTTCCAGAACATACAGGTCGCGGGCATCAGCGTGCCGGTGCAATTCATGCAGGCGCTGCCCTATATCCTGACCGTGGTGATCCTTGCCGGTTTCGTCGGCAAGGCCATCCCGCCGAAAGCGGGGGGCACACCCTACGTGAAGGAGCAATGACCGAGGCGCCAAACTGCAGCCAAGGGCGCGCAGGCACTGGACCTCGGGCGGGAAGTGATTCACACTTGGGGCAGTTGTGCGCTGTTCCGATCTGTCGCATCCGGCCGGTGCGGGGCCGGCTGGCCTTCGCCGCGCTGCGGCAGTAAGACAGGATCAGGCCCGGAGGCGGAAAGTCGATCATGCAAATCTACCTGCCCATTGCGGAAGTCAGCGTGAACGCGTTCCTTCTGCTTGGGCTGGGCGGCATGGTCGGAATCCTGTCGGGAATGTTCGGGGTC
The DNA here is from genome assembly GCA_003428585.1 of Nioella halotolerans. Lineage (GTDB taxonomy): Bacteria > Pseudomonadota > Alphaproteobacteria > Rhodobacterales > Rhodobacteraceae > Nioella > Nioella halotolerans. The sequence continues at coordinate 150,478 of QVQC01000053.1, forward strand.
GGCGGTGGCTTCCTTCTGACGCCGCTTCTGTTCTTCATCGGCATTCCCCCCGCCGTTGCCGTCGCGACCGAGGCCAACCAGATCGTCGCCTCCTCCTTTTCCGGGGTGCTGGCGCATCTCAAGCGCAAGACCGTGGACCTGAAAATGGGGGTAGTCCTGTTGATCGGGGGCCTCGTCGGGGCCGCGCTTGGCGTGCAGGTGTTCAACATGCTGCGCGCGATGGGACAGGTCGATCTGCTGGTGCGGCTCTGTTACGTCGTCTTCCTCGGCATCATCGGCGCACTGATGTTTGTCGAAAGCCTGCGAACGATCCGCCGCAGCCGCCACCAATCCGAGGGGACGCCGCCGCCGCGCCGCCATCACCGCGGCTGGATCCACGCGATGCCGTTCAAGACGCGGTTTCGCACCTCGGGGCTTTACCTGTCGGTGATCCCGCCGCTTCTGGTCGGGCTCTCGGTGGGCGTGCTGGCGGCGATCATGGGGGTGGGCGGCGGCTTCATCATGGTGCCGGCAATGATCTACCTGCTGGGCATGCCGACCAAGGTGGTGGTTGGCACTTCGCTGTTCCAGATCATTTTTGTGACCGCCTTCGCCACCCTGCTGCATGCGACAACGAATTTCACCGTCGACATGGTCCTCGCCGTCCTGCTGCTGATCGGCGGCGTGATCGGCGCGCAGGTCGGTGCCCGGCTTGGCGTCAAGCTGAAGGCGGAATACCTGCGCATCCTGCTGGCGACCATGGTGCTGGCTGTGTGCGGCAAGCTGGCGACGGAGTTGCTGTTCCAGCCTGTTGAACTGTTCACCCTCGGCGCGGCGGGCGGGCATTGAGGCGGCTCCTGCTCATACTGGCCCTCGTGCTGATGCCCGTCACGGCAACCGGCGAGGAAGACGTCGTTGCCGGGCTGAGCCAGAACGAGGTATCGATCACCGCGAATTTCAACGGCTCCGAAATCCTGATCTTCGGCGCGGTGCAACGCTTCGCCCCGTTGCCGGCGACCGGTCCGATGCAAGTGATCGTGACCATCGAGGGGCCCGACCGACCACTGACCGTGCGTCGCAAGGAACGGCGCTACGGCATCTGGATGAACACGGAATCGGTGGAGGTGGATGCCGCCCCGACCTTCTACGCCGTTGCCACCACGGCCCCCTTCGAAGACGTGATCACCCATACCGAGGATCTGCGCCACCGGATATCCATCCCGCGCGCGATCCGCGCCGTGGACACGGGCATCGTCCGATCCGAGGAATTCACCGAGGCCGTCATCCGGATCAGGACCGCGGCGGGGCTTTACCAGATGCTCGAAGGCGCGGTGACGCTGCGGGGCGAAACGCTTTTCAACACCTCCATCGGGTTGCCCGCCAACCTGACCGAGGGCGACTATGTCGTACGCATCTTTCTGACCCGTGACCTGCAGGTCGTGGCCTCGTATCAAACCGACATATCGGTGCGCAAGGTGGGTCTGGAACGGCTGATCTACACGCTCGCCCACGAGCGCCCGCTGATCTACGGGCTCTTGTCGCTGGCCATCGCGATTGCGGCGGGCTGGGGGGCGTCGGCCGTGTTCCGCTACATCCGAACCGGGCGCTGAGCCATGCAGATCATCGAATCGACAGAGGCGCTCGAGGCGCTTTACGATGCACCGGTTCCCGCCGCCCTGACCAAGGTCGTTCACCGGATGACGCCGCTCTACCGGCAATGGATCGCGGCGTCGCGTTTCGTGGTGCTGTCCACCGTCGGGCCGGACGGGACCGACGCCACCCCCCGCGGCGATGACGGGCCGGTGGTGCGCGTGGTGGACGCGCGCACCCTGTGGCTGCCCGACTGGCGTGGAAACAACCGGCTCGACTCCTTGCGCAACATCCTGCGCGATGGACGCGTGAGCCTGATGTTCATGGTGCCCGGATCGCAGAACGTGGTGCGGGTGAACGGGCGCGCGGTGGTGACCGCCGACCCGGACATCACCGGCACGTTCGAGCAGCGCGGCAAGCATCCCCGCACGGTCATCGTCGTGACGCTGCAAGAGATGTATTTCCAATGCGCCAAGGCGATCATGCGCTCCGGCCTCTGGACCCGCGGCGACGACAGCGGCGACGTGCCCACGGCAGGCGAGTTCATCCGCGAACAAGACACAGAATTCGATGGCGCGGCCTACGACGCCACCTATCCGGACCATGCCGAAAGCCGCATGTGGTAAGCGGGGCCGGGCCGGCCCTAACCGCGCCCGATGAAGGGCATCCCCGTGGCCATCACCGTCAGGGTCGGCACGTTCGCCTCCAAGGGCAGGCCGGCCATGTACCAGACCGCCTCGGCCACGTTGTCCGCCGCCATCATCGCCTCCGGCTTGACGCTGCCATCGGCCTGTCGCGCGCCCTGCCCGATGCTTTTGGTCATGTCCGTCGCCGCGTTGCCGATGTCGATCTGCCCCGCACAGATGTCCAGATCGCGCCCGTCTAGGTTCAGCGCCTTGGTCAACCCGCTGACCCCGTGCTTGGTGGCGGTGTAGCAGACCGAACCGGGGCGCGGCGCATGGGCCGAGATGGAGCCGTTGTTGATGATCCGCCCACCTGCCGGATCCTGCCGCCGCATCTGCGCAAAGGCGGCGCGCGCGCACAGGAACATCCCTGTCAGGTTCACGTCGAGCACGGCCTGCCAGTCGCGCAGCGCGATCTCGTCAATCGGACCCGATGGCCCGAAGGCACCCGCATTGTTGAACAGCACGTCGATGCGCCCGGAACGCTCGGCGATCTCTGCAAAGGCCCGGTCAACTGCGGCCTCCTGCGTCACGTCGCAGGGCAGCGCGATCGCCCCCTCGTGCGTGCGCGCAAGCGCCTCCAGCGGGTCCGCGCGCCGTGCCAGCATCGCCACCTGCCAGCCCCGCGCGAGGAACAACTCCGCCACTGCGCGCCCGATCCCGGCGCTTGCCCCGGTCACCGCGATAACCTTGCTCATTGTGCGTCCTCCGTTTCCAGTGTCAGCGGCGCCACCGGCGCCACGAGGTCATCGGTGCCAAGCGCGGCCTGCGGTTTCGACAGCATGTAGCGCGTGATCCAGATCAGCCGCTCCTCGGCCCGGGTGATCGCCACGTAGGCCAGCCGTTTCCAAAGCGCCTGCCCCGCCTCCATCCGCCCGGTCCGGCTGGCAGCGTAGATATCGGGCGAGAACACCTGCACGTCGCGCCATTGCGACCCCTGCGCCTTGTGGATCGTTACCGCCGCCCCGTGCAGGAAGGTCGCCCCCATCCGCGCGGCATATGGGATGAAGGGCTCTTCCTCGCCCGGCTTCTCTATCTTGACGATGGAGGCTGCCGAGAGCTGCGGGCTTTCCGCCCCGACCACGTGCAGCCGCGAGAATCCCGGCTTGCGACCCGGACCCATGTAAACCACCTGCGCCCCCTTGATCAGCCCCCGCGCCTCCAGGTCGATACGCTTCTTGCGGTGCTTGACCGGCAGTTCGATCCCGTCGCAGATCAGCGGCTCACCGGGCAGCAGCGCATCCTCCGGTGCCGCGTGGGCAAGGCGAAAGGCCCGGATCAGCCGGATCCGCGTCGCGTTGCGCCAGACCAGAACGGGGCTGCGCGCCATCAGGTCGCTGTCGGCCCGCGGGGCGACCACCACGCGCGGATCGCGCCGGGCCGCCGCCTCCACCATCCGTTCGAAATCGGCAAATCCGAGGTCCGGGTCGCCAAGCGCATGGGCGAGGTCGAGAATGGGGTTGTCCGCCTCTTGCCGGTGGATTCGGCCCAGGCGCAGTTGCGCCTGTGGGTCGAGCTTGTCGAAAACCATCTCGCCCGATTGCCCCACCGGGGCAAGCTGCGCCGGGTCGCCGAACAGGACCAGCATCGGGAAGATCTCGCGCAGGTCGTCAAGCTGCTTCTGGTCGAGCATCGAGCTTTCATCGACGAAGCCGATATCCAGCGGATCCTCGCGGCGCTTCCAGCCGGTGATGAAATCCGAGCCACGCAGCCCCGCCGAGGCAAGCGCCGCGGGCACCGACTTGTGCGCCTCGTAGACCACCTTCGCCCTGTCCAGCGCGGCATCGGTCAGCGCCGCGATAGCCGGCCGCTCCCCCTGCCCGGCCAGCCACTCGGCGACCTTCTCGTATTCCGGGTCATAGACGGGGGTATACAGGATCCGGTGAATGGTCGTCGCGGGCACGCCCCGGCGCCGCAACACGGAGGCTGCCTTGTTCGTCGGCGCCAGAACGGCCAACGTCCGCCGGTCCTTGCGCCGCCGCCCTTCCCAATCGCCAGAGACAAGCTCCACCCCCGCCGCCTCCAGCGCTTTAACGAGCGCGGCCAGCAACATGGTCTTGCCGCTACCGGCCTTGCCGATCACGGCCATGACCTTGGCCTTGCCCTCTTCTGCCGGCAACAGCGTCTCGGCGTCCAGATCCACGCCCATTGCGCGCAGCGCCTCGGTCAGCCGGTCATGCGCCTCGGCCTGGTCTTCGGAATAGGTGATGCTCGGCCCGGACATGTCCGCAATCTAGGCAAGCGGGCCGCCGGGCACCACGCGAAAAACGCCCCGCCTTTCTTCTTGGCAGAAATACTCCCGCCGGAGGCGTCCCGACATGCCTACCGGCACAATGCGACGGCAGGGGCGGCACCATTCCCGATGGTCCATGGCAATGCGGGCCGAGGAGGGCCCCAACGGGGCCTGACGAGGCGCGCCCCACGGGCGGCCGCGCAAGCGGGCGCAATCCCCACCGCAATACCAAGACGCCCCGGGGCTCCTCCTTCCCCGGGGCGCTCTCGCCGACGGCGGGCCTCAGGCGGTCGGGCCGGCCTCCAGCACATCCTCAAGTGTCGTCAACCCGGTCCGCGGGGCCTGCACCAGCACCGACATGTTGCCCGGTTTGTGCTGGTTGCGATACATCTTCATATGCGCGTCCGGCAACTCCGCCCATGGCAAGACCTCGGACATGCAGGGGTCGAGGCGCCGCTCGCACATCAGCTTGTTGGCCGCCGCAGCCTGCTTGAGATGTGCGAAATGGCTGCCCTGAAGGCGCTTCTGGTGCATCCACATGTAGCGCACGTCAAAGGTGCAGTTGAACCCGGTGGTGCCGGCGCAGATCACCACCATACCCCCCTTCTTGCACACCAGCGACGAGACCGGGAACGTTGACTCGCCGGGATGCTCGAACACGATATCGACATTGTTGCCCTTGCCGGTGATGTCCCAGATCGCCTTGCCGAACTTGCGCGCCTCCTTGAACCAGGCGGCATATTCGGGCGTGTTCACTGTCGGAAGCTGCCCCCAGCAATCGAAATCCTTGCGGTTGATCACGCCCTTGGCGCCAAGGTCCATCACGAACTGGCGCTTGTCCTCGTCCGAGATGACGCCGATCGCGTTCGCGCCCGCGGTGTTGATCAGCTGGATCGCGTAGGAGCCGAGCCCGCCCGAGGCGCCCCAGACCAGCACGTTCTGCCCCGGTTTCAGCTCATGCGGGTGGTGGCCGAACAGCATCCGGTAGGCAGTGGCCAGCGTCAGCGTGTAGCACGCGCTTTCCTCCCATGTCAGGTGCTTGGGGCGTGGCATCAATTGCTGCGCCTGAACGTTGGTGAACTGCGCGAATGACCCGTCGGGCGTCTCGTAGCCCCAGATCCGCTGCGAGGGCGAAAACATCGGGTCGCCACCGTTGCATTCCTCGTCCTCGCCATCGTCCTGGTTGCAATGGATGACGACCTCGTCACCGACCTTCCAGCGGGTGACCTTGTCGCCCACCGCCCAGACGATGCCGGAGGCATCGGACCCGGCGATGTGGTAGGGCGCGCCATGCCCGTCGAAGGGCGAGATCGGCACCCCGAGCCCGGCCCAGACGCCGTTATAGTTCACACCCGCCGCCATCACGAGGACCAGCACCTCGTGGCTGTCGGGCCTCGGGACATCGACGACTTCGACCTCGAAGGCGGTGTCGGGTTCCCCGTGGCGCTCGCGGCGGATGGCCCAAGCATACATCTGCTTGGGCACGAACCCCATCGGCGGGATTTCACCCATCTCGTAAAGGTCTTTCTCGGGCGCGTCGTAACTGGCGATCGCGGGGTTGCTGTCCAAGGCCATCGGCTCCTCCAGTATCGGGTTTCTGCAGCGCGGAAGGATTCCGAGCGATTGCAGCAAGACCTAAATGGGGCCGCGCAACTATGCAACATCAAAATGGGTATTTTGCGAAATATTGTGTCGTCACATAATTTTCTTGTGCGCATGGCGGTTCAAAATCGCCAAGAACCGGGGCGACAGACTGGGCGTAGAAGGCCATCAGCGCGGTTCCCTCCTCGGTCAGGGCGAAGGAATCCCCCTGCAACTGCAGAATCCTTCGCCCCGACAGCGTCTGCAGCACCGCGTCGACGGTATAGTCGAAAGCCCGTTCGGGCAGGAACACGGGCGCCCCCGCCGCAAGCGCCGCTTCGAACCGCGCCTCGATGGCCGGCAGCAACTCGGCGCGGCTGCGAACACCGCAAGCGACGGCATGGGCGATCACCGGGAAGGGCAGAACTGGCATCACCCGGCCGATTCGCGCCATCAGGTCGCGGCCCAGGACACCAGAGTCGCTGTCATTGTCGCGTATGAACTCCGACAGGCTTACCGGTTCGCCGAAACTGACCGCCGCCATGCCATAGCGCGTGGGCTGGAAGGTCAGTTTCTGCCAGATCAGCAGTCGTAGGTAGCGCAGGATCGGACGCAGCGAGAACCGCCCGCCCTGCCGTTTGCCGGCGTTGATCAGGGCCCTGTCCTCCATCACCCTGTCATAGTTGATCGCCACCGGCACGAAGACGACATCGCGGCTTTGCCCCGGCGTGAACCCGTCGAGGATATAGGACAGAAGGCCCAGCTTCGGCTCGCGCAGCGCGCCGCTGCGGCTCAGGCTGCCCTCGGGGAACACTGCCTGCGTCACCCCTGCCTCCGTCGCCATCTGCACGTAGCGCGCCAGCACCTTGCGATAGAGCGGCGTGTTGTGGCGGCGCCGAATGAAGTAGCCGCCAAGCGCGCGGATCAGCGGCTGCAACGGCCAGACCCGCGCCCATTCCCCGACCGCGTAGGCAAGGGCAGAGCGATCGGCGGCCAGCCATGTGACCAGCACGTAATCCATGTTCGACCGGTGGTTCATGACGAAGACGACCGTCTTGTCGCTGCCGATCGCCTCCAGCGCGGCATTGTTCTGCGCCCCCACCTTCACCTTGTAGAGGGTGCGCGACAGAAACCGCGCGGCCCGGATCGCGAAGGCAAAATAGGTGAAGGCGGAAAACGATGGCACGATTTCGCGGGCGTAGCGTTCCGCCTGCTGCGCGACGACGTCCTCGCGGATGCCGTGTTCGCGGGCGTGGTCGAGCACCGCCTGCGCGACCTCCGGATCATAGCGCAGCCGCAGGATGGTGTCGTTGCGACGGGCCAGCTTGAACGGCTGGATCGGGAACGCGAGTCGCTTGTTCAACCGTTCCACCGCGCGTTCCAGCCGCCGCCGCAAATACCATCGCACCGAGGGCATCAACACGCGATCCAACGCCGTCACCGCCGCAAAGAGCAGCACCAGGAACAGCGCCCAGGCCGGGATTTCGATCATCGTCGTCATCCGCGCGACGGTGGCAGGAAACCGGGGATGCTTCAATCTGCCATGTGACGCCCGCCACAAGGCTTGACCCCGGCACGGTCCGGGCGGCTACACTTGGCCCGAAAAGGAGGCCAACATGCCCAAACCCGATCTCGATAGTGCCTATGCCCTTTCAGGTACCGACGAAGCCCGCAAATTCTACAAGGATTGGGCCGACGACTATGACCGCAGCTTCGCCGAGGCGCGCGGCTACCGCTCCCCTGCCGAGGTGGCGCGCGTGTTCCGCGCCGCGACACGGGACAATGAACCGGTTCTGGATGTCGGCGCCGGCACCGGCCTGATCGGGCAGGAGCTGGCCAGCGTGGAAATCGACGCGCTCGACCTCTCGCCCGAGATGCTGGCCGTCGCCGGACAAAAAGGCGTCTACCGCGACCTGATCACCGCCGACCTGACCGGGCCGCTCGACCTGCCCGACGCGATATATGGCGGCGTGGTTTCGGCAGGCACCTTCACCCATGGCCATGTCGGCCCGGTTTGCCTGCCCGAATTGCTGCGCATTACCCGGCCCGGCGCGATCTTCGTCTGCACCGTGGTGCCGGATGTCTATGACAGCGCCGGCTTTGGCTCCGCCCTCGCGCGACTCGTGGCGCAAGGCCGGATCAGCCCGGTGCGCTTTCATGATTTCGCCATATACGACCACGCCGACGATGGTCACGCCGATGCGCGCGGCCTGATCATGGAGTTTCACCGGATCTGACGCACCAATCGCAGGCCAAGCGGATCAGCGCGGTGTGTTTTCGACCTCGCCGCGATGCAGCGAGTTGACGGGGTATTATAATTCCCGATATATGCCACGGAACGAAATAAGATTACCGTTCCGGATTCGGAGGCCCCCATGACCGAGACCCAGACTCGCCTCGCGGAGACGCAGGCCACGCCCAAACCCGACCGACCGTGGCTGATCCGCACCTATGCCGGGCATTCGACGGCCAAGGCCTCGAACGCGCTATACCGGGCGAACCTTGCCAAGGGCCAGACGGGGCTTTCCGTGGCCTTCGACCTTCCGACGCAGACGGGCTACGACAGCGACCATGAACTGGCGCGTGGCGAGGTCGGAAAGGTCGGCGTGCCCGTGTGCCACCTTGGCGACATGCGGGCACTGTTCGACGAGATCCCGCTCGACCAGATGAACACCTCGATGACGATCAATGCCACCGCGCCGTGGCTTCTGTCGCTTTATATCGCCGTCGCAGAGGAACAGGGCGCGGATATCTCCGCATTGACCGGCACGGTGCAGAACGACCTGATCAAGGAATACCTTTCGCGCGGCACCTATGTCTGTCCGCCGGAACCCTCGCTGCGAATGATCGCGGACGTGGCGGAGTATTGCTACACGAACGTGCCGAAATGGAACCCGATGAATGTGTGTTCCTACCATTTGCAAGAGGCCGGCGCGACGCCGGAACAGGAGCTTTCCTTCGCGCTCGCCACCGGAATCGCGGTTCTCGACGCGCTGCAACCGCGCGTGCCGGCGGAGGACTTCCCGAAGCTCGTGGGGCGCATTTCCTTTTTCGTCAATGCGGGCATTCGCTTCGTGACCGAGATGTGCAAGATGCGCGCTTTCGTCGACCTATGGGACGAGATCTGCCATGACCGCTACGGCGTCGAGGAGCCGAAGTTCCGGCGCTTTCGCTATGGCGTGCAGGTCAATTCACTCGGCCTGACCGAACAGCAGCCGGAAAACAACGTCTACCGCATCCTGATAGAGATGCTGGCCGTCACCCTGTCGAAAAAGGCCCGCGCGCGCGCGGTGCAATTGCCCGCGTGGAACGAGGCGCTTGGCCTGCCCCGACCGTGGGATCAGCAATGGTCGATGCGGATGCAGCAGATCATGGCCTATGAAACCGACCTACTGGAATACGGCGACCTTTTCGACGGGAACCCCGTGGTCGAGGCCAAGGTCGAGGCCTTGAAGGAGGGTGCGCGGGCGGAATTGGCAAATCTCGATTCTATGGGCGGCGCAATAGCGGCGATCGACTACATGAAAGGACGGTTGGTGGAATCCAATGCCGACCGGGTGGCGCGGATCGAACGCGGCGCAAACACCGTCGTGGGAGTCAACAGGTTCACCGAGGCCGAGCCGTCGCCGTTGATGGGCGAGGATGGCGGCATCATGGTGGTGGACCCGGAGGTGGAGGCAGACCAGATCGCCCGGCTCGATGCCTGGCGGGCCGGGCGCGACACCGCCGCAGTTCAAGACGCGCTGGAGGCGCTGCGTCACGCCGCGCGCGACGGCGACAACATCATGCCCGCCTCCATCGCCGCCGCCAAGGCCGGGGTCACCACCGGCGAATGGGCCGGCGTCATGCGGCAGGTGCACGGAGAATACCGTGGCCCAACCGGTGTTTCCCGTGCCGTATCCAACAAGACCGAGGGGCTGGACGATATCCGCGATGCCGTGGACACGGTCAGCCGCAAGCTTGGCCATCGGCTGAAATTCCTTGTCGGCAAGCCGGGGCTTGACGGCCATTCCAACGGTGCCGAACAGATCGCGGTCCGCGCCCGCGATTGCGGCATGGATATCGCCTACGAGGGCATCCGCCTGACGCCGCAACAAATCATCGAGGCCGCGAAATCGGAAGGCCCCCATGCCATCGGCCTGTCGATCCTGTCGGGCAGCCATGTGCCGCTGATCCACGAGGTTATGGACAGACTGCGCGCCGAGGGGCTGGATCACATTCCGGTGATGGTCGGCGGAATCATTCCCGACGAGGACGCGGAGCGTTTGACATCCATGGGCGTCGCCCGGGTCTACACGCCCAAGGATTTCAAGCTCAACCAGATCATGATGGACATTGTCGACCTTGTCGACTCGCCCTCCGCGGCTGCTGAATAACCTGCTGAGCCTGCACCATTCGGTTTGGCCCCGCCGATTTCATCGGCGGGGTTTCGCATTATTCCCTATACTTTTAGACAGGTCATGGTGTTTTATATTGAAACAAGGGTCATTTGATTTTAATAGGCTTTGCATCCATGAATGGGAGAAAAATAATGACAATCGACCTCGACTCGATGTCGCGCGAGGAATTGATGGCGCTCAAGAAGAACGTTGACAAGGCGCTTGCCAGTTTTGAAAAACGTCAGCGTGAGGCGGCTCTCGCCGCCGCGCAAAAGGCCGCACAAGAACACGGGTTTTCACTGGACGAGATCCTTGGAAAGAAATCGGCGGGCCGGACCGCCGTCCCGAAATACCGCAATCCCGAGGATCCGACGCAGACCTGGACGGGCCGCGGTCGTCAGCCCGCTTGGTACAAGCAAGCCATCGAGGCAGGCGCCAACCCAAGCGATCTCGAAATCTGAACGTCCACTCATCTTGTAAAAGCCCTGCCCTTTCGGGGCAGGGCTTTTGCGTTGCGTCAGTCCGGATCCCGTTTTTCCTTTCCGACGACCACCGCCTGTTGCATGATGTTTCGGGCAAGAGAGACGCGAGGCCAGAATGACCATTCATATCGGCGCAAAACCCGGCGAGATCGCGGAAACCGTCCTGATGCCCGGCGATCCACTTCGGGCGAAATGGGCGGCGGAAACCTTTCTGGAAAACCCAGTTTGCGTAAATGAAACGCGCGGTATGCTGGGGTTTACCGGCACGTGGCGCAATAGCCGCGTTACCATTCACGGCTCCGGCATGGGGATGGCGAGCCTGTCGATCTACGCCAATGAACTGATCCGCGACTACGGGGCGAAAACCCTCATCCGCATCGGATCGGCCGGCGCGATGCAGCCGCATGTCGGGCTGCGCGATATCGTGCTGGCAATGACCGCCTCGACCCTTTCTTCCCCGTCGCGCGGGATTTTCGGCGATCTGAACTTCGCGCCCTGCGCCGATTTCGGCCTGTTACAGGCGGCCCATGCGGCGGCCGCGCGCCATGACTGCACGACCCATGTGGGCGGGATCTATTCTTCAGACGTCTTTTACGACGAACGCCCTGATTTAAATGAACAAATGACGCGCCACGGGGTTCTGGCGGTGGAAATGGAAGCCGCGGAGCTTTACAACCTCGCCGCGCGCCACGACGCCCGGGCGCTTGCGGTTCTGACAATCTCCGACCACCTGCTGACACAAGAGGCGCTGCCGTCGGGAGATCGCCAGTCCAGCTTTGCAGAAATGGTGGAAATCGCGCTGGAAGCTGCTTTCGCCTGAACAGCTCAGCGCCCGTGGCTACGGTCGTAGCCGTTTTTCGGCGGCGGGGTCCAGTCCGCTGTCAGGTCGGTGTCGAACACGTCCACCAGCAGCGGGTAACAGGCGGCCTTGTCAGACGAATGCTCGGCCCCGCAATCGCCGCCGGGACAGGCCGACAAGGCGCCCAGAAGGTCAATTTCAGCAAGGAAATCAAGGTGATCTCCGGGGCGCACCGGGCTTGCCTTCATGAAATACTGGCCGGTGTCGCGGGTGAACCCGGTGCACATGAAGACATTCAGCACGTCATGCACATAGGGCTCCGCTTCCAATAGGCTTTTTCCCGTGGCATCGGCAAAGGCGCGGGTCAGGTTGGAATGGCAGCAATGGTGGTATTGGTCATCGCTCAAAAGGGTGTTCGTATAAGGGTCGCAACGGGTGCCGATCACGTCGTGAACCGAGCCGCCGAACGGGTCCACCCCGTACCAGTCAAGGCTATCGGCAAGGATCGTCGCCATCGGCCTGAGTCCCGGGAAGGACGACCAGAGCCGATCCCCCGCGGTCACATGCGTCCCGTGCAGCGCGCGGGTCTTTCCAGAATAGAACCTTTCGGAAAAATCTTCTAGGTTCCATAGGTTGAGGTCGCCGACCTGCGGCCCCTCGATACAGGACACCCGGAACGCCTGCCCGGCTTTCACGGTGAAGGTAGCCGCGTCGCGCGGCGCGGCGCGAACCTCGTCAACCTTGCGCCAGCCGGCCCGCGCCCGCGCGCCTTGCGACTCCGGCAAACGCGGCAGCGCATCGTTCGGGTAGCCGATCACCGGTGGGACGGCGCGGCGGCGCGCGGCATCTTCAGGTTCTGTCACCATCCCTTATCTCCCTCGCGAAACAGGGGGTGCCCCCCGTACACCCCTCGTGCACCATACGTGCAGACACATGCGCCGTCTTCTTGGGCCAAATACTCCTTCCGGAGGCCATCGTGCCCGCGCCGAGAGCACCCCGGTCGGCCGGCGCTTCCCCGGCCGAGGAGGCCCGCCATCGCCGCGATCTCAGAGCTGGCGTTCCACCATCATCTTCTTGATCGAGGCAATCGCCTTCGCGGGGTTCAGACCCTTGGGGCAGCTCTTGGCGCAGTTCATGATCGTGTGGCAGCGGTAGAGCTTGAAGGGGTCTTCAAGGTCGTCGAGCCGCTCGCCCGTCGCCTCGTCCCGGCTGTCGATGATCCAGCGATAGGCGTGCAGCAGCGCGGCAGGGCCAAGGTAGCGGTCACCGTTCCACCAGTAGCTGGGGCAGGAGGTTGAGCAGCAGGCGCACATCACGCATTCGTAAAGCCCGTCGAGCTTCTCGCGGTCCTCGATCGACTGGCGCCATTCATGTTCCGGCGTCGCCGTCTTGGTTTCCAGCCATGGCATGACCGATTCATGTTGGGCATAGAAATGCGTCAGGTCCGGGATCAGGTCTTTCACCACCGGCATATGCGGCAGCGGGTAGATCTTCACGTCGCCCTTGATCTCGTCCATCCCATATATGCAGGCCAGCGTGTTGATCCCGTCGATATTCATCGCGCAGGAGCCGCAGATCCCTTCGCGGCAGGAGCGGCGGAAGGTCAGGGTCGGATCGATCTTGTTCTTGATATAGATCAGCGCATCCAGAACCATCGGCCCGCAATCGTCGAGATCCACGAAATAGGTATCGACCTGTGGATTCTTCCCGTCATCCGGGTTCCAGCGGTAGATCTGGAACTTGCGGACGTTACCGGCGCCCTCGGGCTTGGGCCATGTCTTGCCCGTGATGATCTTGGAGTTCCGGGGCAGCGTGAATTGAACCATGTCCTCGTCTCCTTAATAGACCCGCGCCTTGGGCGCGATCTTCTTCAGGTCGATGCCGCCGTCATCCAGCGGCGTCAGCGGGTCGAGGTGCACAGGGCGATAAGACAGATCGACCTTTTCCGTGTCGATGCGGGCAATCGTGTGCACGCGCCAATTCTTGTCGTCGCGGTCCGGGTGATCCTCGTGCGCGTGGGCACCGCGGGATTCCTTGCGCGCCTCGGCCCCGGCGATGGTGGCCAGCGCATTGGGCATCAGGTTGTCGAGTTCCAGCGTTTCCATCAGGTCGGAATTCCAGATCAGGCTTCGGTCGGTCACCTTGATGTCGCTCATCTTGCCGGCGACGCCGACCATCTTTTCCAGCCCCTCGGCCAGCGTCTTGTCGGTGCGGAATACGGCGGCATCCTGTTGCATGGTGCGCTGCATCTCGTCACGCAGCTCCGCCGTCGGGACGGCACCATTGGCATATCGCATCCCGTCGAAGCGGCCGATGGCCTTGTCGACCGAGGCCTGGTTCAGGGTCGGGTTCGCTTCTTCCGGGTCCACCACCTCGCCGGCCTTGATCGCGGCGGCGCGGCCGAACACGACAAGGTCGATCAGCGAGTTGGACCCGAGCCGGTTGGCGCCGTGCACGGAGGCGCAGCTTGCCTCGCCCACAGCCATCAGGCCGGGCACCACGGCATCGGGGTCTTTCGCGTTGGGGTTCAGAACCTCGCCCCAGTAATTGGTGGGGATGCCGCCCATGTTGTAATGCACGGTCGGCAGGACCGGAATCGCCTCCTTGGTGACATCGACACCTGCGAAGATGCGCGCGCTTTCCGAGATGCCGGGCAGGCGCAGGTTCAGCGTTTCCGGAGGCAGGTGGTTGAGGTGGAGGTGAATGTGGTCCTTGTTGGGGCCGACGCCGCGCCCCTCCCGGATTTCCATCGTCATGCAGCGGCTGACCACGTCGCGGCTGGCCAGATCCTTGTAGGTCGGCGCGTAGCGTTCCATGAAGCGCTCGCCTTCCGAGTTGGTCAGGTAGCCACCCTCGCCGCGCGCGCCCTCGGTGATCAGGCAACCGGCGCCATAGATGCCGGTGGGGTGGAACTGCACGAATTCCATATCCTGCAGCGGCAGGCCCGCGCGGGCCACCATGCCGCCACCGTCACCGGTGCAGGTATGCGCCGAGGTGGCGGAGAAATAGGCGCGGCCGTAACCGCCGGTCGCCAGCACCACCATCTTGGCGGAAAAGACGTGCAGCGACCCGTCGTCAAGCTTCCACGCCACGACGCCCTGACACTGGCCATCCTCGGACATGATCAGGTCGGTGGCGAAATACTCGATATAGAATTCCGCGTTGTTCTTCAGCGATTGGCCATAAAGCGTGTGCAGGATCGCGTGGCCGGTGCGGTCGGCGGCGGCGCAGGTGCGCTGCACGGGGGGGCCTTCACCGAATTCGGTGGTGTGGCCGCCGAACGGGCGCTGGTAGATCTTGCCGTCCTCGGTGCGGCTGAAGGGCACGCCGTAATGTTCCAACTCGTAGACCGCCTTGGGCGCTTCACGGGCGAGGTATTCCATCGCATCGGTATCGCCCAGCCAGTCCGACCCCTTGACGGTGTCATACATGTGCCACTGCCAATTGTCGGGGCCCATGTTGGACAGCGACGCGGCGATGCCGCCCTGTGCCGCCACGGTGTGGCTGCGGGTCGGGAACACCTTGGAAATGCAGGCGGTCTTGAGGCCCTGTTCGGCCATGCCGAGGGTCGCGCGCAGCCCGGAACCGCCGGCGCCGACAACCACGACGTCATAGGAATGGTGATTGAGTTCGTAGGACTCTGTCATCTGTCTTGGTCTCCTGTCCCTGGCTTACAGGGCGATCTGGGCGAGCGATACGAGGCCGAGCGCCATCAGTCCGTAGCTGAGGCAGGCCATGACGATGATGGCGACCTTGCGTCCCAGCCCTTGCATGTAATCCTCGATCACCACCTGCACACCCAGCCGGAAGTGATAGAAGCCGACGATCAGCATCAGCGCGGCGGAGACCGCCGGGAAAGGCCGCGCGAGGGCAGCCTGCACTTCTGCATACGGTTCACCCAGCAGGGGCCCGAAGCTGAACAGGAAGATCGGCACGATCACCAGCAGCGCCACCGAGGTAACGGTCGCTTTCCAGAAGTGATCGGTGCCCGAGCGGGCCGAGCCGAGGCCGATCACGCGTTTGCGGTCAGTCATGAGTGACATGGATCAACCCCCGTCAGATGATTGCGATGATGGTCAGGAAGGTCAGCGCAGGCGCCCCGATGAGCATGCCCCAGCCCATCTTGTCGCTGTCATCGGGATCAAGGCCATAGCCCATGTCCCACACGAGGTGCCGCACCCCGGCCAGCGTGTGATACCACAGCGCCAGCACGGACAGGGTCAGGATCACGTCGCCGACAAACGAGGTCAGCAGACCATCGACCACGGCGAAATACGGCTCTGACGTGGCCGCAGCCATCAGCCACCAGACGACAAGGACGGCGCCCCCCAGAAGCGCGATGCCGGTGATCCGGTTCAGGATCGACGTCATGGAGTTGAGCTGCGGCCGGTAGACTTGCAGGTGGGGGGACAGCGGCCGGTTGCCCCGGTTCACGTCAGCCATGGCGAACACCCTCTCAGGTTCATGCTAGGTGATATTGTCATCCCACATGAATAACGCGTTTTTCAAAGGAGTCACGGGGGCGCGGACCGATCGGGCCGGAAAAATGCATGAATTCCGGGTCGAAACGCCGCGGCCACCGGTTTCGTGATCACAAGATTTCTTTGCGTGATCACAAAAATGAAATTGCGTATCCAACAATGATGACCAAGAGCAGCACCAGCGAGACCCGCCATGGGGTGTGAACGCCGGTATCCTTTTCAAGCCGCCGCGTGTAGACGGTGATCGGCAGGCCGATGATCAGCCCGACCAACACCGGGCGCAGGCGCACGATCAAATTTGACTCCGGCTCGATCATGTCGGTGAACAGGAAGATCGCCACCCCCGACGCCAGCAACGCGGCGCCGAGGTTGCGCCCATGCGCGCGCAGGATCGTTTCCACGATCTCCGGCATCGGGGTTTCGGCGTTGTGCATCATTTCCTTGTGGTAAGGCGTCGGAAGCGAGCCGAACATGTACCGCGCGGCCATGAAAATGGTGCCAAGCGCGGCAAGGTAATAAAGCGCGATGGAAAGGGGAAACATGATCTGCCTTGTTCGTTACCTGTCTTTTTAGACAGGTTAACGGCATTTCTCAACGAATGGAATAACAATCGCGGCGCCATTGTCGCCGTCGGGAAAAAGACTGGTCGCGCGACCCCGGCCGCGATTCGGGAAATTTCCGCGCATTCGTCACATTGCTGCCCGAATTGGCCGACTGGCGCGGCGCGGATGGCGCATCCGCTCAGACCGGGACCAGTGCCCAGTGGTCGAGATCGAGCAGCACCTCGGGCAGGTATTTGCCCGCGTCATCGCGCAATCTTCCCGGCACGCCGCCTTTCGTCGCCACCAGCCGAAGGCGCAGCGCACCAACGCCGGGCGCGGGCGTCTCGGCCTTGTCCAGAACCTCGCTCCATGCCGTGACAGTATCGCCCGCGAAGCAGGGATTGGCATGCGCACCGCCGTTCAGCCCAGCAATCAGTTGCGCATTGGCCAGCCCGTTGAAGGACAGCGCCCGCGCCATGCTGATCACATGCCCGCCATAGATCAGCCGCCGCCCGTCGGGGCGCAGCGTCGCATCGAAATGCACCTTGGCCGTGTTCTGCCAGAGGCGGGTGGCCATCATGTGTTCGGCTTCCTCGACGGTGACACCGTCCACGTGGTCGATGATCTCGCCGATCTCGTAGTCGTCAAGGCGATGCGGCTCCCCGGCAAGGGCAAAATCGTAGCCGGTGAAATCAAGGCCCTGCGGCATCACCAGCTTCTCGGGCGCCACCACCCTGGCCAGATCGGGGATGACCGGTTCGGGCGCGGGCGCATCCGGGTCGGCCTTGCGCACCATGACCCAGCGCACATACTCCAACAGCGTCTCGCCACGCTGGTTCAGGCCGCGCGTGCGTACCCAGACCACCCCGGTCTTGCCGTTGGAGTTCTCCTTGAGGCCGATCACCTCGCTTTCGGCAGTGATCGTATCACCGGGCCAGAGCGGCGTCAGCCAGCGCCCCTCCGCATAGCCCAGATTGGCAACGGCATTGAGGCTGATATCGGGGACCGTCTTGCCGAATACCGTGTGAAAGGTGATCAGATCGTCAAGCGGACTGACCGGAAACCCGCAGGACTGCGCGAACGCATCCGAGGAATGCAGCGCGTGGCGCGCCGGGTAAAGCGTGTGATAGAGCGCCCGTTCCCCCCCCGACACGCTGCGCGGTACGGCGTGACGGATGGTTTCGCCGAGGCGATACGCCTCGAAGAAACGGCCCGGATTGGTCTTGGCCATGATCTGCCTTTCTCGTTCAGGGGTCAGCCGAAGGGCCAGTAGCCCAGCCAGGCATGGATATAGCCGATCACCGCCAGCAGGATGACCGAGGCGACGGCGAACATGCCGTCCTTGGCCCATGTGCCGGGCGCGTCGGGTTGCCAGCGCGGTTCAGCGCGGTTGATCGCGATCATCTCGATCAGGGCCCAGAAAAACAGCCCGCCGAACAGCACGATAGAAGCGAGGTCGCCATTGACCAGAAGGTGTGCGACCGCCCAAAGCCCAAAGCCGGTCAGCATCGGGTGGCGCCAAGTGTTCAGCAGGCGGCCCTTGCGGGGGGCGGGGCTCATCATGAAGATCGCGATGAGGATCAGCAGGTTGTTGACATGCACCCCCCAAGACGGCGGGAACCAGACGAAGATGCCCGGTGCACCGCGATAGCCGATCACCATCAGCACGATGGAGGCGACGATCAGGAGGGCGACAATCCCCTTGCCCTTGTCGCCCATGGTGGCGCGCGCATCCGGTGCGATGCGTTTGAAAAGATGGGCCCCGGCCCAAAGCGCGATACCGAGGATCATGAGGGTGAAATGCATCTGCGTGGCTCCCGCTGGCTGGCTCTGCGTGCGACGTCAGCCCGCCCCGATCGCGGCGATGGCCTCCGCCTTGGCCAAGGTGGCCCGCGCGGTGGCGACATGCAAGTTCTCTACGATCTTGCCATCGACCACGGCGACCCCCTGCCCGCCTGCCTCGACCGCCTCGAAGGCGGCGATCTGGCGGTGGGCGAGGTCGATTTCCGCCTCAGACGGCGCGAATTCCGTGTTGGCGATCTCGATCTGGGCGGGGTGGATCAGCGTCTTGCCGTCGAACCCCATGTCGCGGCCCTGCGCGCATTCGGCGCGCAGCCCCTCGTCATCCTTGAAGGCGTTGTAAACGCCATCGACGGCGACGATCCCCTCCGCCTTCGCGGCCAGCAGGGCAAGGCCCAAACCCGTTATCAACGGCAGCCGGTCGGCGCGGAAGCGGGTGTTGAGATCCTTGGCAAGGTCATTGGTCCCCATCACGAAGCCCTGCATCCGCGGATGCGCGGCGATCTCGGCGGCGTTCAGCATGCCGCGCGGTGTTTCCATCATCGCCCAGATGGGCTTGTCGCCGACGAGGGCGGCCAGCGCCGCCACCTGCGCGGCGCTTTCCACCTTGGGCAGCAGCACCGCGTCGCAATCCATCGCGGCGGCGGCCCGGGCATCGGCGTCGCCCCACCGGGTATCCAGCCCGTTGATCCGCACGATCCGCATCCGGTGACCATAGCCACCGGCGCCAAGCGCCTCGGCCAGCGTGGCGCGCGCCTTCTCCTTCTCCTCGACCGACACGGCATCCTCCAGATCAAAGATGATCGCGTCGACGGGTAGGGTTTTCGCCTTTTCCAGCGCCCGCTGTTTCGAGCCGGGAATATAGAGAACGGAGCGGTAGGCGCGCGCGGTCTGGTCCATGTCTGTCGTCCTTCTTCCGAGGGGTCGGCGGCACAAAACACAAACCATGCCGCGAATGCAAGTTGCTTTATGCCGCAGCGTAGCGAAACTTTGTTTCGCCCTTGTGGCGCGAGCTTAACCGGATCTTGAGGAGTTCCGGGCAGGCTTTGTCCTATCCGCCACCCCGGGCGGGTTCCCCATGCGAGGCGCGGCAGGTCCGTCGCCTAGTCGCCGGGCCGGCCCGCCAGAACAGAAAGGCCGGACCATGATCAAGACGTTTCTCACCGGGCTTGCCGCCCTTGGTTTTCTTGCCACCTTCGCCGAGGCGCAGACCGCCCGCGGCCTCTGCGGTGAGCGTGACCGGGTCATCGGCACGCTGAGCGGCCATTTCGGCGAAACCGCCCGCAACCGGGGCATGGGCCCATCGGGCCGGATCATCGAGGTTTTCGCATCGGCGGACACCGGGACATGGACGATCACCGTCACCGCACCCGATGGCACGACCTGCCTTGTCGCCTCTGGCACCGGCTGGCAGGACCTTGCCCAGACCCCGCGCGGCGCACCGGCCTGACACGTCAGTGGCCACGACCATGTTCGGCACCCGCAAACGGCATACCTGTGTATACAAATTGCCGCATGGCCGGATATCCGTTTTCCCTGTTTATCAACCCCTTACGCCACAAGCCGCCGGGCGGGCCCGACGGAGGGGGCTCGCCTCACGCGCTTGGGCCTTGCGCGACTCTCGTGCGCCCGCTAGGCCACATCGCAACATTCACTGAGCTTGGAGACGAATTCCCATGGCCAGACCCAAGATTGCGCTTATCGGCGCGGGGCAGATCGGCGGCACCCTCGCCCATCTCGCAGCCATCAAGGAACTGGGCGATGTTGTCCTGTTCGATATCGCCGACGGCGTGCCGCAGGGCAAGGCACTCGACATTGCCGAATCCGGCCCCGCCGAAGGCTTCGACGCGGCGCTGAAAGGCACCACCGATTACGCCGACATCGCCGGGGCAGACGTGGTGATCGTCACCGCAGGTGTCCCGCGCAAACCGGGGATGAGCCGCGACGACCTTCTGGGCATCAACCTCAAGGTCATGAAGGCCGTGGGCGAAGGCATCAAGGCCAACGCGCCCGACGCCTTCGTCATCTGCATCACCAACCCGCTTGACGCGATGGTCTGGGCCTTGCGCGAATTCTCCGGCCTGCCGCACCAGAAGGTCGTCGGCATGGCCGGCGTGCTGGATTCAGCGCGCTTCCGTCACTTCCTGTCGCTGGAATTCGGCGTGTCGATGAAGGATGTCACCGCTTTCGTGCTGGGCGGCCACGGCGACACGATGGTGCCCTCGGTGCGCTATTCCACCGTCGGTGGCATCCCGCTGCCCGATCTCGTTGACATGGGCTGGACCACGCAGGACAAGCTCGACAGCATCGTGCAGCGCACCCGCGACGGTGGTGCCGAGATCGTCGGCCTGCTGAAGACCGGCTCGGCCTATTACGCGCCCGCGACCTCGGCCATCGAGATGGCCGAGGCGTACCTGAAAGACCAGAAGCGCCTGCTGCCCTGCGCGGCATGGTGCGACGGCGAATTCGGCCTGAAAGGCATGTATGTCGGCGTGCCCACGATCATCGGCGCAAACGGGGTCGAGAAGATCGTGAACATCAAGCTCAACAAGGACGAGCAGGAGATGTTCGGCAAGTCCGTCGACGCCGTGAAGGGCCTTGTCGACGCCTGCAAGGGGATTGATGAAAACCTCGCCTGATATCTTTGAGGATACCCTTCCGATCAAGGCAGCCTGCGGGCTGCCTTTTTCATTTCCGCATCGCCACCGGTCAGCAGGGCAGGCGCAGCCTGCGCCATGCCGCGCAACCCTTAGATGATTCGACCCGCAAAACCCTTGAGAACAAAGGTATTGAATTTGTGATCACACATTTTCAACCCGTGATCACAAATGTAGGTTTTTTTACCGGAACGGTGACGAAACGTTGAAATCGGTTTTCTCTCCACCCCGACCTGTGCTTTGTCAGGATGGACAGTATAGCAACACGGGACAGTTTCATGAACATTCATGAATACCAGGCAAAAGCCCTGCTTCGCGACTACGGCGCCCCGGTCAGCGATGGCCGCGTCGTTCTGAAGGCAGAAGACGCAAAGAACGCTGCCGGCCAGCTAGACGGCCCGCTCTGGGTCGTCAAGGCGCAGATCCACGCCGGCGGCCGCGGCAAGGGCAGCTTCAAGGAAGCCGAAGCGGGGGAGAAGGGCGGTGTCCGCCTTGCCAAGTCCGTGGAAGAGGCCGCCGACGAGGCCAAGAAGATGCTGGGCAAGACGCTTGTCACCCACCAGACCGGCCCGGTGGGCAAGCAGGTCGGCCGCGTCTATATCGAGGACGGCTCCGACATCGACCGCGAGCTTTACCTCGCCTTCCTCGTTGACCGGTCCAGCAGCCGCATTTCCATCGTCGCCTCGACAGAGGGCGGCATGGATATCGAGGAGGTGGCCGCGACCACGCCCGAGAAGATCCTGAGCTTCTCCATCGACCCGGTGACCGGCTTCATGCCCTACCATGGTCGCCGCGTCGCCTTCGCCCTCGGACTGGAAGGCGCGCAGGTCAAGCAATGCGTCAAGTTGCTCGGCCAGCTTTACCAAGCCTTCACCGAGAAGGACATGGAGATGCTGGAGATCAACCCGCTGATCGTGATGAATGACGGCAATCTCAAGGTTCTCGACGCCAAGCTCGGCTTCGACGGCAACGCGATCTACCGCCACCCCGATATCGGCGAGTTGCGCGACACGACCGAGGAAGACCCCAAGGAACTTCAGGCCTCCAAGTACGACCTCAACTACATCGCGCTGGATGGCGAGATCGGCTGCATGGTCAACGGCGCGGGCCTTGCCATGGCGACGATGGACATCATCAAGCTGTACGGCGCGGAACCGGCCAACTTCCTCGACGTGGGGGGCGGCGCCACCAAGGAGAAGGTGACCGAGGCGTTCAAGATCATCACCTCCGACCCGCAGGTGAAAGGCATCCTCGTCAACATCTTCGGCGGCATCATGCGCTGCGACATCATCGCCGAGGGCGTTATCGCGGCGGTGAAGGAGGTGGGGCTGGAGGTTCCGCTGGTGGTGCGCCTTGAAGGCACCAACGTGGACAAGGGCAAGGAGATCATCCGCTCCTCCGGCCTCAACGTGATCGCGGCGGACGACCTCAAGGACGGCGCCCAGAAGATCGTGAAGGCGGTGAAAGGGTGAAGGCTGTGAGGTTTTTTCCGGCGCTTTCGGTCGCGGTGGGTCTTCCTTTCGCCGGTGCGGCGCACGCCCAACCGGACTGGCAAGACCCTTCCGAATTCGGGCGTTTGGCGGAACAGGTCTGCCTCGATGGCGCCGCGATCCCCGAGAAAGCCGAGCGCATGGCCTTGATAGAACGGTCCTTCGGCATGTCGCCGGGAGGCGAAGATGGGCCGGATGCGCCCGATCTCGTTTCCCCCGAAGGCATTTCCGCCGCATGGGAGCCGCAGTACGAGCCTGACATCTTTTGCGTTCTCACCGCGCCGCTGGATTTCTACGAGGCAGAAGACATCGCGGCGCTTGCCGATCAGCTGAACGGCTCCGGCAGCACACCCGAGGCCGCGCCTGGGGTATTCGGCCCGTTCGCACGCACTCTTTCCGATGGGCGCACCCTTCAACTTGCGGTCATTTCCGATCCCGCCGACGGCCTGCTCGTGGTCGGCATGATCGAAGACTAATCGAACCAAGGAACACGACATGTCAGTCCTCGTAGACGAAAACACCAAAGTCATCTGCCAGGGTTTCACCGGAAGCCAAGGCACATTCCACTCCGAACAGGCCATCGCCTATGGCACCAAGATGGTCGGCGGCGTGACGCCGGGCAAGGGCGGGCAGACGCATCTCGACCTGCCCGTGTTCAACTCTGCCCACGAAGCCAAGCACGCGACCGGGGCCAACGCCTCCGTCATCTACGTGCCGCCCCCGTTCGCGGCCGACTCGATCCTTGAAGCCATCGACGCGGAAATGGAGCTGATCGTGTGCATCACCGAAGGCATCCCGGTGCTCGACATGATGAAGGTCAAGCGCGCGCTGGAAGGGTCGAAATCGCGCCTCATCGGGCCGAACTGCCCCGGCATCATCACGCCCGACGCCTGCAAGATCGGCATCATGCCCGGCCACATCCACAAGCGTGGGTCCGTCGGCGTCGTGTCGCGATCGGGCACGCTGACCTACGAGGCGGTGAAGCAGACCACCGATGTCGGGCTGGGCCAGTCAACCTGCGTGGGCATCGGCGGCGACCCGATCAAGGGGACCGAGCATATCGACGTGCTGGAATGGTTCCTTGCCGATGACGAGACCGAAAGCATCATCATGATCGGCGAGATCGGCGGTTCGGCAGAAGAGGACGCCGCGCAATTCCTTGCCGACGAACGAAAGAAAGGCCGCTGGAAGCCGACCGCGGGCTTCATCGCCGGGCGCACCGCGCCTCCGGGCCGCCGCATGGGCCACGCGGGCGCCATCGTCGCCGGCGGCAAGGGCGGCGCCGATGACAAGATCGAGGCGATGAAATCGGCCGGGATCGTGGTTGCCGACAGCCCCGCCACGCTGGGCGAGGCTGTTCTGGCGGCGATCGGCTGACGGCGACCGCGACCGCCCAAGCATTGCGCACCAAGGCAAGGAGGAACCGAGACCATGCGCAACCTGACCCCAGCGGCAGTGCTCGTCCTTCTTGCCGCCTGCGGTGCCGATCAAGGCCATGCGCCCCTACCCGACGATCCCTCGGCCCCCTTCCCGCTCGCCAACAGCACGGTCGTCGGCCAGCCCGCGCCCGGCGCGATCCTCGTCGAGACCACTCGTCCGCAGGCGACGAGGGCCGGCGTCCAGCGCGCCGCGCGCACGTGGTGCGGCGGCGCGGCGCAGGTCTCGCCGATCTCGGAAAATGTCGGCCTGATCGTGCCGCTGAGCCGGACTTGGCTGGTGCGATGCAGATAGCCGCCGCACACGTAAGCCGCGCCGCGCCCCGGCCACGACGACCGGCCTGCCGAGGCAGGTCCGGCTATACAGGGGGAAACATCCTGTGACTCCCGCCCCCCGTGTCACCGCCGCGATGCGGCCCAGCAGTTCCGCCGGAGGGAATTGACCATGACCGACCAAAGCCCCAACGACCAGTTCCACGCCTCAAGCTTCATGCAGGGCGCGAACGCGGCATACCTCGAACAGCTTTACGCGCAATATGCCAAGGACCCGAATGCGCTCGATCAGGCGTGGCGCGATTTCTTCGACCAGCTTGGCGACAGCGCGACCGATGCCACGGCGGAAGCCGCCGGCCCCTCCTGGGCGCGCGCCGACTGGCCGCCGCAGCCCGAGGATGACCTGACCGGCGCATTGACCGGCGAATGGCCCGCGTTCCAGGAGGAGGGCAAGGCTGCCGGCAAGAAGATCAAGGAAAAGGCGGCCGAGCAGGGCCTTGAAGTCACCGACGACGTGATCAAGCGCGCCGTGCTGGACAGTATCCGCGCGCTCATGATGATCCGCGCCTACCGGATCCGCGGGCACCTTGTGGCAGATCTCGACCCGCTGGGCATGCGCGACCAGACCCCGCACCCGGAGCTTGACCCGAAAAGCTACGGCTTCACGGAATCCGACATGGATCGGCCGATCTTCATCGACAACGTGCTCGGCCTTCAGGTCGCGTCGATGCGCCAGATCCTCACCATCGTGAAGCGCACCTATTGCGGCACCTTCGCGCTGCAATACATGCACATCTCCGACCCGGAACAATCGGCGTGGCTGAAGGAACGGATCGAGGGGTTCGACAAGGAAATCCGCTTCACCCAGAACGGCCGCAAGGCGATCCTGAACAAGCTTGTGGAGGCCGAGGGCTTCGAGAAATTCCTGCATGTGAAATACATGGGCACCAAGCGCTTCGGCCTGGACGGTGGCGAGGCGCTGATCCCGGCGATGGAACAGGTCATCAAGCGCGGCGGCGCGCTCGGCCTCAAGGAGGTCGTGATCGGGATGCCGCACAGGGGCCGCCTGTCCGTGCTGGCCAACGTGATGGGCAAACCCTACCGCGCGATCTTCAACGAGTTTCAGGGCGGCAGCTTCAAGCCGGAGGACGTGGACGGGTCCGGCGACGTGAAATACCATCTCGGCGCCTCCTCCGACCGGGAATTCGATGGCAACACCGTGCATCTCAGCCTGACCGCGAACCCCTCGCACCTTGAGGCGGTGAACCCGGTGGTGCTGGGCAAGGCGCGCGCCAAGCAGGACCAGTTGAACGACAAGGAACGCCGTGCCGTGCTGCCGGTGCTGCTGCACGGCGACGCGGCCTTTGCCGGGCAGGGCGTGGTGGCCGAGGGCTTCGGCCTGTCGGGCCTGCGCGGGCACCGCACCGGCGGCACCATGCATATCATCGTGAACAACCAGATCGGCTTCACGACGGCGCCGCATTTCTCGCGCTCCTCGCCCTACCCCACCGATATCGCGCTGATGGTCGAGGCGCCGATTTTCCACGTCAACGGCGACGACCCCGAGGCGGTGGTGCACGCCGCCAAGGTCGCCACCGAGTTCCGCCAGAAATTCGGCAAGGACGTGGTCATCGACATCTTCTGCTATCGCCGCTTCGGCCATAACGAGGGCGATGAGCCGATGTTCACCAACCCGGTGATGTATAACCGGATCAAGAGCCACAAGACCACGCTGCAGCTTTACACGGACCGCCTTGTCAAGGACGGGCTGATCCCCGAGGGCGAGATCGAGGACATGAAGGCCAGCTTCCAGTCCTACCTCAACGAGGAGTTCGACGCCGGCAAGGAATACAAGCCCAACAAGGCCGATTGGCTTGATGGGCGCTGGTCGCATCTCGACAAGAAGGGCGAAGAATACCAGCGGGGCGAAACCGCCATCAAGCCTGAAACCCTGAAGGAAATCGGCCGCGCCCTGACCACGCCGCCCGAAGGCTTCAAGCTGCACCGCACCATCGGCCGCCTGCTGGACAGCAAGAAGAAGATGTTCGAAACCGGCGAAGGCTTCGACTGGGCCACCGCCGAGGCACTGGCCTTCGGATCGCTCTTGACCGAGGGTTACCCGGTGCGCCTGTCGGGTCAGGACAGCACCCGCGGCACCTTCAGCCAGCGCCATTCCAGCCTCGTCGATCAGGAAACCGAGGATCGCTACTACCCGCTCAACCACATCCGCGAGGGGCAGGAACACTACGAAGCCATCGACTCGATGCTGTCGGAATACGCGGTTCTGGGTTTCGAATACGGCTACAGCCTTTCCGAACCCAACGCCCTCGTGTTGTGGGAAGCGCAGTTCGGCGATTTCGCCAATGGCGCGCAGATCATGTTCGACCAGTTCATCTCGTCGGGCGAACGCAAGTGGCTGCGCATGTCGGGCCTTGTCATGCTGCTGCCGCACGGGTTCGAAGGACAGGGGCCGGAACATTCCTCCGCCCGGCTGGAACGTTTCCTGCAGCAATGCGCCGAGGATAACTGGATCGTTGCCAACTGCACCACGCCGGCCAACTATTTCCACATCCTGCGCCGCCAGATCCACCGCGACTTCCGCAAGCCGCTGGTCCTGATGACGCCGAAATCGCTGCTGCGCCACAAGCTGGCCGTGTCGAAAGCCGAGGAAATGACCAGCGGGTCAAGCTTCCACCGGGTGCTCTGGGACGATGCGCAATACGGCAATTCGAACATGCAGCTGGTGCCCGATGACAAGATCAAGCGCGTGGTGATGTGTTCGGGCAAGGTCTATTTCGACCTGCTGGAGGAACGCGACGCGCGCGGCATCGACGATGTCTACCTCTTGCGGCTGGAACAGTTCTACCCGTTCCCGGCGCTCAGCCTGACCAAGGAACTGGAACGCTTCAAGCAGGCCGAGGTCGTCTGGTGCCAGGAAGAGCCCAAGAACCAGGGCGCGTGGAGCTTCGTGGAACCCAATATCGAATGGGTCCTCGGCCGTCTCAAGGCCAAGCATTCGCGCCCGCGCTATGTTGGGCGCAACTCTACCGCCTCGCCCGCCACGGGTCTGGCCAGCCAGCACAAAGCACAGCAAGCCGCGCTCGTGAACGACGCGCTCACCATCGAGGGGAATTAACCGATGTCCACAGAAGTCCGCGTGCCCACCCTGGGCGAAAGTGTCACCGAGGCGACCGTCGCCACCTGGTTCAAGAAGCCGGGCGATGCCGTCGCGGTGGACGAGATGCTGTGCGAACTTGAAACCGACAAGGTGACGGTCGAGGTGCCCTCGCCCGCCGAGGGAACGCTGGGCGAGATCGTCGCCGCCGAGGGTGAGACCGTTGGCGTCGATGCCCTGCTGGCCACGCTGGACGCCGGCGACGGCGCCGGCGACACCAAGCAGGCGGCGAAGGACACCCCTGCCCCCGCCGACGCGTCGGACAAGGGCGGCGATGACGGCGGCGGCACCGGCGATGGCGAGGCGATCGACGTGATGGTGCCGACGCTCGGCGAAAGCGTCAGCGAGGCCACCGTCTCCACCTGGTTCAAGGCGGTCGGCGACACGGTCGAGCAGGACGAGATGCTGTGCGAACTGGAAACCGACAAGGTCTCGGTCGAGGTGCCGGCCCCCGCCTCGGGCGTGCTGTCGGAAATCCTCGCCGAGGAAGGCGCCACGGTGGAGGCGTCCGCGAGGATCGCCGTGATCGGCGGCGCCGCGGCCTCGGGCGATGCGTCTGCCGAAAAGGCCGAAGCACCCGCCAAGGGCGGCGGCGACGAGGCCGCCAAGAACGCCCCCTCGGCGGAAAAGATGATGGCCGAGAAGGGCCTTTCGCCCGACCAGGTGCAGGGCAGCGGCCGCGACGGGCGCATCATGAAGGAAGACGTGCAGAAGGCCTCGGCCAGCCCCGCCCCCGCCTCGGCCCCTGCCCCGGCCCCGGCGGCCGCCCCGCGCGCGCCCAGCCCGGCGGAAGATGCCTCGCGGGAGGAACGGGTGAAGATGACGCGCCTGCGCCAGACCATCGCCAAGCGCCTGAAGGACGCGCAGAACACCGCCGCGATCCTGACCACCTATAACGAGGTGGACATGACCGAGGTCATGGCGCTGCGCAGCCAGTACAAGGACCAGTTCGAGAAGAAGCACGGCGTGCGGCTCGGCTTCATGTCCTTCTTCGCCAAGGCCTGCTGCCACGCGCTGAACGAAGTGCCGGAGGTCAACGCGGAAATCGACGGGCAGGAGATCGTCTACAAGAACTTCGTGCACCTCGGCGTCGCGGCGGGCACGCCGCAGGGCCTCGTCGTGCCGGTGATCCGCGACGTGGATACGATGAGCTTCGCCGCCATCGAGAAGGCCATCGCCGAAAAGGGCAAGCGCGCCCGTGACGGCAAGCTCAGCATGGCGGAAATGCAGGGCGGCACCTTCACGATCTCCAACGGCGGCGTCTACGGCTCGCTGATGTCCTCGCCGATCCTCAACCCGCCGCAATCGGGCATCCTGGGCATGCACAAGATCCAGGACCGGCCGATGGTGGTGAACGGCGAGATCGTGATCCGCCCGATGATGTACCTGGCGCTCAGCTACGATCACCGCATCGTGGACGGCAAGGGCGCGGTGACCTTCCTCGTTCGGGTGAAAGAGGCGCTGGAGGATCCTCGCCGGCTGCTGATGGATCTTTAACGGGAATAGTGGGTTTCAAACCCACCACCTGTGGGGACCGTTTTCAAAGGAGTTTAAAGATATGCGCACAACGATAATTGGCTTGGCGCTCCTTGTTCTGTCTGCTTGCAATCCAACGACAGCCGCACTTGTAAGCGGACAACCCAATGCGGCACTGGACTTGGCTGCCGGAAGTGGAGCGGTGCAAAGGGATCAAAACGGCCAAGTGACTTTTCGCTATGTTTTTGCTGAGGACCATCTGAATGGGTTGGTCGAACCTGATCTTCAAGAAGAGACACGGCTAAATTTTATTGGGCAATTCGTCGCTGAAAGAAATATTTGCCCCACGGGCTGGAAGATTGATAGCAAGTCAGACGTGTCAAACAGTCTATTGTACGAGGGCTCTTGCAGAGGCTAAGTCAATGACATCTGGTGTTGCCTTTCAAGCGGCTCCCGCAACAGGGACGAGACTACAGTGGCCTTGGTCATGAGTTTCGGGCCGATTAGGAAAATCGGTCAACGGCTACGTAATTGGTGGCAGGGCGAGTTTATAGGTGAGAAGTATGAGGGACTATTCTTCATTCGTTTCGAGAGACATTGCACCGCACGCGCAGCACGCAGGGTTTTGCAATTCTGGAAAGAAGAATGGAAATGGATTGTTGGTACACTTCTAGCGATAGCCGCTTTATTCGTCGCACTATGAAGAAATGAGCATCGTCAAATGACCCCCGAACTCACCGCCCTCACCCTCGCAGCACTCCTTCAGGTCGTCCAATTCGGCCTCTACGCTGTGCCCGCGAACCTCGAACTCGGACCGGGCTACACCATGTCCGCGCGGGACCGCGAGCCGTCAAAGCAAATGTCCGAGCGCACCGCCCGCCTTGGCCGTGCGCTCAACAATCACTTCGAGGGGCTGATCCTCTTCAGCATTGCGGTCGTGGTGGTCACGCTGTCGGGCAGTTCCACCCTTCTGACTGCCGCCTGCGCCTGGGCCTACCTTGGCGCGCGTCTCCTCTACATCCCTGCCTATGCCTTCGCATGGACGCCGGGCCGGTCGTTGATCTGGGCCGTGGGGCTGCTGGCGACCATCATCATGCTGCTCGCGGCGCTGGTCGCAAGCTGACCCCACCGAATTTTCGTCGAAAATTCGAAACAGAAAAATCTTCGCGAAGATCTTTCAGCGCCCCGTCCCCGCGCGCTTTCAATTGCGATTTGGCCCCCGGCCCGGCATACTGCCCCAAACCGCGCCGACAAGAGCGCACGGCAAGAGCAGTCACACGAAGGGCAAGCCCATGCGCAGCCGCTTTGGAACCCGCACCGTCCTGTCCTGCATGAAGAACGAGGGGCTCTTCCTTCTGGAATGGGTCGCTTATTACCGGCTGCTCGGCACCGATCATATCGTCGTCATCAGCAACGATTGCACCGACGGCACTGACCTGATGCTCGACCGGTTGCAGGAACTTGGCCATGTCCGCCATATCCGCAACCGCGGCTACGAGGCCGACAGCCCGCAGATCCACGGACTGCGCAGGGCGATGGCGGAGGTGCCGGAAGTCCGCGATGCCGACTGGCTGCTGCATGTCGACAGCGACGAGTTTCTCAACGTGTTTTACGGCGATCACCGGCTCGACGACCTGATCGGGGTCGTGCAGGGCTTCGATGCCTGCGCCATCGCCTGGCGCCCCTTCGGCGACAGCGGTCACAAGACATGGCCCGGCGGCAACGTGCTGGAAAACTTCACCCGCTGCGACCGGAAACCGATCTGGGCCAGCGCCTTTCACAAGGCGCTGTTCCGGCCCGCGAAATTCCAGACCATGACGGTGCACATGCCCAAGCACCCCAAGCGCCCCGACGCCACCCAGTGCAACACGCTGGGCGAAGCGATCGACACCACCGCGCTTTACACCATGGCCCATGAACGCCATCGCGGCATGGACCGGGCAAAACTGACATGGGACGGGGCCTGTCTCAACCACTACACGATCAAGTCCGAGGATCTCTTCCTGCTCAAGAACGACCGCGGCGACGGCGCCGACCGCGGCGGCACCAAGCGCTATCTCAACTCCACCTTCCACCGGCGTTACAACACCAACCGCGCCGAAGACACCTCCATCCTCCGCCACCTGCCCGACTTGCAGGACCGCTTGACCGGGTTGCGCGCGGACCCCCTGCTCGCCACGCTGGAACAAGCCGCCACCCTTTGGTGGGACAACCGCCGCGCCCGCGTCCTGACGCCGGAGCGCATCGCCGAATGGACGCTGCCCAGCCAAGAGGACTCCGCCGCATGATCAGCCACCACGGGGACAAGGTCGTCCTCTCCGCAATGCGCAACGAAGGCATGTTCCTGCTCGAATGGATCGCCTATTACCGGGCGATCGGCTTCGACAAGGCGGTGATCGTCACCAACAACTGCACCGACGGCACCGATCTGATGCTGGATCGGCTGGAGCAGATGGGCTACGCGCGCCACCTGCGCAACGACTGGCGCGGCGCGGGCCGCCCGCAGATGGAAAGCCTGCGCATCGCGCGCGAGGATGTCGACGATCTCGTGGCCGCCGAATGGTGCCTGCATGTGGACAGCGACGAGTTTCTCAACGTCACCTGCGGCGGGGGCCATGTCGATGACCTGCTTGACCTGATGCCGCCAACCGAGGCCATCGCCATCGCCTGGCGCCCCTTCGGCAATAACGGCCACGCAAAATGGCCCGGTGGGCTGGTGATCGAGAATTTCACAAGGGCGCGGGCCGAACCCGCCTGGAACACCTGCCTGCACAAATCCATGTTCAAGGCGCGGAAGTTTTCCACGATTTCCATCCATATGCCCAAGCACCCGACCCAGCCGAAGGTGCGCCAGCACAACACGCGCGGCACCGCGATCACCACGGATTCGCTGTTCAAGCCCGCCCATGAACGCCACCGCAAGATGGAACGCGCGGAACTGACCTGGGACAACGCCCAGATCAACCATTACACGATCCGGTCGGACGATACCTTCCTGATGAAGAATGACCGTGGAACCGGCAACTCGAAGGAGCTTGGCCGGCACTTCATGCATTCGCTCTTCTACCAGCGGCTCAACCGCAACGATGTCGAGGAAACCTCGATCCTGCGCCTGGTCCCCCGTGTCCGGGAAGAGCTGGAGAAACTGCGCGAAGACCCGATCCTGCATCACCTCGAACAGGCCGCCCTGCATTGGTTCCTTGACCGCCGCGACCGGATCCTCACGCCCGAGCAGATCGCCGAATGGACCGCCCCACCGGAGGATGAAGGCATGGCGGAGGCGGCAGAGTGATCGCCGTCCACAATTTGTGATCACAAAAATATCCATTCCGAAAATCTATATCTGGAATCCGGCCCGTTTTTCCGCCTCGCTCGAATTTTGGTTGACCTGACGGGGCGGGGCCCGCATTCCCTAGGGAAACGGCCCCGAATTCACGACCCAAGGAGACCCGAAATGGCAAGCTACGACGTGATCATCATCGGCAGCGGCCCCGGCGGCTATGTCTGCGCCATCCGCTGCGCGCAGCTTGGCCTCAAGACCGCCTGCGTCGAGGGGCGCGAAACGCTCGGCGGCACCTGCCTCAATATCGGCTGCATCCCTTCCAAGGCACTTCTTCACGCCACCCACCAACTGCACGAGGCCGAACACAACTTCGCGAAAATGGGCCTGAAGGGAAAATCGCCGTCTGTCGACTGGAAACAGATGCTCGCCTACAAGGACGACGTGATCGGCCAGAACACCAAGGGCATCGAGTTCCTGTTCAAGAAGAACAAGATCGACTGGCTCAAGGGCTGGGGCACGATTCCGGAACCCGGCAAGGTCGAGGTCGCGGGCGAGGTGCACGAGGCCGGGAACATCGTCATTGCCACCGGCTCCGAACCCAGCTCGCTGCCCGGCGTCGAGATCGACGAGAAGATCGTCGTCACCTCCACCGGCGCGCTGGAATTGCCGAAAGTGCCGAAAAAGATGGTGGTGATCGGCGGCGGCGTGATCGGGCTGGAAATGGGGTCGGTCTATGCCCGTCTCGGCACGGAGGTCACGGTGATCGAGTTCCTCGACGCCATCACCCCCGGCATGGATGCCGAGGTGGCCAAGACTTTCCAGAAGATCCTGAAAAAGCAGGGGATCAATTTCATCATGGGCGCCGCCGTGCAATCGGTGGAAACGCTCAAGACCAAGGCCAAGGTCAATTACAAGCTGCGCAAGGACGACAGCGAAGATCAGGTCGATGCCGATGTGGTGCTGGTCGCGACAGGGCGCAAACCCTATACGGACGGGCTGGGCCTCGATGCGCTCGGGGTCGGGATCGCCAAGCGCGGCCAGATCGAGGTCGACGATCACTGGGCGACAAACGTCAAGGGCCTCTACGCCATCGGCGACGCGATCACCGGCCCGATGCTGGCCCACAAGGCCGAGGATGAAGGCATGGCCGTGGCCGAGGTTCTGGCCGGCAAGAATGGCCACGTCAATTACGGCGTCATCCCCGGCGTGATCTACACCGCGCCAGAGGTCGCCGCCGTCGGCAAGACGGAGGAGGAGCTGAAGCAAGAAGGACGCGCCTACAAGGTGGGCAAGTTCTCCTTCATGGGCAACGGCCGTGCCAAGGCCGTGTTCCAGGGCGACGGTTTCGTGAAACTTCTGGCCGACAAGGAAACCGACAGGCTTCTGGGCGCGCATATCATCGGCCCGATGGCGGGTGACCTGATCCACGAGATCTGCGTGGCGATGGAATTCGGCGCCTCGGCGGAGGATGTCGCGCTCACCTGCCACGCGCATCCCACCTTCTCGGAGGCGGTGCGCGAGGCGGCGCTGGCCTGCGGCGATGGCGCGATCCACGCCTGAGCGCTCCCCGGTTGCGCGTCACCGCCCCGTGGCGCGCCACCTATGACCCGGCGCTTGCCACAACTGCAGTGTAGCGCATCCGCCCTGGCCGGCAGGCAATGGGTGACGGACGCAACCGGTCCCGGCGGATGGGTGCCGGCGGCGTACGTCACGGGCGACACCGTCAATGGACCCTTCGACGCGGCCTGCGCGACCGTCGCCGCCGGTGCGCCGATCACCGCCTCGCCACGGCCGGCTGGCCCGCGTCGTGCCGCCCTCCCGAACGGTTCAGCCGCGCAGGCTACCCCTTCTTCTTGGCCCAAATACGCCCGCCTGTCTGTTTGATCTGTTCTAGGGTCTGGGCCGGCGGCGACCCCGTATTCCC
>QVQC01000021.1 GCA_003428585.1 Nioella halotolerans
CTCAACTCCAGACAGCCGTACTGCCCTGCACAAAAGGCGGCTTGACTGTAGCATTACTCAGCGTCTCGACGGACAGGCTGCCCCCGGCCGGTGACAGATCGACACGCCGTCATCCATGACACCTCGGCGCCCGGTTGCTTGGCCCGGCATGGTATCACGTTCCCTTGCCCTGCCCTGCAACTCCGTGACAACAGCGGCATCCGGTCCCGTTTCGTCTGCACGCCCGGTGTACAGGGGGTGCACGGGGGGTGTACGCGTGGCACCCCCCTGATTTCGCCCCCTCCGGGCGCCGTCCGACCCGCGCGGCGCTTGCTTGACCCGCGGCCTCAAATCCCTACTGTGCGCGCAAATCCAGCCCACGTCCCGCGCAGGAGGCCCCCATGGCACAGCGTCTTCATCTCGTCTTCGGCGGCGAACTCGTCGACCCGACCAAAAGCGTTTTCAAGGACGTGAACGCCATCGACATCGTCGGCATGTTCCCCGATTACGCCAGTGCCTTCGACGCCTGGAAGGATGCCGCGCAGCGCAGTGTCGACAACGCGCATATGCGTTATTTCATTGCCCATATCCACCGTCTGCGCGACGAGGAGCGCGAGGCTTCGCCGACCGAGGAACTCGATAGCTGACCGGCCGCGCCAGCCCGATGCGGTTCTCCCTCGCCCTCTCGGCCTACCTTGCCTTCTCGGCCCGCGCCGCGCGGTTCGCCGAGCGGAAACTCGCCTCCAGGCTGGCCGAGGGCAAGGAGGATGCGGCGCGCCTCGACGAGCGCCGCGGCATCGCCGGAATGGCAAGGCCGGAGGGCGAACTGGTGTGGTTCCACGCCGCCTCGGTCGGCGAATCCCTGTCCCTCCTCGAACTCATCCGCCGCATGATCGAGGAACGCCCCGACCTCCACGTTCTGGTCACCACGGGCACCGTCACCTCGGCCGAGGTGATGCAGGCGCGTCTGCCGAAAGGCGCCATGCACCAGTTCATCCCGGTCGACGTGCTGCCCTGGGTGCGCCGCTTCCTCGACCATTGGCGCCCCGACCTCGCCGTCTGGACGGAGAGCGAGCTCTGGCCGGCACTGATCGTCGAAACCGGCGCGCGGGATGTCCCCATGGTGATCATCAACGCCCGCATGTCCAAGACGAGCCATGACCGTTGGCGGTTCCTGCGCGGTATGGCGCGCAGCCTGCTGGAACGCTTTGCCGAGGCGCATGTGCAGGATGGCCTGACCGCCGGCTACCTGCGCCGCCTCGGCCTGCCGGGCGAGCGGCTGCACGTGACCGGCACGCTGAAGGAAGGCGCTGCCGCGCTGCCCGCCGATGAAGGGGAACGCCAGCGGCTTGCCGATCACCTTGCCGGGCGCCCGACATGGCTTGCCGCCTCCACCCACGAGGGCGAGGAGGAGGTGATATTGCAGGCGCACAAGCAGGCGCTGCGGATAAACCCGCGCCTGTTGCTGGTCGTGGTTCCGCGCCATCCGCATCGCGGCGACGAGGTTGCGCGGCTGATCGAGGCGCAATCCTTCCGCCATGCCCGGCGCAGCAAGGGTGAACTGCCGGACCCCGAAACCGCCGTCTACCTTGCCGACACTATGGGCGAGCTTGGGTTGTGGTATCGCCTTGCGCCGATCAGCTTCGTGGGCGGATCGCTGGAACCGGTGGGCGGGCACAACCCGTTCGAGCCGGCGGCGCTCGGCTCCGTCATTCTTCACGGGCCCTACGTGAGCAATTTCAGCGATATCTTCCAGCGCCTGACGGATGCCCGCGCCGCGCGGCTGGTCTCCTCGCCGGACGGGCTTGCCGCGGCGGTCAACGATCTTCTCAATCCCGACCGCGCCGCAGACATGGCCCATGCCGCGTGGGAGGTCTGCTCGGCCGGGGCGGAGGTCACCGACAAGGCGCTCGACATGCTGTTCGACCGTCTCGATGAGCGCGCGCGGGCAGTGGCGGGCTGATGCAGGCGCCACGTTTCTGGTACCGGGACCCTGGCATGCTCAGCACAGCGCTTGCGCCGCTTGGCGCGCTCTACGCGGCGACAACGGCAAGGCGCTTGCGGCTTGGGCCGTGGGAGAAACCGGGCGTCCCGGTGATCTGCGTTGGCAACCTCAGCGCGGGTGGCACCGGCAAGACGCCCACCGTGATCGCCTTGGCAGAGCGGTTGGCCGCACGCGGCGTTGCGGCGCATGTGGTCAGCCGGGGGTATGGTGGGACGCTGGCCGGACCGCACCGTGTCGATCCGGCGCGTGACAACGCGGCCCGCGTGGGGGATGAGCCGCTGCTCTTGGCCGCGTTCCTCCCGGTCTGGGTGGCACGCGACCGCGCCGCCGGGGCGCGGGCAGCGGTCGCGGCGGGGGCCGAGGTGATCCTGCTCGACGACGGTTTCCAGAACCCGGGCCTGTTCAAGGACCTGTCGCTTGTCGTGGTCGATGCGGCGCGCGGCTTCGGCAATGGCCGGGTGATCCCGGCCGGTCCCTTGCGCGAACCGGTGGCGACGGGGCTGGCGCGGGCCGATCTGGTGCTGTCCATCGGCGGGGCAAAGGCGCAGGCGGCGTTCCGCGGCCGCTGGGGCCGGGCGATCCCGGTGCCGTACGCGGCAGCGCATCTGGAACCCCTGAAAACCGGCATGCCGTTCGAGGCGCTGCCCGTTCTGGCCTTTGCAGGGATCGGCCACCCGGAAAAGTTCTTCGCCACCCTGCGCGGCATGGGCGCCAAGCTCTTGCGAGGCGAGGCGCTGTCGGATCACCAACCGCTGACCGAGCCGCTGATGGCCCGGCTGGAGCAGGAGGCGGCACGCCTTGGCGCGCAGCTTGTCACCACCGAAAAGGACGCCGTGCGCCTGCCCGACAGTTTCCGGCGAAAAGTGCTGACCGTTCCGGTACGCTTGCGGCTGGACGATCCCGGCCCGGTCGACGCGGCGCTTGGGCGCCTCCTCGGCTGAGCGTTTCAGCCCTCTTGCAGCTTCGGCGACGCCCTGTCGAGCGTCAGCCGGGATTCCGAGAACCGGAAGGGCGAGCGCACGCCCGGCACGCCCTCCGGGTCGATCCGCAGCCCGCGCGCCACGACCTGCGGATCGGCAAAGACCTCCGCCATGTCGTTGATCGGCCCGGCGGGAACGCCCTCCGCCTCGCAGGCGGCCAGAAGGTCGGCCTTCGTGCGTTGCCGGGTCCGCGCCATCAGCCGCGCGATCATCTTGTCGCGGTTGGCGATGCGGTCGGCATTGGTCAGGAATTCCGGCGCCTCGGCCATTTCCCGCAGCCCGAGGAGGTCGCAGAGCCGCCGGTATTGCGCGTCGTTGCCGGTGGCGATGATGATGAAACCGTCGGCGCAATCAAAAACCTGATACGGCGTCAGGTTCGGGTGGGAATTGCCGGTCCGCCCCGGCGGTGTTCCGGTGGCAAGGTAGTTCATCGCCTGGTTGGCGGTGATCGACACCGCGCAGTCGAGCAGCGCCATGTCTATGTGCTGGCCCGTGCCGGTGCGCTCGCGGTGGTAAAGCGCGGCGAGGATGGCATTGACGGAATACAGACCGGTGAAAATATCCGTCACCGCCACGCCCACGCGCTGCGGTTGTCCCCCGGGGTCGCCGGTAATCGACATCAGCCCGGACATGCCCTGGATGATGTAGTCATAGCCCGCGCGATGCGCGTAAGGGCCGGTCTGCCCGAACCCGGTGATCGAACAATAGATGAGCCGCGGGTTCACCTTGGCGAGGCTTTCGTAGTCCAGCCCGTATTTCGCCAGACCGCCGCGCTTGAAATTCTCGATCAGGATATCGGCCTCGGCCACCATGTCGCGCACCGCCTGCTGCCCTTCCGGCGTGCGGAAATCGGCCACGACCGATTGCTTGCCCCGGTTGCAGGAATGGAAATAGGCGGCGGTTCGGTCGCCATCCCGGTCGATGAACGGTGGACCCCACTGGCGCGTGTCATCGCCGACGGGGCTTTCCACCTTGATCACCTCGGCGCCGAGATCGGCCAGCGTCTGTCCGGCCCATGGGCCGGCGAGGATGCGGGCAAGCTCGACAACCTTGAGCCCTTGCAGCGGTGACGTCATCCCTCGATGTCGCCTAGCAACCCGTCAAGCGTGTCGGCAAAGCTCGAATAGCCCATGTTGGAATACAGCTCGCCGTTGATGACGAAGCTGGGGGTGCCGGTAATCTCGTCGGCCTCGGCCTGCTCGGTCGAAACGGCGACCATCGCCTCCGCCATATCGTTATCCGCGAGACAGGTGTCGAGCGACTCGTCGCTCAGCCCCGCGCGGCGGCCAAGGCGGCGCAGGTTGGCGGCCACTTCGGCCGGTTCGCCCTGCACCCATTCGCGCTGTTCTTCCATCAGCATCTCGACGATACCGAAATAGCGCATCTCGCCACCGCAACGCGCGACCATCCCGGCCCAGAGGCCGTAGCGGTCGAAATAGACCTCGCGCATGACGAAGCGGACCTGCCCGGTCTCGACGTAGTTCTCGACCAGTTGCGGGTAGGTATTCAAATGGAAGGTCGCGCAATGCGGGCAGGTCATCGAGGCATACTCGATCACGGTGATCGGGGCATCCGCGTCCCCGATGGACATTTCGATGACCTCGGGCGCGTCGGCCTCCGCTGCCTCGGTGGCGTCGGCCTCTGTTTCCTGCGCGTTCACGGCCAGAAACGGCTCACTGGAGGTTGAGGCGGATTGCGAGGTGGTCAGATAGAGATAGCCGCCAAGCGCCACGATGGCGGCGGACAGGGCGGACACGATCAGGGTGCGGGTCATGAATGGGCTCTCCTCAATGGTTGTTCCTCGTTAGAACGTTCCGGGCCAGACGTTCAAGCGCCTCCTTGAGCCTTTCGTCGTGGATCGGCGCGGCGGCCTTCTTCGCATCGCTCAGGATTTGCGGCGTCGGGTCGGGTTTCGGGGTTTCACGCGCGGCAAAGGCGACCTGCCCCTCGGCAAAGCCCGTCGGCGCGGTCTG
The DNA here is from genome assembly GCA_003428585.1 of Nioella halotolerans. Lineage (GTDB taxonomy): Bacteria > Pseudomonadota > Alphaproteobacteria > Rhodobacterales > Rhodobacteraceae > Nioella > Nioella halotolerans. Next base: position 4,938 of record QVQC01000021.1, read on the forward strand.
GGTGATCTGGATCTTGGAGACGGCGTTGTAGCCGTAACAGGCGTTGACCTTCTGGCGGATCGCGTCCTTCTGCATTTCCAGCAGGGGAGCGCGCCCGCCCGTCGTCAGAAGGACCAGCGTGGCTCCGAACGCCCCGTGTGCATGGCGGATCTTGACCGGCAGGGCGGCCTCCGCCACCTCCTCGCCGACGATCTCGCGCCAATGGGTGATCAGCTTGGCCTCGGAGAAGCCGCGCTTTTGCAACGGGCCGCGCAGGTGGCCGGCCACGAGCTTGGCCGCAGGTTCAAACCCGCGCTTGCGGCGGGGTGGCTTGGGCGGCAGGTTGCGCGTGGTCGCGGACATCCGGGGTTTCCTTACGCTGGGGACAATCTAGCTTCCGTGCGGCTGGAAACCAATGGGACGTGTTAACGGGGTGATAACGGTTGCGTGACGAGGATTACAGCGCCGGCCTTCTGGGCTGGTACGATCGGCACGCGCGTAGCCTGCCGTGGCGCGTGTCGCCGCAGGATCGACGCGCCGGGGCCACGCCCGACCCCTATGCCGTCTGGCTGTCCGAGGTCATGCTGCAACAGACGACCGTCGCGGCGGTCCAGGACTATTTCCACCGCTTCACCGCCCGATGGCCCACGGTGCAGGCCCTTGCCGCGGCCGAGGATGCGGATGTGATGGGCGAATGGGCCGGGCTTGGTTATTATGCCCGGGCGCGCAACCTGCTGAAATGCGCGCGGGCGGTCAGCGAAGACCATGGCGGGCAGTTCCCCGACACGGTGGACGGCTTGCAGCGCCTGCCCGGAATTGGCCCCTACACGGCAGCGGCGATTGCCGCGATTGCCTTCGACCGGCCCGCGCCGGTAATGGATGGCAACGTGGAACGCGTGATGGCGCGGCTTTTCGCGGTCGAGACCCCGCTGCCGCAGGCCAAGCCGGACCTGCGCGACCGCACCGCCGCGCTGACCCCGCAGGCACGCCCCGGCGACCATGCGCAGGCGGTGATGGATCTTGGTGCCACCATTTGCACGCCGCGCAACCCTGCCTGCGGGATCTGCCCGCTGCGCGATCCCTGCAAGGCGCGCGCGGCAGGCATCGCCGCCGACCTGCCCCGCAAGGCGCCGAAGAAGGCCAAGCCCACGCGCCATGGCATTGCCTATCTGGCAAGACGCACGGACGGGGCATGGCTGCTGGAAACCCGGCCTGACAAGGGGCTTCTGGGCGGGATGCTTGGCTGGCCCGGCAGCGACTGGGCCGAAACCCCGCCGCAGGAGGCCCCGCCGCTTGCCGCCGACTGGCACGATCCGGGGCTGGAAGTGCGTCACACCTTCACCCATTTCCACCTGCGCCTGTCGTTGCGGCTGGCCACTGTCAGCGACAGTGCCCCGGATCGCGGCACCTTCGTTCCGCGCGAGGCGTTCCGCCCGGCCAGCCTGCCCACGGTGATGCGCAAGGCGTTTGATCTTGCGCAAGGCGCGTGGCCGGAGGATTGAGAAAGACTGGGACTCGGGCCAGAATGGTGATGACCCGCGCGCCCGACACACCCTTCGAAAAGGCATTGCCGATGATCCCCGCCCAACAGGTTGCCAAGCTGCAAAACGCGCTGCCGTTCTGGATGTCGCTCGGGCTGGTGCCTCTGGCGCTGATCGGGGCATGGCAGGGGGGGCTCGCGCTGCTGCTCTTGCCGATCTACGCCATCGGGCTGACCACGCTTCTCGATGCGCTGACAGGCCTGAACAAGGCGAACCCCGATACCGACACGCCGGAGGCCGGGCTGTTCTGGTATCGCCTGATCACGCTCATTTGGTTTCCGATCCAGTTTGCCACGCAGCTATACCTGATCTGGTACGCGACGCAGGCAGGGCACCTTGTGCTGTGGGAAAAGCTGCTGCTGTTCTACGGGGTCGGCGTCATGGCCGGCGGCATCGGTATCGTCTACGCGCATGAACTGATGCACCAGCGCACCGACCTCGAACGTTGGCTGGGCGACCTGTTGCTGGCCACCGTCCTCTACAACCATTTCCGCAGCGAACACCTGTTGGTCCACCACATCCATGTTGGCACCCCGCGTGACCCGGTGACCGCGCGCTACAACGAACCCTTCCACAGGTTCTTCGTCCGAGTCTTGCGCCAATGCCCGGTTTCCGCCTTCCGCGCCGAAAAGGCGATGCTGGCGCGCAAGGGGCGCCCGTGGCACGACCGGGGCAACCCGTTCTGGCGCTACTGGGCGCTGCAAGCTGCAATGGTCCTGTTGGTGCTGATCCTCGGCGGGCTGGAGGGGCTTGGCCTGTTCCTCGTGCAAGCGTTCTTCGCCATCTCGCTGCTCGAACTGACCAATTACATCGAACATTACGGGCTGACACGCAAACATCTGGGCGGTGGCAAGTACGAACATGTGCAGCCGCGCCATAGCTGGAACGCCTCGCATCGGGCGTCGAACTGGTTGTTGATCAACCTGCAACGCCATTCCGATCATCACTACAAGCCAAGCCGCCGCTTTCCCCTGCTGCAAACGTATTCGGAGGCGGAGGCGCCGCAACTGCCCTATGGTTACCCGGCGATGACGGCCATCGCGCTGATCCCGCGCCTGTGGCGCAAGCACATGAATCCCCGCGTGCAACGCTGGCGGCAGATGTTCTACCCCGAGATCACCGATTGGCGCGCCTATGACAAGGGCAAGACGCCGATGCCGAAGGCGCGCTGACGCAAAAGCGCCCCGCCACGAAGCGCGCCGGGCGGGCTATACGTCGTTGATGCCCGATCCATGGCATTTCGGGCAGGTCATCGGCTGCGTGCCGGGCTGAACCACGCCGCTCCCGCCGCACATGTTGCAAGGAACCCTGACCATCGCGTTACCTCCTGGTGGCTGCTCGGACAATACCATGCCTGGCACGAAATTCCCGCCAGAGACCGCTTCCGGCGGGGTCAGTGTCGTGCCGCAGGCGGGTTGCCGGTCGGCGTGGCCGGATCTCGCGCGGGATCAGCCGCGCAGTTCCGACCGGATCTGCTGGCGCAAGAGGTCGATCGGCACCGTCTTGCCGTCGCGGCGGAAATGCCAGTAGGTCCAGCCGTTGCACGACGGCGCGCCTTCCAGCTTTGCCCCGACCTGGTGGATCGAGCCCTTGGTGTCCGACACCACCAGCGTGCCGTCGGCGCGGATCTTGGCGACCTTGCCGCGCGGGCTGACCAGTTCCTCGCCGGGACGCAGAAGGCCCCGTTCGACCAGTTGCCCGAAGGGAATGCGCGGCTCGGCCCGCTTCGATTGCGACACTTCCAGCGAGGTGCGGTCGTAGCGCCGGATCGACGCCAGCCGCTTTTCCGCCACCTCGCGGTAGGCCGCCTCGCGCTCTATCCCGATGAAATCGCGCCCCAGCTTCTTGGCCACCGCGCCGGTGGTGCCGGTGCCGAAGAACGGGTCGAGCACCACGTCGCCGGGGTTGGTCGTGGCCAGCAGAACCCGGTGCAGCAGGCTTTCGGGCTTCTGTGTCGGATGCGCCTTGTCGCCTTGCGTGTTCTTCAACCGTTCATGCCCGTTGCAGATCGGCAGAACCCAGTCCGACCGCATCTGCACGCCTTCGTTGAGCGATTTCAGCGCCTCGTAATTGAAGGTATATTTCGCGGCTTCGCCTTTCGAGGCCCAGATCAGAGTTTCATGCGCATTGGTCAGCCGCTTGCCGCGGAAATTCGGCATCGGGTTCGACTTGCGCCAGACCACATCGTTGAGGATCCAGAACCCTTGGTTCTGCAATTCCGCCCCGACGCGAAAGATGTTGTGATAGCTGCCGATCACCCAGATGGCGCCGTTGGGCTTCAACAGTCGCCGCGCCGCCGCCAGCCAGTCGCGCGTGAAGCGGTCATAGATCGCGACGCTGTCGAACTGGTCCCAATGGTCGTCGACGGCATCGACCATGGAGTTGTCCGGCCGGTGCAGGCTGCCTTTCAGCTGCAGGTTATAGGGCGGATCGGCGAAGATCAGATCGACGGAGTCCGCCGGAAGACTGGCCATCACGTCGATGCAGTCGCCATCCATGATCGTATTGAGCGGAAGCGCAGGCGCCCCCGGTGCGGTCTTCTTTGTCATCACTCTGCCTCTGGCTGGCGCCTCTTGGGGGCGCTCTGTTGTGTGGACAAGGATGAGTCAAAGGCGATTCGCCGTCAATTTCTTTTTTGAATCAGGGGGTTATTGTTTTATCTTGATACAATATATTGTGCACCGGCTTGAAACTTCGCCTATGGTGGGGGGTGACACCGATATCTAGCAAGGCTTGCCTGTGGTCGGCCGTGGGGTAGCCTGCGTTCTTCTCCCAACCATAGCCCGGAAATTGCCTTGAAAGCGCCACCATCTGCGCGTCTCGCCCTACTTTCGCCGCAATCGAGGCCGCCGCGATCGACAGGCACTTGCTGTCGCCCTTCACGATGGCGGTGGCCGGGCAGGGCAGGTCGGGGGGCAGGGCATTGCCGTCGATCAGTGCGTGGTTGACCGGGGAAAGCCCGGCGAGGGCGCGGGTCATGGCAAGGAAGCTGGCATTGCGGATGTTGAGGCGGTCGATCTCCTCGACGCTGGCCCAGCCAAGCGACACCTCGGCATGTTCCAGAAGCAGGGCTAGCAAGGCATCCCGCCGGCGCGCGGTCAGCCGCTTGGAATCGTTCAGCCCCTCGGGGATGGCGGTGGAGGTCAGCACCACGGCGGCGGCGGTCACCGGGCCGGCGAGCGGGCCGCGCCCGACCTCGTCAATGCCGGCGACGCGGCCGCCAATACAGGTTTCCTGCGACATGTCGGGTACGGGTGTCATGCGGTCAGAAAGCACGCGTATCCGCGTCGCGCAACAAGAAGGCGGCAAGACCGAAGCCTTACCGCCCATTGGCTGACGGCTCTACGGGACAAGAGCGTCAGGACCGCACCCAACCGTGACGGTAAAGACATTGCGCGTCATAGACCTGACGCCAGCCTTGGTAGGTAAAAACGCGATCAAGGCAGCGATCGGGCAATGCGGCGCGACGAGGCGCATGCGAATGCATGCAATGCGCATTGTATCCGCGCAGGGAGAGGCTGTTCGGACCCCGGAACTGGTGGTAGCAGGCGCTTGGCGCCAGAAGGCGCCGCGGCGCAGGACCGGGGGCGACATGGCGCGTGACCGGCGCATGGCCGTAGGTGCGACGGTTGTCATGGCGGTTTTCGAGGATGCTGCCAAGAATGACGAGGCCGGCGGCCGCGCCAAGGAAGGTGCGCAGATTGTCATTGTCGGCGCGCGCCTCGGTCGTGGTGGCGGCAAGGCCACCAAGCGCGACGGCAAGCGCAAGGCCCGCCGCAACAAGGGATCTGGAAAAGGGTGTCAACATGGGTTTGGTCTCCGGGTGGGGGCGAGGGGTCGGGACGGACGAGGAAGCCACGGCAAGGCGTGGCCATGTGCCGAACATCCGCCGAACGCGCCCGGACAGGCAATATCAGGGCGGCGCTATCGGATAACAGCGCGCCGCGACCCCGCTGATATTGAATGTCCGGGGCCGAACGTCCTAACTCGGTGCCATGATGAAACAGCTTCTCCTCACCCTCGCCCTTATCGGGTTCGCCTCAACGGCCAACGCCGCTTGCTACGCCGACTACAAGGCAAAGATGGATAACCCGCTCCGCCTGCATTACGGTGTGATCGAGTTGCCGGATTCCGCCTGCTCGGTCGGCGCCGCGGCGTCAAATATCGCGCGTCGCCTGACAGGCGGCTGGGAACTCCTGGAAGTCATGTCGGTCTTCGACGAGTCCGGCCTTGAATCGAGGAGAAACCGTGCGGGACAATACTACCTCCGCTACTGAATCGCGGATATCGGGAACCCGGGTCGTTCAATTCGGAATCCTCGCGGTCGTCGCCATCCTCGCGGCGGCGGCGATCCTGTTGTTTTCCTACCTGCCCGACGCCAATGCGTTCAACGAGGCGGTGGAGGAGATCTTTGTCGTCAACGACGCGCTGACCACGACGGAATCGATCCGCATCCTTGAAATCCTCGCCCAGTCCGGCACGACTTTTTCAAAGGTTCTGGCCAGTTACCGGGCGATCATCTTCGTGCTGATCCTGTTCGCCACGGCGCTTCTGGTTGCCTGTCTCGTGTTCCTTGTGACGATCGTCACGCTCAACCGCCGCATTCACCAGATCGAGCAATCGGGGATCCAGGTCTCGTCGCTGGTGCTCAGCCGGGAGGAGGGCGTCGTCACGCTCAACAACATGGACTTCAAGCTGACGGCGGCGGCGATGGAAACCCTGTCGGTATTGGCCGAGGCGCGGATGGACGATGACGTCCTGTCAGGCGCGGAGATCGAGGCCATGGTGTCTGGCCGCCCGGCCGCCGATTGCGAGGAAGCGGCGGGGGCGACGCGAATCAAGCGGTTGCGCGATACGCTGGGCAACCAGATGGTCAGCGAGCTTCTGGTCAAGAACATCGCGCGGCGCGGCTACATGCTGGCCATCGACAAGACCGTGATCAAGATGACGTGACACGGGTGGCGGGCACGGGCAAAACCGGCAGCCGTCACAGCCGCCCCGACTCCACGATGCGTTGCAGGAAGACCTTGGTGCGCGCCTCCTGCGGGGTGTCGAACAGGCGGGTCGGGGTGTCTTCTTCAAGGATCGTGCCGCCATCGAGAAACGCGACCTTGTCGGCGCAGTCGCGGGCGAAGCCCATTTCGTGGGTGACGATCATCATCGTCATGCCATCATCCTTCAGCCCGCGAATGATGGCCAGCACCTCGCCCACCAGTTCCGGGTCGAGGGCCGCCGTGATCTCATCCAGCAGCAGCACGTCCGGCCGGGTCATCAACGCGCGCGCGATGGCGACACGCTGTTGCTGCCCGCCCGAAAGCTGTTCGGGATAGGATCCGGCGAACCCGTCCATGCCGAACCGCGCCAGCACCTCGCGCCCCCGATCTTCCGCCTCGATGCGCGCCACCCCGTGCACCCGGCGCGGCGCGAGCGTGATGTTGTCAAGCACGGTCATGTGCGGGAAAAGGTTGTAGGATTGGAATACGATCCCGGCGCGTTTCTGCAGGCCGGTCTTGCCGAAGGCGGCGTCATCCACCGGCACGCCGTCCAGCCGGATGGCGCCGTAATCATGCTCCACAAGCCGGTTGACGCAGCGCAGAAGCGTGGACTTTCCCGACCCGGAGGCGCCGATCAGGCAGACGACCTCGTGCGGGTTCACCGTCAGGCTGACACGGTCGAGCACCAGCTTGTCGCCGAAATACTTGGTGACTGTGTCGATTTCTATCATCGGGGTGGTCATCGCTTATCCCGCCACTTGCAGGCGTCGTTGCCGGTCGCGCTGAGTCAGGTAATCGGCCAGCCGCGCCATAGGGACAGTGGCCAGCAGGAACAGCCCCGCCGCCACGATCAGCGAGGAATAGTTGAAGGTGGAGGCGGTGTAGATCTGCGCCTCGCGCACCGCGTCGCGCACGCCGATGACCGACAGAAGCGCCACGTCCTTCTGCAACGCCACGACGATGTTCATCAGCGCCGGCACCACGTTGCGCAGCGCCTGCGGCAGGATCGCATAGCGCAGCGTCTGCCATTCGCTCAGGCCCAGCGATTTGGCCGCCGCGCGCTGCCCTTCATGCACCGCGTCGATGCCGGAGCGGTAGATCTCCGCCACGTAGGAGGCATAGCTCAGCACCATTGCGACCGACCCCCAGAACAGCCCGGAACTGGGCAGGCCGGGCAGGTTCAGCGCCGGGATGCCGAACCCGAACAGCAGCACCAGCAACAGCACGGGCACCCCGCGAAACAGGTCGATATAGATCACCACCATCAGCCGGAAGGGCGCGAACCACGGCGCGCGCAGCGACCGGACGATGGCGAGAACGAGCGCCCAGACGAGGATACAGGCCAGCACCGTCAGCCAGACCTGCATGTTGACCCAGAAGCCCTGCAACACCCGCGGGAACGCCGCGATCATGGCGTCGATGTTGAAGAATTGCAGCCGGATGCGCGGCCATTGCTCGGCCGAGGTGACGAGCCACGAAAGCACCCCGAACACGACCGCGATGCTGACCGCGCTGATCGCGGTCGGCACCGCCGCCGCGCGCCAGTCGAAGCCGCGCTTGCTGGGCGGCGGCGGCGGAGGCCCCCGCCGCGCGTGGTCTTGCGGGCCCGCCTGCGCGGGACTGTCATCCGTCATTCGCTGATGATCGGCAGGTCGGGGTCAGCCACGAGGTAGGTGTCGATCAGGTCATCGACCACGCCCTGTTCGATGATCGCGCTCAGCGCCTCGTCGACCCAGGGCACGATGGGGTTCCCGAACTCGAACAGCAGGCCGTGGCCATTGTCATTCTCGTCAGCGGGCAGCAGAGCGACGATGCCGGCATCGGGCACCTGCACCGCGGTGACGTAAAGCGCGGTCGGCAGCGAGGACAGCGTCGCGTCGATCTGGCCAGCCTGCAGCGCCTGGAACACGTCGACCTGTTCGTTGTAGATCGCCGCATCCTCGATCCCGAGGATATTGACGAGGTAATCGTTGTCGGTGGTCCCGATCACCGCACCCCAGCGAAGCGCCTGAAGATCCTCGAAACTGGTGGCATTCTCGGCCTCGGTACCGGGCAGGGCGATCACCGCCTTGCGCGGCTGGTAGTAAACTTGGCTGAAGCTGACAATTTCCGCGCGCGGCTCGGTCACCGAGATTTGCTGGATCGCGAAATCATAGGGCTTGGCGCCCGGCGCGATGGCCTGGTCGAAAGTCTGCCCGACCCAGACCACCTGATCGCGGTCAAAGCCCATTTCCTCGGCCAGGGCGTAAACCAGCCCGTTCTCGAACCCCTCGCCGCCGGCGGGATCGTTGTTCAGCATCCATGGCGGGTAGACCGGATCGCCGGTGCCAACGGTCAACTGGCCCGGCGTCTGCAGGCGCGGGTCCATCGGCGTGCGGTCCTGCGCGGTTGCGGTCAGGGGCAGCGTGGCGGCGACCGCCCCCAAAAGCAGCGCCGACGCCGCGCGGCGCATCGTGTCGATCATCTGGTGTGTCATCTTCGGTCCTTTCCCGTCGCTTGACGGCCCCCTGTTTGCAAGTGGTTCCAAACTCGCCCGACCGGGAAGAACGGTCAAGCACCTTGGCGACTGCCGCGCCGCGTCGATCTGTGCGCCCACCGATCCCCTATCTCATCGGCGCGGCGGGGCAGCGTCATCTTGGTCCCCCGCCAGAGACACCGGCCGGCCGGTCCGGATACTTTCATCGGCGGCAAGGCAGATTGCCAGTGACTGCACCGCGTCGTTCATGTGGCGGCTCAGGTCGTGATCCTCCGCGATGGTGCGCAGCATGTAGGCCTGTTCTGCATCGCAAAGCTGCTGGTGGCCGGGTTCCCCCGCCATCTCGATCAGCCGGTCGCCCTCGGGGCGGTGGACAAGGATGCCGCCCACCTTCGTGTGGCCGTCAACGTCATCCGATGCGCCCTTGTCGGCGTCGGTGATCGAGACCGCGCCTTTAGGGCTGATGATATCCTTCACGAAGAAGGCGGTTTCCGACATCATCGGGCCCCAGCCAGCCTCGTACCATCCGACGGAGCCGTCCTCGAACACCACCTGGAACTGGCCGTAATTGTACATATCGGGCGCAATTTCGTCCGACAGGCGCAGGCCCATGCCATGCACCCGGACCGGGCGGGCATCGGTTATCTGGCACATGACATCGACGTAATGCACGCCGCAATCCACGATCGGGCTGGTGGTCTGCATCAGCGATTTGTGGGTTTCCCACGTCGCGCCGGTGGATTGCTGGTTGAGGTTCAGCCGGAACACGTAAGGCCCGCCAAGCGCGCGGGCCTCCGCGATCAACCGCTGCCACGAGGGATGATGGCGCAGGATGTAGCCGACCACCAGCTTGCGCGCCGTCGCTTGCGCGGTGTCGACCACGCGCTGCGCCGCCTCCGCCGTCATCGCCAGCGGTTTCTCGACGAAGACATGCGCGCCGGCCTGCATTGCCGCGACGGCGAAATCGGCATGGGTATCGGTGTAGGTGGCGATCACCGCGAGGTCGGGCTGCGTTTCCGCGAGGGCTGCGTGAAAATCGGTAAAGACGGGGTAGCCCTGCAATTCCGCGCGGTCGGTTCGGCCGGACCGGTTGACCAGCCCCACGATCTCGGCATCGGGGTGATGGTGGTGGGCAAGCGCATGGGAAAGCCCCATGTTGCCCAGACCGGCGATCAGAACACGGGTCATTTGACGGCTCCTGACGTTGTGCTGCGGATCAACTGCCGCGAGAACAGGACGTTTGAGTCCCGTAGTCGGCAGGGTGGTCGTCGACGGCGCCAAATGCAAGCGGGCGTGGCCTGCACGTCCCGGCTCAGGCGGGGGGAGGGTGAGGCAGGGCCTGCAACTCGACTGTGGTAAATTCCCAAAAGGTATCCTAATGGTATCTACATGTCCGATGCTGCGGCCCCCACCTTGATTGCCGTTGACGGCGGCGGCACAAGCTGCCGGTTTGCGCTGCTGCATGCAGGCGCTCGGACGGATCTGCAGGCCGGCCCTGCCAATGTCTCGACCGATTTCGACGCGGCGATTGCGACCTTGCGCGGCGGGCTGGATCGCCTTGCCGGGTGCGTCGGGCTCTCGGCGAAGGAAATCCGGGCTGCCAGCGGGCATCTTGGGTTGGCCGGGGTCGTGGATGCACGCCTTGGGCAGCTGGTTGCGCAGGCGCTGGGGCTGCGAAGCGCGGTGGTGGAGGATGATCGCCGGTCTGCGGTTGTCGGCGCGCTCGGTCCCGGCGACGGCACCGTCATCGGGGTCGGGACCGGGTCGTTCCTGGCGCGGCAGGTCGCAGGCCGGGTCAACCTGCTCGGCGGCTGGGGCTTCCGGCTTGGCGATGAGGCCTCGGGCGCCGATCTGGGTCGGGGGCTGTTGCGGCGTATCCTGCATGCAGCTGACGGGTTGGCGCCTGCAACCAAGCTGACCGAGTCCATCCTGTCCGAGCTTGGTGGCACACCCGCCGACGTGGTTGCCTTCGCAGGCCGCGCCTCGCCATCGGATTTCGCCGCTTTCGCCCCCCGTATCGTGGCGGCCGCCGAGGCCGGCGACCCCGCTGCGCGCGCGCTGATGGAAGAAGGTGCCGCCTACCTGATGCGTGCCGCGAAGACGCTCGGCTGGTCGGCGGGCGAACCCCTCTGCCCGATCGGGGGGCTGGCGCCGCGCTATGCGCCGTTCCTGCCGCGTGCCGCCACGGAAAGCCTCGTCGCCTGCAAGGGCACGGCGCTCGACGGGGCGTTGGCGCTTGCGGCGCGGCAGGCGGGAAAGGGGGCGGAATGACCGATATCACCCGGCATCTTGGCGGCGGCGACTGGCTGTCCCGGGCGGGCGGGCCGCGCTACCTGCAATTGCGCAAGCGGATCGAGGAGGCGATTGAAACCGGCATCCTGCCGGAAGGCGCCGCGCTGCCCTCGGAGCGGGAGATCGGGTCGCTGACCGGCCTGTCGCGCGTCACCGTGCGCAAGGCGATCCGGGCGCTCGCCGAAGGCGGGGCCGTGGTGCAGCGGCAGGGGTCCGGCTCTTTCGTGACGGGGTGCGCGCCGCGTTTGCAGCAATCGCTCTCTCATCTGACGTCTTTTTCGAAGGACATGCGCCAACGCGGTATGACGGTCACATCGACATGGCTGGAACGCGGGGTCTGCCTGCCCACGTCCGAGGAAATCGCCGCCCTGTCGCTGGCGGAGGGCGACCCCGTCACCCGCATCGCGCGCTTGCGCAGCGCCGACGGGCGGCCCATGGCGATCGAGCGCGCCGCGCTACCGACCGACATCCTGCCCAACCCGATGATCGTCGAAACATCGCTTTACGAGGTGCTGGACCGCGCCGGCAACAGCCCGGTGCGGGCGGTGCAGAAGATCTCTGCCATCAACCTGCCCGTGGAAGAGGCGGCGCTGCTTGGCGTGGCTGCAGGCGCGGCGGGGCTGCGCATTCAACGGGTGTCTTACCTGCCCTGCGACCGGGTGGCCGAATTCACCAACTCTGTCTATCGCGGCGACGCCTACGATTTCGTGGCCGAGCTGCGCCAATAGGAAAGGCCGGACCGACATGACCGATCAGACAACCCAGATGCGGCGAGAGATCGAGGAGATTCCGCGCGCCGTCGAGCGCCTGATCACCGACGGCAGCGCCGAGATTGCCCGCATCGCCGAAGCGGCCCGTGCCGCCGATCCGGGGGTCGTGGCGACGGTGGCGCGCGGATCGTCGGACCATGCCTGCACCTTCCTGAAATACGCTTGCGAACTGGAGCTTGGCCTGCCGGTCGCCTCGATCGGCCCTTCCGTCGCCTCGATATACGGCGCGCGGCTGCGGCTTGCAGACGGGCTGTGCCTGTCGGTGTCGCAGTCGGGTCGCAGCCCGGACATCGTGGCCATGGCGCGCGCCGCCCGCGATGGCGGCGCCCTGTCTGTCGCGGTTACGAACGATGCGTCCTCGCCGCTGGCGGACGCGTCAGAGCACACGATCGACATCCATGCCGGGCCCGAACGCAGCGTTGCCGCCACCAAGACCTTCATCACCTCGGTGGTCTCGACCCTCATGCTGCTGGCGCACTGGACCGCCGACCGTACGTTGCTGGCGGCGCTGCACGACCTGCCCGAGGCGCTGGAGGGCGCCTGCGCGCTGGACTGGCCGGAGCTGCGCGCGGCCATTGGCGAACACCAGTCGCTCTTTACCCTCGGGCGCGGGCCGTCCTGGGCGATTTCGAACGAGGCGGCACTGAAATTCAAGGAAACCTGCCAGATCCATGCCGAAAGCTATTCGGCGGCAGAGGTGCTGCATGGCCCTGTTTCCATCGTCGAGGAGGGGTTTCCGGTTTTGTGCCTCGCGGCGGCGGATGCGGCGGAGGCATCGGTCCTGTCGGTGGCTGATCAACTGACGGACAAGGGCGCACGGGTTTTCGTGACCTCCGACATGCCGGGCAAGGCAACGGCGCTGCCGCATGTTCGCACGCGGCACTACCTGACCGACCCGATTACGCTCGCGGTATCCTTCTATGCGATGGTGGAGCGTGTTGCGGCAGACCGCGGGATCGACCCAGACACGCCGCGCCATCTGCTCAAAGTGACGGAAACGGTATGACCGGGCCGCGCCATGCCTTCGCAGGGGCCGAGATTTTCGACGGCACCGTGCGCCACAGCGGTCACGCGCTGGTGGTGGAGGGCGGGCAGGTCGCCGGGATCGTGCCGGAGGCGACGCTCGACCCGGCCCTGACGGTGACCCGGCTTGCCGGGGGCTGGATCTGCCCCGGATTCGTCGATCTGCAGGTCAATGGCGGCGGCGGTGTCATGCTGAACGAGGATCCTTCGGTTGCCACGCTGGCACGCATGGCGCGGGCGCATGCGCGGCTGGGGGCGACCTCCATCCTGCCGACGCTGATCACCGACCGGCCCGAAACGGTGGCGGCGGCCATTGACGCAGCGGCGGCGGCCATCGCCGATGGCGTGCCGGGTATCCTAGGGCTGCACCTGGAAGGGCCGCACCTGTCCGCACCGCGCAAGGGCGCGCATGACGCCGCCCTGATCCGCCCGATGACGCCGCGCGACCTCGACTTGCTGCTGGATGCGGCCCGCCGTCTGCCGGTTCTGATGCTGACGGTCGCGCCGGAAACCGTGACGCCGGAGCAGATCGAGCGGCTTGCCGGTGCGGGCATCATCGTGTCGCTTGGCCACAGCGATGCCGGGTTCGAGACCTGCCGCGCCGCCGCCGGTGCCGGTGCCACCTGTGTCACCCACCTGTTCAACGCGATGCGCCAGCTTGGCAACCGGGAACCGGGCGTCGTCGGCGCTGCCCTGTCCTTCGACGGCCTGTCGGCGGGCCTGATCGCGGACGGGCACCATGTGCACCCCGAGACCATGCGCGTCGCGCTGCGGGCCAAGCAGGGGCCGGGGCGGATCTTCCTCGTCAGCGATGCGATGGCCGTGGCCGGGACGGATGCGGACGGGTTCGACCTCGGCGGGCGGCGCGTCCTGCGGCGGGAGGGGCGGCTGACGCTGGAGGATGGGACGCTGGCCGGGGCGGACCTGGACCTGTTGACGGCATTGCGCAACCTGCTGCATTGGCGTCTGGCAGCGGCGGAGGACGCGATTGCCATGGCGACCCGCGTGCCGGCCCGCCTGATCGGCGCCGCGCGCGGCATCGGGGCGCTGCGGCCCGGCGGACCCGCCGACTTCCTGCATGTGGATCTCGACTCGCGGACACCTGCGCGGGTTTGGAAAGCCGGAGAACGGGTCTGACTATCGGGGCGCGCGCTTTCGGCGTGCCTTTTTATTCATCGAAATATTTCAGTGTGCCCAATTCAGGTGCGATTGCCTTGGATCTCCTGCAGGGAGTCGGGGTTCCGGCTGGCCTCGCCGTGCCGGCCTGCCGTGTAGTGTCCCCGACCTTCTTCGACGCGGACGACGCAGATCACCTTGCTTGCCGACATATCACAGGCGGCCCTGCCGCCACGCGCCCGCGGGCGGGTCGCGCTTGCCGTCAAGCCGGGGGGGCGGGGGACCGTGCTGGACCGGCTTTACCAGGCCGGGGCGTTCAAGGCCGTTTTCCCGCATGGCCGTGGGCCGGGGAAGCAGGCAGTTCTGGTGAACACGGCGGGCGGCGTCACTGGCGGGGACAGCTTCAAGACCTCGGCAAGCGCCGGGCCGGGCACGCGGTTGACATTGACCACGCAGGCGGCGGAACGCGCCTACCGCGCCTGCCCCGATGAAACCGGCCGGATCGAGACCCGCCTGACGGTGGAGGACGGCGCGCGGTTGCACTGGGTGCCGCAGGAAACGATCCTCTTCGAAGGCTCCGCGCTGCGTCGCCGGATGCGCGTGGACATGGCGCCCTCGGCCCGCCTGCTGCTGGTCGAGCCGGTGATCTTCGGGCGCACGGCGATGGGCGAGGCCGTGACGGATGCCAGCTTCGATGACCGGATCGAGGTCTGGCGCGACGGCGATCCGCTCTACCTCGACGCGATGGCGTTGGGTGGCGACCTTCAGGCGCACCTGTCGCGGCCCTTCATTGGCGGCGGCGCGCGGGCGATGGCCAGCCTTGTCCTTGTCGCGCCGGAAGCCGAGGCGATGCTGCCCAGGGTCAGGCAGATGCTGCCAGACACTGCCGGGGCCAGCTTGCTGCGACCCGACCTTCTGTGCCTGCGCCTGCTGGCCGCTGATGGGTTCGAGCTGCGCCGCAGCCTCATGCCACTCCTGCAAACCCTCAGCGAGGATGACCTGCCCAGACCATGGATGATCTGAGATGAACCTGACCCCGAGAGAGAAAGACAAGCTGCTGGTCGCCATGGCCGCCGAGGTTGCGCGCAAGAGGCTGGCGCGCGGCGTGAAGCTCAACCATCCGGAGGCCATCGCCCTGATCACCGACACGGTCGTCGAAGGCGCCCGCGACGGGCGCAGCGTTGCCGACCTGATGACCGCGGGGGCGGAGGTGCTGACCCGCGACCAGTGCATGGAAGGCATCGCGGAAATGATCCACGACGTTCAGGTGGAAGCGACCTTCCCCGATGGGACCAAGCTGGTGACCGTGCACAACCCCATTCGCTAAGTAGGAGATCCGACCATGAAATGTATCCTGCCCGTTTTCTTCGCCCTTGCCGCCACAGCCGCCGGTGCCCATGAAGGCGCCCACCTCCACCCGCACGAATCGAATGGCTGGGCCCTCGGGATCTTCCTGCTTGGGATCGGCCTCGCGGGGAGGTACCTGATCGGCCGGGTTCAGAAATGATCCCCGGAGAGCTTTTCCCGGCAGGGGGCGACCTGACCCTGAACGCGGGGCGCGAGGCGATCACGCTGATGGTCGCCAATACCGGTGATCGTCCGGTGCAGGTGGGCAGCCACTACCATTTCGCCGAGGCAAACAGCGCGCTGGATTTCGACCGGGCAGCGGCGCGCGGCCGGCGGCTCGATATCGCGGCGGGCACGGCGGTGCGCTTCGAGCCGGGCCAACGGCGCGAAGTGGCGCTGATCGAGATCGGCGGCGCCCGGCGCATTTTCGGCTTCAACCAGCAGGTGATGGGAGGCTTGTGATGCCGGCGACGATTTCGCGCGCGGATTATGCCGCCATGTTCGGCCCCACCACGGGCGACCGGCTGCGGTTGGCCGATACCGATCTTGTCATCGAGGTGGAGCGTGACCTGACCGGCCCCTATGGCGAGGAGGTGAAGTTCGGCGGCGGCAAGGTGATCCGCGACGGTATGGGGCAGGGGCAGGCGACGCGCGCCGAGGGTGCGGTCGATACGGTCATCACCAATGCGCTGATCGTGGACTGGACGGGAATCTACAAGGCCGATCTGGGCCTCAAGGACGGGCGTATCGCGGGGATCGGCAAGGCGGGCAACCCCGACACCCAGCCGGGGGTGACGATCGTCGTCGGGCCGGGGACCGAGGCCATCGCCGGCGAGGGGCGCATCCTGACCGCCGGTGGTATCGACAGTCATATCCATTTCGTCTGTCCGCAGCAGATCGACGACGCGCTGCATTCCGGCCTGACCACGATGACCGGCGGCGGCACCGGCCCCGCGCATGGAACTATGGCGACGACCTGCACACCGGGGCCGTGGCATATCGGGCGCATGTTGCAGGCCGCCGATGCCTTCCCGATGAACCTTGCCTTCGCGGGCAAGGGCAACGCGTCGCTGCCCGCGGGGCTGGAGGAACAGGTTCTGGCCGGGGCCTCGGCCCTGAAACTGCACGAGGATTGGGGCACCACGCCGGGCGCCATCGATTGCTGCCTGTCGGTCGCCGATGCGATGGACGTGCAGGTGATGATCCACACTGATACGCTCAATGAAAGCGGTTTCGTGGAAAACACGGTGAAGGCGATGAAGGGGCGCACCATCCACGCCTTCCACACGGAGGGCGCGGGCGGCGGCCACGCGCCAGATATCATCAAGATCTGCGGCGAGCCGCACGTGATCCCATCGTCGACCAACCCCACGCGGCCCTTCACGGTGAACACGCTGGAAGAGCATCTCGACATGCTGATGGTGTGCCATCACCTCGACAAGTCAATCCCCGAGGACGTGGCCTTCGCCGAAAGCCGCATCCGGCGCGAGACCATCGCCGCCGAGGATATCCTTCACGACATGGGGGCGTTTTCCATCATCGCCTCCGACAGCCAGGCCATGGGCCGAGTGGGAGAGGTGATCCTCCGCACGTGGCAGACCGCCGACAAGATGAAAAAGCAGCGCGGCCGGCTGGACGGGGAAACCGGCGAAAACGACAATTTCCGGGTCCGGCGCTACGTGGCGAAATACACCATCAACCCGGCGCTCGCCTGTGGCATCGCCGAACATGTCGGTAGCGTGGAGGAGGGCAAGCGTGCCGATCTGGTGCTGTGGGACCCGGCGTTCTTCGGGGTAAAGCCCGAGATGGTCCTGCTGGGCGGAACGATTGCCTGCGCGCAGATGGGCGACCCCAACGCCTCCATCCCGACACCGCAGCCGGTCTATTCGCGGCCGATGTTCGGCGCCTTTGGCCGGTCGGTCGAACGCTCCTGCGTCACCTTCGTGTCCGCCGCCGCGCAGGCGGCCGGGATCGGCTCAACGCTCGGCCTTGCCAAGGACACGCTGCCGGTGGCGGGCACGCGCAATATCGGCAAGCGCGATCTGAAGCTGAACGATGCCCTGCCGATCATCGAGGTCAACCCGGAGACCTACGAGGTGCGCGCCGATGGCGAATTGCTGACCTGCCAACCCGCCGACGAGCTGCCCATGGCGCAGCGCTATTTCCTTTTCTGAGGGTGTCGCATGGCGACATCCGACTGCGCGCCGAAGCTTTGGCGACGCATACCCCCTCGAGGCCCACCGATGACCCGATTGACAGCGACCGCCTATCATGACCACGCCCATGCAGCGCCGGTGGGGGTGCTGAGGCTCGATTACGAGGGGCGCTTCCTGCGCCGCAAGGTCGTGACGCTGACCGACGGGCGGGCAGTGCTGGTCAACCTGCCGCGCACCACCTCGCTCAACCATGGGGGCGTGCTGATCTGCGAGGCCGGGGAGATCGCCGTCGAGGCTGCGCCGGAACCCTTGCTGGAAGTCACCGCCCGTGACCTTGTCCGCATCGCCTGGCATGTCGGCAACCGCCACACGCCGTGCCAGATCGACGGCGACAGGCTGCTGATCCAGCCCGACCACGTGATCCGCGAGATGCTGGCGAAACTCGGTGCGACCCTGCGCGAGATCGAGGAACCCTTCACCCCCGAAGGCGGCGCCTACGGGCACGGACGGACCCATGGCCACAGTCACTGACACCTGTCTTCTGACCCTCGCGCAGTGGTTCTCGCCCGCCTACCCGGTAGGGGGCTTTGCCTATTCGCATGGGCTGGAGGCCGCGATCGACCGGGGCCGGGTGCGCGACGCCGACACGCTGGCCGACTGGATCGAGACGGTTCTCAGCCATGGCGCGGGGCACAACGACGCGCTGTTTCTTGCCGCCGCCTACCGGGCCGGGGACGATGCGGCGCTCCGCGAGATCGACCGGACAAGCCGCGCCTTCGCCGCCTCCGCCGAGCGCCTGAAGGAAAGCGACCTGCAGGGTCAGGCGTTCTGCCAGATCACCGGTGCCGTCTGGCAGGCGGCGCTATCGGGCCTGACCTATCCCGTCGCCGCCGGCCGGGCCGCGCGGCTGGAAGGATTGCCCTTGCGACTGACGGCGCAGATGTTCCTGCACGCCTTCACCAGTTCCCTTGCCACGGTCGGGATGCGGCTGATCCCGCTGGGGCAGACCGAGGGGCAGGCGATCATTCACCGGTTTGCCCCGCTGCACGCTGACCTCGTCGCAGAAACGGAGGATGGTGACCTGGGCAAGCTTTCGTCCACCGCCTTCGGGGCGGATATCGACGCCATGATTCATGAAACCCAGTATTCGAGGATATTCCGCACATGACCCAGCAAAACGGCCCCCTGCGCGTCGGAATCGGCGGCCCTGTCGGGGCTGGCAAGACGACGCTGACCGCTTGCCTTGCCCGGGCGCTTAAGAAGGCGCATTCGGTTGGCGTCATCACCAATGACATCTACACGCAGGAAGACGCGGAGGCGTTGATGCGCTTGCAGATCCTGCCACGGGACAGGGTGATCGGCGTCGAGACCGGCGGATGCCCGCATACCGCCATCCGCGAGGATGCCTCTATCAACCTTGCCGCGGTGGCCGAGATGCAGGCGCGCCATCCCGACCTCGACATTGTCCTGATCGAATCCGGCGGCGACAACCTGTCGGCCACCTTCAGCCCGGAACTGGCTGACGTGACGCTCTACGTGATCGATGTGGCGGCTGGCGAAGAGATCCCGCGCAAGGGTGGTCCGGCGATCACCCGTTCGGATCTGTTGATCATCAACAAGACCGACCTTGCCCCCCATGTCGGCGCCGCGCTGGAGGTGATGGACCGCGA
Source organism: Nioella halotolerans (assembly GCA_003428585.1). Taxonomy (GTDB): domain Bacteria; phylum Pseudomonadota; class Alphaproteobacteria; order Rhodobacterales; family Rhodobacteraceae; genus Nioella; species Nioella halotolerans. Next base: position 24,302 of record QVQC01000021.1, read on the forward strand.
TGCCACGCGCATGCGGGCGGGACGACCTTTCATCTTTGCCGCGCTGAAATCCGGGGACGGCGTGGCGCAGATCGTGGAAGCCCTGACAGAGATCGGGGGGCTCTAGGCTGAATCGGCGCCGTCGCAGCGATGGACGGCCCCGAGCGCCGCACTAGGTGCACCGCGCGACGCGCCCCGATTCCGTTCGAGTCGGGCTGATTCCACCGGGTCCAGGCGCCCTAACCCCACGAACTCGGTGCCGGAGGTGTGGCAAAGCTGGTTTTGACGGCGGGCAAACCCCAAGAAAACAAGGCTCTTGAGAGTTTTTGATCTTTTCCTTTAAAAACTGCTTGCGTGATTTGTTTGGTGGTCGTAGACACCCCTTCACCGGCGGCG
>QVQC01000064.1 GCA_003428585.1 Nioella halotolerans
TGAGTTGACTATCGCCATTAAACGGGGCGCGATTTGGGCGAAGGGAAGAAATTGTCGAGAATTTTAGGGGTGTTTTCCGAGACGCGCGGATGTGGGGCGATTGTGTCCAACGACGCCAAAGAAAAGGGCCGCCACCTTTCGGCGCGGCCCTTTCGAGAAATGACTGCGTGGTACTTACTGGTCTACCGCGTTCGAGAAGTTGGTGTCGATCATGTCGTCCTGTTCAAGCTGGCCCCGGATATCGCCCGACAGGTCTTCGACGCCGGCGGACACGACGGCCATGACGGCCAGGCCGAGGCCCACGATGGCTGCGGTGAGGACGACCCAGTCCACGGTGACGGCGCCGGATTCGGAATTCAGGAAAGTCTTGATCATGGTTCTGTTCCCTCGATAGGAGTTGCTGTTTGTCTGTCCGCCTCACGTTTCGGGGGTCGTCTTGCTTGTCTTGCGACCCGCCCACTTCGGGGACAGGCACATATAGCCCCGGGAACTGGGCGGGAATTGGGCGTGTTCTGGTTAATTTTCCGTAAAACTGAAAGCCATTTCGGGAATCCACTTCGGAAAGCGATGTCGGGATCCATCGACTCCTTTTGCAGAAGGCCAATTGCCGGCGCGGCGGGCTTTCCAAGCCTTGCGCAGTCGGGCACAATGCCGCTCAAAAGGGTCGAGAGGCAAGCAGATGATCGCGAAACGCGTTGCGCATGCGGCTATATTGGTTGTCCTCGGCGGGCTTTCGGCGTCGCCGCTTCCCGCGCAGGAGGAGACGACTGCCGCACCGCCACCCTTTCCCGACTTCACCTTTCGCCGCGTGACGCCGCCCGCGCCCGGACAGGACGGGCCGCGCATCACCGTCCAGATCGGGGATCGCGCGCAGGACGCGCCCGACCCGGAAGGCCAGCCCGCGCCGGCACCGCGCCGGCAAACCGCCGATTGGTTCTGGTCCGCCATCGCGGAGGGGATTGACGCGGGGGCAGGGCGCTACCGGGCGGCCATGGACCTGCTGGCCACCGCGCCGGAGGCTGGCGCGCTGCCGATCATGCGGGCCGCGGGGTTGCAGGCGCTTGCGGAGGCGCATGGCGCGCAGCTTTTGCGTGAGACGATCGGCACGCGCGTGTCCCCGGCGCTCGCCCTTGCGGTGATGGCCGTCGAATCGCGGGGCGATGCAGCGGCGCGCAGCCAGGCGGGCGCAAGAGGGCTGATGCAGTTGATCCCGGCCACGGCAACGCGGTTCGGGGTCGAGGATGCCTTTGACGCAGGGCAAAATATTTCCGGGGGAATCGCCTATCTCGATTGGCTGATGGCGGAGTTCGAGCGCGACCCGATCCTTGTGCTTGCCGCCTATAACGCGGGCGAAGGCGCGGTGCGCGCGGCGGGCGGTGTGCCGGACTATGCCGAAACGCGCGCATACGTGCCGCGCGTTCTGGCGACATGGGCGGCGGCGCGATTGCTGTGCGTGACGCCGCCGGAACTTATTTCGGACGGATGCGTGTTTCGGTCGATGATGGGCCAATAGGAAAAGGCGGACCGGGCGGCCCGCCTTTTCCCTGTCTCACGACCGCGCGCGTCAGTTGACGATGGTCGCCTCGGTCGCGGCGCGGATCTCGTCCTCGGACACGCCCTCGGCGCAATCGACGATTTTCAGACCGCCCTCGACGACATCGAGCACGCCGAGGTTGGTGATGATCCGGTTGACCACGCCCTTGCCAGTCAGCGGCAGGGTGCAGGCCTTCAGCAGCTTGCTGTCGCCGTGCTTGTTGGTGTGGTCCATGACCACCACCACCTTCTTCACGCCGGCGACAAGGTCCATCGCGCCGCCCATGCCCTTGACCAGCTTGCCGGGGATCATCCAGTTGGCGAGGTCGCCGTTTTCCGCCACTTCCATCGCGCCAAGGATCGCGGCGGCGATCTTGCCGCCCCGGATCATGCCGAAGCTGGTGGCGCTGTCGAAATAGGAGGTGCGGTTAAGCTCCGTGATCGTCTGCTTTCCGGCATTGATCAGGTCGGGGTCCTCTTCGCCCTCGAAAGGGAAGGGGCCCATGCCCAGCATGCCGTTTTCCGATTGCAGCGTGATATCCTTGTCGCCGACATAATTGGCCACCAGCGTCGGGATGCCGATGCCAAGGTTCACATACATGCCGTCTTCAAGCTCTTCGGCCGCGCGTGCGGCCATCTGGTTGCGATCCCAAGGCATCAGGCTTCCTCCCGCTTGCGCGTGGTGCGCTGTTCGATCCGCTTCTCGTGCTCGCCTTGAATGATGCGGTGCACGTAGATGCCGGGCAGGTGAATGTGATCGGGGTCGAGCGACCCGCGCGGCACGATTTCCTCGACCTCGACAAGGCACGTCTTGCCGCACATCGCCGCCGGCGGGTTGAAGTTGCGCGCAGTCTTGCGGAAGACGAGGTTGCCGGTGTCGTCCGCCTTCCACGCCTTGACGATGGAGATATCCGCGAAGATGCCGCGTTCGAGGACGTAGTCCTCGCCGTCGAACTCCTTGAGCTCCTTGCCCTCGGCGATCACGGTGCCGACGCCCGTCTTGGTGTAGAAGCCGGGGATGCCCGCGCCACCGGCGCGCATCCGTTCGGCCAACGTGCCCTGCGGGTTGAATTCAAGCTCAAGCTCGCCGGAAAGATACTGGCGCATGAATTCCGCGTTCTCGCCCACGTAGGACGACATCATCTTCTTGACCTGTCGGGTGTCGAGAAGCTTGCCAAGCCCGAACCCGTCGACGCCCGCATTGTTGGAGGCGACCGTCAGATCCTTGACCCCGGATTTCACCAGCCCGTCGATCAGCAGTTCCGGAATGCCGCAAAGGCCAAAGCCCCCCGCCGCGATCAGCATGCCGTCGAAGAGCAGCCCGTCGAGCGCCTCCTCGGCAGAGCCGTATACCTTTTTCATGGATTAACTCCCTTGGAATTCCCCGATGCACCCTGCCGCGTGCCGGTGGGGGTGTCAACGCGCCCCACGCTGCAAGGCAGCATCAACCGCCTGCAAACCGGAAATCCGTTGCACTTGCAACAAGCGATGCGGGGCTTGCACGCGCCAACTGGCGAGATAGGCTGCCGCGCATGGTCAGGGCCTTGCCAGATTTGCGCCACCTTGCCACGCCCGGCGCCCGGCTGGCGTTGCGGGTGACGCCCAAGGCGTCGCGCAATGCCATTGCCCTGCCAGAGGCAGCGGGCGGTGCGTTGCGCGTCCATGTCACCACGATGCCGGAGGACGGCAAGGCCAATGCGGCGGTGCTGAAACTGCTCGCCAAGGCGCTCGGGATGCCGAAATCGCGCCTTGTGATTGTGCAGGGCGCAACCAGCCGCGACAAGGTGGTCGAGATCGGGTAGGCCGCGCGTTGCGGGCCGGGGCGGCTGCCCCGATAATCGCCGCAAGGCCAGCGAAGAGGACAGGACCGGATGACAGACCCGACCGACGCGGAACTTGCCGCCCGCTACCGCCCGCGGCTTGAGGCGGAGCGCGACACGCTTGTCGCCGCATCGCAGGATACCGCCGATGCGCGCAAGCCCGTGGAACTGGACCAGAGCCAGCAGGGCCGCCTGTCGCGGCAGGACGCGCTGCAATCGCAAGCCATGGCCGCGGCGATCGAGACCCGCCGTCACGGGCGCCTGCGCGCGATCGCGGCGGCGCTTGCCCGGATCGACGCGGGCGACTTCGGCTGGTGCGAGGATTGCGGCGACTTCATAGGTCAACCGCGGCTGGACGTGGACCCCTGCGCCATGCGCTGCGTGTCCTGCGCCTCCTGATCATCGGCCAGCCAACCGGACAGGTCGCGCCCCGTCATCGCCTGCAACCGCGCGATCCCCGGCGCGAAATGGTCGCGCAGACGCTCGCGCAACTCGAATGACAGAACGGGCATCCGGTCCCAGTCGAGGTCGCGGATCTTGCGGTCGCGCGCATTGGCCCGGAATTTCAGTGCCTTGTCGGGCACGTCCCGATCCAGCCCGAGATCCGCCATCACGCGGGTGAGGAAGGCGGCGCGGTTGGCTGTCAGGTCGTCGTGGAAATAGACCCGCAACCGTGGCAGGTGCCGCCACCAATGATCCAGCAGCGCCGCGTAATCGCCATGGCTCAGCAACAGGTGATTATCCGTGAAGTCCGTAATCTCGGCGGCATAGGGTAGCCGGCCCTTCATCATGTTGTGGATATAGGCGCTCAGATACCGCTCCACCGGGTTGCGCAGGATGGCCAGCGTCTCCACCCCCGGCAGGCTGGTCGCGATCCGCGCGGCGATGTCGCGGTCCCCGGTCGGCGGGCGGAAATAGTTGGGCGAGGATTCGAAGACGTAGCGCGCCTTGGGGTCATCCGGGAAACCGGCAGCATAGTCGTCCAGCCGCTCGGCGTAGTCGGGGCGCAGGAAGAAATCGAGTTCCTTGCGGCGCGGATGCGCCACAAGGTGGTGCGAGCGTTTCAGGGCGCGATGCAGCCACGTGGTGCCGGATTTCTGCGCGCCGACGATCAGCAGGCTGGGAAGGGGCATTTGTCGGGCTCTCGTAGCGGTCAGGCCTTGCCTTGCGCATCGCGGCGAAGGCGATAGACCCCTTCGGGCAGGTCAAGCGCGGCGGCAAGATCTTGTAGCTGCGCCTCGGACAGGGTGATCTTCTGCACCGTATCGCTGCGCGGGTCGTATTGATCCAGCGTCACGCATTCGGCGAAAGCGGAAATGGTGACATCCTCGGTCAGCGGGGCGGCGCCTTCGTCGACGAGTGTGACCACCGTCGCGTCGAAATCATGCTCGATGCTAAACATGAACCCTTTGGTAACGGCCATTGGCGGGCTTGCCTAGACGTGATCTGGCGCCCTGCTTCGATTGATCTGGGTCAAGGCCGCGTGCCGGGCATTGCGAGAGGATTGTTCCACAGGCCGGCCGCACAGGCCGGCGCAACGGACAGGAGCGCGCGATGCCCGGAGAAAAGACCCTGGAGGAGCACAGCCGCCTGATGGGCCGGATGGCCGATCGTCTTGGCGCCGACCTGGACGAGGCGGAACTGCGCGGCGACATCACCCCGGAGGCGCGCGAAGACATGGTGCTGAGTTGCACCAACTGCACCTCGCCCGGGGCCTGCCGCGAATGGCTGGCCAGCCATGACAGCGCCGAAGACGCCCCGGGATACTGTCGGAATGGCAGCAAACTCAAGGCCTTGCGCGGGATCTGACCGGTGGCTGACTAAAAGGGGGAGTGATGCCCAAAGACCTTGCAGTCCGCCCGCTGGGCGACCCGGTGCACCATTTCTGGCTGGCGCAGTCCATGGCCAAGGCAACCGGCGTGGACCTTGCCGCCGCGATGCGGGAGGGCCGTATCGCGCAACAGGACTGGGCCGACATGGTCACGCGCTGCCGTGGCTGTATCTGGGCCGAGGGCTGCGCGCATTGGCTGGCCGCGCAGGAGGCCGGGGCGGCGGAGGTGCCGGGCGCGTGCGCGAATGCGGATGTGTTCACGCGGCTGCAACCCTGACCTGACCGCGCCCGAGGGCGGCCAGCCTTGAACGGCTGAAAACGGGCGGTGCCCCCCGTGCACCATGCGTACACCCCCCGTGCACCCCCGGTACATCCGCACGGGCGCAAATCGCGCCCTCACGCGGTTTCGGCCAGTCCCGCGACCGGCGGGTAAAGATGGTGCACATGCCGAGAGAGCCTGTGCCGCGCGGGCAGGCCAAGCGCGTGATCGGCGGCGGCGAAGGCGGCCTGCCATGTCTCGGCATGATCCGGCCCGTGGCTTTCGGTGTCGCCAAGGAAGCTGACGAAGACAAGCTCCGCCGCGACGCCCTGTTCGCGCAGCCACCACAGATGCGCCAGCCGGTTGGCATACTGGTAGAACACGTGTGACCAGTCGGAGACGGGCGCGGCGCCGAGCGCGTTCTTCACGCGTGCCAAGGCGCTGTCGATTCGGGCGCGCGATGCGGGCGACGCGGTGGTGCCGCCTGTCAGGAATTCGCCGATATGGGCCTTGGCCTCGACAAGGATCACGGCATCGCCCGCCGCCCGGCCAAGCGCGTCCCATTGCGGCCCGCCGCGCGGCCAGAACGCCCCAAGCGCCGGGGCGAGGGCGCCATGGCCAACGAGGCGGAGGAACGCCGCATCACGGTATTCGGCGAAGCCATCTTCGGCGCGGGGCGACAGCCATTCGATCGGCGGCAGGGAGGCGGGTTGCAGAAGGCCGGGATGCGTTGCGACGGCACGTTGCAGCCACATCAGGCTGCCCTTGCGGCCTTCGGGCTGGGGCACGCGCATCGGGTCAGAAGATCTGGTCGCCCATCTGGTCGATCATCGACCGGGCCTTGAAGATCGCGGCGGACGCGGCCTCCTCGGCGCTGTGGCAGACATCGGCGCGGACCATAAGGTGGCTCTTTACCTGGCCCTCCACCTCCTTCTCGATCCGGGCGGCAAGGCGGTAGCCGCCGCTTTCCTTGATCGGGTCGGGGATGATTCGGAAGCCCTCGTAAAGCTCGACCTGCGGTTCGCTCGGGCTGTCGGACCCGCCGAAGAGTTTCTTGAAAAGGGACATGAGGTGCTCCTTGCCGGTTCGGGGGAGAGTGAAGCAAAGGCGGACGGTGAAGTCCATGGGGGCGACGTGGGGGCGGTGTTTCCGGCGTGGAATCCAGCGCGTCAGTCCGCCGTGCACCGTCATACCAGAGGCATACCTCCGGCATGATGCCGCCCCCACGCGCGGCGATGAGGCGGTTATTCTGGAGGGCGGACCTGCCCACCCGACGGTCACGTACTGAACTCAGAGCTTCGTTTCCAGAAATCGGCAAAGCCGATCAACATCGGTTCGATCCACAAGATTCATGGCAATCTCGCCCGATTTCAGAGTTTCCGCTTCGGAAAACTCTGCCACCACGACGTCGCTTCCCCACAAGCCGAAATCAAAGAAAGGTTTCCGAAACCACCAGCGCAAGTGCGCCTTGGCACCCTTGAAAGCGAACTCACAGTCTGCGTAGGCTCTGGCATTAGGTCGAGTTGACAGATGAACAGCTGAAAAAGCGCCTCGCGAAATCGGGAACAAGAAAAGCCGCTTTCGACTTTCGGACCAATCCATCAGCGCACGATAGGCAGCCTTGGCACGACTAGTCTCAAGCCGCGCCTCTAGCCGCGCGAGTTGTGCAAGTTGCTGTTCCGAGTAGCTCACTGATCAAGGAAACTCCGCAGCTTCCGGCTGCGGCTGGGGTGCTTCAGCTTGCGCAGCGCCTTCGCCTCGATCTGGCGGATGCGTTCACGGGTCACGCTGAACTGCTGGCCCACTTCCTCCAGCGTGTGGTCGGTGTTCATCCCGATGCCGAAGCGCATGCGCAGCACCCGTTCCTCGCGCGGGGTGAGCGAGGACAGGACCCGCGTCGTCGTCTCTTTCAGGTTGTCCTGAATGGCCGAATCCAGCGGCAGGACGGCGTTCTTGTCCTCGATGAAATCGCCAAGCTGGCTGTCTTCCTCGTCCCCGATGGGGGTTTCCAGCGAAATCGGTTCCTTGGCGATCTTCATCACCTTGCGGACCTTTTCCAGCGGCATCTGCAGCTTTTCGGCCAGTTCCTCGGGCGTCGGTTCGCGGCCGATCTCGTGCAGCATCTGGCGGCCGGTGCGCACCAGCTTGTTGATGGTCTCTATCATGTGGACCGGGATGCGGATGGTGCGCGCCTGATCCGCGATGCTCCGGGTGATCGCCTGCCGGATCCACCACGTGGCGTAGGTGGAGAACTTGTAGCCGCGGCGGTATTCGAACTTGTCGACCGCCTTCATCAGGCCGATATTGCCCTCCTGGATCAGGTCAAGGAATTGCAGGCCGCGGTTGGTGTATTTCTTGGCGATGGAGATCACGAGGCGCAGGTTCGCCTCGACCATTTCCTTCTTGGCTTGGCGCGCCTCTTTCTCGCCCTTCTGGACCTGCTGCACGATCCGGCGAAACTCGCCGATGTCGAGCCCGACATACTGGCCGACCTGCACCATGTCGGCGCGCAGTTGCGCGACCTTGTCCTGCGAGCGTTCGAAAAGCGCCTGCCAACCGCGGCCGGGCTTGGCGGCCATGCGGTCGGACCATGTCGGGTCAAGTTCGTAGCCGCGATAGGAGTCGATGAATTCGCGGCGGTTGATGCGGGCCTGATCGGCCAGTTTCACCATGCCGGAATCGATCGACATGACGCGGCGGTTGATGCCGTAAAGCTGGTCGATCAGCGCCTCGATCCGGTTGTTGTGCAGGTGCAGCGAATTGACCAGAACGACGATTTCGGACCGCAATTGCTGATACTCGGTCTCCGCGTCGGAGGAGAAACTGGAATCCTCGTTCAACGTCGCGGAAATCCGCAAGTCCTGCATTTCCGACAGGCGCGCGTAATCGTCGGCGATGCGGTCGAGCGTTTCGAGGACGCGGGGTTTCAGCGCCGCCTCCATCGCGGCAAGGCTCATGTTGGCCTGCTCGTCGTCCTCGTCGTCGTCATCGGTGCTGATCGGGTTGCCGTCGGCGTCGAGTTCCTGTTCCTTCTGGGTCTTCTCGGCGGGTTGGGGGGCCAGACCCTCGGCCACCGGGGCGACGGGGTCCTCGACCTCTCCGTCGATGGCGCGGTCGAACGTGGCGTCGAGGTCGATCACGTCGCGCAGCAGGATTTCCTCGTCGAGCAATTCGTCGCGCCAGATGGTGATCGCCTGAAAGGTCAGGGGGCTTTCGCACAGCCCGGCGATCATCGTGTTGCGCCCGGCCTCGATCCGCTTGGCGATCGCGATCTCGCCCTCGCGCGACAGCAATTCGACGCTGCCCATCTCGCGCAGGTACATGCGCACCGGGTCGTCGGTGCGGTCGAGTTTCTCGCTATCGGAGGAGGAGACCGCGACATCGCGCGAACCGGAGGTTTCGACCACGGCGGTCGAGCCCTTGTCGTCCTCTTCGCTTTCCTCGTCCTCGATGATGTTGATGCCCATTTCGGACAGCATCGACATCACGTCCTCGATCTGTTCCGAGCTGACCTGCTCTGGGGGCAGAACCGTGTTGAGCTGATCGTAGGTGATGTATCCCTTGGCCTTGGCCTCGGCGATCATCTTCTTGACGGCAGCCTGGCTCATGTCGAGACTGGTAATTTCCGCCTCTTCGCCGTCCGGTTTGCGCTCATCGGTGTCTTTTGCCATGCGGTTTCCCCTTCACGGACGAGGTGATTCGCCCCTCGCGCGTTTTTCTTTTCTAAGTCCGAATCGTTGATTCGCCCACCCGCGTCAGCGCGATTTCTTTTCCCATGCGCGGGATGCGATCAGGTCTGACAGGTGTTTCGACAAGCTGCTTTCATCCTCCGCGGTGGCGTCGCCGTCATTTGAGCGCGGCGTTTCAGCTTGCTGGCGGGCGCGCAGCGCGTTGTTCAGGCGCCAGCGAAGGCGCGATTCGTCCGCCTCCCCAAGATCTTCCAGCGCCTCTGTCATCTCGTCCTGCAAGCCGCGCCGCGCGGCAAGCTTCGCGAATTCCTCCGCCAGGCATCGGGCTGCCTTGTCGGTATCGCCGGGGTGGCGGATGCACGGCGCGATCCGCACATGGCCAAGCGACAGCAGGTTTTCAAGGGTTTCGCCCAGATTTCGACGCGCCAGTTCGGCGTGCAGCGCGGCCGCGTCACGCTCGGGTGTGCCCAGCAAGAAGTCGGTCAGCCGCGCGTGATCGGGATTGGCGGGGGTCAGCCGGTCCAGCGCATGTTCGAAATCATCGATCAGCGCGGGTGTGAGGCAGAGCGTGGCGAGGATCAGTGCCACGCGCATCTCCGAGTCCGTCATGCCCCCGGCGGCCAGCGGCGTGGCGCGGGTGACGGCCTGCGGGCCCGCTGGGACGCGAAAGCCGCCCTTGCGCCCGGGCTGCCAGTCTGGGCGGCGCGGCGCGCGGAAAAGCTCGAACCGCATATCGTTGAGCACCTGCCCGTAATGGCGGCGCAGCGACGGGTCCTTGATGCGCGATACGGCGCTGCGCAGGGCCTTGTCCAACGCCGCCCGCCGTTCGGGGCTGTCGAAAACCTTGCCCTCGGTCTCGCGCCGCCAGAGCAGCGTGACCATCGGCTCGGCCGCGTCGAGCAGGTCTCGCATCGCTTGCGTGCCCCGTTGCTTGATCAGGTCATCCGGGTCCTTGCCCTGCGGCATGAGCGCGAAGCGCAGGGATTTGCCCGCCTCCAGAAGCGGCAATGCCAGATCGACCAGACGCTGCGCCGCCTGAACCCCGGCCCGGTCGCCGTCGAGTGCGACGGTGGGCTCATCCGCGATGCGCCACAGCAATTGCAACTGTGCCTCGGTGATCGCGGTGCCAAGCGGCGCGACGGCGGCCTCGAACCCGGCTTGCGACAGCGCGATCACGTCCATGTAGCCTTCGGCCACGATCAGGGGGTGCCCCTTGCCCGCCGCCTCGCGCGCCGGGCCGTGGTTGTAGAGCGCGTGGCCCTTGTCGAACAGTTCCGTCTCTCGGGTGTTGAGGTATTTCGCCCGCGCGTTGGGGTCCATCGCCCGGCCGCCGAAGCCGATGCAGCGCCCGCGCGGGTCGCGGATCGGGAAAGTGATGCGGTCGCGGAACGCGTCATAGGGCGCGCCGCCGTCATCGGGCCGGGTGGCGATCCCGGCGGCGATGATCAGGTCAGGGTCGAACCCCTTGTCTTTCAACGCCTGAAACGCGCCTTGCCGCGCGGCGGGGGCATAGCCGATCTCGAACCGGTCGCGGGTCGCCGCCTGAAGCCCGCGCGCATCGAGGTAATCGCGTGGCGCCGCGCCCGCACCGGTGCCTAGCTGCAACCGGAACCATGCCGATGCGGCCTCCGTCACCTCGGTCAGCTGTTCGCGGCGGTCGGCCTTTTCCCGCGCCTTCGGGTCAGGCGCGGGCATTGGCATTCCGGCCTCCCCGGCAAGGATTTCCACCGCTTCCATGAAGCCCACATTCTCGGACTCGCGCACGAAACTGATCGCGTCGCCCTTGGCGTGACAACCGAAACAGTAATAGAACCCCTTGCGGTCATCGACGTGGAACGAGGCCGTCTTTTCCTGGTGAAAGGGGCAGGGCGCCCACATGTCGCCCTTGGCCTGGTTGGATTTCCGCTGATCCCACATCACCTTGCGCCCCACGACCTGCGACAGGGACAGGCGGTTGCGCAATTCGTCAAGGAAACCGGGGGGCAGACTCATGGCGCGCAGTATCCTGCGGTGGCCGGGCGGAGTCCAGATGCCGTGGGCCGCGCGCCGGGGCGTCTGTGCCCGTCGTCGCGTCCCCCTTTATCTTGCGATGGCAAATCGCCTCTACCCAAGGTGCTGAGGCTGCCCTATAGTGGCTGTGGATAACTGGGGCACCAGACCCCAAACGGCAGAGCAGAGTGTGAAGGGGGATCAGGCCCATGCGGTGCCCGTTTTGTGGAAATATCGACACCCAGGTGAAGGATTCCCGTCCGGCCGAGGATCACGTCGCGATCCGGCGGCGGCGGTTCTGCCCGGCCTGCGGCGGCCGCTTCACGACCTATGAACGGGTGCAGCTGCGCGATCTCGTGGTGATCAAGACCAGCGGCAAGCGCGAGGATTTCGACCGCGACAAGCTGGAACGTTCGATCCGCATTTCCATGCAGAAGCGCCCGGTGGACCCCGAGCGCATCGACCAGATGATTTCCGGCATCGTGCGGCGGCTGGAAAGCATGGGCGAAACGGATATCCCCTCCAAGCAGATCGGCGAGATCGTGATGGAGGCGCTGGCCCGGATCGACACCGTGGCCTATGTGCGTTTCGCCAGCGTCTACAAGAATTTCCAGGCTGCCGACGATTTCGAGGATTTCGTGGCCGAACTGCGCCCGCACGTTCCCCCGGAAGGCTGAGCCATGACGCTTGACGACGCCCGCTGGATGCGGCTGGCGCTGAGCCTTGGCGCACGCGGGGCGGGGCGGGTCTGGCCCAACCCGGCGGTGGGCTGCGTGATCGTGAAACATGGCCGCGTCGTGGGCCGCGGCTGGACCGCGCCGGGCGGCCGGCCGCATGCCGAACCGCAAGCGCTGGAGCAGGCGGGCGATGCCGCGGTTGGCGCCACGGCCTATGTCTCGCTGGAACCGTGTGCCCACTGGGGCCAGACGCCGCCCTGCGCCGATGCGCTGGTGCGCGCCTCGGTGGCGCGCGTGGTGGTGGCCTTGCGCGACCCGGACCCGCGCGTCGATGGCGGCGGCATCGACCGGCTGCGCGTCGGCGGCGTCGCGGTGACCGTGCCGGTGTTGGAGGCCCAAGCGCGCCGGGCGCATCGCGGGTTCCTGTCGCGGGTCCTGAAGGGCCGCCCAAGCCTGACGTTGAAACTGGCCAGTTCCTTCGACGGGCGGATCGCCACCGCCACCGGGCAAAGCCAGTGGATCACCGGCGCGGAGGCGCGGCGCGCGGTGCACGCGATGCGGATGCGCCATGACGCGGTTATGGTGGGGGCGGGCACGGCGCGGGCCGACGACCCGATGCTGACGGTGCGCGGCCTCGGGGCGGCCCATCAGCCGGTGCGGGTGGTGCTGTCGCGCCATCTGGACCTGCCGCTCGATTCGCAGCTCGCGCGCAGCGCCGGTGACGTGCCGCTCTGGATCCTGTGCGGCAGTGGTGCCGACCCGGACCTGCGCGCGGCATGGGAGGGCAAGGGCGCGCGCTGCCTGACGGTGGCGACCGGGCCGGGCGGGCAGCTTGACCTTGCCGATGCGCTTGCCGTGCTGGGGCGCGACGGGCTGACCTCGGTCTTTTGCGAAGGCGGCGGCGCGCTCGCGGCCTCGCTGCTGGCCGCCGACCTCGTGGATGACCTCGTGGGCTTTACTGCCGGCATGGTGATCGGGGCGGAGGGGCAGCCCGGCATCGGCGCGATGGGACTGGCCGATCTGGGCGAAGCGCCGCGCTTCCACCTGTCCGCCACGCGCGCCATCGGGCGCGATGTCCTGCACGAATGGACCCGCGCCGATTAACCCGCCTTGCGGGTCCAAAGACACATCTGCCCGCGCCCCCCTCGGGCTCGGCACGATCCACGGCCGATCAAAGCCCGGCAAATGCTTGAAGAGGCTACCGCCAAAGCCACGCGTGGCCCGCGAACCAGCCTTGCAGCTTGGCCAGCGCCCGCAGCCGCAGCGCCGGTGCCGGGATCTGGCCGGAGGCCAGCCTTTCCACCGCCACCTCTACCGGGCAGGGCCGCCCGGTTACCGGGTCATGATAGCGCGGATAGGCGATCAGCGCGGCATGCACCAAGGCGGCCAGCGATGGTCGCGCCCGGCGCCGCGCGGGCAGGGTGCCGAGATCCTCGGTCAATCCCCAGCCGGCATAGAAGGGCGCCCCCGTCACCGTTACCGGCACCCCGCGCAACAGCGCCTCGAAGCCCAGCAGCGAGGTCATCGTCACCACCCGGCCCGCCTGCGCGATCAGCGCCATGGGGTCGGCGCAGGATGCCACATGATCGGCGAGCCCCGCCAGATCGTCGGGGGCGATGCGCCCGGCGCGCAGCCCTGCCTCAACGTCCGGGTGCGGCTTGTAGACCACGAACGCCCCCGGATAGCGTGCCCGCGCGGTGCGCAGCAGGGCAAGGTTCGTCGCCACCTTGCCGGCGCCCAGCCGGATCGAGGCGTCGTCCTCCACCTGCCCCGGCACCAGCACCACGTCGCGCCCGCCGGTATCGGGCAGCGCGCTTGCGCCGCCAAGGTTGTACTTGCTGACCCCGGTGGCACGCAGCGCCGCGATCAGCCGCTCGGCCCGGCGCAGGCGGTCCGGCGGCAGGGCGGCGGCCCCGGCGATCAGGTGTTCCAGCCGGCTGGCGCGGCTCGGGTCGTAATAGATGCCGAGGTCGTCGGTCACGAGGCTGAGCGGCGGGATCAGGTCGGCCCCCAGCCCGCGCGAGCGCAGGAATCCGTCCTCGACCCGTAAAAGCGGCAGCGCGGCGCGGTCGCAGGCTTCCCTCAGATCGGCCGTTTCCTTGCCGGCCCAGACCATCACCGGGCGCCCATGGCGGGTTGCCGCGCCCGGACTGTCGGCAAAGCGCAAGGCCGGACCGCGGCCTGCGAAGACCTTTTGCAGCGGCGCCCGCTTCCAGGCCCGCATGCCGATGGCGACATGGCCCTGCCGGTCCTGCCGCCACGCGCGCGCCTCGGCCTCCAGCGTGGCGAGCACGTCCTCCAACCCGCAAAGCCGGTCGCGGTAGGGGTCGTACCAGCGCGGATAGAGGATCAGCGCCGCCGCCACAAGTTGCGCGCGGGTCAGGCGCCGCTGGCGGCGGTCGACCGGGTTGCGGTCCTCGGTCAGGCCCCACCCGGCATAGAAAGGCTGGCCGAAAACCTGTGGCTTGTGGCCGGCGAGGATCGCCTCGAACCCCAGTTGCGAGGAGACGGTATAGACCGCGACCGCCCCCTCCATCAGCGTCCATGGCGAAAGCGGCTCGGTGCACAGGCTGATCCGGTCATCCGTGTCCTCGGGGCCGAAATGGCCCGATCGGTGGCCCCGGGCGGTTTCCGGGTGGGTCTTGATGAGGATGCGCGCGCCGGGATGCTCCTGCTGCGCCCAGACCAGCATTTCGCGGAATGTCGTATCGCGCGCCCCGCCCAGCCGGATCGAGGCATCGCCCCGCGTCTGGTCGATCACCAGCACGTAGCCCGGCGCCGGCGTCGGCAGGGCGGGGTCGACGGCGCTGTATTTCGTCAGGTGGCCCGCGCGCATCCGCGCGATGACCTCTCGCGCGCGATCGAGCAGCGCGGTATCGTCCAGCGGACGGGTTGCCAGCAGGTGTTCGAGGTCGGAGGGCTGGCGGCTGTCGAACCACGCGCCCCGCCGGTCGATGGTCAGGCCGAGCGGCGGCTCACCGCCGCGGCCGGGATGCAGCGATCGCAGGAAGGCATCCTCGACCCGGACGATCCGCGCGCCGGTGGCGCGGGCGGCCGCCTCGCCCCGCGCGGCATAGGGGCTGTGGCCCCAGACCAGCACGTCGTCGCCCGGCCCCGGTTTGCCGAGGCGCAGGTCATGCCCCGCCAATGTCAGGATGCGCCGCACGCGCGTATTCGTCAGAAACCCGCCGGTGAAATAGAACGCCCGCCGGTTGGTGTCCCCGGCGGGCGGTGTCTGGGCGTTGCCCGTCATGTCACGTCATTCGGTGAGGCTTGCGACCGAACCGGCGGTGCCCAGCGTCCCGGTCAGCGCGCTGATCACCTGGTTCCACTGCGCGAAGGGCGCCACGGTGACGTAAAGCGTGTCCTGGTCGCGGATCACGAAATCGCGCGCCTGGAACATGCCGTTGGGTTCGGTCAGGTCCAGCACGTAGATGACGCGCTGCGCCCCGGTGATGTCGTCGCGGCCAAGCACCTGCCGGGCGATGGGTTCGGGTTCGTTGCGCAGCACGAACACACCGGTGGGATCGGCGAGGCTGGGGTTGAGGCCGCCCACGGTGGCAATCGCCTCGATCGCAGAGATCGACTGCGTTTCGAAGGGAACGCGGGTCTGGCTGCTGGTGGCGCCAAGCGCCGTGAACGAGCGTGTGTCCTCTTCCACGAGGATCCGGTCATTCGCGCGCAGGGCGATGTCCAGCGCCGGGTTGTTGTAGAGGTCGTTGAACCAGATCGTGCCCCGGTGATCGCCGCGCACCACGGTGACGCGGGCAATCTCGGGTTCTGTCGTCACGCCGCCGGCGGCGGCCAGCATCGCCGACAGGGTCCGCGTGGGTCGTTCGATCGGGTAGACGCCCTGCGCGCCGACCGCGCCGGCCAGCGACACCGTGGACCCGTTGCCCGCCAGCCGGCGCACGATGATCTGCGGATCGGGGGTCTGTTCGTCGAGGTTGCGGGTCAGGATCTCGCGCAGTTGCTCGGGCGTGTTGCCCGCCGCGCGCACCCGGCCTGCATAGGGGATGAAGATGAAGCCGGCGCCGTCCACCTGCACCTCCTCCAGCACGGTCGAGGGCGCGCCCTGCGGACCGAGCAGCGGGTCGGTCACGTTTTCCCAGATCGACAGCGACAGCGTGTCGCCCGGCCGGATCGTGTCGGAGCCGAGTTGCGCTGCATCGACGAAGGAATCGGAAAAGCCGAGCGCCTCGACCAGCGCCGTCGCCCGAAGCACGCGGTCATTGACCGCGACCACGAATGCATCGCCCTGCCGTTGCACGGATCCGGCGAAAAGTTCACGCCTGTTCGGGCCGGACCGTGGCAGGCCACAATTGGCCACCAGCGTCACGACCAGCAGGAGCGCGACCAGTCGCACCCCGCGGGAAGCCATGGATGTCACGGATTTGGCTCCTTATTGCCTGTACTGCCTCGTTTATATTTTTTCCCACACTAGCGAATTTCTTTCGCCAGTGCCAGTTTTGATTATTTGACGAGTTGAAGGTGTTGCCGTGGTGCAGGACGCCCGGCCTCCAGCGCGTCGTAAGGGTCCTCGGGCGACAGCATCATGTCGACCACCTGCCGCAGCAATTGCCGCCTGCCGCGCGCCGAATAGAAGCTGCCGGTGATCTGCGAGGTTTCCAGCAGGTAATGGCGATAGTCGCGGTAGGCCTTGCTGTCGGGCCGGGTCGGGTGCTGGAAGAACGCGTCGAGCGGCTGGGTTGAGACGAATTCGGGCTTGAGGTAGACCGCCGTGCCGAACGCCTTGAGCGGCAGGCCCCGCCACAGCGCCTGTTGCGCGGCGGTGGAATTCACGGTGACGGCGCTGCGCGCGTCGTTGAGCAGCCCGGCCAGCTTGCCGCCGCGCACGTAGTGCACCCTGTCCTTGATCCCGTGCCGGGCCGCGACGCGGGCGATGGTATGCCGGATCGGGCTGCGGCCATCTTCCAGCGGGTGGGCCTTCAGCACGAGGTGATGATGCTGCGGCGCGCCCTGCGCAAACCCCTCGATCAGCATCTCTAGGAACTCGGTCATGTTGGCAAAGGGCCCGTGGCTTTGAAAGCTGGCGTCGTGTTCCAGTTGCAGCAGCGCGATGTGATAGGGAAAGCCGCCGGTCTTGATCTTCCACGTCGCGTAGATCCGCGAAAGCGCATGGACCGGCATCAGCGCGATCCGGCGCAGGTAAAGGCGCAGCTCCTGTGCGACGGTCAAGTTGCGATGCGGGCGGAAATTGCGGTAGCGGCGGTTCAGGAACATCACGAACCAGTGGTAAAGCGCCCCGTAATAGACGTGCTGGCGCATATCGCCCCAGCGCGCCGGGGCATCGGGCAGGTCGAGGTCGAGGTTTTTCAGCGCCGCCTGCATCTGTGCCACCGGCGTCCGCATCAGCCGGGAATGGCCGTTCGCGCCGCCGCGTTCGTAGGTGATCCAGTAGGGGCGCAGGTAGCCTTCCTCGAAAACATGCACCGTGAGCCCGCGCGCCCGGGCCGCCGCGACTGCCGCCGCGTGTATGGGGCGCGTATCGCCGTAAAGCACGATATCGGTGATGCATTTCTCGTCGAGCAGCCGGCGCAGCCGTGCCGGCCAGTCCTCCGGCGTGCCGGTATAAGGGATATAGCTGGCCCGGTGGCGCCAGAAGGCGCTGTCGCCCTGATTGAAGCCGACGCGCCAGACCTCGGCCCCCGCCGCGCGCAGCATCCGGCCGAGCCGGTCGAAGAACGGCCCGTGCGGCCCCTGCAGGAACAGGAAGGATCGGGCTTGTGTCGCCGCTACGGTCACGGGAAACCTCGTTTTCATGCTGTATCGGTAACGCTTGCGGCGCAGATTGGCACCCCGGCTGGGCATCAAGAGGGCCGGTTTGTGCCCATTGCGTGACACCGCCGCCGGGGCTTGCCGGGGCCTGCCCGCGCGGCTAGTTGGGACGGGAAGCAACAAGGGGCGCCGCCATGTTCACAGGGATCATCACCGATATCGGCCGCATCGACCGGTTGGAAAAACGCGGCGACCTGCGCGCGCGGATCGTCACGGGCTATGACACAGGCGGTATCGAGATCGGCGCCTCCATCGCCTGCGACGGCATCTGCCTGACCGCCGTGGCGCTGGGCGAAGGGTGGTTCGACGTCGATATCTCGGCCGAGAGCGTCGGCGTCACCACGGCGCAGTTCTGGCAGGCGGGGCAGCGGATCAATCTCGAACGGGCGCTGAAAGTGGGCGATGAGCTTGGCGGGCATATCGTCTCGGGCCATGTCGACGGCATGGCCGAGATCGTCGCCATGCGCCCCGAGGGCGACAGCACGCGCATGACCTTCCGCGCGCCCGAGGCGCTGGCACGCTTCATCGCGCCCAAGGGGTCGGTGGCACTGAATGGCACCTCGCTGACGGTGAACGAGGTCGAGGGCCGTGATTTCGGCGTCAACATGATCCCGCACACGCAAGAGGTGACGACCTGGGGCGCGGCGCAGGTGGGCGACCGCGTCAACCTCGAGATCGACACGTTGGCGCGCTACGTGGCGCGCTTGCAGGAATGGGGATGACCATTATCGGCCATAACGGCGGCCCGGGGCTGGAACCGGGATACGGCTTTCGCAAGCTGGCCTGGGGCAAGGCGCGGAAATCGCTGCTCAAGACCCTGCCGATCGAGATCCTGCGCGTCCGCGTCGCCCGCGCAAGGCGTCTCGGGCTCGATTATTCCACCTATGCCTCGATCCGCGCGGCCTCGGGCCATGACGTGGTGGCGTTCCTCTTTTCCGGCAATGCGCTGGACCTGAGACCGCGCCGCCTGACGCTGCCCGACCCGGTGGCGGCGCGTCTTGGCATGCTGGACGGGGCGGCGGCGCGGCTGGCGGCGGTCCATGCCCCGGCGCATCCGGGCGCGGTGTTGTCGGCCAACCCGGGCCTTCTGGATCATGCCGGCCCGGCGCCACGGTTCACCGATGGCTGGGGGGCGGTGCGCGAAAAGATCGCCGGGTTGGTGCACGCCAGCGGCCTGCCCGCCGATGGCGTGGTTCTGGTATCCGCCACCGCCGTTGAGCGTGAATGGTGCGCGGCGGGAAAGCTGGCGGGTATCCTGCCGGCCGAACGGGTCTTCGCGCCCGCGCCATGACCGGGTTTTCGCAAGACAGCCTGATGATGCTGCTTCGCATCGCGGTCGTGCCGATCCTGCTGATCACCATCTACCTGCGCAACCGCGCCGTGCGCCGCCGCCGGGCGGCGCAGGCGGCGAGCCCCGCCCCTGACGCGCCGCCCCCGCTGCCGCCCATCGACCCCGACACGGCGGAAGAGGCGCAGCTTCGCGCGGCACTGGGCCGCGCACGCGCCGGCGACCGGGTGACGTCGAACCGGGGCGAGGCGCTGACCCGCTGGCAACTGGCCGGGGCGCTGGCCGCCTTGCTCTTGTCCCAGGGGCGGCAGGACGCGGCCGAAGACGTGCTGCAAGGCGTGCAGGCGGCGGCGGAGCCGGGCCGCTGGCCCGCGCTGTTGCAGCTGGCACGCGTTTGGGCGACGGCGGGGCAGGGGGATGCGGCGCGCGCCCTGCTGGCCGAGGCGGCCGAGCTTCGCCTTGCAATGATGCGAAGCTCGGCCCGGGGCGACCCGTTGCACCTTGCCGAGCTTCTGGCAGAAGACCCCCCCCATCCGCGTGACCTTCACGACCCGGCGCTTGCCCGCGCCGGCCCGCTGTGCTGGCTGGTTCTTGCCGGGCGCGACGGCGACGCGCGGGCGCTTGTCCGCACGCTTCTGCCACGGCTCGACCGGGCGCTGGCGGAGTCCGCAGGCGACCCTACCGGCAAGGTCGACGGCTTCCCACGCCCGCTGTTGGCCGATCTGCGCCAGCGGCTCGCCGCCACCGGCGCGCCGGGTGACGTGGTGTCGGGGCCGGGTTGCGGCGGGTTGGGCACTGGTCAGTCGCCAACGGCTGCGCTATCCCCGGCGCCAGACACCGCGCGAAGGAACACGCCATGAGCTTCGAGACCCCCGGCCCGGTCGAGACCGACTACCACGATGCGATTTCCCCGATCGAGGAAATCATCGAGGATGCCCGTAACGGCAGGATGTTCATCCTCGTCGACCATGAAGACCGCGAGAACGAGGGCGACCTCGTGATCCCGGCGCAGATGGCCACGCCCGACGCGATCAATTTCATGGCCAAGCACGGGCGCGGGCTGATCTGCCTGAGCCTGCCCGGCGACCGGATCGATGCGCTGGGCCTGCCGTTGATGTCCTCGTCGAACTCGTCGCGCCACGAAACCGCCTTCACCGTCTCGATAGAGGCGCGAGAGGGCGTGTCCACTGGCATCTCGGCGCATGACCGGGCGCGCACGGTGGCCGTGGCGATCGATTCCGGCAAGGGAGCGCAGGATATCGCCACGCCCGGCCATGTCTTCCCGCTGCGCGCCCGCGATGGCGGCG
Source organism: Nioella halotolerans (assembly GCA_003428585.1). Taxonomy (GTDB): domain Bacteria; phylum Pseudomonadota; class Alphaproteobacteria; order Rhodobacterales; family Rhodobacteraceae; genus Nioella; species Nioella halotolerans. The sequence continues at coordinate 20,193 of QVQC01000064.1, forward strand.
TCCTGGTGCGCGCCGGCCATACCGAGGCGGCGGTCGATATCAGCAGGCTCGCGGGCCTCAACGCCGCCGGGGTGATCTGCGAGATCATGAACGAGGACGGGTCGATGTCGCGGCTGCCCGAGCTGGTGGCCTTCGCGCAGCGCCATGGCCTGAAAATCGGGACCATCAGCGACCTGATCGCCTATCGCCGGCGCCACGACAACCTCGTGAAGGTGGTGGATGAACAGACCATCACCTCGGAATTCGGCGGCGACTGGGCGATGCGGGTTTATACCGACACGGCCCATGGCGACGAACATATCGTGCTGACAAAGGGCGATCTCTCTGGCGCGGACCCGGTTCTGGTGCGGATGCATTCGCTTGACCCGATGCTCGATATCGTCGGCACCGGGCCCAAGGGCCGTGCCGGGGAGTTCGGCGATGCGATGCGCGTGGTGGCCGAGGAGGGCCGGGGCGTCGTGGTCCTGCTGCGCGATACCTCCATGAAGGTGCAGCCGACGGAAGAGGCCTCGCCGCAGACCTTGCGGCAATACGGGCTGGGGGCGCAGATCCTGTCGTCGCTGGGCCTGTCGAAACTGGTTCTGCTGACCAATTCGCCGACGCCGAAGGTGGTCGGGCTCGACGCCTACGGGTTGGAAATCGTCGGCACCCGCAAGATATCGGAGCTTGGATAAATGGCCGGATCGGAAACCCATTACAGCCTGCCGCTGCCCGGTTTCGACAAGCCGGTGAAAATCCTGATCGTGGTGGCGCCCTACTACCGCGACATCGCCGACAACCTGATCAAGGGCGCGGTGAATACGCTGGAAGCGGTGGGCGCGACGCATGAGATCGTGGAAGTGCCCGGCGCGCTGGAAGTGCCCACCGCGGTCCGCATCGCCTATCGGCAGTCGAATTTCGACGGCTTCGTGGCGCTTGGCTGCGTCATCCGGGGCGAGACCACGCATTACGAAACGGTGTGCAACGACAGTTCCCGCGCCATCCAGTTGCTGGGGCTGGAAGGGGCCTGCATCGGCAATGGCATCCTGACGGTGGAAACCCGCCATCAGGCCGAGGTTCGGGCCGATCCGGGTGATCAGGACAAGGGCGGCGGGGCTGCGGCGGCGGCGCTCCATCTTATCGCGTTGACGCGCCGTTTCGCAGGGCCTAAAGGCGGCATCGGATTCAAGCCGGGCGGCCAGACCATGGAGATCGCCGGCGAGCCAGAAGGACCCACCCGCGCATGACGACCCGCCCCAAAGGCCCCTCCCAGGAGGAGCGGTACAGGATGCGATCCGCGGCCCGGCTCTATGCCGTTCAGGCGCTGTTCCAGATGGAGGCCGCGGGGCAGACGGCCGACGCCGTGCGGCGGGAGTTTTTCGACTATCGCTTCGGGCAGGAGGTCGCCGGTGAAGAACTGGCCGAGGCCGATCCGAACCTGTTTACCCGGCTGCTCGACGAAGCGGTATCGTGGCAGGCGAAGATCGACCAGATGACCGACCGGGCGCTTGTGGTGAAATGGCCCATCGCCCGCATCGACCCGACGCTGCGGGCGCTTTTCCGCGCCGCCGGGGCCGAGATGCTGTGCACCGAGACGCCGCCAAGGGTGGTGATCACGGAATTCGTCGATGTGGCACGGGCGTTTTTCCCCGAGGGGCGGGAGCCGAAATTCGTCAATGCCGTGCTCGACCACATGGCGCGCGAGGCGCGGCCGGAAGCGTTCTGAGGGCGGCGAGGCGCTGCCCCAGCGCCTGCCGGTGCCCCGTGGCAACCATCGCCAAGATGACGGGGCGGGTGCCGCTCTGTCGCAGGGCGGGCGGTTGAAGCAATGGCCAGACGTGTTACCTTTATTGTCAACGTCAAGGAGAATGCCATGCCAGACCATATTCGAATGATCATCAAGCACGGTTTCATCGGCTTCGGGATCTCCGTTGCCTTCACGACGATGATTCTCGCCTTCAATGTCGCCAACCTGTGGCACTTGGTTACGCACACGGCGGAGGGGCCGATCGCTGTCGTGATGCTTGTGCTCTTCGGCACCGTCACCTTCGGATCGGCCCAGATCGGGTACAAGATCATGTCGATGGGCGAGGAAGAGGATGACGATCAGGGTGGCAAGCGCGACGCGCTGCCGGTGGCCGATCCGGTCGCTCTTCCGGTCGAGGTGGAAAACCGGTCCTGACGGCCCGCCGGGCCTCAAATGAAAACGGCCCGCGCCATGACAGCGCGGGCCGTTTTGGTTTGGCGGCGGGACCACCACGACCGTGGGGTTTCAAATTCCCGAGAGCCTGTATGTACAGGTGGGCGCCAGGTAACCGGACCACGGCCCGGACAGAGCCAGCTCCCTCGGAAAAGCTTAAGGCCACTGGAATGTTGTCCCTACACGGGAAGGGCAGTGCCCGCCTGCAATCACATCTAGGGCTTTGGTCGCGGCGCGGCAAGGGGGGCGGGCGCTTGTCTTTGTTCCCGAAACGTTCCATGCTTCGCGCATGACTGACGATGCGCCCTTGCCCGACCTGATGCCCGGCCAGTTGCTGGCGCGCGGTGTGTGCCGCCATTTGCGCCAGCATGATTTCGCCAGCCTCGAGGAATTCGTGCCGGAGCGCGGCAAGCGCGTGGATGTCATGGCGCTTGGCCCGAAGGGCGAGTTGTGGGTGATCGAATGCAAGTCGAGCCGGGTGGATTTCACCTCGGATTCGAAATGGGGCGGCTATCTTGACTGGTGCGACCGTTATTTCTGGGCGGTCGATGCCGCCTTTCCCATCGACCTTCTGCCCGAGGAGACCGGGCTGATCATCGCCGATGCCTATGACGCGGAAATCCTGCGCATGGGACCGGAGGCGAAACTGCCCGCGGCACGGCGCACGGCGCTGACGCGGAAATTCGCGCGCACCGCGGCAGCACGCCTGCGCGCCTTGCGCGATCCGAAACCGGGGGCGGTTTGACTCAGTCGAACTTGCGCGAGGGGGCCAGCACCGTGGCCTCGCCCTTCAGCACCGGCTTGCCGTCGATGGTGCAGCGCGTATCCAGCGTGACGCGGCGCCGCGCGATGTCCATGCCGGTGACCTCGACCTCGGCCCGGACCATGTCGCCGGGGCGCACGGGGGCGAGGAATTTCAGGCTCTGGCCCAGATAGACCGTGCCGTGGCCGGGCAATTGTTCGCCGATCACCGCCGAGATCAGCCCGGCGGTCAGCATGCCGTGGGCGATGCGCCCCTCGAAAATGGTGTCGCGCGCGTAGTCATCGTCCAGATGCACCGGGTTGTGGTCGGTGGAGACCTCGGCGAACAGCGCGATGTCGCGGTCCGTCACCTCCTTCATCAGGTGGCGGGTCATCCCGATCTCGATATCCTCTATGCAGATCGTGCCGCGCGGCAGGTTGTCGAGCATGTCTGGCCCCTCTTCCGTCATGGGAATAGCGGATACCCGATCACCGCGGATGCTGCAATGCGGAAAGTAAGAAAATTCCGTTTTTATCCCCAAATGTCGCAACTATGTTGCGGACCCCTAGCGCAGGAAGCCCATGGCCCATGTCGCCGCGACCTCTGCGGTATCGAGTATCGCCGCCAGCTTGTCCGGGTCGGGCTGAAGCGTGGTCCCCGTTTCCTCGCGCGACAAGCCGCCGGTGATGAAGAGCGAATCGATCTCTTCGCCCTGCGCGCCGAGGATATCGGTGTGCAGTCCGTCGCCCACGGCGAGGATGCGCCCCGTCGGGCAATCCACCCCGGCCTCTGCCAGCCGCATCCGCGCAAGCTCGTAGATCGGGGCGTGGGGCTTGCCGAAATAGAGGCTCTCGCCGCCCATCTCGGTGTAGAGCTGCGCCAGCGCGCCGGCGCACCATTCACGTGTGTCACCCCGGTCGACCACGATATCGGGGTTGGCGCATAGCAGTTTCAGGCCGCGCGTCTTGGCGTACAGAAATTGCGGCCGCAGGGTGGCGGGGTCGGCGAACGGGTCCTCGGGGCCGGTGCAGACGATGCCCTCCGCCTCCGCCAGTGGCACGCGCTCTATCGCCACCGGGTCGTCGACAAGCTGTATCGGCGTGAAGAAACCTTCATCGTGCGGCTGGCCGATGAACCAGACCTTGCGCCCGACATACCCGCGAAACATGGCGGCGCGGGCGCTGTCGCCGGAACTGGCGATGCTGTCCCAGCAATCGCGCGGCACGCCGATCCTGCCGATCTGGTTCTCGACATCTGCGCGGGGGCGCGGTGAATTGGTCAGAAGCAGCACGAAGCCGCCCTTGTCGCGGAAGGCGCGCAGGGCCGCGACGGCCTCCTCGAAGGGGGTGTAGCCATCGTGCAGGCAGCCCCACAGGTCACAATAAAGAACGTCGTAGCGGTCCGAAACCTCGGCAAGGCTGTCGATGATGGTGGTCATGGGGGCTCCTGTGGGCTGTCGTTCGTGGATTAGGTCAGCCCGTCGCCGGTGTCGAGTCGCCGACGGCGACCGCCGGGCAGGCAGCGCTTGCCGGGTGGCCGCGCAACGGGCACTGTGGCCGCTATTCCAACCGCCCCGCCGGAGACTGCCCCATGACGCTGACCCCGACCCGCCGCGCCGTTTCCCTCGGCCTGTCCGCGCTGGCCCTGACGGGCTGCGCGGCCGGTGGCGCGGGGCTGGTGGCGCGAGGGGATTGGCGCGCCGTCCCGGAGCCCGGCTTCGAAAGCTGGCTTGCCGGCTTCAGGGAGCGGGCGCGCGCCGACGGCATTTCCGAGGCAACGCTCACCCGCGCCTTTCGCGGGGTGGGCTACGTGCCGCTGGTGATCGAACGCGACCGCAACCAGGCCGAGTTCAACCGCACGATGGAGGATTACCTTGCCATCGCCGCCTCGGACGAACGGATCGCCATGGGCCGCGCCAAGCTGCGCCGGCATCGCGCGGTGTTCGCCGCGATCGAGGCGCGCTTCGGCGTGAAAAAGGAGGTGCTCTGCGCGGTCTGGGGAATGGAGAGCTTTTATGGCACCCAGTTGGGCGACGCGCCAGTGATCGCGGCGTTGGCGACGCTGACCTATGACGGCCGGCGCGGGCGCTTCTTCGGCGCGCAGCTGATGGCGGCGCTGCGCGCGCTCGACCGCGGCGACACGACGGTTTCGCGGATGCGCGGCAGCTGGGCCGGGGCGATGGGCCATACGCAGGTGATGCCCGAGGTGCTGGAAGACTACGGCGTCGATTTCGACGGCGATGGGCGGCGCGGCGCCTGGGACGCGGACCCGACCGATGCGCTGGCCACCACCGCCAATTACCTTGCCCGCCATGGCTGGACCCGTGGCCAGCCATGGGCGGTGGAGGTGCGCTTGCCCGACGGATTCGATGCCGGGCTGGCCGGGCGGCGGCGCACCCGCAGCGTGGCGGACTGGACCGGCATCGGCGTGCGCGACATGGACGGCAACCCGGTGCCTGACCATGGCGCGGCCGCGATCCTGCTGCAAATGGGCCCGCAAGGCCCCGCCCTCATGGTCTTCGGCAATTTCAACGTGATCCGCCGCTACAACCCGGCCAACAACTACGTCATCGGCATCGGCCACCTGTCCGACCGGCTGGCCGGCGGCCCGCCCATTCGCGGCCGCTTTCCGCCCGATGAAAATGGCCTCACACGGGCCGGGCGGATCGAGGTTCAGGAACGGCTGACCGCGCAAGGCTTCGACACCGGCGGCGCGGATGGCGTGATCGGCCCCGCCAGCCGCGACGCGATCCGCGCCTATGAGCGTGCACGAGGTTTACCGGAAACCGGGGTGGCGACCGACGCCTTGCTGGCGCGGCTGCGCCAAGCCGCCTGATCGTCGCGGACAGGCCGTTGCATGACGCGGGCGGGGCATGACAGGGCGGCCCCACCTGCGCAATCGTTGCTGCATGGCCCAGAGGGAGGACCCCCATGACCCAAGCCTTCATCGACCACCTCGCCCGGGAACTTGACAGCCTGCGCGATGCCGGCCTCTACAAGGCGGAACGGGTGATCACCACCCCGCAGGCGGGCACGGTGGGCCTTGCGAACGGGCGCGAGGTGATCAACCTCTGCGCCAACAACTACCTCGGCCTGTCGGATCACCCCGATCTTGTCGCCGCCGCAAAGGCCGCGCTGGACCGCTATGGCTACGGCATGTCCTCGGTGCGCTTCATCTGCGGCACGCAGGAGGAGCACAAGGACCTGGAGGCGCGCCTGTCGCGCTTTCTGGGGCAAGAGGACACGATCCTCTACCCGTCCTGCTTCGATGCCAATACCGGCTTGTTCGAAACGCTTCTGGGGCCGGAGGACGCAATCATCTCCGACGCGCTCAACCACGCCTCGATCATCGACGGGGTGCGCCTGTGCAAGGCGAAACGCCTGCGCTATGCCAATCGCGACATGGCCGACCTTGAAGCGCAGCTTCAGGCTGCCGAAGGCGCGCGCTTCACGCTGATCGCCACCGATGGCGTCTTTTCCATGGATGGCAGCATCGCCCCGCTGCCCGGGATCTGCGACCTCGCCGAGCGATACGGTGCCATGGTCATGGTCGATGACAGCCACGCCGTGGGCTTCATGGGCGCGGGCGGGCGCGGCACGCCGGAACATTGCGGGGTGGCAGACCGCGTGGACATCCTGACCGGCACGCTCGGCAAGGCGCTTGGCGGCGCCTCGGGCGGCTACACGGCCGCGCGGCGCGAGGTGGTGGACTGGCTGCGCCAACGCTCGCGTCCCTATCTCTTTTCCAACACGCTGGCGCCGGTGATCGCCGCGACCTCGCTCACGGTGCTGGACATGCTGGAAGGCTCCACCGAGCGCCGCGACCGGCTGATGGACAACGCCGCCCATTTCCGGGCGCGCATGGGCGCCGCGGGCTTCAACCTCTTGCCCGGGGAACACCCGATCATCCCGGTCATGCTGCACGATCCGAAACGCGCGCAGGAGATGGCGGCAAGGCTGGATGCAAAGGGCGTCTATGTCGCCGCCTTCAGCTTCCCCGTGGTGCCGAAGGGGCAGGACAGGATCCGCACGCAGATGAGCGCCGCCCATGACCGCGCGACCCTCGACCGCGCCATCGACGCCTTCATCGCCGTGGGCCGCGACATGGGGGTGATCGCGTGATGCAGGGCGACATGAAAGCCCTGGTCAAGGCGCGCCCGGAACCGGGCCTGTGGATGGAGCATGTGCCGATCCCCGAGCCCGGCCCGCAGGACGTGCTGATCAAGGTCACGAAATCCGCGATCTGTGGCACCGACGTGCATATCTGGAAATGGGACGATTTCAGCGCCAGGACGGTGCCGGTGCCGATGGTGGTGGGCCACGAGTTCTGCGGCGAGATCGTCGATATGGGCAAGGCGGCCACGAAATACCGGATCGGGCAGCGCGTCTCGGGCGAGGGGCACATCACCTGCGGCGCCTGCCGCAATTGCCGCGCGGGGCGCGGGCACCTGTGCCGCAACACCAAGGGCGTGGGCGTCCATCGCCCCGGCAGTTTCGCGGAATATCTCTGCATCCCCGAATCGAACGTGGTGCCGATCCCCGATGACATCCCCGACGAGATCGCGGCGATCTTCGATCCGCTGGGCAACGCGGTGCACACCGCGCTCAGCTTCGATCTGGTGGGCGAGGACGTGCTCGTTACCGGCGCTGGCCCCATCGGCATCATGGGCGCGCTGGTCGCCGCGCGGGTCGGCGCGCGCAAGGTCGTGCTGACCGATATCGCGCCCTACCGGCTCGATCTCGCCCGCCGGCTCGGGGTGCAGCACGTGATCGACACTTCCTGCGTGACCCTGCGCGAGGTGATGGACGATATCGGCATGACCGAGGGCTTCGACGTGGGCCTGGAAATGTCGGGCGCCGCGGCGGCGATGCGCCAGATGATCGCGCGCATGAACAATGGCGGCAAGATCGCGTTGCTGGGAATCGCGCCGACCGAGTTCGCCGTCAACTGGAACGAGATCATCTTCAAGATGCTGACGGTCAAGGGCATCTACGGCCGCGAGATGTATGAAACCTGGTACAAGATGATCGCGCTGGTGCAGTCGGGGCTCGACCTGACCGATCTGATCACCCACCGCATCGGCATCGACGATTTCGAGGACGGCTTCGCCGCCATGCTCTCCGGTCAGGCGGGAAAGGTGGTGATGGACTGGGGTTGACCGCGACGCGGCCCCCTTTGTCCGGGCCCGATTATCCCGGGGGCGCCGCAAGGCGCGGCGGCAGCGCCGCCTTCGAATCTGCCCATCCGTGGCAACCGGGATCCGCTTTGCGCCTCGCGCGGCGAAACCGGGATCCATCCGCACAGGGGGTGCACGGGGGGTGTACACGGGGTGCACGCCCGGCACCGGGGCGATTTCGCCTTCGCGCGCGCCTTGCACCACGCCGCCCCGTTGCGTATATGGGGCCGGTCAGACGCTCAATTCCGGATCACCCCACCATGGCCACCAACCCCCTACAGTTCCTGCAACAGACCCGCTCGGAGGTCTCGAAGGTCGTGTGGCCGACCCGCCGCGAGGTTCTGTTGACCACGCTCATGGTCTTTGCGCTGGCGATCGCGGGGGCGATCTTCTTCTCGCTGGTGGATATCCTCATCCGCTGGGGGCTGGAACTGATCCTCACATGGACGGCCTGACGCGAGAAACCGGAACGGAACCCCTTGATTTCCCCGATTTTGGGGGCTAGTCCACACGCAACTTCCCTATCAAGGCGTGCGTCGATTCGTGATGCGCGCTGTTTTTTGTTCGGGCCTTTCTTGGCAAGTCATTGGGGATACACGGAAATTTCAGGGCCTCGTGGTCCGAAGGTTGAGGAACGGTCAGTCATGGCGAAACGGTGGTATTCGGTCTCGGTGCTTTCGAATTTCGAAAAGCGCATTGCCGAACAGATCAAGACCGCCGTCGAAGAAGGCGGGCTCGAGGACGAGATCGAGGAAGTCCTTGTGCCCGAGGAAGACGTGATCGAGGTCCGCCGCGGCAAGAAAGTGACCGTGCCGCGCCGGTTCATGCCGGGCTACGTGCTGGTGCGCATGGAACTGAACGACCGGACCTATCACACGATCAATTCGATCCCGCGCGTCACCGGGTTCCTTGGCCCGCAAGGTCGCCCGCTGCCGATGCGCGACGCCGAGGTCAACGTGATCCTGAACCGGGTCGAGGAAGGCGAAGTCCAGCCGCGCAACACCATCACCTACGAAGTGGGTGAAAAGGTGAAGGTGAATGAAGGCCCGTTCGAGGATTTCGACGGCATGGTCGAATACGTCGACGAAGCCAACCAGCGCCTGAAGGTGACGGTTTCGATCTTCGGCCGGGAAACCCCGGTCGAACTGGAATTCACGCAGGTGACGAAGCAGGCGTGACGAACGGCTCATCCGGTCCCGATGGGCCGTTTTCGCCGTGCGAGAAAAGTCCGCGAGGGCTTGGTGAGCAACCAACGTGGGAGGCGAGGCCGCCGCGGCGGTCGGACCGGACCACGACAACGAAAACCCGGATGGCGCGCCGGACGGGTGTTGGAAACAAAGGAGAGGCCAGATGGCCAAGAAACTCGTTGGCAAGATGAAGCTGCAGATTCCTGCAGGTCAGGCCAACCCGTCGCCGCCGGTGGGCCCCGCCCTCGGTCAGCGCGGGATCAACATCATGGAATTCTGCAAGGCGTTCAATGCCAAGACGCAGGAAATGGAACAGGGGTCGCCCTGCCCGACGATCATCAGCTACTATCAGGACAAGTCGTTCACGATGGAGATCAAGACGCCGCCCGCGTCTTTCTACCTCAAGCGTGCGGCCGGCCTGAAGCCCGTTGGCAAGCGCAACCGTCCGCGCGGGGCCGTGACCCCGGGGCGCGAGACGATCGGGACCGTGACCACCAAGCAGGTGCGCGAAATCGCGGAGGCCAAGATGCGGGACCTCAGCGCCACCGATATCGAAGGCGCGATGAAGATCATCCTTGGCTCGGCCAAGTCGATGGGCATCGAGGTGAAAGGGTAAGTCATGGCAAAGCTTGGTAAACGTACCCGCGCCGCCCGCGAAGCCTTCGCCGGCAAGGAAAACATCAGCGTCGAGGAGGCGGTTGCCCTGATCAAGGACAACGCCAACGCGAAGTTCGACGAGGGCGTCGAGATCGCGATGAACCTGGGCGTCGATCCGCGCCACGCCGACCAGATGGTTCGCGGGTCGGTCACCCTGCCCAACGGCACCGGGAAAACCGTTCGGGTCGCCGTCTTCGCGCGCGGTCCGAAGGCGGAAGAAGCCAAGGAAGCCGGGGCCGACATCGTCGGGGCCGAGGACCTGATGGAAACCATCCAGGGCGGCACGATCGAGTTCGATCGCTGCATCGCGACCCCGGACATGATGCCGATCGTCGGCCGCCTGGGCAAGGTGCTCGGCCCCCGGAACCTGATGCCGAACCCGAAGGTCGGCACCGTGACGATGGATGTCACCGAGGCGGTGAAAGCCGCCAAGGGCGGGCAGGTGACGTTCCGCGCCGAAAAGGCCGGTGTCGTGCATGCCGGGATCGGGAAGGTGTCGTTCGACCCCGACAAGCTGGCCCAGAATATCCGCGCCTTCGTCGAGGCGGTGTCGAAGGCCAAGCCGGCCGGTGCCAAGGGCGCCTACATGAAGCGGGTCTCGCTCAGCTCCACCATGGGGCCGGGGGTGTCCGTGTCGATCGACAGCGCGACCGGCAATTGAGAGATTCGGCGCCGTCCGGCGCTGGATGGCGGGGCCGCCTCGGCGGCCACGTCCTGTCCGAGACGGAGGGTTGGGCATCCGCCCAATAATTCCTTCCCGAGATGGGAAACGAGACTAGGGATTTCCGGGGTTCTCCTCGGGCGATCTGTTGGCTCGGGACCCTGACTTGGACCCGAAGGGACCGGAAAACTTCCGGTCTGTAACTGAGCCGGGGGGGAACCCCCAAACTGGAGTGAAACTGTGGATAGAGCCCAGAAAGAGAAAGTGGTCGAGGAACTCGGCCAGATCTTCGAAAGCTCTGGCGTCGTGGTGGTGTCCCACTACGAGGGTCTCACGGTTGCCGAGATGCAGGACCTGCGCGCGCAAATGCGTGAAGCGGGCGGGTCCGTTCGCGTCGCCAAGAACAGGCTCGCCAAGATCGCCCTCGAAGGAACGCCATGCGAAGGCATTGCCGACCTGATGACGGGCATGACCGTGCTCTCCTATTCCGAGGATCCCGTGGCCGCGGCCAAGGTGTCCGAGGCGTTCGCCAAGAAGAACAGCAAGCTTGCTATTCTTGGCGGTGCGATGGGCAGCACGGTCCTTGACCGCGACGGTGTCAAAGCCGTGTCCGAAATGCCGTCCCGCGAGGAGCTTATCGCCTCCATCGTCGGCTGCATCGGGGCACCTGCTTCGAACATTGCCGGGGCCATTGGCGCACCTGCTTCGAACATCGCGAGCATCCTTTCGACCATCGAAGAGAAGGCCGAAGCCGCGTAAGCAACCCGAGACCCGTCGTGGTGCAAACCTTGCGACGTTGGAACCCATACCTAGAGACGGAACCTGAAAAATGGCTGATCTGAAAGCACTGGCTGAACAAATCGTTGGCCTGACCCTCCTGGAAGCCCAGGAACTGAAAACCATCCTGAAAGACGAGTACGGCATCGAGCCCGCCGCCGGTGGCGCGGTGATGATGGCCGGCCCCGCAGGCGGCGACGCCGGTGGCGAGGCTGCCGAGGAGCAGACCGAGTTCGACGTGATCCTCAAGTCCGCCGGCGACAAGAAGATCAACGTGATCAAGGAAGTCCGCGGCATTACCGGCCTCGGACTGAAAGAAGCGAAAGAGCTGGTCGAAGCCGGCGGCAAGGCCGTCAAGGAAGGCGTCGACAAGGCCGAAGCAGAAGAGATCAAGGGCAAGCTGGAAGCAGCTGGCGCCGAGGTCGAACTGAAGTAATCCGCGTCCGGGGTCGTCCCGGAACGGAGAGAAATTGGCTGGATCCGGGGCGAAATCCCGGGTCCAGCCAGCCTCGTCTTGGCGAGGGCCCGCGACGCAGGCGGACCTTCCCCAAGGCGCGGTCAAGCGGATCGGGAGCTTGCCGGTGGGACGGCAGGCATGAATTGATCCGGACCCGCCCGTTTCAGTGCGACGCATGGCCGGTGCCCCGACGGCCGATGTGACGCGTGAGACAATGAAAGGTGCAGACGAGCATGGCTCAGACCTACGCAGGCCAGAAACGTATCCGTAGATTCTATGGCAAGATCAACGAAGTGTTGGAAATGCCGAACCTCATCGAGGTGCAGAAGTCGTCCTACGACCTCTTCCTCGAGTCGGGCGACCAGCCCGAGCCGATGGACGGTGAAGGCATCAAGGGTGTTTTCCAGTCGGTCTTCCCGATCAAGGATTTCAACGAGACCGCCGTCCTCGAATTCGTGCGCTACGAGTTGGAAAGCCCGAAATACGACGTCGAGGAATGCATGCAGCGCGACATGACCTACAGCGCGCCGCTGAAGGTCACCCTGCGCCTGATCGTGTTCGATCTGGACGAGGATACCGGCGCCAAGTCGGTCAAGGACATCAAGGAGCAGGACGTTTTCATGGGCGACATGCCCTTGATGACGCCGAATGGCACCTTTGTCGTCAACGGCACGGAGCGGGTCATCGTTTCCCAGATGCACCGCAGCCCGGGCGTGTTCTTCGACCATGACAAGGGCAAGACGCATAGCAGCGGCAAGCTGCTTTTTGCCTGCCGGATCATTCCCTATCGCGGCTCGTGGCTGGATTTCGAGTTCGACGCCAAGGATATCGTGCATGCCCGCATCGACCGGCGCCGCAAGCTGCCGGTCACGACGCTGCTTTATGCACTCGGGCTGGATCAGGAAGGCATCATGGATGCCTATTATCAATCCGTCACCTACAAGCTGCACAAGAACAAGGGCTGGGCGACCAAGTTCTTCCCCGAGCGCGTGCGCGGCACCCGCCCGATGCATGATCTCGTCGATGCCGATACCGGCGAAGTGATCGCCGAGGCCGGCAAGAAGGTGACGCCGCGCGCCGTCAAGAAGCTGATCGAAGAGGGCAACGTCACTGACCTTCTGGTGCCCTTCGACCAGATCGTCGGGCGCTATGTCGCCAAGGACATCATCAACGAGGAAACCGGCGCGATCTATGTCGAGGCCGGGGATGAACTGACCTGGGAGGTCTCCAAGGATGGCGAGGTGACCGGCGGCACGCTGAAAGAGCTGCTGGATGCGGGCTTCACCGAGATCCCGGTCCTTGACATCGACGGTGTCAATGTCGGCCCCTATATCCGCAACACCATGGTCGCGGACAAGAACCTGAACCGCGAATCCGCGCTGATGGACATCTACCGCGTCATGCGTCCGGGCGAACCGCCGACCGTTGATGCGGCGTCGGCCCTGTTCGACCAGTTGTTCTTCGATTCCGAGCGCTACGACCTGAGCGCCGTCGGCCGGGTCAAGATGAACATGCGCCTTGCCCTCGATGCGGAGGACACGCAGCGCACATTGCGCCGCGAGGACATCGTTGCCTGCATCAAGGCGCTCGTGGAACTGCGCGACGGTCATGGCGATATCGACGACATCGACCATCTCGGCAACCGCCGCGTGCGGTCGGTCGGCGAGTTGATGGAAAACCAGTATCGTGTCGGCCTGTTGCGCATGGAACGCGCCATCAAGGAGCGCATGTCCTCGGTCGAGATCGACACCGTCATGCCGCAGGACCTGATCAACGCCAAGCCGGCGGCGGCCGCGGTGCGCGAATTCTTCGGCTCCTCGCAGTTGTCGCAGTTCATGGACCAGACCAACCCGCTGTCGGAAGTGACCCACAAGCGGCGCCTGTCGGCGCTTGGCCCCGGGGGCCTGACGCGTGAGCGCGCGGGCTTCGAGGTGCGCGACGTCCACCCGACGCATTACGGACGGATGTGCCCCATCGAAACGCCGGAAGGCCAGAACATCGGCCTGATCAACAGCCTCGCCACCTATGCGCGGGTCAACAAGTACGGCTTCATCGAAACCCCGTATCGCAAGGTGGTGGACAGCCAAGTGACCGACGAGGTCCACTACATGTCCGCGACCGAAGAGATGCGCCATACCGTGGCGCAGGCGAACGCGACGCTGGACGAGGAGGGGCGTTTCGTCAACGATCTGGTGAACACCCGCAAGTCGGGCGAATACACCATGGCCCCGCGCGACATGGTGGACCTGATCGACGTGTCGCCGAAACAGCTGGTCTCGGTCGCCGCCTCGCTGATCCCGTTCCTTGAAAACGACGACGCCAACCGCGCACTCATGGGGTCCAACATGATGCGGCAGGCGCTGCCCTTGCTGCAATCGGAGGCGCCCTTTGTCGGCACCGGGATCGAGGCCAAGGTGGCCATCGACTCCGGCGCGGCGATCCAGGCGCGGCGCGGCGGCGTGATCGACCAGGTCGATGCGACCCGCATCGTGGTGCGCGCGACGGAAGATCTGGAACTGGGCGACGCGGGCGTCGATATCTACCGTCTTCGCAAGTTCCAGCGGTCGAACCAGAACAGCTGCATCAACCAGCGGCCGCTGGTGAAGGTGGGCGATGCCGTGGCCAAGGGCGAAGTGATCGCCGATGGCCCGTCAACCGACATGGGCGAACTGGCCGTCGGGCGGAACGTCATCGTCGCCTTCATGCCGTGGAACGGCTACAACTTCGAGGACTCGATCCTGATCTCGGAACGCATCGTGCGCGATGACGTCTATACCTCGGTCCATATCGAGGAATTCGAGGTCGCGGCGCGCGATACAAAGCTCGGGCCCGAGGAAATCACCCGCGATATCCCGAATGTCGGGGAAGAGGCGCTGCGCAACCTCGACGAGGCCGGCATCGTCTATATCGGCGCCGAGGTCGAACCGGGCGATATCCTCGTGGGCAAGATCACCCCCAAGGGTGAAAGCCCGATGACGCCGGAAGAAAAGCTCTTGCGGGCGATCTTCGGCGAAAAGGCGTCGGACGTGCGCGATACCTCGCTGCGCGTCAAGCCCGGCGATTTCGGCACCGTCGTGGAGGTGCGCGTCTTCAACCGCCACGGGGTGGAAAAGGACGAACGCGCGCTTCAGATCGAGCGCGAGGAGGTCGAACGCCTGGCTCGCGACCGCGACGACGAGCTTCATATTCTTGAGCGCAACATCTACGCGCGCCTCAAGACGATGATCCTTGGCAAGACTGCCGTGAAGGGCCCCAAGGGCGTCAAGGCAAACTCCGAGATCACAGAGGAGCTTCTGGACACGCTCAGCCGTGGCCAGTGGTGGCAGCTTGCCCTCGCGGACGAGAAGGACGCCGCGGAGGTCGAGGCCCTGCATGAACAGTTCGAGGCGCAGAAGCGCGCGCTCGATCACCGGTTCGAGGACAAGGTCGAAAAGGTCCGCCGCGGCGACGACCTGCCGCCGGGGGTGATGAAGATGGTCAAGGTCTTCATCGCGGTGAAGCGCAAGCTTCAGACGGGTGACAAGATGGCTGGGCGTCACGGCAACAAGGGCGTGATTTCCAAGGTTGTCCCGATGGAGGATATGCCTTTCCTTGCCGATGGCACCCCGGTGGATTTCGTGCTCAACCCGCTTGGCGTGCCGAGCCGGATGAATGTCGGGCAGATCCTTGAGACGCATATGGGCTGGGCTGCGCGCGGTCTGGGCCTCAAGATCGACGAGGCATTGCAGGATTATCGCCGTACCGGCGACATGACCCCGGTACGCGACGCCATGAAGATCGCCTATGGCGGTGTCTACGACGAGATCATGGCCGATGCGGAAGCAGAGCAACTCGTCGAGATGGCCGGCAATGTCACCCGCGGCGTTCCGATCGCGACGCCGGTCTTCGACGGCGCCAAGGAGCCTGACGTGAACGATGCGCTCGCGCGGGCCGGGTTCGACACATCGGGCCAGTCCGACCTCTATGACGGCCGCACGGGGGAAAAGTTCGCCCGGCCGGTGACCGTCGGCATCAAGTACATGCTGAAGCTGCACCACCTCGTGGATGAAAAGATTCACGGCCGTTCGACCGGGCCCTACAGCCTCGTCACGCAGCAGCCGCTTGGCGGCAAGGCGCAGTTCGGCGGTCAGCGTCTCGGCGAAATGGAGGTCTGGGCGCTGGAAGCCTACGGCGCCGCCTACACCCTGCAGGAGATGCTGACGGTGAAATCGGATGACGTGGCCGGCCGGACCAAGGTCTATGAAAGCATCGTCAAGGGCGAGGACAATTTCGAGGCCGGCGTGCCGGAATCGTTCAACGTGCTCGTCAAGGAAGTGCGCGGCCTCGGCCTCAACATGGAACTGCTGGACGCGGAGGATGAGGAGTAAGGGCGAATATTCGTCGAATATGCGCATTGGCGATCCTTCGTCGAAGGATCGCGCCTCTCCCGCCCCAAGCTTAGGAATTGGTTATGAACCAGGAAATCACCAACAACCCGTTCAACCCGCTGGCCCCGCAAAAGGTCTTTGACGAGATCAAGGTAAGCCTTGCCAGCCCGGAACGGATCCTTTCGTGGTCCTACGGCGAGATCAAGAAGCCCGAGACCATCAACTACCGCACCTTCAAGCCCGAACGTGACGGGTTGTTCTGTGCGCGCATCTTCGGGCCCGTGAAGGACTACGAGTGCCTGTGCGGCAAATACAAGCGGATGAAGTATCGCGGCGTCGTCTGCGAGAAATGCGGTGTTGAAGTCACGCTTCAAAAGGTCCGCCGCGAGCGTATGGGCCATATCGAACTGGCCGCGCCGGTGGCGCATATCTGGTTCCTCAAGTCGCTGCCCAGCCGCATTGGCCTGATGCTGGACATGACGCTGCGCGATCTGGAACGCATCCTCTATTTCGAGAACTACGTGGTGATCGAGCCGGGCCTGACGGACCTGACCTACGGCCAGTTGATGACCGAGGAGGAGTTCATGGACGCGGAGGATGCCTACGGCACCGACGCGTTCCAGGCCAATATCGGCGCCGAGGCGATCCGCGAGATGTTGCAGAACATCGACCTTGAGGCCGAGGCCGCGCAGCTTCGCGAGGACCTGAAAGAGGCGACCGGCGAACTGAAGCCCAAGAAGATCATCAAGCGGCTGAAGATCGTCGAAAGCTTCCTTGAATCGGGCAACCGCCCGGAATGGATGATCATGACGGTCATCCCGGTCATTCCGCCGGAACTGCGCCCGCTGGTGCCGCTGGATGGCGGCCGGTTCGCCACGTCCGACCTCAACGACCTCTATCGCCGGGTGATCAACCGCAACAACCGCCTCAAGCGGCTGATCGAGTTGCGCGCGCCCGACATCATCATCCGCAACGAAAAGCGGATGCTGCAGGAATCGGTCGATGCGCTGTTTGACAACGGGCGTCGGGGCCGGGTCATCACCGGGGCCAACAAGCGGCCGCTGAAATCGCTTTCCGACATGCTCAAGGGCAAGCAGGGCCGGTTCCGGCAGAACCTTCTGGGCAAGCGGGTCGACTTCTCGGGACGCTCGGTCATCGTGACGGGTCCCGAATTGCGCCTGCACCAATGCGGCCTGCCCAAGAAGATGGCGCTGGAACTGTTCAAGCCCTTCATCTATTCGCGGCTGGAGGCCAAGGGGCTTTCCAGCACCGTGAAGCAGGCCAAGAAGCTGGTCGAAAAGGAACGTCCCGAGGTCTGGGATATCCTTGACGAGGTGATCCGCGAACACCCCGTGCTGTTGAACCGGGCGCCGACGCTGCACCGCCTCGGCATTCAGGCGTTCGAGCCGGTGCTGATCGAGGGCAAGGCGATCCAGCTTCACCCGCTGGTCTGTTCCGCCTTCAACGCCGATTTCGACGGCGACCAGATGGCCGTGCACGTGCCGCTGAGCCTTGAGGCGCAGTTGGAAGCGCGCGTGTTGATGATGTCGACGAACAACGTGCTGTCGCCGGCCAACGGCGCGCCGATCATCGTGCCCTCGCAGGACATGGTGCTTGGCCTTTACTACCTGACCCTGCAACGCGAGGGGATGCCCGGCGAGGGCATGGCGTTCGCCGATTTCGACGAGGTTCAGCACGCGCTCGACGCCGGCATCGTCCACCTGCACAGCAAGATCACCGCGCGGATCAAGCAGATCGACGAGGAAGGCAACGAAGTCCTCAAGCGTTACGAGACGACGCCGGGCCGCTTGAAGTTGGGCGCGCTTCTGCCGCTCAACGCCAAGGCGCCTTTTGAACTGGTGAACCGCCTTCTCAAGAAGGGCGAGGCGCAGCAGGTCATCGACACCGTTTACCGCTACTGCGGGCAGAAGGAATCGGTCATCTTCTGTGACCAGATCATGGGCCTTGGCTTCCGCGAGGCGTTCAAGGCCGGGATTTCCTTCGGCAAGGACGACATGGTGATCCCCGACAACAAGTGGGAAATCGTCGATGGCGTGCGCGAACAGGTCAAGGAATTCGAACAGCAATACATGGACGGCCTGATCACGCAGGGCGAGAAATACAACAAGGTGACCGACGCGTGGGGTATCTGCAACGACAAGGTCACCGCCGCGATGATGGAAACGATCTCGGCCACCCGATACGATGAAAACGGGGCGGAGCTCGAACCCAACAGCGTCTTCATGATGGCCGATTCCAAGGCGCGTGGCTCGGTCACGCAGATGAAGCAGCTTGGCGGGATGCGCGGGCTGATGGCCAAGCCGAACGGAGAGATCATCGAAACGCCGATCATCTCGAACTTCAAGGAAGGCCTGACCGTGCTGGAGTACTTCAACTCCACCCACGGGGCGCGCAAGGGCCTGTCGGACACGGCGCTGAAGACGGCGAACTCCGGCTACCTGACCCGCCGTCTGGTCGACGTGGCGCAGGATTGCATCGTGCGCGAGGTCGACTGTGGCACCGCCAACTCGATCACGGCAGAGGCCGCGACCCGAGACGGCGAGATCGTCTCGACCTTGGCGGAACGGATTCTCGGCCGCACCGCTGCGGAGGATGTCTTCGTGCCGGGTACCGAAGACCTCATTGTCGCGGAGGGCGAGTTGATCGACGAGCGCAAGGCCGATGCGATCGACTCGGCCGGGGTTCTGTCCATGCGCATCCGAAGCCCGCTGACCTGTGAGGCCGAGGAAGGCGTCTGCGCCACCTGCTACGGTCGCGACCTTGCACGCGGCACCCGCGTCAATACCGGCGAGGCGGTCGGCATCATCGCGGCGCAGTCGATCGGCGAACCCGGCACGCAGTTGACGATGCGGACATTCCACATCGGCGGCGTCGCGCAGGGCAGCCAGCAATCCTTCCAGGAGGCTGGTCAGGGCGGCAAGGTGGCGTTCCGCAATTCCAACACGCTGACCAACCCGGCGGGTGAGTTGATCGTCATGGGCCGGAACATGCAGATCGCCATCCTAGACGATCAGGGCGTGGAGCGGGCCAGCTACAAGCCCGGATACGGCTCGAAGATCCATGTCGAGGAGGGGGCGAGCATCGAACGCGGGCAGCGCCTGTTCGAATGGGATCCCTACACCCTGCCGATCATCGCGGAAAAGCCGGGCACGGTGAAATTCGTCGATCTGACCTCGGGCATCTCCGTGCGCGAGGATACCGACGACGCGACCGGCATGACCCAGAAGATCGTGTCGGACTGGCGTTCGGCGCCCAAGGGCAACGAGTTGAAGCCGGAGATCTTCATCGTCGGCGAGGATGGCGAACCGGTGCGCAACGACGTTGGCAACCCGGTCACCTACCCGATGTCGGTGGACGCGATCCTGTCGGTCGAGGACGGCCAGCAGGTTTCGGCGGGCGAGGTCGTGGCGCGGATCCCGCGTGAAGGGGCCAAGACCAAGGACATCACCGGCGGTCTGCCGCGTGTGGCCGAACTCTTCGAAGCGCGGCGCCCGAAGGATCACGCGATCATCGCCGAAATCGACGGCTACGTGAAATTCGGCCGCGACTTCAAGAACAAGCGCCGTATCGGCATTACGCCCGCCGATGACAGCCTTGAACCGGTCGAATACATGGTGCCCAAGGGAAAGCACATCCCGGTGGCCGAGGGCGATTTCGTCCAGAGGGGCGACTACATCATGGATGGCAACCCGGCCCCGCACGACATCTTGCGGATCCTGGGGATCGAGGCGCTTGCCAACTACCTCATCAACGAGGTTCAGGACGTCTATCGCCTGCAAGGCGTGAAGATCAACGACAAGCACATCGAGGTGATCGTTCGCCAGATGCTGCAAAAGTGGGAGATCCTCGATTCCGGCGAGACGACCCTTCTCAAGGGCGAGAATGTCGACAAGGTGGAATTCGACGAGGCCAACGAGAAGGCGATCACCAAGGGTGGTCGTCCGGCGAAGGGCGAGCCGATCCTTCTGGGGATCACCAAGGCAAGCCTGCAGACTCGGTCCTTCATCTCGGCGGCCTCCTTCCAGGAAACCACGCGGGTGCTGACCGAAGCCTCGGTTCAAGGCAAGCGTGACAAGCTGGTCGGCCTCAAGGAGAACGTCATCGTCGGCCGGCTGATCCCGGCCGGCACCGGCGGCGCAACCCAGCAGGTCCGCCGCGTCGCGCAAGAGCGTGACAACGTGGTCATCGAAGCGGCCCGCGCCGAGGCCGAAGCGGCGGCAGCGCTCGCCGCGCCGGAAACGTCGGAGGCCGAGGACGTGTTCGGCAGCGAGTCGACACCGACCGAGGACTGAACTCCTCGACACAAAAAGCACCCCCCGCCGGCCTGTCTGGCGGGGGGTTTTCCATTCCGGGGCAGGGGGATTCACAGGATCGCGCCATTGGACTAGGATCGATCCGGGCAGCATGGATGAGGCGCGGGCATGGCGGGCAGTTTCGAGAATCAGATCGTGGGCGTTTGCCGGTTCTCCTATCTGGGGTCGGGCGGGTTCGAGGCGTCGAAGCTCGAGCGCGACCAGTTGGCGGAGATGCTTTACGAACAGTCACGCATGAACCGCCGTTTCGCGCTTTTCGAGACGATCTGCCTGCCCTCGCTGGCGGCGCAGACGGACATGGATTTCCGGCTGGTCGTGCTGATCGGAACCTCGATGCCCATGCGGTTTCGCAAGCGGCTGAAAAGCCTCGGGGAGCGATACCCGTTCCTGCAAATCTGTGCCCTCGAACCGAACGGGCCGCTCAACGCCACCAAGCGGGCCTATCGGCGTGGCACCAATGACAGCGCCGATTTCATCACCGGGTTCCGGATCGACGATGACGACGCGGTCGCGGTGGACTACATCGCGCGAACCCGTGCCGTCGCGGACCAGCTTTTGCGCATGGGTTGGGCCGATGCCGACACCCCCGCCGTGATCGCCTTTCACCGCGGCATCTACTGGGACATGACGGACCGCCAAGACCCGTTCCACGATTTCCGGGAAATCGCACCGCTCGGCCTTGCAAGCGCGATGGTCACCAAGCGTGACGGTCAGTCCAACATGTTTCGCTGGAACCACCGACGGATCGCGGCCCATGCGCGCATGTGGTCGGACCCGACAGAGCGCATGTTCCTGCGGACCCTGCACCGCCATAACGATTCCGGGCGGTCGATTCCGCCCGGCGCGGTGCCGATCCCCGGCGCAGAGGCGCACGAGATGTTGCGGGCGCGGTTCGGGCTTGACCCGGAACAGGCCATGGCGTTGATGTAGAAGGCGTTCGTCCCTGACAGCGGTATGGAATGACCCTTTCGCCCAACCTGAAAGGCGCGCTTCTCATGATGGGAAGCATGGCCGCCTTCACCTTCAACGATACCTGCGTGAAGCTCGTGTCAGGCGATTTGCCGCTGTTTCAGATCGTGTTCCTGCGCGGGATCCTCACGACCCTGATGATCGCGGCTTTGGCTTGGGCGATGGGGTTGCGCAGCCTTGCGATCCCGCGCGGCGATATCGCGGTGGTTGCCGGGCGCACGGCGGCGGAAATCGCCTCGATGTGTGCGTTTCTCTACGCGCTGATGCACATGCCGCTGGCCAACGTCACATCCATCCTTGCCGCGATGCCGTTGACGGTGACGCTGGCGGGGGCGGTCTTTCTGGGCGAACCGGTGGGCTGGAAACGGCTGGCCGCGATCCTCGTCGGGTTCGCCGGTGTGCTGATGATCGTGAAACCGGGGGCGGAGGGGTTCAACATCCATTCCCTCTCGGCCCTTCTGGCGGTATTGCTGGTCACCGCGCGCGATCTTTTCACACGCCGCATGTCGGCGCAGGTGCCAAGCATGGCGATTGCCGTCATGACCGCGCTTGCCGTCGGAGTGTTCGGCGGCGTGGCGATGCTGTGGCAGGGCTGGCAGCCGGCCGGCCCGCGCGAGGTGGGATTGATCGCCGGCGCGGCGGTGTTCATCGTCGGCGGCTACGTCTTTTCCATCATGGTAATGCGGGTAGGCGAGATCGGTTTCGTCGCGCCGTTCCGCTATACGGCGCTCGTTTGGGCCTTGCTTCTGGGGTGGCTGGTCTTCGGCGACTGGCCAAGCTTGCTGACCCTTGCCGGGGCCTCCATCGTGGTGATGACGGGGATCTTCACGCTCTACCGCGAACGGCTGACGCGGCGGGCGGTGGTGCAGGGATGACGCGATCGGGATCCTGTTGACACCCTACCCGATTCCCCCTATACGCCGCCTCACCCAGCCGGTGTGCGCCAGAGCCCACGCTGGCCGGGTAAACAGATTTGAGTGGTCATGATCCGGGCCGTTTTGGTGCCCCGATCCTCTGAGAATTCCACCGCTGTGTCCTCCAGGTAGGGAAGGGGCACATGCGGTATTGGTGTTTTCGCGCATGCGACAGCGCCAAATGTCATGAACGAGCGAAACGGGGAACCGAATGCCGACGATTCAACAGCTGATCCGCAAGCCGCGGCAGGCCAAGAGACGATCGAACAAATCCATGCACCTCGAGGGCAACCCGCAAAAACGCGGCGTTTGCACCCGGGTCTATACCACCACCCCGAAGAAGCCGAACTCGGCGATGCGGAAGGTGGCAAAGGTGCGCCTGACCAATGGCTACGAGGTCATCAGCTACATCCCCGGTGAAAGCCACAACCTTCAGGAGCACTCCGTTGTCCTGATCCGTGGCGGCCGTGTGAAGGACCTTCCCGGTGTGCGCTATCACATCCTGCGCGGCGTGCTCGACACGCAGGGCGTCAAGGATCGTCGCCAGCGTCGCTCCAAATATGGCGCCAAGCGCCCCAAGTAAGAGGATCACCAGATGTCCCGTCGCCACGCCGCTGAAAAGCGCCAGATCCTGCCCGACGCCAAGTTCGGCGACAAGGTTCTGAGCAAGTTCATGAATAACCTGATGATCGACGGCAAGAAGTCGGTCGCAGAACGCATCGTCTACAACGCGTTTGACCGGGTCGAGGGCAAGCTAAAGCGCGCCCCCGTCGAGGTTTTCCACGAAGCGCTCGACAACATCAAGCCGTCGGTCGAGGTGCGCTCGCGCCGCGTCGGTGGCGCCACCTACCAGGTGCCCGTCGAAGTGCGCCCGGAGCGCCGCGAAGCGCTCGCCATCCGTTGGCTGATCGCCGCATCGCGCGCCCGGAACGAAAACACGATGGAAGAACGTCTGGCCGGGGAACTGGTCGATGCCGTCAACAGCCGGGGGTCCGCCGTCAAGAAGCGGGAAGATACCCACAAGATGGCCGATGCCAACAAGGCGTTCAGCCACTACCGCTGGTAAACTCTTGCGCCGGGGGAATGGTCCCCCGGTGCGTCCTCCCTTTTCTATCGCCTAAGGACCGAACCCATGGCACGCGACTATCCGCTCGACCGATACCGGAATTTCGGGATCATGGCCCACATCGACGCGGGCAAGACCACCTGTTCCGAACGCATTCTTTTCTACACCGGCAAGTCCCACAACCTTGGTGAGGTGCATGACGGCGCCGCCACCATGGACTGGATGGAGCAGGAACAGGAACGCGGCATCACCATCACCTCGGCTGCGACCACCACGTTCTGGGAACGCACCGAGGACGGCAAGCAGGCCGATTCCCAAAAGTACCGGATGAACATCATCGACACGCCCGGCCACGTCGATTTCACCATCGAGGTGGAACGCTCCCTGGCCGTGCTTGATGGCGCGGTTGCCGTGCTCGATGCCAATGCCGGCGTCGAGCCGCAGACCGAAACCGTCTGGCGTCAAGCCGACCGCTACAAGGTTCCGCGCATCGTCTTCGTCAACAAGATGGACAAGATCGGTGCCGATTTCTTCAACTGCGTTCACATGATCGAGGAGCGCACCGGCGCCATTGCCTGCCCCGTGCAGATCCCGATCGGGGCCGAGCATGAGCTTGAAGGCATCATCGACCTCGTGACCATGAAGGAATGGGTGTGGCGCGGCGAAGACCTTGGCGCGACCTGGTTCCAGGAAGAGATCCGCGACTCGCTGCGTGCAACCGCCGATGAATGGCGCGCAAAGCTGGTCGAGAATGCCGTCGAGCAGGACGACGACGCCATGATGGCCTATCTCGATGGCGAGGAGCCTGATGTCGACACGCTGCGCAATCTGATCCGCAAGGGCACCCTGTCGCTGGCCTTCGTCCCGGTTCTGGGCGGATCCGCGTTCAAGAACAAGGGCGTGCAGCCGCTGCTGAATGCCGTGATCGACTACCTGCCCAGCCCGCTGGACGTGGTCGATTACATGGGTTTCGACCCGACCGACGAGACGGAGACGCGCAACATTCCGCGGCGCGCGGATGACGAGATGCCGTTCTCCGGTCTGGCGTTCAAGATCATGAACGACCCGTTCGTGGGCAGCCTGACCTTCACCCGGATCTATTCGGGCACACTCAGCAAGGGCGATACCGTCCAGAACTCGACCAAGGGCAAGAAAGAGCGCATCGGTCGCATGATGATGATGCACTCGAACGACCGGACCGAGATCGAGACGGCCTATGCCGGCGACATCATCGCGCTGGCCAGCCTGAAAGACACCACCACCGGTGACACGCTCTGCGATCCCAAGGCGCAGGTTGTGCTGGAAACGATGACCTTCCCCGATCCCGTCATCGAGATCGCGGTCGAACCCAAGACCAAGGGCGACCAGGAGAAGATGAGCCAGGGCCTGGCCCGGCTGGCCGCCGAAGACCCGTCCTTCCGGGTCGAGACGGACCTCGAATCCGGCCAGACGATTATGAAGGGCATGGGCGAACTTCACCTTGATATCCTCGTCGACCGCCTTAAGCGCGAGTTCAAGGTCGAGGCGAATATCGGCGCGCCGCAGGTGGCTTATCGCGAAACGATCTCGTCGAAGATCAACCATACCTACACCCACAAGAAGCAGTCGGGTGGCTCCGGTCAGTTCGCCGAAGTGCAGCTGGAGATCGCGCCGACCGAACCCGGAGAAGGGTATTCCTTCGAGTCCCGCATCGTTGGCGGGGCCGTTCCGAAGGAATACATCCCCGGCGTCGAAAAGGGGATCAAGTCGGTCATGGATTCGGGTCCGCTGGCGGGCTTCCCGGTGATCGACTTCAAGGTTGCGCTTGTCGATGGCAAGTTCCACGACGTGGACTCCTCGGTTCTGGCCTTCGAAATCGCGTCGCGGATGGCGATGCGGGAAGGTCTGCGCAAGGCCGGTGCAAAGCTTCTGGAACCGATGATGAAGGTCGAGGTGGTCACGCCGGAGGAATATACCGGCAGCATCATCGGCGACCTGACCTCGCGTCGCGGGCAGGTGTCGGGGCAGGCCCCGCGCGGCAATGCTGTCGCGATTGACGCCTTCGTGCCGCTGGCCAACATGTTCGGCTACATCAACACCCTGCGCTCCATGTCTTCGGGCCGCGCGCAGTTCACGATGCAGTTCGATCACTACGATCCGGTGCCGCAGAACATCTCGGACGAGATCCAGTCGAAATACGCATAAGCAGCGGTGCGGGGACACCCCCGCGCCCTCTCCCCTCGTAGGGTGCGTGTCTGCACCCACCGCCACACATCAAGGAGGCCATCATGGCAAAAGCAAAGTTTGAGCGCGGCAAGCCGCATTGCAACATCGGCACGATCGGTCACGT
>QVQC01000048.1 GCA_003428585.1 Nioella halotolerans
TGCTCCCCTGGAACTTCCAGCCGTCAAGCTGAAAAGCCCGTGGGGCCCAGCCGGCGCTTACGGTTCGCGGGACAAGCTTGAGGCTTTCCTGTCAGCCTTGGGCGATCAGACCTACGTCTATGTTCTCTGCCGACCAGATCGGACACCATTTTATGCTGGCAAAGGCGTTCACCGGCGTGCCCTCGCGCATGAAGCCGAAGCCCGACAGAACCACCCCATTGGCGAGAGCAATCCCTTCAAATGCAACGTAATCCGCAAGATTCTCAACAGCGGCAACTCTGTTCTCTATTTGATTGATAACGTCTTTCCGCGAAATCGAGAGCAAGACTGTCTGGAACGGGAAGCCTGGCTGATCGGTAGGATTGGCCGACTGCACGAGGGCGGCACGTTGACAAATCTTGCCGGCGGCGTCGGCCGGGCAGCGGGCTCCTCGCCGTTCAGCGTCGCCAGGCACGAGGCGACGTTGTCTGGCAGTCCAGAGAGCAATCCCGAGCGTGCCGCGCTCAACCGGTTTCTTCAAGGTATTGGGCCTGTGAAAAGCGTGCCAATCAAGCCGATCAGCCAAATCGCTCGGGTGCTGCCCAGCACGCCACATTCGTCACCACGACAGCCGACAGCACGTTGCGCCTATGCCTTGATCGCGAGCGCCAGCGCCAATGGTATCCAGTTGGAGCCCGGCGTCGAGATTCCGCGCAACTTCATCCATGAGGGGGTCGAAGGGGTGATTGAAAATGGTGTGTCACGGGACCTTCTTAAGGCAGGTATGGCAGATCTCATACCGTCGCCGGAGCCCAGGGAAGAGCGATACATGCTATCTGCCGATCATATTGCACTTATTACTGATCTGGTCGGCGAAGAGGCGTTGGAGGACCGCGGCCTTATCTGAACAGGTGCATCGCCGGCGCGATGCCGTGCGAACGCCGACCAGGCTGGGCACCGTAATTCCGAAATGTGTTCCGAACGCGCAGGAGATAGGACCGCGCTCGCGCCACGGGTCTGAGCGTTGCGTGCAATTCATTGGCCGGAGCACACCCGCGCCTGCTCCCGCATCACCGCGTAATCCGCCAGCCACTCCATGATCGCTGCCCCCTCCGGCAGCGCGGCCACCTCGTCTGCCACGCGCGCCTGCTCGGCCGGGGTGTACGCCACCAGCAGGGCGCCGTCGCGCCGGATCGCGCCGTTGAAGTTTCCGAACCGCTTGAGGTCGAAGGTGGCCAGCGTGCCCGCCGCCGAAGCCGTGGCCCGCGCCTCGCCCTGCGCCACGAGGCTCACGGTTGCCTGCAATTGCCCGCTGCGCTGCATGCGGAAGGAGAGCTGGAGGGCTCGACCAGCAGCGGCGTGTTGAAGGCGCGCGCGGCAATGCGGGCATGGAGCATCAGGGGCCGTCCTCGGCTTGACTTTGCATTTCATATCGCAAAGTGGTAAGGAGAAAGTGAATTATGTAAGGAATCTGCAGATGCAGGAATCGACCGTTACGGTCAAAGGCCAGACCACACTACCCCGGGACGTCCGGGCAGCCCTTGGTCTCACGAGCGGTGACCGCGTGCGCTATGTGATCCTCGACGGCGAGGTCCGTATCGTGAAGGCGCGGTCGGTCAAGGACTTGCGGGGCGCCCTGGTGCGGTCGGGGCAAAAGCCTGTTTCGCTGGACGAGATGGATGAAGCGATCGCTGGCGGCGCCACAGAGAGTGGAATGTCTGGCGCATGATTGCGCTCGATACCAATGTTCTGGTCCGCTTCCTCGTGCAGGACGATCCCGAACAGGCGGGCATCGCCAATACCGTTATGGACAAGCTGACCGATGCGGCTCCCGGATTTGTTGGCCGGGAGGTTCTTGTCGAACTCGTCTGGGTGCTCGAGCGTGCCTATGGCTACCAGCGCGCCGACATTGCCGCTGCGCTGGATGGCCTGTTGACGGCAATTGAGTTGGAGATCGAGGCGGCCGATGAGGTGGGCGTGGCTGTCGACCGCTATCGCAACGATGGCTTCGGCTTTGCCGATCTGATGATTGCGGCCGCCGCCCGGCGTGCTGATGCAAGCGAACTGGTCACGTTTGATCGCAAGGCGGCGCGCCTGCCGGGCGTGCGTTTGCTTACAGCGTAAGACCTATCCATCTTCGCTATCCTTGGGAGTGTACTTCACGTCTGCGTCGTCACTGTCGCTCGCGTCATGGTCCGCGTTTTCGTCCGGCACCGCCTCAGATGCGCCCTGTGCCGGTGAACCCGGCCGGCGGAAGTCGAGGCCCAGCGCGTACTCGCGGGCGTGTTCCGCGGCGATCTCGCGATCGACCTGCTCGGCGTCATAGCCGCGCTCGGCGATAGCTTGCGTGCGGGATTTGAGGCCCGCCTCGATCTGGGCGATCTCGGCATTGGCGTCCTTCAAGGTATCGACCCAGTCCCACTTGGTTGGCAGCCAGTCGGCGGTCAGCAGCCGGGACCGGTCGGCCTCGTAGTCCGGCAGGGACAGCGCGCCCGAGAGCACCGCCGTATCCATCCAGCGGGCATAGACCGGCCGGCACAGCTGGTAGACCATGACAGAGTGCTGCCAGGCCGACACACGGCGCCGGAACTCGATCAGGGCAAGCCGCGAGTTGGAGAAGTTCCCCTTCACCATGTCATTGGCGAGGTACGGATAGGGGATGCCCAGCGCCGCCGAGATCTGCAGCAGCGTGCGGTACTGGAACGGCTCATACGTCGCCCCGCTGTCGGCGGGCTGGCCGACGGTGACATCCTCACCCGGATCGAGCCGCACGACTTGCCCGGGGCTGATTTCCAGCCCGCCCATGCCGTCCTCGTCCTCGGGCGGCGCGAGCGGGTTTTCCGGCGCCGGCGAGGTGACGAACATCGCATACATCGCCGCGACCTTTTTGCGGTCGAGCTCGGCATCATCGTACTGGTCGAGCAGGAACAGCTTCACGATCGCCGGGGCAAGTTTCGAGACGCCACGCAGCTGACCGCCCTCGACCGGGTCGATCACGTGGATGATCTCCGATGCCGGCACGCGCACCACCTCGCCCGCCAACCCCGGATCGGTGCTGTCGCCGGGATGGCGGCGCAGGAAGTGATAGGCCACACGCCGCCCGATCCGGTCGAACTCGATCCCCTGGCGGATCGCATTGCCGTTCGCAGCAACACCGCTCTTCTCCAGCGGCAGCATTTCGGCGGGCAGCATCTGCAGCTGCAGCGGCACGGTCAGCCCGTCCTCGGCGCGGCGTGGCCGGATGCGAAAGAAGACCTCACCTGCGATGAAGACCTCGCGCGCTGCGCGGCGCTGCAGCCCGTAGAAATCCGTCAGCCCCTCGGCATCGGCCTCGTCGGTCCAGGCGAGCCAGAGGCGCTGCAGCTCCTCCTTGCGGGCGGGATCGGTGATCTTCGAGATCGGCTTGATCCCGTCACTGGCGGTGTTGGCCGCCCAGCTTTCCACCGCATTCACCGCATAGCCATTGTTGCGCACCAGTCAGCGGGCGCGGGCGGTGATGTCAGGACCCGAGGCCGCGATCAGCGCGTTGACGTGGGCGCGCGTGGCGCGGAAGCCCCGCAGGCGGCGGTGGTGCTGGCCCGCATCGAACCCGCCGATGAACGCCCCGAGGCGCTGCCGCCAGTTCATCATAGATCCTTCACGGCATGGGGCCGAAGAATACGTCCGACGCCGCGCTCCATGGCCGCGATACGGCGTTCGATATCCGCAATCGCTGCCGCCATTTCGGCGTCCGAGCCGTAGGTGACGCTCTTGCCGTCATAGCTGACGCTGCGCGTGCCGCTGTAGCGCGACGCCAGCAGAGCGCCGTGGCGGGATTTGAGGTCATCAAGGGTCATTTCTGTCCCGTGTTGCCGGGTGCGCAGCGATCTTGTCGTGCACACGTCTGGTGTGTATATTTCATATGTTGCAGGAGGATCCCCAATGCCGCACAGCACCACCGAGAAGCAGCGCACGAACATCACCCTCAGTGCCACCAATCTCGCCGCCGCGCGGGAGCTGGGCCTGAATGTGTCGGCGATCAGCGATGCCGCGCTGGCCGAGGCTGTGCGCGCGGCCAAAGCCGAAGCCTGGGCTCGGGAGAATGCCGGAGCGATTGCCGAGCGCCGCGCCTGGATCGAGGCTCATGGCACCCCGCTGGCCGATCTTCAGGTCCTGAAGACCGACTGATGGCGCAGTTCCAGGTCTATCGGATCGCCGGCAATCGGATGGTGCTCGACCTTCAGACCGACCTGGTTGAGACCGGCACCCGCGTTGTTGCGCCGCTGGTGCCCGTCGCCATTGGGCCGAAGGCCATCGGGCGACTCGAGCCCGTCTTCGAGATCGACGGGGCAACGCATGTGCTGCACACGGCCGAGATGGCTGCGATTCCGTCCGCCCTGCTCAAGGCACCGCCCGTCGCTGACCTCTCCGGCTTTGATTACGAGATCCGCGGCGCACTCGACATGGTCTTCTCCGGTTTCTGATCACTCCATGTACTTGGGCGTGCTGACACGCCAGCCGCGCCGCCGTGACCTGGTGATGCGCCCGGCCTGGGGCTCCGTCGGTTTGTCAGGCTCTGTCTCGGACGCCACAGCGGCGGTCTCGACCCCGGCCTGCGTCTCCAGGTGCCCCGGCGAGAGCGCATCCATGATCTCGCGCAGATATGGCGTGCGCGCGGTGCGGTAGCGCCCGGGCTCGGCCGAGGCGCGCGATGACAGCCAGCGGTGCGCATCCGCCCAGGCCGATACCGTGAGGTCCGGGTCTGGGCACAGGCCACGCCGCCAGGCACGCAGGATATCCTCGGGCCCGTCGAACCCGAGGTCAAGGTCTGCAGTCAGGTCAGATGTTGCCTCCTCATCATTCAAGCGAGACCCGGCGGTCGGCCAGGGCATCGAGTTGCTCTCGGACATGGGCTTCCAGCACCCTTTGCAGGATAGCCGTCTCGATCGTCACGGGTGTCCCGGATGCACTCTCCATATCTGCGGACAATTGCGCGGCCATAAGCGCGGCCACGCGGGTGGGCCAGGTGATCCAGACGTCGCGCTCCTGCCGCGCGAGGCGAAACACCAGCGTTTCGGCGCGGGCGCGATCGACCAGCGCGCCCTTCTTGCGCTGGATCGTCAGTTGGCGCTCCTGTGCCTGGTAGACGGTCAGCGCGGTGCGCGCCTTGAGATAGGAGGCGCTGTCGCCGGGGCTGGAGGTGCTGCCAGCGCCTGGCGCGGCAGCGTTGCCGCCATCCCCGGTCCCACCCGCGCCAGCGCTTTTTGCAGCGCCCCGCGCCCGCATCTGCTGGTCCGGATCCGTACTGGTCGCGCGGCGCGCATCCGACGCCGCGGCATCGATCGAGCCATGGGCAAAGAGCACCAGCCGCCCGGTCTTGCGCGCCTTTTGCACCGCGCCGCGCGAGAGCCCGGCATGGGCGGCGTAGGCGCGCTTGGACAGACCTTCCATGGCGCCTCGAAACCTCCTCAAGGCATTGGAAATAAACGCGGAAAATCTTCTATTTCAGTTGATTACACTTCCCGGTCGAGCGACTCTGATCCCCACAAGGCGGGTGCATCGCGCCCCGCCAGGCACCGGATCGGAGACAGCCCCATGACCATCGCAGACCGCTACAACGCCGAGGCCGTCCGCCTGCTGCCGCACATGGCAGAGAGCCTGGCGGTCGAGCCGACCATCACAACCGAGAACGAGATCGACGAGATCGTGTTTCGCCGCGGTGAATTCCTCGGCGGCATGGCCTGCGCCATCCTCGCCATGATCGAAAAGCAGGATCAGGGAGCCTGACCATGATCGCGACACCATCACCTGCGACCCGCCCGAGGCGGAATTTGCCACGCTCTATGTCCTGACCGATCTGGGCGAGGCCATCGCCATTCATGATGTGCATCTCACCAGCGCCGGGGCCGACGAGGTGGCCTCCGTCGCCCGCGCGCTGCTCAAAGCCATGGTCAACGCGCAGCGTGATCCACCCGACGCTGCCCAGCGCCACGCGGCCGAGCAAGCCGCGCTGGTTGATCCGGATCGCATCGCGTGAGGCAGGCGTGGCGATCATAAAGCCATGATATTGCTCGGAATTGCCTACGATAATCGACCCGTCAGAGCGATGGTGGTTGCACGGAAACGATGCAACTCACTCGAAGGAGCCACGCCATGACCACCCCCGCCAACACCCTGATCGCCGAGTTCCGCGCCGCCGCGGATGAGATTGAAACCCTCCTCGCGCCCGGCGCCTGCACCATCGTCGCTGCGCAGACCTGGATCGTCATCGACGACTTTGCCCCGCTGACTTTCACCGTCACGACCGAGGGCAGGACGCACCGCGCCACTTGCACGGGCCATGGCCGGATCGTACGCGCCCACCGTGATCCGGTGGCTGGCGAGAGCTTCAGACGCGCCGCCGCCGCGCGACCACTCAATCCCTCTTCCATGTACTGCTGAAACCGCACACGAAGCGCATTCGGCAAAGCTGCTGACATGGATCCACCCTCCTACACAGGAGGAATCACAGACAGAGCCCTTTGGGAATCCTTTGACTCACGTTTCCGCCGAAACGCTTTAAACTTGGCACACTCAGCCGATCTCAAATCGCCGCGACTCGGCCAGCGGGATGTATCCGATGGGCCCCGGCAGCCGCTGGGTGTTCGGTGAAATGGGGGCAAGATCATTGTGCCGATCCACCCATCACATTGCTTTCCACCGCATCCGTCCAATCGCGCGCAGCAGGGCGTCCATAGAGAAATCCCTGGATCGTTTGACATCCCTTCAGACGTAGCCACTCGGCTTGCCGGGCCAGTTCAACACCCTCTGCGACCACCAGCAGACCCAGCTCCGCGGCCAGATTGATCGTTGCGTTCACGATCGCCGCGTCCCTGTGCCGGTAAGGAAGTCCGGAGATGAAGCTGCGATCCAGCTTGACCTCCTGGATGGGAAGGTCCCTGAGGTAAAAGAGCGACGAATAGCCCGTGCCGAAATCGTCCAGCGACAGAGAAACACCGATCTCGTTCAGCAGACGCGTGTTCTTCAACGTCGTCTCGTCCTTGCTCAGCACGGCCCTTTCGGTGATCTCCAACGTGAGGGCGGCGGGATCGGCGCCTGTGCGTGACAGGATGTCGGCGACGGATTGTGCGAAGTAAGGTTGCTTGAAATGCTGCGGGCTTACATTGACCGACATGCCCGGGCCGGGCCGGGTAGCGTGTGCCTTGGGTCGCGCAAGCTCCTTGCACACGGTTTCCATCACCCAGCTGTCGAAGGGCAGAATGAGCCCGCATTCCTCGGCCAGCGAGATGAACAGATCCGGCGAAATGAACCCGCCACCTGCAAGCGGCCAGCGGGCCAGCGCCTCGTAGCCG
Organism: Nioella halotolerans; assembly: GCA_003428585.1. Lineage (GTDB taxonomy): Bacteria > Pseudomonadota > Alphaproteobacteria > Rhodobacterales > Rhodobacteraceae > Nioella > Nioella halotolerans. The sequence continues at coordinate 7,311 of QVQC01000048.1, forward strand.
ACGATCTCGGGCCAGCGCCGGGAGACGTTGACCTTTGGCTGGTAGTGCAACCGCAGGTCGCCGTTTTCGAAGGCTCGTGTCAGCCTGGCTGTATCGACCGTGGTCGATGGCGTTGCGCCCGTCATGGATGTCCTTTCGGAGGAACGCGAGGGTGTTTGCACATATCTCGTCTCACAGCATAGTCACGCGGTCGCGTCCCTGCCGCTTCGCCTCGTAAAGAGCGACGTCGCCCATGTGCATGACCCCGTCGGGGGTCGTCTGTGTGCCGTCCACCGCGGCCAACCCGACGCTGACGGTCAACTTCAAGGCGTTTTCTCCGTCGAACCGGGTCTCGGCCACCTTCTCTCGCATCCGCTCGGCCCAGATCCGGGCGGCGTCCAGATCGGTGTCCGGCAACAGAACCGCAAACTCCTCGCCACCCAGACGCGCGACAAGATCGTTTTGGCGGGACTGCGCCACGACGATATCGGCGAATTCGCGCAAGACTCGGTCCCCGGTCGGATGACCGAAGATGTCATTCACCCGTTTGAAGAAGTCGATGTCAAGGAAAGCGACCGTTGCATTTGCCTTGCTCCGGCGCTGCCGCGCCATTTCGTTTTCCAATCCGGCCAGGAAGCTCCGACGGTTGGCGACTTCGGTCAGGAAGTCGAGGTTTGCCTGGTTGCGCAGATCCAACTGGTTCATAACCAGTTCGGCGCATTTGCGGATCATGGCGACCTCGCGCTCGGTGAATGTCCGCGGCCGGGGATCGAAGGCGCAGATCGTGCCGAGATTGTAGCCGTCCACCGTTGTCAAAGGGGCCCCGATATAACTGCGCAGAAAGGGCGCCCCGGTCACGAAGGGATTGTCCCGCACACGCGTGTCCTGATGCGTGTCTTCGATGATCAGTGGCTCGTATTTGCGGATGGTGATGTTGCAGAACGCCAGCTCCCTCGGGGACTCCGCAAGGTCGAGCCCTTGGCGGGCCTTCATGATCTGCTTGTCCTCGGTGATGAAGTTGATGCTGACCATCTCCATCTCGAGGATCAGTTTAAGCAGTCCGGTGACATGCTTGAAGCTGGCCTCGGACGTGTAGGTCAGCGCATCGATGCGCTTGAGCGCCGCGATGCGACCGGCTTCATCGTCGAGTTTGTTCAGGTGAAGGTTCATGGGGTGCTCAAGGCTCCTGTGCGACGGCGCGTGACGAAACGAACAACCGGGCTCACCAGACGTTCGCTCTCAGGTAATCGAGGTTCAGTTCCGGCAGGATGTTCTGCATTTCGGTGATCTCGGCCATTGTCAGGATATCAACCTGCATCAACCTGGTTTTGTTCAGCAAAATGGTGCGCTCGCGGAGCGTGAACGGAATGAAGGCCCGATTGTCACACAGAACATCCAGAATTCGCTGGCTCTGGGTGACATGGATGCCGCCGAAGTGCTGGTTGCCGTTTTCAAGCGTCGCTTTGACCGGGATGCAGTATTTGGGGTATTTCATGAGGGGTGCCTTTGTGGTCTGAGAAGGACGTCGCATGGACGCGGGGGGAACCGCATGGCGGAACGCGATCTGATCGAGGAGGCCACAGAAGGCGTCGAAGATCCCGATACGTTCAGGGAAGCCTGCGCCGTCTTCGGGGATGCGGGGGCCTTGTCCCGTCTGCGGGCGTGTCGCGCGGATCTGGTGACGCAGCTGCGCTTGATCGGGCGCAACCGGACGGATGTCGAAGCGCTTCGCAAGATCGCACACCAGACAGCGGGGAGGGCCGGGTTCCTCGGATTTCCGGCGCTTGCAGAGGCCTCCGCCCAGCTTGAAGAGGCGATACGCACAAACGCCTCGCTGACCGGCCCGCTCCAGCGCTGGACCCAGCAGGCACGGCTTGCTGCCTCGGGCCGCCCGGATGCGTGCCGGGACGACACCCCACCGAAGCCCTGACATGTGCGCGGATCGCCCGGCGCCCTTGACCATTGCAGGGCCTGACGGGCGCGGCGCAATTGCGGGACGGTTGGCACGCGCATGTCATTGTCAGGGTGTCCCGATGGCCTGGAGGACCGCCGGCGTCGCAATCACGGCGAAAAGCACCGGCAGAAAGAACAGGATCATCGGCACGGTCAGCTTGGGCGGCAGCGACGCCGCTTTCTTTTCGGCCGCCGCCATGCGGAAATCGCGGCTTTCCTTGGCGAGCACACGCAGCGTCTGTCCCAGCGACGTGCCGTATTTCTCGGACTGGATCAGGCCGATGACGGTGGCCTTGATGCTGTCCAGCCCGGTTCGCGTGCCAAGGTTCTCGTAGGCCTGCCTGCGATCGGACAGATACGCCAGTTCGGCCGTGGTCAGCGCCATCTCCTCTGCGAGCTCCTTCGACTGGCTACCGATTTCTTCGGCCACCTTGCGAAAGGCGGCTTCGCTGCTCATCCCTGACTCGACGCAGATCAGCAGCAGGTCCAACGCATCCGGCCAACTGCGGCGCAGGCTGCTGTGCCGCTTGCCGATCAGGTTGTGGACGTAGACCGACGGCAGCCAGTAGCCGATGACCACCCCGGCCGATGCCATGGCGACCACCATCAGGATTGGCAGATCCGGCTGCAATACGACGGTGATGTAGACGAAGGCGAGACCCGGCATCACCACGGCGGCAATCAGGCGCGACGCGAGAAAGGTGATCAGGGGCGCGCGTCCGCGCAGGCCCGCCATCCGCAACAACTCCGACGCGCCGCTATCATCGGTCTCCCGCGCAAGGCTCAGTCGTTTGACGATTTCCGCGAAAACCGGGTTCGGCGCCTTTGCGGACAGCACCGAGCGCGCAGGCCGGGTCGCGCGGCCTCGGGACGGCTCGCGGCCGCGCGACTGGCGCAGGCCTTTCTCGACCAGTTGCATCCGCTCGGCGAACCGGTCGCGCGCAATCCATGGCCATGCCAGTGTCAGTACGATCGCCACCACGGAGAGGGCCGAAAGCGCGATGATCATCTGTTGAAGCAGCGTATCGGTCAGCTCGAATTGCACGATCGGATTCCTCTATATGTCAAAGTTGATCATCTGCCGCATCACGAACACGCCGATCGACATCCAGCCGGCACAGGCGGCCATTACCATCAGACCCAGATCGGTCTGGTAGAGCACCGACAGGTAATCAGGGGTCGTCAGTTGAACGAGGCCCGCCACGATCACCGGAAGAGAGCCGATGATGCCTGCCGAGGTCTTGGCCTCCGCGCTCATCGCCTTGACCTTGGCGTGCAGTTGCCGCCGCCCGCGCAGCACCGTTGACAGGTTTCCCAAAGCCTCGGTCAGGCTGCCGCCCGCGCGGCTCTGGATCGCAACCACGATGGTCAGAAATCCGACTTCCTGGAGCGGCACACGTTTTGCCAACCGTTCAATCGCTTCCTGAATGGGCAGTCCGACAGACTGATCCTCGACGACCAGCCGAAACTCCGTCCGGATCGGATCGTCGGTGTCAGCCGCCACGATGGCCAGGCAATCGGCCAGCGGCCGCCCGGCGCGGACACCCCGGACGATCACGTCGATCGCGTCGGGAAACCCGGCGGCAAACGCGGCCAGACGGCGCCGCCGCACCAGCGCGACATAGAAATGCGGCAGCGCAAGTCCTGCCACCAGCGCAATGCCGCCCGCCACGAGCGGCCCGAACCCCAACGACCCGACAAACGTAACCGCGCCGGCGCCGGCGCTCAGCATCCTGTAGGTGCGCGGGGTCCATGTCAGCCCGGCTTCGCGCAGACGTTGTTCGAGGTCGCGCCGATTGCGTCGGGGACGACGGGTCGACTGGCGCTCATTAATTTCCTTCAGCGTCTTCTCAATGCCCTTGCGACGGGTAGAAGCATTCTGCTCATCGGTGGAGCCCGTCCGGCTTGCGCCGCGATCACCACCGAGGACCAGGGCCATCCGGCGCTGTTTGCGCTCATGCGCGCGAACCCATGGCATCGCGACGGCGAGCAGCAGACTGGCTGCCGCCAGCGCGGCGAGCGGAACGATCAAAAGAGTGGGATCGAATAGCGGCATCATCACATCAGCCTCTCAGTTGGATACTGTCGCCGCTTCAAGCGCGCGCGACAGCCGGTCTTCTTCTCCGAAATACCGGGCCCGGTCCCAGAACGCCGGTCGGCCAATTCCGGTCGACTGGTGTTGACCGAGGATCCGGCCGTCTTCATCCTCACCCAGCATCTTGTAGACGAAGATGTCTTGCAGGATCGGCACGTCGCCCTCCATGCCGAGCACTTCGGTTACGTGGGTGATCCGCCGCGAGCCATCCCGCAGACGCGCCGCCTGAATGATGACATCAATGGACGAGACCGCCATTTCCTGGATGGTCTGCGATGGCAGATCGTAGCCGCCCATCGTGATCATCGCACCAAGGCGCGACAGCGCCTCGCGCGGGGTGTTGGCGTGCAGCGTCCCCATCGAGCCGTCATGCCCGGTATTCATCGCCTGCAGCAGGTCGAAGGCTTCGGGGCCACGGACCTCGCCGACGATGATCCGTTCGGGCCGCATGCGCAGGCAGTTCTTCACCAGGTCGCGCATCGTCACCTCGCCGGTGCCCTCGACGTTCGGGGGGCGGGTTTCCAGCCGGACGACATGCGGTTGTTGAAGCTGAAGCTCGGCGGAGTCCTCGCATGTCACGATCCGTTCATCGGCGTCGACATACTTGGTCAGGCAATTCAGCAGCGTCGTCTTGCCCGAGCCGGTGCCGCCGGAGATGAGGACGTTGCAGCGGACACGACCAATGATCTTGAGGATCTCGGCGCCTTCCGGTGTGATCGACCCGAAGCCGACAAGCTCATCTAGCGTCAGCTTGTCCTTCTTGAACCGCCGGATCGTCAGGCTGGGGCCGTCGATGGCCAGCGGCGACGCGATCACGTTGACGCGGCTTCCGTCCGGCAGGCGCGCGTCGCAAATCGGGCTGGCCTCGTCGAGACGGCGGCCGACCTGGCTGACGATGCGTTGACAGATGTTGAGAAGCTGTTCGTTGTCGCGAAACCGGATGTTCGTCTGCTGGACCTTGCCGCCGACCTCGATATAGATCCGGTTGGTGCCGTTCACCATGATGTCCGAGATGTCGTCGCGCGCCAGAAGCGGTTCCAGAGGCCCATAGCCGAGAACATCGTTGCAGATTTCCTCGGTCAGGTCCGTCTGCTCGCGGCTGGACAGGACGGCGCGCTTGGCCGCGAGGATCTCGCTCACGACACTGCCGACCTCGCGCCGCGCTGCCTCGGTATCGAGTTGGCCGAGTTCGGTGATGTCGATCGACTCGATCAACGCGCCAAAGATTTCCTTTTTCAGACCGATATACTCGGCAGCGCTTTCCGAAGATGGTGATTTGGCTGCGGCGTGCTTTTTTGCCGACGGCCTGTCGGAAGATCGACGCGGCGCGGCATCCGCGGGACGCGGCGGCGCAACGCTTGTCCGGGTCGTGTCGGGGCTGGACGGTATCACGGGCTGCACAGTCTCCAGCGCCTGACGTCTGCCGAATGATCGTGTCATGAAGGGTCTCTCCTGTTGCGTTGGGGTCCGCGAAGCCGTTCGGCGCTCAGTCGCCGCCGATAAGCCTGCGAAGCCAGCTGCGCCGCTTCCCCTTGCCGCGCGACATCAGGTCCAGCGCGAGATGTTTGATCGCGCCATGCACCTTGCTGCGCGGGGACAGTTCGCCCAGCGCGCGCCCTTGCGCCGCGGCGTTTCCGAACGTCGCCGGATCGAACAGGATCGTCGTCCAGTCTTCGACACCGAGGCTCTTGGCGAATTTATCGGGTGTGACTTCCTTTCGCTGGGGCATCCGACAGGCGTTCAGAATGACCCTTGGCATCGCATCGTTGGGGCGCAGGGCGCGCAGTTGCGCCATCAGCGCGCGCGCATTGCGCAGATTTGTCAGATCGGGCGAGGCAACGACGATGACCTCATCCGCCGATGTCAGGGCGTCGCGGCTGGCAGGCGACCAGTCATGCGGGAGGTCAAGCACCACGACGGGGAACGACGCGCGCGCGATCTCGACAAGGCGCTCGACCGCGTCTGGCGCGGGCTCGACATCGCCCAGCGGGTCGTCGAAACCGGGCAGCACGCTGAGGTAGTCTCCGCGCGGCACGATAAGCCGGTCCAGCAACGCGGCGTCCAGCTTGTCGGGATCGTTGATGTATTTGTCCAGGCCCGTGACCGGCGTCAGGTCAAGGTTCACGGCGGCCGATCCGAACCGGAAATCGAGATCCAGCAAGAGCGTTGGGCTGGCCTGCCCCTCCGCGATGGTCCAAGCGATGTTCTGCGCAAGGGTCGACGTTCCGACGCCGCCCTTCACCCCCACGAAAGCATAGACCTTGCCGAGCCGCGCTGCCGCTTCCTGCGTGAAAAGACGCTGTACCATCGCGACATAGGCCAGTGGCGTGATCGGGCCGACGAGATAGTCCGCGATCCCGCGCCCGGTCAGCTCGCGGTAGAGGGCGATGTCGTTCGAGGCACCGATCACCACCACCTTGGTTCCGGGATCACACACCTCGGCAAGCGCATCCAGTTCCTTCAGCAACTCCGCGCCGGCGCCTTCAGCTTCGACGATCAGCAATGCCGGCGTCGCCTTGGCCTCGAACGCGCGGCAGGCCATGGCGATGCCGCCTTCGCTTATCTCGGTCTTGACCCGGGTCAGACGGCGATCCCCGCTGGCATTCTCGATCGCGCTGCGGGTCGCGGCGGTCACACAGAACGCAGATGCCGTCAGGTGCGGCACCCGCGCGCTCGAGAGCGATTGCTGCGGCAGAGCTTCGGCATCTTCATTGATCGTGAACGCGGTATGTTTCATCTAAAGTTCCTTCTTCCTCATGGCGGAACGAGGCACCGAATTCAGTTGATTACGACATCTTCAAAGATGGTGCCGCGGCGCACGCGGATCGTCCGGAGCGGCTCTTCGAGTTCCAGGGAAGCCTCGCCCGGCATTGCCTCAAGTGGCCGTAGCGACAGGGAAAGTATGCCCGTCGATACGGCTGCCGTGACGGCTTCGACCTGCGTCTCGGTCAATTCCAGGGTCGCCGTCTCGCCGAGAACCGTGCCGGATTCGGAGTCTTCGGTCGTCTGGTCGATGGCCAGGACCCGCACGCTTCGCAGCAGGGTGCGGCTGTGGGCCTCGGTGCTGTTGCGTTCCCGCGAGTCTCGCACGGTGTGGATCACGTCGACGCGGTCATTGGGCAGGATGAATCCGCCCGCCGTGCTTTGTGCGTCCACCTGGATGGCGACGGCCCGCATTCCGGCGGGGAGCGTCGCGGCCAGAAATCCATTCGGTGACTGCGACACGGTCCGGTCCGTGATCGGATCGCCGGTCGAAATCTGGCGAATGGCAAACTGTGCCGCCACATCGGCCAGGGCATCGGGCCGGGCCGAGCGTTCGATGAAGGTCGGCGGTACGGCATCGGCCGGCCATTGCTGCCAGCGCAAGGCCTCGGTTGTGACCTGCTCGCCGCGCGGCACGTCCAGTGCGGCGACAAGAACAGCCGTCATCTCGGTAGGAGCGGAGGCCGGTGCCTCGGCGACGGGCGTCGGCGCCGGAGCGGTCGCGGATTGCTGGGCGGCCAGCCAGGCAGCCCCACCGCCCGCCGTCAGGGCAACAAGTACGACAATGATCCTCAGCATATCGGTCCTCCAGGCTGCGGCGTGCGACGAGGGTCACCCTGGCAAGAGAGTTCCCGGTCGCAGGAACACGACGACGATGGCCGCCGCCGAGATGGCAATTCCGTATGGCACGCGGTCCATCGATGGGTGCAGCGCGGCGATACGGTCGCCGACGAGGCGATGTGCGCCAAGGGCGCGACACGCCACCAGCATCAGGGTCAGCAGTCCTCCGGCGATGGCGGTCAGCAACATGAGCGCCGGCGTCGCGGCGGGTCCGAGCCAGAGCGCGGTCACCGCAAGCAGCTTGACGTCGCCGCCGCCCATCCATCCGCGTGCGAACAGGAGCCCGCCGGCGGCAAGAACTGCAAGGCCGACGGCCGCGCTTGCTGCAAGGTGGGTCCAGCCCGGTGCGGTCAGCGCGACGGTGGCCGCGTAACCGGCCAGAAGATAGACGATCAGCGCATTCGGAATGCGCAACGTCACAGCATCGCTTGCAGCGGCGTAAAGTTGTCCGACGATGAACCAGAGGGATACCAAGGTCACGGCGGTCTTCTTTCAGACAACGGGTCGGAAAGGGGCGGCGCTGTGCCGCCCCGTGCCAGATCGACTATCAGCCGTCTTCGCCAGCGTCTTGCAGTTCGGTCGAGACATCGCCGAAAATGCCACCAAGGTCGGTGCCGAGGGTCGTGAGCGCGCCAATGATAGCCACGGAAACAAGGGCGGCGATCAGGCCATATTCGATGGCTGTGGCGCCCGAGTCATTTTTCTTGAGAGTGTGAAGAAATTGCAGCATGTCTTGCGGTCCTTTTCGAAGTGTGATCCGGACGTGCCGGGAGAACGGCCCACTTCGTTGTCTTGGCGCTGAGCGTCTTGCACGGTGGGTCGTCTGCCATCACAAATACGAACGACAGGGGCCTTCAAACACTGGCGTGATGGCCTAGCCATTCGGGGGGGCGATCCGGTGCCCCGCTGAAAACGCCGCGTCAAAACCCGTGCGGGACCTCTTGGGACAAGATGTCCTTGACGCTTTTGATCAGTTCGCTCGCGCGAAACGGTTTGAGAAGAATCGGCGCGTCGTTCGGCACGTTCCGGTCTTTCGGCTGGGCATCCCGCGCATAGCCGGACGTGAAAAGCACCCTGAATCCGGGATGCATCTCCTGTGCCGCCTGAGCGACCTGGAAACCGTTAACCCCGCCCGGCATGACGATGTCGGTGAAAAGCAGGTCGAATCCGTCATCCTTTTTCAGAATTTCCAGGGCACTCTCTCCGTTCTCGGCTTCGACGACGTGGTATCCCATCCGGCTCAGCACCGTTCGCACGAAAGCCCGGAGGTCGGCGTCGTCCTCGACGACGAGGATCCGCTCTCCGCCTCCATCAACAGACTCCTTTGGGGCCTCCGCCGACAGGTCGGGTTCCATCTCGTCAGCCACGGGCAGGCTCAGCGTGACCGTCGTGCCCTTTCCCGGCTCAGACACGATCCCGGCATGGCCGCCACACTGCTTGACAAAGCCGTAAACCGAACTGAGGCCCATTCCCGTCCCGACACCCGGCTCCTTGGTGGTGAAGAACGGATTGAACGCCTGGTCTGCCACCTCTGGTGACATTCCCACGCCGTCATCGGTGACGTCGATCACGACATAATCGCCCGGACCGACCTCGCCTTGCGGGATTGCCTCCTCGACAGTTTTCGTACGGGTGGTCAGGGTGATGCACCCGCCTTCCGAAATCGCGGCCTTTGCGTTGATGACGAGGTTGAGCAGCGCCGTCTGCAACTTGTTGGGGTCGACATGGGCCACCGTCGGCGCGTCGGCCAGATCATACCGGATGTCCACGCTCTCATCGATCGCTCGTTCAAAGAGACTCGACGACTGTCGGATCAGCTTGTTGATGTCGGTTGGCTGCAGTTCGAGCGACTGAAGCCGCGAAAAGGCCAGAAGGTCGCTTGAGACGCGCGCCGCGCGCTCGGCTGCATCGTCGATCGTCTTGAGCAGCGGGCGCAGCGGTGACTCCTCGTCCAGATCGTCGAGCAGAATATCGCAATTGCCCAGGATGATCGTGATCAGGTTGTTGAAATCATGCGCGATGCCACCGGTCAGCTGGCCCACGGTCTCGAGCTTCTGTGCCTGATGCAACTGCGCGTCAAGCGCCCGGAACTCGGTCACGTCCGACATGGCGCCGACCATCCGCCGCGGCGCGCCATCGTCGTCCCGCACGATGAACGCCTTGTCGCAGATATGCCGCCACTCGTCCTCTTGCGTCCTGATACGGTAGTCGCAGCGCCAGGTCTCCGCGTCGCCGCCCAGCGCCGCGTCGAGGCTTTCGGTGATCCTCAGGCGGTCGTCGGGATGAACCCGCTCGAGCATGTTCTCGATGCGTCCTTGGGGAATTTGTTGAACATGACCCTCGTGATCGCTTTCGCGCCGCCCGACCACGACGGGGCCGACCTGCGACTGCGAGATGGGGCCGAAGATCCTTTCGGAATTCTTGCTGTTCCAGATGATGCCGGTCTGCATGTTCCAGTCCCAGATGATGTCCTGGCTCGCCTCGCTGGCAAGACGGAACTGCTCTTCGCGGGCACGCAGATGTTCCTCCGCCTTGTGTCGCTCGGTGGTGTCCCTCTGGACGGCAACGAAATGGGTGCAATTGCCGGTGTCATCCAGCAGCGGGTTGATGTCGATCTCGGCCGTGAAAAGGCTTCCATCCTTGCGGTAATTGGTAAGCTCCGTTCGTATGGGCTGCTGGGCTTCGATGGCCTTGCGGATCTCACTCAGGCGCGCGCGTTCCGTATCGGGCCCCTGTAGGATGCGCGGAGTCGACCCCTGTATATCTTGCTTCGAAAAGCCCGTCATTTGCTCGAACGCCTCGTTGACGAAAACGACACTTGGGCCGGGGAAATCCGGTGGTTTTGACTCCGTGATGAGGATCACGTCGCTTACTCGGGCAACAGCGGCATCGAGCAGGCGCAACCGCATGCGCGCCTCGCGCTCCTCGGTGACGTCGTTGAGATATATGGCGATCCCTGCATTCGTCGGGTGCACCGCTACCTGCACCCACTGATCGGGTGTTGAAATCTCACCCTCCAGCTTCTGGCTCTCCCCCGTTTCAAGCGCATCGGTGATCACCTGCGCGAAGGGCGACCCGGCGGGCAGGGGCAGATCCTGCCAGACGTTGCCGCCGATGAGGTTCAGGTCGGGAACGCCCAGAATGCTGTGCGCCCGGCGATTGATATACCTGATCGCGCCGTCGCGGTCATGGATGATGAAACCATCGCTCAGATCGTCAAGGATCGTCTGCATCAGCGCCCGGACATCGTCCGCGGCAGCGCGGGTGCTGATCAGTTCCAAGACATCCTGCATGGCGCCATAGGTGGCAATGATCTTGCCGGATGCGTCGCGTTCCGCCTCGCCGATCACCCGCAGCCAGGTTTCGCCGCCGTCGAACTTCCTGAACTTTGCGATCTCGTCGAACCGGGTGCCGGCACCGACGCAGGTCCAGAAACTGCGCTCAAGCCGCGCGCGGTCCTCTCCGGGCACCAGACGGTCCATCGTGTCCTCGATCAAGGAATGACAGTCGTCGTCGCGCCCGACGATCTTGGCCGTTTCTTGCGTTCCGGAGAACATGCGCGTCGCGACGTCATAGTGCCATCCCCCGACACGCGCCGCCTCGCCAGCCAGATGTTCCAGCCTGCTCGACCGCGTCAGTTCCAGTTCTTTCTGGCGCAGGCTGGTGATGTCTTGAATGATGCCTGAAACCCCGCGCTCCGCTGCGCGCGGCACGGCCCCGCCCGGCCCGGTGCGGGCCTGGAAAACGCGGGTCTCTCCGGTTGCGTCGATCGCGCGGAATTCCATCTGGGTCAGGACGCGGTCGTCCGTGGCGCGTTTCAGGGCCGCCGCGAAAGCGTCCCGGTCTTCCGGCAGGATCCGGTCCCGAAGCGCGTCGAGTTGGACGACGTCATCCTCATCGGGAAAGCCCAGTATCGTGCGAATATGCGCGGATGCGCGCACCGAGTTCAGGTCCGGAAGGATCGCCCAGGTGCCAAGCCCGGCAATCTCGAAGGCCTGATCAAGGGTGGTGTCCTGCAACTCAAGGCGCGCATTCATCCGGTCGACCGCCGCTTCGAGGCGGTGAAGATCCCCCAGCAGCCCGCCTTTCGGCGCGGCCTCGTCCTGCGGGATGGCGGCGACGGCATCGAGCATCCGGCGGATCGGGGCGTGGAGGCCGCGATACAGGCGCCACAATGCGACCAGCCCCGCGCCAAGACACACGACCAGCGCGAGCAGTCCAAACGCCGCGATTGGCGACAGGTCAGTCATTGGGCAGCTTCAGCAAGGCTGGAGGGGGCGACAAGGTTGTTTGAAGATCCTTCAGCGTCCATCATATCCCCGGTGATCTCCGGTTTTATTGCGCGCCCTGCGCGAGGGCATGTCGGGGGCATTCTGCAGCGGTGCAGGGGGGATCAAGTGCGGATGATGGCGCATGGGATGGCTCCTTGGACGCGTGCATGGGCGTGACTGGTACCCGATCAATGCGCGGTGACGTCGATGGTCCTTCACCGCAGACGTATCCAAGGGCTATGCGCAAGGCGGAACCCGATCGGCCACACTCAGCCTACACATGTGCCGCAGCGGCGCAATTCCCAGACCCTTGGTCCCCGCGAGATGCTGCGGTAAATGATCTACATAGCGGTTTCCCGCATGACCGCACTAACCTGTATCAGCGCAGCCAAGATACATCCGCCCTACAGAGGTGGTACCGGGACCCTATCGTCCCGTGGCACTTCCCCCGATAGGAGGCTCAAAGGAGACCTCGTAAAATTCGAGACCTCATGTCGACGCACGCTAAATTGGCCACCCTGTCGCCTGCAATCATCATAGATGACGACGATTTCTTTCGTGTGGCGATCGACGCTGTATTGCGAGAGCGGTTGGGGGTGGAAACCGTGGTCATTTGCGCGACGATGCAGGAGGCCCTGAACCAACTATCCGGTGATATGGTCTTCGGACTCGTCCTCGTCGATCTGAACATGCCCGGTATCAGCAATCAAAACCTGCTTGACACGTTCAAGGCCGCGCAACCGGACAGCCACCTTGTGGTGCTGTCGGCCTCCCGGTCGCGTGATGACATACTCATGGCGCTGTCGGCCGGCGCACAAGGCTTCATCAACAAGGGCTTGGGAATCCGGGAAACGGAGGCGGCACTCCGGCGAATTGCCGACGGGGCCGTCTACGTCCCGCCCTTCACACCGCAATCGGTGTTTTGCGAAGACGCCTCCGACCCGGTGGACCAGCGGTCTCCGGTGCCGATCGCCGCCTTGACTCCTCGCCAGCTTGAGGTGCTCCGACTTCTTGTTACCGGGCTGTCGAACAAGGGAATCGCGCGCGAACTGGGCATAAATCCCAGTACGGTCAAGTTTCACCTTTCCTTCATCTTCCAGATCCTCGGCGCATCGAACCGCGTCGAGGCTGCGATGCTCGGCGCAGAGCTGCTCAAGGAGCGCGAATAGGGACGACCGCGCATAGACGCTGCCATCCCGCTTTTCACAACAGGCGGGACAGGCAGTTGGCCAGATCACGACGACGGTAGGGTTTCGGTAGAAGCTCGACATGCTGCGGCAGGTCTTGACGGGCGATCTGCAATGTCCGGTGTGCCCCTGACACGAGCAACACGTGCAGGTCGGGCCGGATCGCAAGCGCCGCGCGCGCCAGTTGCGCCCCGGTCAGTCCTTTGCCAAGGCGCATGTCAAGCATCACGGCCTGAATCTGGCGATCCTGCTGCACAAGATGCAGCGCGCTGTCGCCATCGACCGCGGACACGGTGGGGTATCCCAGCGAGGCCAGCGCGCCCAACGCGAAATCCAGCGTCATCGGATCGTCGTCCACGACGAGGAATTTCACGTCGTTTCCCATATGGAACCTCTTGTGTCGCCCGAAAAGCAGAAAAGAGAACGGTGCGGATGCGCATTCGTGTTGTTGCTGCCTGAGGCATAGACCTTTCGCAAGGAAGCGCGTTGCAGGATCCTGATCGCGGTGCCCATGAGCATTCACTCAGAAGGCATGACGGGAAAGCAGGCTTCTACGTCGATCCACGTGTCGGGCAGGATGGTCAAGACATAGGTAAACCGGTGACGGATGCCAACTCTCGCAAAATCGTTCACGCCTTGACAAGCACCGGCGTCTTCAGCCGTGATCGAGCTGTCGGAGATGACGATAGCCCAGTCCGTTCCCTGATCCCGGACAACGCTTAGCGTACCGGTCAGATCCATTGTCTCGGCGTCGAAGCATGGGGCAAGTTGCAGCCCCAGACATCGCGCCCCGGTCGACGTGGCATCCTGCAACGCGAGGCGCGTCCAGACATAGCGGCCGATCTCTATCGACCCGCCCAGCAAAAGCAGCAGCGGCAGCGCTATGAAGGCGAACTCTACAGCGACGGAACCACGTTCGTTTCGCAGACCGGCCCGGAATGTGCGCAACGCGGTCATTGCAGCCTCAGCACCGTGCGCGTCGAAACACTGTCGCCGTCGATGAACGCGTAGCCGGGAAAGATCGTGACATGGCGCGTGGTCGCGGAAAGCTGCACGAACTGACCGGCAGTGCCCCCATCGGTGCAGGGCGTTGCGCATTCCGCCGGTGGCCCCCACACGATATCACCCTGCTCCAGCGTCGGGCAATAGCACATCGTCGCCTCCCCGGACCGGGGCGATGCGGTCACTCCAGTGCCGGTCCAGCTTGCGCCGGCGGCATTGTTCACGACCACCTCTCCGGTATCCGTGGCCTCGCCTTGCAGCAATCCAGCGAGCCTTGCGGCCAGATCATCGGCGCTGTCCTGATCCCCCGGCGCGGGCTGGAGCATCGCGTATTCCGCCGCCGCCGTCACCCGCGCGTCAAGCGAAAGCCGTGCATAGGTCGCGCTGCCGATGTCGACCACCCCCGCGAGGATCAACACGAGGACCGGTGCGACGAGGGCAAACTCGACCGCGACGCTGCCACTGTCGTCGCGTTTCAGCGACGGGATCAGCGATGCCATGCACCGGGTCATCTCAGCAAGACCACCCGGCCCTGGCTCGCGGCGCCCGGAAGGTCGCATTGGGATGCGACCGACGTGCCGCCCGACATCGAAACCTCGGCCCCGATGAGTTGCAGGCACCCGCTTTCTCCGCCGCTTGCGCTGGCCCCGCCCGACAGCGTGATCGGACCACCCGGAAAGTAGAATGCGCCCGATACCGTGCTGTTGCCGGCCCCGCCCGCGAACAGGGCACCCGCGTTGCTGGACGGGTCGAGTGGCCCGACGAAGGCCAGATCGGCAAATGGGCCGGATTGCGGCGCCGTGAAGTGAACGTCGCTGTAGCCGGCGGTCACGCAGAAGGCCTGATCGCGGCATTGTCCCCCCCGGGGCTCCCGTCCGTTGGCCGATATCAGAAAGGTGGTATCTTCTGCCTCGATGCTGATCGTTTCGCCGCCACAGGGCGCCGTGCCGCCGCCATTGCCGCCCAGATGCATGTACCCGTCGATGGCATAAACGCCGGCGCCGAAGCGGATCGCGCCCGACCCGATGACCGATCCGTTGATTTCATGCAGACCGGCCGCGGGAAGCACAAGGCAACTGCCGCCGGTGCCCCCGTCGATCCAGCCTGCAATCTCGAACACGCCGCCATTCGCATCGCCCATGATCGTCTCGGAGCCGCCGCCTGTGGAAATCGCGTCACCTGCCGAGGAAGGACCGATTTGAAAGCTGTTGCCATCGCCGGTGCCAAGGGTCAGGGTCGCGCCGCCGCCGTTGTAAACGCCGCCGGGCAGAACGAACTGGCTGGGCCCCTCGAAGGTCAACTCGCTCGTGTTGCAGATGCTGTAAAAGTCGCCGTTGCATCTCTTGTCCAAGCGGCCCACGCGGTAGGTGCCGGCGCCAAACTCGGTCACCGACCCGCCGTCGCTCCGGATGCCTTCTGCCACGTTGTAGATGCCGCCTGCAAAGCTCATCCGGCTGCCGCCGTTGTCGATACCCCCCGACAGATTATAGGTGATGTCTGCGGCGCCGCCGGGATTGAAACGCAGTGTAAGGCCGCCCCCGAGCGTGATGTTCCCGATATTCACCGTTGACTGGCCGGGGCAGGAGAACGTCCAGGTATTGCCCGAGGAGGTGAAGGACGCCGTGCATCCAACGGCCTCGGCCTGGTCCATCGTGCGTTGAGCGTTCCAGCCGAAATCAATGTCCGGTCCGGGTGCGACGATGACGTCATCGGGTGCCAACAAGGTGGCCGTGGCCGCCATCCGGTCGCGTGCCAGCTCGATCGCTTCCGCGTCATCCAGCGGATCGGGCGTCGGTCGACGGGTCATCTGGGCGGCATCGCCCTCGGGTGTCCGGATGGTGTTGCACGACCCGGTATCGGGCGCCGTGGCGGAGTCGTAGCTCAGCGATGCGGTCACGATGCTGGTGCCGCACGGCGCGACGACCTCCGCGTTCGACGCGATAGCGCAATCATTTGCCTGCAACGTGGCCCCGCCTGAAAGCGCGATGCCGCTGCCGTTTGGATCGAGGGCCTGCACGCAGGCCGGGTCGCCCCCCAAGGCGCCGGCGACCGCCGTTGCGGTGACGTCGACCGATGTATCGCCGCCCACGAGGGACGGCAGATAGAGCGGTTTCGGCGTGGTGATCGTCGCGCGCACCGCGCCTCCTGACGCGGTCGGAACCGAGGTGTCGAGCGCCACGACGATTTCCAAATCGCTGAAACCGTTGAGCCTTGCGACACCTGTGGCCGCATCGACCATCTGTCCCGTATCGCCATTCTGCGCGTAGGCGACGGCCCCGGCATGCGCGGCAAGGTCCGCCGTGCGCTGCGCCCCGGCGCGGACGACAAGCATCTGACCGTATTCAAGCGCGAGCCCCGTGAACCCCAGGAGAACAGGGATCGCCAGCCCCGCCATGACGGCGACAGCACCACCCTCGTGCCTGATGAAAGCGGCAAATCTGGCCAGATTCCCGCCCGCCGCCGACCGTGTTGGACGCGGGAGTTGCGATCTGTGCGCTGCCTTGAAGCCCAGCTTCATTCGGTTGGCCCTTCGCTGTCTGGTCATGTCTGAAAGGAAATCCGCCTCAAAAAGGGAATGCGGATGCGGCGGCACCATCCGTGACGCGCGCTCAGACCAATGCGATCATCCCTGCAAGCTATGAACCCGGCTGTCCGGTTTCACCCGGGCCGTTTGGACTGGCCGAATGGCCAGTCGCGGCGACGTCGAACGGGACAGACCGGCCTCGTACTGACCGGTCTCTGCCGCCCTGAGCGTTTTCAGGGTATCCGGCTTCTTGAATTGAGTCTCTTCCCCGGTCAGGCCAGACGTTCCGTTCTGCAGGTCGCGGGCCCCTTCCAGCGCGACCAAGACATTGTGCCCGGTGGCGAGGAAATGCTGACCCCCCGGGTTCTCGACGATGTTATCGGGTACCGGTTTCATGAGCGGCATTGAATGCCTTCACCGGTATCGGGGCGGCCCATGCAACGATGCCGGCTTTTGATGTCCGCAGCGGCTGGCATGTGCAGGTACCGCGATGGGGTGAGCCGGGTGTGACGTTCGAAATGCTGAACCAACGCTCTGTGTGGATCTACGCGGGTCCGGCAAACGGGCCTACATGCTGACGGGCCAGTCCAATTCGGACGTGATTGTCGAACCGAAGGATGAGCAACGGCGCGGCATGATCATCGCTGCGTCTTTCCGCGTTGCGTCGAACCAGACCAGCGCAAGGATGCCTCACTGTCCGGCATGGGCCGTGGTCCGCGCCGCAGGGCCGCGCAAAGGGGACAGGCCACACCGTGCGGTTTCGTCCAGGGTGATCGCAGCGACCGATCCGATCGGCGCAGTCGCATCATCCCGGTGTCCCGCAACGGAATTCAGGTTCATTGCATCAATGCCGGCGACCAGATCCTCCCGCAGCACCGGTTTTTGCAGCGTCATGTCGCCGATGGGGCGACGAGGCAGATCGATGTGCAATGCCGCGTTGGACAAAATCAGGACGGGAATGTCAGGGCAAACGGCGCGGAAATGCACCACGTCGTCCACGTCCACGTCCACGTCGAGGCCCGGACCCGGGTCGAGATCGACCATGACCGCACCCCAGTCTTGTGGCCGGGCTCTTACCGTCTCGAGCATCGTGTCTGAATCCGTTCCGTGATGAATCTCAACACCAAGTTGGGAGAGATCCGTCGCCATCATGCGGCTTTGCTTGATGTCCGGTGCGATCAAGGCGATCCGAACCGGGCTCTCGACCTTGCCGCTGCTCGGGTAGATCCGCCAGATATCGGCAGTGTGACGTCCCGGGTAACCGGTATCGGTGGGTGCAGCGCATGCCGACCCCTTCGCGCGTGCGCGACCCATGACAATGACGACACAGAACACGACGAGTTGAAGGCCGTAGGCGACGAGCAAGGCCTCGACGATCGGGCGCCCCGCGACAAGCAGCGCAACAAGCGCGATCACCATGGCAGGAATGCCCAGTAGTATTCCGGCGAACGCCACATTGGGCCTTGCTGGCGGTGAAAGCCTGCGCGCATCGTTTGCGAAATTCGGTTTTGCGGCAGCCGTTGTTTCCTGGGCCGCCGTGTGAACGTTTGAAGTTCTGGCCGGGGCGGGCGTCTGCATGTTGGTCTCCAATCTCGATACTCGAAGAGTGGCTTCACAAGATCCGCACGCGCCAAGTCGTGCTGGTGCGACCGTTCGACTGACGAGCCCGAACCGTTTCTTGGGCCATGCATGCAAGATACGAGGGAAGACGCAGCGGTGCCATTGAGCCTGATGGACTGGCCAAGTGGCCTGGCCGAGAGGCGCTGCATCTAGGCTTTGTCAAGACGTCGGAAACGGGCCCCGCGCGCCCCGAGCGAGAGACCCGAGACCCCGACCCGCTGCGGGATGCGCCGAGCGCCCCAACCGCAGCCCGAACGAAGCGCAAGATACCGCGCGAGGCAGCCCCGGACGACCCAGCCGCCGCAAGGCCCGCTCTTTGACAACCGAATACCGCAGCCGCAGCCCGACAAGCGATGACCGGCACCACGCGACACGAAAGCCACCCCGGCCAACCGGGGCTGGCGTCGCCGGACCCCGACGCCCCGCCCGGCCAACGCCGCGCGGGGCCGGGGCAGTAGAAGCCGCCGGATCGATCCAGCGCGACGCACCGTCACCCCGGGTGCTCAAGAAATGCTAGGAACGACACCACGGCAACTCACGCCCACCTTCCGTGTCAATCGGCATCCAACCGGGACCCCCAATCGGCGTCCAAAAGGGACCCCTCTGGTACAC
>QVQC01000077.1 GCA_003428585.1 Nioella halotolerans
GGCAATACCGTCACCCTCTGGGGCATCACCGACGCCCAGGATATCGTCGACGACCTCGTGTTCGTCTAACCCCGACGATTGACCTGAAACGGCCCGCCGGCGATGGTGGACCGCTTCGTTCCTGAAAGGCAAGAAACATGGCGCACCCCCAGCGGACGGCCGTTGTCACCGGGTCGGCCGGGTTCATCGGCTATCACCTGAGTGACAGGTTGCTGAAATCCGGCTGGCAGGTCATCGGCATCGACGCGATGACGGACTATTACGACGTCACGCTCAAACAGGACCGGCAGGCCATGCTGCTGGACCAGCCCGGGTTTCGCGTCGTCGAAGACAAGGTGGAAACGCCCGGCACGCTCGATACCCTGTTCGCGGGGTCGCGGCCCGATGCCGTCATCCATCTCGCCGCGCAGGCCGGCGTGCGCTATTCCATCGAGGCGCCCGAAAGCTACGTGAATGCCAACCTGATCGGCACGTTTCGCCTTTTGGAAGCCGCGCGCGCCCATCCGCCCGCCCACATGTTGCTGGCCTCCACCAGCTCGGTCTACGGGGCCAACACGCAGATGCCCTACGCCGAGACCGACAAGGCCGACACCCAGATGTCCTTCTACGCGGCGACGAAGAAAGCCAACGAGGCGATGGCCCACAGCTACGCGCATCTCTATAATCTGCCGACGACCATGTTTCGCTTCTTCACCGTCTACGGGCCATGGGGGCGGCCCGACATGGCGCCCATCAAGTTCGCCCGCGCGATCCTGAACGGAGATCCGATCGACGTTTACAACCACGGCCGGATGAAACGCGATTTCACCTATATCGACGACCTCGTGGAGGGCATCATCCACCTTGTGGAGGCCGTGCCTGTCCGGCCCACGGGCCCGGTTGCCGAAGGCGACAGCCTGTCGCCCGTCGCGCCCTACCGGGTCGTGAATATCGGCAATTCCGATCCGGTCCCGCTGATGGATTTCATCGAGGCGATCGAGGCCGCGACCGGGCGCAAGGCCGCCAAGAACATGATGGACATGCAGCCCGGCGACGTGGTCGCCACATGGGCCGATACCGGCCTGCTGACCCGCCTGACCGGCTATCGGCCGGGCACGCCGGTGGCCGAAGGCGTCGCGCGCTTCGTGCATTGGTATCGCGGCTATCACGGGGTCTGATCGCCCGGACATCGCGGCGGTTTTTCGAAACTTGATCGCAAGCGCCGCGACTCGGCCACAAAACCCTGACAATACCTGCACGCTGAGTCGGCATGGTCACAAGCGCGGTGGGGGCCGCGCATGTGGGTCAGGGTATGACACAGCTCAGCGTTGTCGCGCTCATCGAACGGGAAGATGCAAGGCGTCTCACGGGGGTCACGGATCTGGAAATCCGCGCCAATGCCGATGGCGACCCGGTTCTCTATGCCATCAGCCGGTCGGGCGGTGTCATCTCCGCCTTCGACATTTCGGGCAACGCGGCGCAGCTCAGCGACAATGACTGGATGGCCACCGAAACCGAACGCATCGGCTTTCTGGACGTTGACGGCGAAACCTACCTTGCCACCTTTTCGCCGCAGCCCGACAGTACCCGGCTCTACCGGCTGAATGCCGCGGGCGATCTGGTTGGGGGGGCACTTTCCCCCGCGGACGGGACTGTCGCGATGAGCAGCGTGGTGCAGATGGAGGTTGGCGACACAGCGTATCTCTACGCGACCAACGCCGGCACGGGGACGCTGGACACGTTCCAGATCGCGTCGGGCGGCACGATCTCGCAGGTCGAGACGGATGGCGCCCCGCTTTCCGCATCATCGCTTGCACGGGCAGCGCCCGGGGCGAACCAGTTTCTCCTGGCCGCCGATTCTGACGGACGCACCGTGCGCAGCTACGCCGTCGAACCCGATGGCAGCCTCTCGGCGCGTGGCGCTTCCGGGGCCGATGACGGCCTCGGGGTGGCCGGGATCAGCGCGTTGCGACACGTCACCCTTCCGGATGGCGATTACGTGGTCGTCACCGCGCGCGACAGTTCCTCGCTCAGCGTGCTGCGCATCGACACGCTTGGCGGGCTGACACCGGTCGACCACGTGATCGACGATCTCAACACGCGGTTTCAGCATGTCACGACGTTGGAAACGGTGATGGTCGGGGAGCGCGCCTTCATCATCGTCGGAGGGGCGGATGATGGCCTGACCCTGTTCGAGCTTTTGCCGGGCGGGCGCCTTCTGCACCACGACACGATCCGCGACGGCTTCGACATCTCGCTGGCGAATGTTGCCTCCATCGCGGCGCACGATGTCGGCGGCCGGGTCGATATCTATGTCGGCAGCCATACGGAGGTCGGCGTAACACGCCTGGCGATGGACCCGGGTCCGATGGGCAGCGTCCTGACCGGCACCGACGGGAACAATACCCTGATCGGAAGCGACGCGGGCGAGATCCTGACCGGGCACGGCGGCAATGACCGGATCGAGGGGCGCGCCGGCGATGACATCCTGATGGACGGGCCGGGCGAGGACACCCTGATTGGCGGGTCCGGTGCGGATATCTTCGTGATGGCGGCGGATGGACAGACCGATGTGATCCGCGATTTCTCGCCCGGTATCGACCGGATCGACCTGACCGCATGGCCGATGCTGCGCAACCTCGATCAGCTCGCGTTCGAATCCACCTCCTTTGGCGGCGTCCTACGCTACCGGGACGAGACATTGAGGATCCATTCCGACGACGGCCTGCCCCTCAGCCGACAGGATATCATGACGCCCGAGTTGCTGACCCTGACCCGCATCCCCACGCCTGCGCCCGATGTCGAAGACACGCAAATCGAATTCCGCGGAACGGACGGTGCCGACCTGCTGGAGGGCAACAGCCTCGATAACCGTCTCTTGGGAATGGATGGCAATGACACGTTGCTCGGCGGGGCCGGCGACGACACGCTGATCGGCGGGCTGGGGGCCGACACGCTGAACGGCGGCGACGGGATCGACCTCGTCAGCTACCGCG
>QVQC01000023.1 GCA_003428585.1 Nioella halotolerans
ATCGCCGTGCCGGGGGGCGGCCCGGCGATGCGCGGCGCCTTCGGCGCTATTCGCGCGGGGCGCGCATCGCCATGACATTCCCTTTTGTCCGCGCAACCAGCTTTCATGACTGTAGATGCTGACCCAAACGGAGCCGTTTCATGAGCTTTCGACCCCAAGAGCAGGAAAGCCTCAGATGACAGCCTCCACCGCCGAGACGACCTCGCCGACCACCGCCTGCAACAGAACCTCGTCCTCGCATTCCGCCATCACGCGGATCAAGGGCTCGGTCCCCGACTTGCGAATGAGCAGCCGGCCGGACCCGTTCAGCCGCCCCTCGGCCGCGGCAATCGCGGCCTGCACCGGCGCGGCCTCCAGCGGCGTCTGCCCGGCGGAAAAGCGCACGTTCTGCAAGAGCTGCGGCACCCTTTCGAAATTTCGGGCCAACATGCTGGCCGGTTTGCCCGTGCGCACCATTTCTGCGAGGAATTGCAACCCAGCGATCAGCCCGTCGCCGGTGGTAGCATAGTCGGTCATCACGATATGGCCCGATTGTTCGCCACCGAGGTTGAGACCGTGGCGGCGCATCGCCTCCACCACGTAGCGGTCGCCCACCGGAGTGCGGTGCAGGTTTATCGCGCGTTCGGAAAGGAAGCGTTCCAGCCCGAGATTCGACATCACGGTGGCTGCCAGCGTGTGGCCCTTCAGGCGGCCCTCCTCGGCCCAGCGATTGGCGAAAAGCGCCATGATCTGGTCGCCATCAGCGATCTCGCCGGTCTCGTCGATCAGGATCACGCGGTCGGCGTCGCCATCAAGGCAAATGCCCAGATCGGCCCCGACCTCGCGGACCTTCGCCTGCGCGGCCTGCGGCTGGGTCGAGCCGACGCCGTCGTTGATGTTGAAGCCGTCGGGGTCCACCCCGAGCGGCACCACGTCGGCGCCCAGTTCCCACAGCACCTCCGGCGCGGCGCGGTAGGCGGCCCCGTTCGCGCAGTCGATCACCACCTTCAGCCCATCGAGGTTGCAGCCATCGGGGAAGGTGCGCTTGACCCGTTCCACGTAACGCGCGCGACCGGTGTCGATGCGCTTGGCGCGGCCGATATTCTCCGCCTGCGCGGGCTGGATCTCGGAAAACACCAGCCGCTCGATCTCTGCTTCGGCCGCGTCGTCGAGCTTGAAGCCATCCGGCCCGAAGAACTTGATGCCGTTATCCGTCGCCGGGTTGTGACTGGCCGAGATCATCACCCCCACATCGGCCCGCATCGATGTGGTCAGCAGCCCCACGGCGGGAGTCGGCACCGGCCCCAGCAACAGCACGTTCATGCCCGTGGAGGTGAAGCCGGCGGTCAGCGCATTCTCGATCATGTAGCCCGACAGCCGCGTGTCCTTGCCGATCACCACCCGGTGGCCGGGGCTCTGGTCGCGCCGGAAATGGCGCCCTGCCGCTGCGCCCAGTTTCAAGGCCAGCTCCGCCGTCATCGGCGGCGTGTTCGCCTGCCCGCGCACACCATCGGTGCCGAAAAGCCTGCGTGTCATGCCTGTCCCCTCGCTGCCGCGCGCCAAAGCGCGATCATTTGTCGGTGGACTTGCGTATCATGAACCCGGAGCATCTGGACACCCTGCCCCAGCGCCCATAGGCCGATTGCCGCCGATGCGGGGCCCCGGTCGTGAGCGTCGGGGATCGCCCCGATGCGCCCGATGCTGGCCTTGCGCGACACCCCCAGCAGAAGCGGGCAGCCAAGCGCGTGAAAGAGCGAAATCCGCCCGATGAGCGCGAGGTTGTCGCGGTCGCGCTTGCCGAACCCGATGCCCGGGTCGACGAGGATGCGCGCGCGCGGGATGCCGGCGGCCTCGGCCCGCGCCACGGATGTTTCAAGACTGTCATAAACGTCTAGCAGAACGTCCGTGTATTCGGGATTGTCCTGCATCGTTTCGGGCAGGCCCTGCGCGTGCATCAGGCAGACCGGCACGCCGGCCTCGTGGGCAAGCCCCGGCATATCCGTATCGAAGGTGAAGGCCGAGACATCGTTGATCAGCCCCGCCCCGGCGACAAGCGCGGCGCGCGCCACGGGCGCCTTGCGGGTGTCGATGGAGATCGGCACGTCGATCCCGGCCGCCCGAATGGCCTCGATCACCGGAACGGTGCGGGCGATTTCCGCGTCCACCGGCACCTCCTGCGCGCCGGGGCGCGTGCTTTCACCGCCGACGTCGAGGATATGCGCGCCCTCCGCCAGCATCCGGGTGACCTGCGTCATGGCGGCCTCGCGGCTGTTGAACTCGCCGCCATCGGAAAAGCTGTCGGGCGTGAGATTGAGGATGCCCATGATCCGGGGATTGTCGAGCGCGAGACCCGCGACGGGCATGCGCGGCGCGGTCAGGCGGCCGAGCACATCGGGGGGCACTGCCGCAGCGGGGATAACGCGCGGTGCGCGGCCCCGCGACAATTCCTCGACATGGGTGAACCACGCCCATGTGCCGGCAAGCGGCTGCGCATCCACGGGTCGGGCCGGGTCTGTCTGGGCGATGGGGCGGTAATAAAGAGGCATCGGCAGGCAATCCTTGTCACGGGCCGTGTCGCGGGGCGACTCTTCGCGCGCAACGGGCACGGTGGCCCCGGCGCTCGGTGCGTGTCCGATAGCGCCCGTGGCAGGTGGGGGCAAGCCTCACGGATCGGGCATCGCCCGCGCATCCAGCACGGTCAGCGCGATATCGGCCCCGGGGGCGGAGCCGCCGAAGAACAGCATCCCCTCCGCCTCGAAGCTGCGCGCCAGCCACTGCGCCAGATCCTCGCCGGAGCGCATGCCCGGCCCCGGCCCCTCGACGCTGTCGAGCACCAGTTTCGACGGCGCCCAGACCGAAATGCGCCCGTGCTTCATCGCCCAGTCCAGTTCTGTCCGGCTGTCAACCACGACGCAGCGGTCATCGCGGCTGGCCAGGATCCAGGCGTTCTGTTCGATGGCCAGAAGGTCGATCCGGCGTTGCGGCATGGCGTGGCGGGCCTCTGGCACCGGCGCGTCGGGCCGTCCCACGCAAAGGATCAGCGGCGCGCCCCGCATCTCCAGCCGGTCCAGCAGCGCCGGCAGGTCGTCGCGCGCGATCGCGGCGTTGGACAGAAACACCACCAAGGGATGCGGCGCGCCGTCCTTGAGCAGCGACAGGTGCGGACGCTCGGGCGCGCTGCGCACGATCTCGACGCCAAGCGCGAAGGGCCCGCGATCCAGCTTCTCGATGCGCACGAAACAGCGCGCGGCCAGCGGGTGGACGAGAATCCGCTCGGCAATCCGGGCGGCGAGGGTTTCCAGAAGGTTCAGGCGCTCGGCCTGCAACTCGACGTCGATGGCCTCGACGATCGTGTCGTAAGACAGGATCCGGTCGACATCGTCGGCATGCGCGTCGGCGGCGGACCGCACCTCCACCACCACGTTGAAGCGCACCCGTTGCAACAAGCCGCGTTCCTGTTGAAACGCGCCGATCTCCACCTCGCGTTCATGATCGGAAAGACTGATCCGGTCCAGCGGATCGGGGCCGGCGGTGGCCTTGGCGCGTTCCGAAGGATGCGCGAAGGCGAGGCGGGTTTCATCGGACATGGGGCGGGACCTCCGGGGCGGCGGTTTCGTGACGTCCGCGCCGGTCTAGCAGGTCGCGGCGCGCACCGCACGACCCAGAGGCGTCGCGGCAGGCGAGGAATGCGACGCGCGCGGACGGCCTTCTCAACGCCCGAGGTAGAAGAGATGCGTCCCGATTTCGGCGGTTTGCGGGAAGCTGCGCGCCCAGTCCGGGCTGACCCAGTTGGCGTGGTAATGCGTCGCGCCGCCGGTCAGGCCGCGCGGGCCGCCATCCATCATGATCCGCGCGATCTTGCCAAGCCGCTGGTGCGTGGCGTGATCGGTCACCGTCTCGGGCTGGCCATCGCAGGTATAGGTGAACTGGCAGGCGAGGCGCCGCCCGGTGCCCTGGTTGACAACGTCGCAGATCGTGTCGGGATAATTGACATGATCGACCCGGTTCAGCACCACCTCCGCCACCGCGAACTGGCCCGCGACGGTTTCGCCGCGCGCCTCGAAATACAGCGCTTCGGTCAGGCACTGCCATTCACGCCCGCCGCGCGGAGGCGGCATCGCGTCAAGATCGACCGCACTGTAGGGCGCCTGCCCGGTCGATGGCGCGTCCTGCCCGGTATACGGCGAGCCAAGCGCCGCAAGCCTGAGCGGGCTGACCGAGCGCATGCCACTGTGTTCCTGCCCCATCACTGACGAAAAAAGCGACCCGAGCGAAGCCGTCGGATCGGTCGAGGTGGAGGCGGTCACGTCCGCCGTCGCCGCAGAGGCGTTTATCATAAGCGCGACACCGGCAGCTTGCGCCGCGCGCAGGATCGTCAACTGTCCCATTCCGGGCATCCCCCATTGACCGGCGTTCCCCGGCCCTGCTTCATCCAACGTCTACCGGATTGATCGCGCATCGACCAAACCGGACCACAATCTAGTGAGCCCCCCTTAACAAGACCCCAACGGATAGGGGGCTTGCATCGGGACTCACCGGCACAATGATGTAATGACCGGGAATCGCGCCCTTTATGTGTCGGCAATGGACAGTTGTGCGGCCGCAAGTTTGGCGACCGGCACCCGGAACGGCGAGCAGGAGACATAATCGAAGCCCGCCGCCCGGCTGAACGCGATCGAATCGGGGTCGCCGCCATGTTCGCCGCAAATCGACAGGGTCACGCCGGGCCGCGCCTCGCGCCCCCGCGCGGCGCCGATCAGCAAAAGCTCGCCCACGCCGTCGCGGTCCAGCCGCTGGAACGGATCCTCCGGGTAGACGCCCTGGTTGACATACGAGGACATGAAGCGGCCGGCATCGTCGCGCGACAAGCCGTAGGTCATCTGCGTCAGGTCGTTGGTGCCGAAGGACAGGAAGGCGGCGTGTTCCGCGATCTCGCCCGCGCGCAGGGCCGCACGCGGCGTTTCCACCATCACCCCCAGCCGGTAGGTGAAGTTCACCCCGGTTTCATTGCGCACCGCGGCGGCGACGGCGTCGACGTGATCCTTGATCAGTTCCACCTCGCGCTTGGCGCTGACCAGCGGGATCATGATTTCCGGCACCACCGGCGCCTTGCCCTCGGAGGCGACGACCGTGGCCTCGAAGATGGCGCGCGCCTGCATCTCGTAGATGCCGGGGATGGTGATGCCGAGCCGCACCCCCCGCATGCCGAGCATCGGGTTGAATTCCTGAAGATGCTCGATCCGCGCCGCGACGCGGCTGACCGGCAGGTCCAGCGCCTCGGCCAGCGCCCGGATGCCGTCACGGTCGCTGGGCAGGAATTCGTGCAGCGGCGGGTCGAACAGGCGGATGGTGACGGGCTGGCCCTCCATCAGTTCGAAAAGCTCGATGAAATCGCCGCGCTGCATCGGCAACAGCCGTTCCAGCGTCGCGCGCCGATCCTCGGGATCCTCGGCGAAGATCATCTCGCGCATCACCGTCAGGCGGATCGGGTCGAAGAACATGTGCTCGGTCCGGCAAAGCCCGATGCCGTCCACCCCGAAGGTCTGCGCCAGCCGGGCATCCTCGGCGGTGTCGGCATTGGCGCGGATCCCGATGTCGCGCGCCGCGTCGGCCCATTCCAGCAGCGTGGCGAAGGCGCCGCCCATGGCGGGCTCGATCATCTCGGCGGCGCCGGCCAGAACCGCGCCCGAACTGCCGTCGACGGTGATCACGTCGCCCTCGTGGAACACCTTTCGCCCGGGCACGGTCAGGGTCTTGCGGCGCATGTCGAGTTGCAGGTCGGTGGCGCCGGACACGCAAGGCACGCCGAGGCCGCGCGCGATGACCGCGGCGTGGCTGGTCATGCCACCGCGTTCGGTCACGATCGCGTCAGCGGCATGCATGCCCCGGATATCCTCCGGGCTGGTTTCACGGCGCACGAGGATGCACGGCTCGCCCTGCGAACTGGCGGCCTGCGCGGCGGGGGCGGAAAACACGATCTTGCCGGTGGCCGCCCCCGGCGCGGCGGCGATCCCGGTGGTCAGAACGTCGCGAACCGCGGTCGGGTTCACCTGCCGGTGCATGAGCTGGTTGAGCGTGAAGGGCGCGATCCGCATCAGCGCCTCGTTGCGGGTGATGACGCCTTCCTCGGCCAGATCGACGGCGATGCGGACCTCGGCCCGCGCCGAGCGTGGCACGTTCACTGCATCGAGGATCGCAAGGTGTCCCTCCATCAGGGTGAACTCGATCTGCATCTCGTCACGCAGACGCGCGCGGATGAGCCGCCCCGCCTCGCGCAGCGCCGCGACCTGTTCGGGGCAGCGATCCTCCAGCGCCACGCCGCGCGGGTCGCTTTCTATGAACTGGGCCTTGGCCTCGCGCAGCGCCGCACGCCCCTGGCTTTGCGGCAGGTAGCGACCGGTGATCTGCGGCTCGCCGGACTCGGACGAGACGAACTGCACCACGCCGGCGCCGGTCTCGCCGCCGCCGACGGAGATCGCCATCCGCTGCACCACCAGCCCCAGCCCGGCATCGGCGGGCGCCCCCTTGGCCTGCCGCAGAAGCCGCGTCGAGGTGCCCTCCCACGCGCGCGCCATGGAGCGCAGCACCTCGGTCAGTTGAGTCTCGATATCCTGCGGGAACGGCTCGTCCATCTCGTCCTCGAAATGGGCAAGCGCGGTGCGCACCGAGAGCGTCCCGGCAAAGAGATCCTCGTCAAGGCGCAGGATTTCGACCGCGTAGGTGCGGATGAACGACAGGTAAAGATGATCCGCCGCCGCCTGCCCGTGTTCGGCGGCGATGCGCGCGGCGACGGCATCGTTCATGCCGATATTGAGCACCGTGCCCGGCCCGCCCCAGTCCGGCATCTCGCTTGACGAGCGCACGGACAGCAGATCGCCCGCCTCGAAGATGTCGGCCAGCCGCGCCACGTCGGGCACGTGGCCCTTGGCCAGCCGCCGCACCGTGTCGAAGGACAGCGCCACCGACAACGGCACCGGCAGGTCCAGCCGCACCAGCCGCTGAAGGCACTTGGCGCGGTTGCCGTGCTGGTCGTTGGAAATCGGCGCCGTGGGCGTGATTTGCAACATCTCGGGGGAGTCGGGCATCTCTTGTGCACTCGCAGCAAAACTGCGGTGACCATACAGGCTGTGCCGCGCGGGTCCAGTGCGGTGTTGCGCGCCGGATGCCGCGATGTCGCCGCGCTGGCGCGCGCCGATCCGCGCCCTCTTCGCTGACGCTCATCGGGCGGGCGCGTTGACCCGACTGGGTGGTGCGGGATGGATAGCTTGGAGGGGGCGCTGCCCCCGTCGCCCTTCGGGCGACTCCCCCGGGGTATTTGGACAAAGAAGAAGGGCGGAGTTGCGCGCCCGGCAAGCCGGGGAGCCTGCTCCTCCAGGGCTACGCCCGTTCGCAGGCGAAACGCTCCACTGGAGCGTTTCCGGGGAGCCTGCCTGCCCGGGGCTACGCCCGTTCGCAGGCGAAACGCTCCACTGGAGCGTTTCCGGGGAGCCTGCCTGTCCGGGGCTCCGCCCGTTCGCAGGCGAAACGCTCCACTGGAGCGTTTCCGGGGAGCCTGCTCACCCCTCCAGCCGCGAGAGGTCGGCGATCTTTTCGCAAGTCGCCGTGATGCCGTGCAGGAGGTTGAGCCGGTTGCGGCGCAGGATGTCATTCTCGGCATTGACCTGCACCGCCTCGAAAAACGCGTCGATGGGCGCGCGCAGGCCCGCCATGGCGCGCATCGCGGCGGGGAAATCCTCTGCCTCAAGGGCCGGGTTGGCGGCGGCCTCTGCCTGATCGAGCGCGGCGAAGAGCGCCTTTTCCGCATCCGTGTCGGCGAACTTCACGTCCGCGCCGAAGCGGTATTCAACGCCGTCCTTTTCCTCGGCTTGCGCGAGGATGTTGGCGGCGCGCTTGTAGCCCTGCACGAGGTTCTCGCCATCGTCGGTTTTCAGGAAATCCGATAGCGCCTCGGCCCGCTTGACCAGCAGGGTGAGGTCGTCGTTGCCCTCCATGGCGAGGCACGCGTCGATCACGTCGTGGCGGATGCCTTCGTCGCGCAGGTGGACCTTGAGGCGGTCGTGGAGAAAGGCGAGGAGGTCGGTAGAAACCCTTTCGGCACCGTACCTCCAAACTGGGAAGTAGTTTTCCGATTTCAGCATATGCTGGAAATCGACGCTCTCAGGAAGTTCATTTCCATCTTCGTCAAGCATTGGGAGTAAGAAGGCGCCACACAAATGATCGGCTAACTCCGCACGTGACCGCAGCTCTTTCAGCGCTTGTGCCGCTTGTTCGTGCTTTTTAACGTCTTCGTCAAAAATCTCCATTTCCAAGCCGAGTAGCTTTACTTCAATCATCTCCGCTTCCGCTTCGCTAATCTTGTCTGCCAGAAGAATGTCGCATAGCGGATGCTCCCTCCAAGCGGTAACGAGGTCTTCGCCGTCTTCTGGAGAAGCCGTTGTTATTGAACGTGAATAATAGTGGTGATCTCGCCTGCCCAAGCCAACCACTAACGAAAAGTAGCTTACTGATAGAGTATTAATGAGGCTAAGCCGTACTTGGCACTGTAAAACCAACCGGATCACCCCTAACGCCGCCCGGCGCAGCGCATAAGGGTCTTTGCTGCCCGTGGGTTTCTCGTCAATCGCCCAGAACCCCGTGAGCGTGTCGATCTTGTCGGCCAGCGCCACGGCGACCGAGACCGGCGCGCTTGGCACCGCGTCGCCCGGCCCCAGCGGCTTGTAATGGTCTTCGCAGGCCTCGGGCACGCCGTCGTCATGGCCCGCGGCCTGTGCGTAGTAGCGGCCCATAAGCCCCTGCAATTCGGGGAATTCGCCGACCATTTCGGATTGCAGGTCGGCCTTGGCCACCCTTGCCGCCTCCGCTGCCAGGTCGGGCTTGGCGCCCACCCGCGGCGCGATCTCGCGCGCCAGGGCCTCGATCCGCGCCACGCGGTCGGCCTGGCTCCCGAGCTTGCCGTGGAACGTGACCTCCGACAGGCCCGCGGCCATGCCTTCCAGCCCCTTGTCGCGCACCGTGCGCAGGTCATTCTCCCAGAAGAACTTGGCATCCGACAGCCGCGCGGCCAGCACCTTGCCGTTGCCCGCGAGGATGGTTGCGCCGTGATCGGCGGTCTCGATATTGGCGACGGTGATGAAGCGTTCGATCCGGCCGGTCGCGGGGTTCTTCACCGAAAAGAACTTCTGGTGTTCCTTCATCGAGGTTTGCAGCACCTCGGGCGGCAGGTCGAGGAACTCTTCCCCGATCTCGCCCATCAGGACCACGGGCCATTCCACCAGCCCCGCGACCTCGGCCAGCAGGCCCTTGTCCGCGACCACCTCCAGCCCCGACGCGAAGGCCATGTTCGTGGCGTCGTTCCAGATATGCTCCGCCCGTTCGGCGGCCGAGAGGATCACCTTGGCGCGCTTCAGTTTCGCGGCGTAATCCTCGAAAGAGGTGACGGCGAAGGCGCCGGGCGCCATGAAGCGATGCCCGCGCGTGGTGTCGCCCGCTTCGATGCCGTCGATCGCGAAGGGGACCGTCCGGGCCCCGGAATCGTCGGTCAGGATGCACAGGATCGTGTGCAGCGGACGCACCCAGCGCAGGCTGCCCGCGCCCCAGCGCATCGATTTCGGCCACGGGAAATCGCGGATCACGGCGGGGATGACCTCGGCCAGTATATCCTCGGCGGATCGGCCCGGCTTCTCGATCCGGGCAAACCAGACCTGCCCCTTCTTGTCGTCGCGCAATTCCAGCTGGTCCTTCGTCAGCCCGGTGGAGCGCAGGAAACCGTCAAGCGCCTTTTGCGGCGCGTCGGCGCGCGGGCCCTTGCGGGCCTCGACCACGGTGGGGCTTTCGGCGCTCAGCCCGTCCAGCGTCAGGGTCAGGCGGCGCGGGGTGTGGAAGGCGCCTGCGCCGGCATAGGTCAGCCCGGCCTCGACCAGCCCGTCGGTGACCAGTTTCTTCAGGTCCTCGGCGGCCTTGGCCTGCATCCGGGCGGGGATTTCCTCTGAAAAGAGTTCCAGCAGGAGGTCGGGCATCTCAAAGCTCCTCGGGCGGGGGCGGGCAGTCGGCGGGGACCGGGTCGCCCTCGTAGGCGGCCTCGCCGCAATGGTTGATCTGGTGCCACGCGTAGCCGCGGCCGGTCTCGGTGATCAGCACGATCCGGTCGAAGCCGTAGGTGAAATTGGCCTCACCCAGAAAGGCCAGCGCGGTGCCGGCCTCCATCGCCTCGGTCAGGTCGCCGGCATCGTAGCAATCGAACCAGCCCGGCGTGTTGAGCGGCGTTGCGCCCTCGTAGGGCCGGTAGGTCTCCGTCATGGTGGCAAGGCTGATCGGCGTGGTGAAACAGGCCCGGAAGCGCAGCGGCGAGGTGTCGGCGTCGATGGCCCGGAAATCGGTGATGGGTATCGGGTCGGCCACGCCGTCGAAGGTGGTCGCGGTGATGGTGACCGCGTCGGCGCTGACCTCCTCGTAATAGGCGTAGTTCTCCGTCCACCACAAAAGCCCGCCGGCGATGGCGCCGGACAGCACGAGTCCCAAGGCCACGAATTTTCCCTTGTTGTTCATGCCGCGCTGTCACTTCCCACGGCATATCCCCCCGCCCCGGTCTGCACGAAGGCATCGGCGCATTTCTTGGCCAGCGCGCGGACCCGGCCGATATAGGCCTGCCGTTCGGTGACGGAGATCACGCCGCGCGCGTCGAGCAGATTGAACAGGTGGCTGGCCTTGATGCACTGGTCATACGCCGGGTGCGCCATGACGATCCGATTGCCGGTCTTGGGGTCATCGTGGGGCTGGCTCAGGATCGCCTCGCATTCTGCCTCGGCATCCTCGAAGTGGCGCAGCAGCGCGGCGGTGTCGGCGGTGTCGAAATTGAAGCGGCTGTATTCCTCCTCTGTCTGGCGGAACACGTCGCCATAAGTCAGCGGGATCGGCGCGTCGGGGTCGTTGAAGGGCATGTCCATCACGTGGTCGATGCCCAGCACATACATTGCCAGACGCTCGATCCCGTAGGTCAGTTCGCCCGAGACCGGCTTGCAGTCATGCCCGCCGACCTGCTGGAAATAGGTGAACTGGCTGACCTCCATGCCGTCGCACCAGACCTCCCATCCCAAGCCCCATGCCCCGAGGGTGGGGCTTTCCCAGTCATCCTCGACGAAGCGGATGTCGTGCAGGGCCATGTCGATACCGATGGCCTCAAGGCTGCCAAGGTAAAGCTGTTGCAAATCGGGCGGGCTGGGTTTGATCAGCACCTGGTATTGGTAATAGTGCTGCAGGCGGTTGGGGTTCTCGCCGTAGCGTCCATCGGTGGGGCGGCGCGAGGGCTGCACATAGGCCGCGGCCCACGGGCGCGAGCCAAGGCTGCGCAAGGTGGTCGCCGGGTGGAAGGTGCCGGCGCCGACCTCCATGTCGTAGGGCTGCATGATGGCGCAGCCCTGCCCGGCCCAGTAGGTCTGAAGCCGCAGGATGATTTCCTGGAAACTGCGCGGTCTGGTGCTGGTCTGGGCCATGTCGGTCCCCGGCTGTGGCTAGGCAGGCGTGTGATAGTGGCCACCCCCGCAATGGTCAATCGGCCCGCGCGCCATATTTGTGATGCATCGCCGCGAGTCTCTGCTAGTTTGCCGCCGATTGGACAGGGGCCCGTGGCCCGCAGGAAACATGGGGTTGAATTCATGAGATTGGCCGCAAGCCGGTTCGCTTTGTCACTTTGCTTTCTTCTCGGGGCGCTGATTGTCGCGCCCTTTGCCGCGACCGCGCAGGAGCGCAGCTGGATCCAGATGGAGGCGCACCCGGATCTGGCCACCGCCGAGGCGCGGGTACGGGCCTATGCGCAGGTTCTGCCGGATGTGAACGGCTACCGGTTGAATACCGGCTGGTATGCCATCGCGCTTGGCCCCTACGCGCCCGATGACGGGGCGGCGGTGCTGGACCGGCTGCGCGCGCAGGGCGCCGTGCCGCGCGACAGTTACCTCTCGGACGCGGGTATCTACGTGCAACAGTTCTTTCCCATCGGTGCCAACACGCTGGCCGCCCCGGTGCAGGAGGCGCCGACGGTCACCCAAGGCGCCGACACCGCCGAACAGGTCGACATACCCGCCCCCGAGGCCCCCGAGGAAACCGTCGCCGAGGCGCGCCAGAGCGAATTCCAGTTGACCCGCGAGGAACGCGCCGACCTTCAGGTCGCCCTGCAATGGTATGGCTACTATCAATATGGCATCGACGCCGCCATCGGCCCCGGCACCCGCGCCGCCATGTCCGAGTGGCAGGCGGCACAGGGATATGAACAGACCGGTGTTCTGACCACCCGGCAACGCGCCGAACTGCTGTCCGACTACCAGTCGGAGCTTGAGGCGCTTGGTATGCGCCAGGTGCGCGACGAACGCGCGGGCATCGAGATCGATCTGCCCTTGGCCATGGTCGAATTCGCCCGCTACGAGTTTCCCTTCGCGCAGTATGAACCGGTGGACGGCTCCGGCGTGCAGGTGTTGCTGATCAGCCAGGAAGGCAACGAGGCGACGCTCGGCGGGCTTTACGAGATCATGCAGACGCTGGAAATCGTGCCGCTGGAAGGCGAACGCAACCGCCGCGCGAACAGCTTCGTGCTGACCGGCCAGTCGGAGACGTTGCGCAGCCATACCACCGCGCGGTTGCAGAACGGGCAGATCAAGGGCTTCACCGTTGTCTGGACGCCGGAGCGCGACGCACAGATGGCCCGCGTGCTGGAGATGATGGAAGACAGCTTCGCGACCTATGGCGGCACGCTGGACCCCGGCGCGGTCGATCCCGGCGTCGAACAGGGTGTGGACCTGATGGCCGGACTGGAGGTGCGACAGCCCGACCGCGCGCGCACCGGCTTCTTCCTAGACAACCGGGGCACGGTGATGACCTCGGCTGACGCGGTCGCGGCCTGCACCCGCGTGCTGGTTGATGAGCGCTACGAGATGGAGGTTGCCCATACCGATACCGGCCTCGGCATCGCGGTGCTGCGCCCGACGCAGTCGCTCGCGCCCTCGACCTTCGCCGGGTTCCCGCAAGACCCCGCGCGCATCCGCAGCGAGGTGGCGGTTGCGGGCTTCCCGTTCGAGGGGGCGCTTGGCGCGGCCTCGCTCAACTTCGGCACGCTGGCCGACCTGCGCGGCCTTGATGGCGATGAGCGGATCGCGCGGCTGGAACTGGCCGTGGAACCCTCCGAGATCGGCGCCCCGGTGCTGGATGCGACCGGCGCGGTGGTCGGGATCGTTCTGCCGGAACCCGAAACCGGCCGCGCCCTGCCCGAGGGGGTCAGCTTCGCGTTGCGCGGCGACCGCCTTGCCGCGGCGCTGTCCGGCAGCGGTGTCACGCTGAACACCGCGCCGGCGACGGGCGAGCCCCTGACCCGCAACGCGCTGGCCCGCTATGGCAGTGATCTGGCGGTGCTGGTGACCTGCTGGAACTGAGGCCGTCACGACCGAAACAAAAAAGGCGGCTTCCGACGGGCCGCCTTTTTTTCCATGGATGGGCAGGCCTGCGCGGGAAAGGGCCACGAAATACTTGTCGCACGGCTTTACGCAGGCCCAATTCGGCCTACACTCCTATACTCGATCCATAAAGCAGGGCTGTCGCCAGAGACGAGCCAAATGCCAAGGCCGCATGTCGCCCCGACAGTGCCGCCTGCACCCCTCTTTTTTCCAGACTGACAGGACGCGCATGACACCCGACCCCATCCACCCCGCCGCCCATCGCCTTGCACGGGAATGCCGTGACGGCCAACTGTCCCGGCGCGAATTCCTGACCCGCGCCACGACGCTTGGCGTGACAGCCACCGCCGCCTACGGGCTGATCGGCCTCGCCGCGCCGTCCCGGGCCACCGCGCAGCCGGTTCAGGGCGGCACCATCCGCATCCAGTCGGATGTCCGCGCCCTGAAGGATCCGCGCACCTACGACTGGCCGCAGATGTCGAACTATTCGCGCGGCTGGCTTGAATACCTCGTGGAATACCAGCGCGACGGGTCTTTCCAGCCCATGCTTCTGGAAGGCTGGGAGGTCAGCGAGGACGCCACCCGCTACGTGCTGCGCGTCCGCCCCGGCGTGACGTGGAACGACGGCACGCCCTTCACCGCCGAAGACGTGGCCCACAACATCGCCCGCTGGTGCGACAGCGAGGTCGAGGGCAATTCGATGGCCGGGCGCGTCGCCTCGCTCATCGACGCGGAAACCGGGCAGGCCCGCGCTGGCGCCATCGAGGTGACCGACGCGTTGACCGTCACGTTGACCCTTCAAGAACCCGACATCACCCTGATCGCCGGCTTTTCGGATTACCCCGCAGCCATCGTGCCGCAGGATTTCAGCGGCAACCCGATGGACAATCCCAAGGGCACCGGCCCGTTCCTGCCCGAAACGCTGGAGGCGGGCGTGCAATCGTCGCTGGTGCGCAACGAATCCCATGACTGGTGGGGGACCGAGATTTTCGGCGGGCCCTACGTGGACCGGGTGGAATACATCGACTATGGCACCGAACAGTCAGCGCATGTCGCGGCGGCTGATGCCGGCGAGGTCGACATGCTCTATGAATCGCTGGGCGACTTCGTTGAAATCCTCGACAGCTTCGGCTGGGAGAAATCGGAAACCGTCACCGCCAACACCGTGGTGATCCGCACCAACCAGGCCGCGACCGTGGACGGTGAAATGCCTTACGCGGATGTCCGCGTGCGCCGGGCACTGGCGATGGCGGTCTCCAACGCGGTGTGCCTCGAGCTTGGCTATGCCGGGCGCGGCGAGGTGGCAGATAACCACCATGTCTGCCCGCTGCACCCCGAATACGCCGATATTCCGGCGCCGGTTTTCGACCCGGAACGCGCCGCCGAGTTGATGGCGGAGGCCGGCATGGCCGACTTCGAGCATGAACTGATCTCGATCGACGACAACTGGCGCCGCAACACCTGCGACGCGGTGGCGGCACAGTTGCGCGATGCCGGCATTCCGGTGCGCCGCCGGGTCATCCCCGGCAACACGTTCTGGAACGACTGGACCAGCTACCCGTTCTCGGCCACCGACTGGGCGCAGCGCCCGCTTGGCGTGCAGGTTCTGGCGCTCGCCTATCGCTCGGACGCGACGTGGAACGAAACGGGCTTCGCGAACGAGGAATTCGATGCGACCCTGCAAGAGGCGCTCGCCATCGCCGACGCGGATGCGCGGCGCGAGGTGTCGGCCCGGCTGCAGCGGATCATGCAGGACGAGGGCGTGGTCATCCAGCCCTACTGGCGTTCGACCTTCCGCCATTACCGTCCCGGCATCATCGGGGCCGAACAGCACCCGACCTTCGAGATCCACGTCGCCAAGCTGGGCTTCACCGCCTGAGGCAGTGGCCTGACACAGGCAGGGGGCGGCACGACCGCCCCTTGCACATCCGCCTGAAGACAAGCCCGCCACGAGCGTCACGAGGCAGCACTCAACCGCGCCAGAACCGCGCGGTGAACAACACGAAAACGGCCATAAGCTCCAACCGGCCCAGCAGCATTCCGGCGATCATCACCCATTTCGCGGTGGTTGGGAACGCATCCATCGCGCCGGTCGGGCCAACCTCTGGGCCGAAGGCGGGGCCAACATTGAACACCGCCGTCCATGCCGCGGTCAGGGCAGTGCCCTGCGTCAGGCCCGTAAAGGACAGGGCCACCGCGACGACACCGAAGGTGACAAAGAACATCGTCATCAGCACGATGACCGAGTTCGTCACATCCTCGGTCAGGACCTTCCCCTGCAACCTGGGCTTGACGATGCTGTGCGGGGCGAACAACCGCCGGATCTGTGCCTTGATCGCCTCGATCAGAACGAGGTAGCGAAAAACCTTGACCGAGCAGACCGTCGACGAGGTGCAGCCCCCGATCGTGCCCACGATCAACAGGATCATGAAGGGAAAGGGCGCCCACGCCCCGACATCGGTGCTGCCGTAGCCGGTGCCGGAAAAGATCGTCACCACGTTGAACGCCGTCACCCGCAAGGTCGCCTCAAGCGAGCCGCCGATGGTGACAAGCTGGTACACGGTCACCGCCCCGATCGCGATCGCGGTCCACAGCAGGTAGGCCCGGACCTGAACATCTTCCAGCATCGGTTTCAGGCTCCCCGTTGTCAGTTGGATGAACCGGACAAAGGGCATGGAGGCCAGCAGCATGAACACCACCCCGCCATATTCCGCCGGCCCCGAAAACAGCCCGAAGGATTGGTCGCTGGTGGAAAACCCGCCGGTGGAAATCGTGGTCAGCGCATGCACGAGCGCCTCGAACGCCGTAAGGCCGAGGGCAAGATAGACCAGCGCGCAAGCAACAGTGAGCCAAACGTAAATCCAAACGAGCGAGGTCGAGATGTCGAAAGCCCGCGGCAGCACCTTGCCCAGCGTGTCGAAGCCTTCGGAGCGGAAGAACTGCATCCCGCCCACCCGCATCACCGGAAGGAAGATCAGCGCCACGATGACGATCCCCAGCCCGCCGAGCCATTGCAACATGCCGCGCCAAAGCAAGGTGCCGGCCGGCATGGAGTCGAGACCCGAAAACACGGTCGAGCCGGTCGTCGTCATGCCCGAGACAGCCTCGAAATAGGCGTCGGTAAACCCCGCGTTCGGCACGCCGATCATGAACGGCAAGGTGCCGAAGGCGGGCAGCACCACCCAGATACCGGTGGTCAGCAGGAAGGAATCATGCAGCCGCAGGCCACCGCGCACCCCGTTCGCGCAGGCAAACGCCAGAACACCGCCGCATGTGGTCGTCAGGAACGCGCTTTCGAGGAAGACAAAGGCGTGCGGACTCTCTGTCAGGACGTCCGCCAGAAACGGAAACAGCATCAGGCCGCCAAGGGCGGCGATCAGCAATCCGATCACATATCCGACAGGCCTGAAATCATACATGGCGCGCAGCGTTGGCCCGGCCCGCGCGCGCTGTCAACTGCCGTTGCGCGTCGGCCCCCTCTTGGCGAAGAAAAGGCCGACGGGCGCATCCTAGATGTACAGAACGTCGCGGAACACGTGGCGGGCGATATCCTCGCGCTTGAGGCCAATCCGCGCCAGTTCCACATCCGACTTGGCATTGAGACGTTCAACTTCGTGAACGCGAGAGCGCGCCACGGTAATGTCGTTGAAGATGGCGCCGATCCGGGCCAGAAGACCGCGCCCACGCGGGGCGGTCGCGGTAGAGGCGCGATTGGCGCCTGCGATTTCGATGAAAGCCATTTGGAAACCCCTTCAAGGTCAGGTTGGTTTCCTCCCTGTGTTCCAAGGTAAGCATTCCTGACCCGGTTTCAAATGCCGAAGCGGAAGCCCCGCCCTGCACCGGCCGCAACGCTCAGCCGGTGTGAAACAGCGTCGAGAACAGCTTGGGATCAAGGCTTTGCGCCGCGAAGGTTTCCCCTTCTGTCAGCACGCTGACGGCGTCATGGCTGTGCAGGCTTTCCTGGTGGCTGGCCACAACCCGGAAATCCCCGACCCGCGGTTCGTCATGCAACCCCTGCGCGAAAAGGCGCGCGGCATCCTCGACGAAGATCGGGTTGGCGGCGTTGAGTTCCGCGAAGGCCTGTTCATCCTCGCGCTTGACCATGACCTGCGTTTCCGTCGGCACCGCGCGGCGCGCGATGTCGATCAGATCCTCGAACCACAGGCAGCCCTGCCCTTCGGCCAGTTCGACGGAAATCCGCGCGACCGACCGCTGCGAATGCGGCGTCGCCAGTTGGCGGCGGCTTTCGCGGGCATGTTCCGCGAGCTCCAGCGAACAGGGGCAGGTGGAGCTGTAGACGTAATCGAGGTGCAGGATACGCTTGCGCACCCCGGCCTGTTCAACCAGTTCCAGCGCGATATCGTAATACTGGTACCCCGAGAGGCCCGAGCGCAGGCTTTCGATCTTCACCGGGAAGGAGAAGCGCATCTGGATACGGGCATCGAAGCTTTCGAGGTCGGTCTTGTAGGCATCGAGCGCATTCTCCATCACGTCGAAGCTGAACACCCGTTCGGCGTGGTTGTAGAAGCTGCGCATGATGCGCGACATGTTGATGCCCTTCTTCTCAGCCTCGAGGCTCACCGTGCCGGTGACAGAGGTTTCCAGAGTCAGGTCGCCATTGTCGCGGGTATGGTAGCGGATCGGCAGGCGGAAATTGGAAATACCGACATGCTGGATGGTTCGATTCTGCCCCTTGATCAGCGAGGCGGGGCCGTTCTGAAGGTCCGGCAGGCCGGCCTTGTAATCGGAGTCGGCCTTGAACGCGTGCGGGTAGGTCCGGCTGAAGGACGGGTAGCCGGCCTCGGCCTTATCGTCTGCCTCCGACCCGGCCCCGGGCGACAGAAGCGATGCGATACCGGGGTTGAGATCGGCGATTTCCCCGGCGGTCGCGTTCCGCGCCCATGCCTTGAGCAGCTTGAGCGCCCGGCGCGCCTCGGCGCTGTCCGGCGCGGTGATGACTTCGTTGATCTGGAGGTTCATGACACTCCCTTCCCCGTTCGGCGCAACTGGTAATATGGGCCAGCCCCGCACGCATTCCAAGCGGTTGTTGTGAGATCAATACGCTGCAGCGCCGCGACCGGATCACTTCAAAGCGGCGTATCCGGCGAATTCGGCGCCACGTTCATATAGGAAAATGAGCAGGTTGCCGACGCCCGCCCGGAAGCGGGGATCAGCCGACGCGGTAGCGGTCGACGAAATTGCGCAGGATGCGCTCGGGCACGGTGATGTTCTCGGCAAGGCAGGCCTTTGTCAGCGCCTCGGCCTCGTCGGGGTGGAAATAGCCCTTGCCCCGGTAGATGCGGATGCGGGTGGCGAAGCTTTGCCCGTCGGCCTCGGGGTGGAACTGGGTGGCGTAGATGTTCCGGCGGTAGCGGATCATCTGGAACGGGCACGGGTCGGCGGCCACGAGATGCACGGCGCCGGGCGGCAGGGCCTGCACGGCCTCCTTGTGGCCGACAAGGGCGCGGAAGCGGCGTGGCAGCCCGGCCAGCAGCGGGTCGGCGGCGCCCTCATCCGACAGCGTGCAATCGACCCCGCCGATGGGTTCGCCGTATCGGTCCTTGCTGACCACGCCGCCCAGATGATGCGCGAGGATGCCAAGCCCGTAGCAACAGCCCATGAAGGGCACGTCGCCCTCCGCGATTCGGGGCATCAGGCCGAGGATCTGCGCCTCGATCCGGGCCTCTTGCGGGGTCTTGTCGGCGGGCGCGTCGGACACGCAGCCGGGGCCGCCCCCCACGATCACGCCGGAATAATCGGCCAGCACCAGCCCGGCGGGCAGGTCACGCTGATCGAGCCGGATGCGCTGCACCTCCGCCTCGGACAGCCCGCCACGCGCGAGAAGGGCGGCAAACTCCTCGTCGGCGGCTTCGTCCTCTGGGCGCAGTTGCAGGACCAGGAAGGGTTTCATCGTGGCGGGCCCCCGTCCTGCATGGCGGTGGCGGCCTGCGTGAGATCGGCGATGAGGTCGTCCGCATCCTCCAGTCCGACCGACAGCCTGAGCAGACCGTCGGATATGCCAAGCGCCGCGCGCTTGTCCTCGCTCAGCCGCTGATGGGTCGTGGTCGCGGGATGGGTGATGATCGACTTGGCGTCGCCCAGATTGTTGGAAATCAACACGATGCGCAGGGCGTTGAGCAGCCGGAAGGCCGCGTCGCGTCCGCCCGCCACCTCGAACGACACCACGGTGCCGCCCGCCTGCATCTGTGCGCGCGCCAGATCGTGCTGCGGATGATCGGGGCGGAACGGGTAGATCACGCGCGTCAGGCCCGGCAAGCTGGCAAGTGCCCCGGCCACCCGTCCGGCAGTTTCGGCCTGCGCGCGTACCCTCAGATCCATCGTTTCGAGCGATTTCAGCATCACCCACGCATTGAACGGCGACAGCGCCCCGCCGGTGTGCTTGAGGTAGGGTTCCACCACCTTGCGGATGAACGGTCGCGTGCCGCAGATCACGCCGCCAAGGCAGCGCCCCTGCCCGTCGATATGCTTGGTCGCGGAATAGACGATGACATCCGCACCCAGATCGGCGGAGCGTTGCAGAACGGGCGTCGCAAAGACATTGTCGGCGATCACCAGCGCGCCGACCGCGTGCGCCATGTCCGACACCGCCCGCAGGTCGATCACTTCCAGCGTCGGGTTGGACAGCGATTCGAAGAACACCGCCTTGGTATCGGGCCGGATCGCGGCCCGCCACTGGTCCAGATCGGTACCATCGACAAAGGTGACCTCGACGCCGTAGCGCGTCAGCACCTCCTCGAGGATGTAGAGGCAAGAGCCGAAAAGCGCCCGTGACGACACCACGTGATCGTCCGCCTTCAGCATGGAGGTCAGCGCGCCGTTGACGGCCGCCATGCCGCTGGCGGTGGCAAACGCGTCCTCGGTGCCTTCCAGCGCGGCGATGCGATCCTCGAACATGGCGACGGTGGGGTTGCCGTAGCGGGCATAGACGAACTCGTCCTCGCCGGCCTCGATGAAGCGGGCCTCCGCGGCCTCGGCGCTGTCATAGACGAAACCCTGAGTGAGGAAGATCGCCTCGCTCACCTCGCCATACTGGCTGCGGCGGCTGCCGCCATGCACCGCGCGGGTGCGCTGGGAAATGCTATCGGGAAGGATCCGGCGGCCGTTGGTCATCTTGTCTGTCTCCTGCATGTCCGGGGCGAAGAGAACCCCGAACCGGTGAACGGTCGGGGGCAAGAGCCGTGAACGGCGCCGCGCGACCTCTTTAGCGGGATGTTTTACGTGGCCCGCAATCCGGTAAACAAATCGCCACGGTCCGAGGGGATAGGCCAGCATCGGCGCAATGGCAAGGGCCGCGTGACCGGACAGGCCCGGATCGGCGCGCAACTGTCATGAAGCCGAAACAGCATCGTCACCCCGCTGTTGCGGAGCGCCTCTACATCTAGCGGCGAGGCAATCACGAGTGGGGCAGTGATGGCATTGGTTCCGGTCAATGCGCGCGACGGCGGACTGGACGGTGAAGACCGCCTGCGCCAAGCGCTGCATGCATCCAAGGCGATCCGCACGGTCACCGTGATGATCCACGGCTACCGCTTTTGCCCCTTCGGCGACCCGTCCCAGAACCCGCATCACCATATCCTGTCGGAGACGCCGGTGCGTGACTGCTGGAAGGCCGTCAGTTGGCCGCGGCACCTGCGCCTTGCCAAGGAGGGTGCGCTGGGCGTGGCGCTTGGCTGGTCGGCGCAGGGCACGCTGTCACAGGCCTATGGCCGCGCCGGGGAAACCGGCGCAGCCCTCGCGCGCATCGCGCAGATCGTCGCGGAGCTGCGCCCCGGACTGCGGGTCAATGTCATCGCCCATTCGCTGGGCGCGCGGGTGGCCCTGTCGGCGCTGCCGGGCCTTCGGGCCGGGGCGATCTCAAGGCTGATCCTGCTGTCGGGCGCGGAATACCGGGGCCGGGCGGCGCGGGCGCTGGCCAGCCCGGCGGGCCGCGCGGTGCGGGTGCTGAACGTGACCAGCCGCGAAAACCTGCCTTTCGATGCCGGCTTTCGCACCCTGATCCGCCCCGACCGCTGGGAGGACCTGCCGCTTTCCGCCGGGATGGCGGATCGGCATGGCGGCTGGATCGACCTGCGCATCGACAGCCCGGACCACGCGGCGCGGTTGTCGCGCATGGGCTTTCGCCTGCATCCGCCATCGACGCGGTTCTGCCACTGGTCGGGCTACATGCGACCCGGGGTCTTCCGGCTCTACCGCGCCATGTTGGACGACCCGGGCGGGGCGCTTTTCGCACGGCTCTCGGACACGCTGGCCACCCGGCGCGGAACCTCGCGCGCGGTGCCGCATCTGGCCACGCCGACCTGACCCTTCGCCCACCACGGCGGGCAGGATCGCGCAAAAGCCCGCGCCACGGGCAACACGATCGCAAACAGGTCGCGATTCCGGGCTGTCGCATCTGGTTTTTGCACCGCGGCATGCTTATCGTGGGTGGCAGGAAGAGGTGAGACATGAGTTCGAACGGATTGCAGGGCGTGGCCTTCGTGGCCCTTGCGGTGATCATCGTCATGGCCATTTTCGGCGGCTTCGGGGCGCTCTGACATGGCGAGACGGTATGGCGGAAAATTCAGCCCCGATCCCGACAGCACCGAGGTCGAGGCGCCCGAGACCCGGCCGCTCGAGGCCAGCTTTCGCGGCCGCGCCCCGGCGCGTTACGCCGCGCGGATCAACATCCTCTTCCTGCTGCCGCTACTGATCCTGCCCACGGCCTTCTTCCGCCCGGTAAGCGAGATGATCACCGATCTTTCGGGCGGCGCGCTTTTGCTGCTGGCGGCGTGGCTGTTGCGCGACGGGGTGCGCGCCGAGGATGCCTATCATGAACGCAAGGTCGCCCGCCGACCGGCCATCCCGCGCAAGATCTTCGCCTCGGTGCTGACCGGGGCGGGCGTCGGGCTGCTGATCTTCGGCGGCCAGTGGACGGTGCTGAACGCGGGGCTGGTCGGCGGGCTGGCGACGGTGCTGCACCTGTTTGCCTTCGGGATCGACCCGCTGAAGAACAAGGGGATGGCAGGCGTGGACCGGATGCGGAGCGCTCGCATCGCCCGCAAGGTCGAGGCGGCCGAGGCGATGCTGGAGGCGATGCACGCCGCGA
This sequence comes from Nioella halotolerans, assembly GCA_003428585.1. Taxonomy (GTDB): domain Bacteria; phylum Pseudomonadota; class Alphaproteobacteria; order Rhodobacterales; family Rhodobacteraceae; genus Nioella; species Nioella halotolerans. The sequence goes on from QVQC01000023.1 coordinate 22,522, forward strand.
TCCGGCGCACCGGCGACCGGCAGCTTGTGTCGCGGGTGGAAGCGTTCCAGTCCACCGCGCGCGAAATGTTCCGCACCGTCGAGGAGGATCCGCGCGACCTGACGCAGGCGCGCCGCTACCTGACCGTCTACCTTCAGGGCGCGCGCGACGCGACGATCAAGTACGCCGACCTGCACGGCACGGCGCGCGACCCATCCGCGCGCGCGGATTACCTTGCCTTGCTCAACGATCTGGAAACCAATTTTGCCGCTCGCACGCAAAAGATGCTGCTCTCGGACCGGGGCGATCTCGACGTGGAAATCGAAGTGCTGCGCGACCGGCTGAATCGCGATAACCTGCATATTGATATTCAAAAGGACGACAGGACATGAGTGACCAAGTGCGCCAACAGGCCGAGGCCGCCGCCGGGATGATCGACGAGATCAACGCCGCGGCGCTGCCCGAACCTTCGACGGGCCTCGTGCCGCTGGCCGAGGCACCGGCCCCCACCGCCGAGGCAATCCGCCGCCGCATGGGCGAGCTTGACTTGACCGACACCAATTCCATCGTTGCCTTCGGATCGGGCGCGCAAGCCGAATTGCAGACCATCAGCCAGGCAATGCTGGAGGGCGTGAAGAACAAGGATGTCGGCCCGGCGGGCGACTCCTTGCGCGAAATCGTCGGCACGATCCGTGGCTTTTCAGTCGATGAACTGGATCCCGACCGGAAACGCAGCTGGTGGGAACGCCTTATTGGCAAGGCCAAGCCGATGCATGCCTTCATGGCCAAGTACGAGGATGTGCAGGACCAGATCGACCGCATCACCGACCAGTTGCTGCACCACGAACACACGCTGATGAAGGACATCAAGTCGCTTGACCAGCTATATGACAAGACGCTCGCCTTCTACGACGAGCTGGCGCTCTACATCGCGGCGGGCGAGGAAAAGCTGAAGGATCTCGACGAGGAGACGATCCCGGCGAAAGAGGCCGAGGTTCAGGCCGCGCCGGAAAGAGACCAGGTGATGAAAGCGCAGGAACTGCGCGACCTGCGCGCCGCGCGCGACGATCTCGAACGCCGGGTGCACGACCTGAAACTGACCCGGCAGGTGACGATGCAGTCGCTGCCCTCGATCCGGCTGGTGCAGGAAAACGACAAGTCGCTGGTGACCAAGATCAACTCCACCCTCGTCAACACCGTGCCGCTGTGGGAAACGCAACTGGCGCAAGCGCTGACCATCCAGCGCTCGACCGAGGCCGCCCGCGCGGTGCGCGAGGCCAATGACCTGACGAACGACCTCCTGACCTCCAACGCCGCCAACCTGCGCGAATCGAACAAGATGGTGCGCGAGGAGATGGAGCGCGGTGTGTTTGACATCGAGGCGGTGAAGAAGGCCAATGCCGACCTTGTCGCCACCATCGAGGAAAGCCTGCAAATCGCTGACGAGGGCAAGCGCCGCCGCGCCGCCGCCGAGGAGGAGATGCAGAAGATGGAAACCGAGCTGCGCGACACGCTGTCCTCGGCCAGTGCCCGGCGCGACGGCACCGGCGACAGCGTCGCCACCTCGGTGCCGCGGGGCTGAGGCGGGGAACCGATGCGCAGGGTATTTCTCATGGTGATGGCAGGAACCGCCTTGGCGGTCCTGTCGGCCTGCGAGGCGCCGGCGCCCGAGGAGGCCCCGCCACAACAACGCCCTGCCGCCCCGGTGGTCGCGCCGCCCTCCGTGGCCCCCTCGGAAGCCAGTGCCGCCTTCGCGCGCTACTACGCCGGCGTGCAACAGCGATTGCTGACGCAAGGCTTGCTGCGCACTGATGGCGGCGGGGCCGATACGACGATCACCGCGCGAACCCTGGTTGCGAACTTCGAACGCATCGCGCTGAATGATGAATACGTGCTCAGGGATGGCCGTTTCGTCGCGCAGGAAACCCCGGCAGCGCTGCGCCGCTGGGAACGCCCCGTCCGGCTTCAGGCCCATTTCGGCGCCTCGGTGCCGCAGGACCAGCAAGAGGAGGACAGGGCGCGGCTGGCGCGTTACGCAGGCCGGCTGGCGGACGTCACCGGCCACCCGATCCGCGCCGTGGGCTCGGGCGGCAATTTCCATGTCCTGGTCCTCAACCGCGACGAACAACGCGACGCGGAATCCCTTTTGCGCCGGATCATGCCCAGTATCAGGGCGACGACGATCCGCGAGATCACCACCCTGCCCCGGCACGAATTCTGCGCGGTCTACGCGATTTCCAATGCCTCGGCGCCGCATGTCTATGTCACGGCGATCGCCTTCATCCGGGCCGAGCACCCGGATCTGATGCGCCGCTCCTGCCTGCACGAGGAGGTGGCGCAGGGCCTTGGCCTGCCCAATGACAGCCCACAGGCGCGGCCGTCGATCTTCAACGATGACGAGGAATTCGCGCTGCTGACCCCACATGACGAGTTCTTGCTGACCATGCTCTACGATCCCCGCCTGACGCCCGGCATGACCGCGGCGGATGCGCGGCCCGTGGTGCAACGGATCGCCGAGGGGCTGGTCGGCGGGCCGAGTTGATTGAAGAAAAGATGTCCAACCGTTCCGACAGAATTCCTGGATCATCCCACCGATTTGGACGCCAAGTTCTAGGCGATGGAAAGTTTGCTTTGGGCGCCCTTTCAGGCATTTTGCTGTGCTTGGTGGCTTGGTCCGCGCTTGGATCATCGTTTGCCCGCTTGCCTCCAGGCGACCTACTGGTGTTTATCCCCTCGGTCGTCGCGCTTGTTGTCGCGGGTGTGAGCGCGCTCATTTCCTATAATGCTTTTTTGGAACAGCGTCGCGCTAGACAAGCAGGCACGGATCCTGAGATTGTTGTTCACTTTGGTCAAAGGGTGGATGCAAGAGAGCTTGTTACATTGAACCTTACCAATATCGGGGCTGGCGCCGCACTGGACGTAAAGCTTGAAGTAGAAGAACCCGCAGTCGAAGTGGCCAGATATCAGTTACTTACAAACGTCTTCAAGCGGCACCACCCATTCCGTGTAATCCTGCAAGGAAAAACAATCGAGTTTTCCCTTGCTATGGGTTTCAATCTTTTTGGGGATAGTACTCTACCACCTTTCAAAGCCAGCGTTGCCTATTCCGACATAGAAGGCGGCAGATATGCGACATGTTTCACGCTCGATATTCGAGAAATGGAACAACTTGGTTCACATCGAACTGTAGAGACAAGGCAAGCGATTGCCACAGAGAGCATCAGCAAGTCGCTTGAGCGCGGCACACGTCAATTGGACAACCTACTGGTTGACGTAAGCGATATCAAAGACCGGGTTCACCGAATGGAACTGGTCGCCCACAAAACTATGGATAAGGAGTAACCTATGTCCATTTTCGATTTCCTGTCCGGCCAGTTCATCGACGTCATCGAATGGACCGACGACACCCGCGACACCATGGTCTGGCGCTTCGAGCGCCACGGCAACGAGATCAAGTACGGCGCCAAGCTGACGGTGCGCGAGGGCCAGACCGCGGTCTTCGTGCATGAAGGGCAGATGGCCGATGTCTTCACCCCCGGTCTCTACATGCTCGAGACCAACAACATGCCGATCATGACCACGCTTCAGCACTGGTCGCACGGCTTCAAGAGCCCGTTCAAATCGGAAATCTATTTCGTCAGCACCAACCGGTTCACCGATCTCAAATGGGGCACCAAGAACCCGATCATGCTGCGCGACCCCGATTTCGGGCCGACCCGGATCCGCGCTTATGGCACCTACACCGTCAAGGTCCGCAACGCCGGCGCCTTCATGACGGAGATCGTCGGCACCGACGGCGAATTCACCACCGACGAGGTCACCTTCCAGATCCGCAACATCATCGTGCAGGAATTTTCCCGCGTGATCGGGTCTTGTGGCATCCCGGTGCTGGACATGGCTGGCAATACCCATGACCTCGGCAAGATGATGGCCGATGCGATCTCCGGCACCATCGCGCAATACGGGCTGGAGTTGCCGGAACTTTACATCGAGAACATCAGCCTGCCCCCGGCGGTGGAGGAGGCCCTGGACAAGCGCACCTCGATGGGCGTGATCGGCGATCTGCACAAGTACACCCAGTTTCAGGCCGCCGAATCGATGCGTGCCGCCGCCGACAACCCCGGCGGGGGCGAGGCCGCCGCCGGCATGGGCCTCGGCATGGGCATGGCGATGGCCAACCAGATGGCGGGTGCGATGAATTCCGGCGTGCAGGGCGGGCCGCAACAGCAGCCACAACAGCCGCAGGCCGCCGCCCCGCCGCCGCCGCCGCCGGTCGAACATGTCTGGCACATCGCCGAGAACGGCCAGACCAAGGGGCCCTTCTCGCGCGCGACGATGGGCCAGATGGCCACGCGGGGCGAGTTGACCCGCGAAACCTATGTCTGGACACAGGGTCAGGACGGCTGGAAGAGGGCCGAGGACGTTGCGGAACTGGCGCAACTCTTCACGGTGATGCCACCGCCGCCACCGCCCGGCGCCTGACCGCAGCCTCCCCCGCGCCGCAAGCAGGCGGTCGCGGGGGTTTTTCTTGAAAAATTGTTTGCCGCATTGGACGATGCGACATCACCGAAAAACGATTTCAGACCCACATGAGCGATTTGCCTCCCCCCCCGCCCGGCACCGCGCCGGCCCCGAACCGATCCGACGCGGACGCGGACGCCGACGTCTATGATGGCGCCGAGGAACACCGCTTCCCCTGCGACCAGTGCGGATCCGACTTCCGCTACGATCCGGCGGCGGGCAAGCTGGTCTGCGACCATTGCGGCAACGCGCGTGATTACGACGGCACCGACCTGCCCGAGATCCGCGAGATGGACTACGAGGCCGCCTTGCGCGCCGGGCTCGATGCCGCCGAGTACGAGGAAACCCGTGTCACCGCCTGCCCCGGTTGCGGCGCGCAGGTGGAATTCAGTTCCGACATCCACGCCACCGAATGCCCGTTCTGCGCCACGCCCGTGGTCACCGATACCGGCACCCACCGCCATATCAAACCCAAGGGCGTGCTGCCCTTCCAGATCGACGAACGGGCCGCGCAAAAGGCCATGACCGACTGGCTGGGGCGGCTCTGGTTCGCGCCGAACGGGTTGCAGGAATACGCCCGCAAGGGCCGCAAGCTCGACGGCATCTACGTGCCCTACTGGACCTATGACGCCCAGACGCGCAGTACCTATCGCGGCCAACGCGGCACCGTCTACTACGTCAACCGCACCGTGACGCGCAACGGCAAGACCGAAACCGTGCGCGAACAGAAGATCCGCTGGACCAATGTCTCGGGCCGGGTCAGCCGCTTCTTCGACGATGTTCTGGTGCTCGCCTCGCGCTCGCTGCCCAAGAAATACACCGACCGGCTGGCACCTTGGAACCTGACCATGCTGGACCCCTACGCGCCCGAATTTCTCGCCGGCTTCCGGGCCGAAGGCTACGGTATCGACGTCGAGGAAGGCTTCGACGAGGCGCGCGGGATCATGGATGACCAGATCCGCCGCGACATCCGCGCCGATATCGGCGGCGACCGCCAGCGTATCTCGCATGTCAGCACCGATGTCTCTGACATCACCTTCAAGCACATCCTGCTGCCGGTCTGGATGGCGGCCTACAAGTACAAGGGCAAAAGCTATCGCTTCGTGGTCAACGGACAAACCGGCCGGGTGCAGGGCGAACGCCCATGGTCGGCGATCAAGATCGCCATCGCCGTGGTCCTTGCGCTCGCCCTCGCCGGGGCCGGGGCCTATCTCTACACGTTCTACCAGTAGGGATCGGGGCGCCCGCTCGACCTCAGCCCTTCTTGACCTCGATCCGCGTCGCCTCGGGGGTCGTCGGGGCTTTCTTGGCAACGGTGATGGTCAGCACCCCGTCCGCGAGATCCGCGCCCACTTGCCCGGCATCGGCATCCGGCGGCAGGCGGAAACTGCGCGCGAAGGCACCGTATTGCCGCTCGCTGAAATACCATGTCTCGCCGGTTTCCTCGCGGGTCGATTTCTTCTCGCCCTTGACGGTCAGCACGCCGTCATGAACGCTCACCTCGATATCCTTGTCCTCGACACCGGGCAGTTCGAGAACCACGCGGTAGCTACCCGCGTCCACCGACGCCTCCGAGGCCGGGGCGAACCACTCCGCCACCTGCCGCCCCATGTTGCGGAACGGCTCGAACACCGAGGGCCAGCCGCCGGATGTATGCGATTTTTCAACCATGATGGACCTCCTTCATTTGCCTGACGGAAGCCTCCATTCAACGGCGCGGATTCGCCTTGATTTGCGTCAAGATCCGCGCCAGCCAGGGCCGGACAACCAAGGAGAGAGACAATGCGCGCCCTGATCCAACGCGTCACCGACGCCACCGTCCGCGTGGGCGGCGACACGATCGGCCAGACCGGCCCCGGCCTCCTGATCCTTGTCTGCGCCATGCACGGCGATACCGAGGTCGAGGCCGAAACCCTCGCCGCCAAGATCGCCAGGCTGCGCATCTTTCCCGACGATTCCGGCAAGATGAACCGCGCGCTCCGCGACACTGGCGGCGGCGCCCTCGTGGTCAGCCAGTTCACGCTGGCCGCCGATACAAGCCGCGGCAACCGCCCCGGCTTTTCCGCCGCCGCGCCGCCGTCCGAGGGCGAGCGCCTCTACCGGCATTTCGCCCACCATCTCGCCAGCCTCGGGATCGCCACCGAAACCGGCCGCTTCGGCGCCGACATGAAGGTGAGCCTGACCAATGACGGCCCGGTCACGATCTGGCTCGACACCGCGGACAGGTAGCGCCCCTGCGCTTCTTCTTGGTCCAAATACTCACGGCCGAACACCGCAACCAGCCCCCCATGCGGCACGGTCCCGCCCCGCCCTCACCCGCCGGTATAGGTCCAACGGTAATGCGGCGGGGTCGGCCCCTTGTTGCGCCCGCCCTGCTCGGTCTGTTCCCATGCATGGGCCAATATTCCCACCGACCGCGACAGCAGGAACAGCCCGCGCGCCAAGGGCGGCGGGAAGCCCAGTTCGGCGTAGATCACCGCCGTCGCCCCGTCGATATTCATTGGCAGTGCGCGGCCCCGACTTTCGCCCAGATGCGCCTCCAGTGCCTGCCCGATCGCGGCAAAGCGCCCGTCGCACACGCCCTGCGCCGCGGCCTTGTCCACCTCGGCCATCAGCCCCGGCGCGCGGGGATCGACCGGATCGTGGAACCGGTGGCCGAAGCCCGGCACGTACTTGCCCCGCTCGGCGCGCCACGCGGCCACGACCGAGGGCAGCGCCTCCAGCCCGGCGGCATCGATGCGCATGTACAGTTCCACCGCCTGCTCGCCTGCGCCGCCATGCACGTCGTCCAGCATGTTGACCGCCGAGGCGAGCGCGCCGTTCAGCGGCAGGCCGCAGGTCACCGCCATCCGCGCGGTGGCAATAGAGGGTGCCTGCGGCCCGTGATCCACCGCCGCGACCAGCGCCGCCTCCAACAGCCGCGCCTGCCCCTCGCTTGGCAGGTCGCCGCGCAGCATCAGCCAGATCATCTGCGGGAAGCTCACCTGCCCGATCAGGTCTTGGATCTCGTGGCCGCGCAGCGCGATGCGCCCCGGTTCCATGTCGATGATCGCGGTGCGCCACCAATCCGATACGTCGCTCATATCACGCCCTCCTCTGCCAACCGCGCAAGCTCGCCGGCGTCGATCCCGATCTCGCCGTAAATCTCGCCCGCATCGGCGCCTAGCGCCGGCGGACCGTTCTCCACCGTCGGCGCCGCCCCGTCCATCTTCACACCGGGGCGCAGAACGCGCACCGGGCGGTCAACCCCCGGCACCGCTTCGAAACTCGCCAGAAGCCCGCGATCCGCCACCTGCGGATGCGCCAGCGCCTCGGGGACGCTCATCACCGCGCCGGCGGGCACACCCAGCGCATTCAACTCCCGCGCCCAGTCGCGCGGCGCTTTCGCCTCCAACCGCGCCTCGATCAGCGCGCGCAGGGCGTGGCGGTTGCGCTTGCGGTCCTCGCGCGTGGCGAAATCGGGATCGTCCAGCAGCGCCTCCAGCCCCAGATGGCGGGCAAGGATCTGCCATTGCTCGTCCTTGTTGGCGGCGATGTTGACCAGCCCGCCCTTGCAGCGGAACGCCCCCGAGGGGGCCGAGGTGGTGTTCTCGTTGCCATGCGCGCCGGGCTCCACCCCCGCGATCAGGTAGTTGGACACCGCCCAGCCCATGGTGGCCAGCACCGCCTCCAGCATCGACACGTCAATGACGCAGCCGCGCTGTGGCGCGTTCAGGGCCGAGGCGATGGCCATCGCCGCGGTCAGCCCGCCGATCGTGTCGGCCACGGGATAGCCCACGCGCAGCGGCGCGCTGTCCGCGTCGCCGGTGATCGACATGACGCCGGCCACCCCCTGCACGATCTGGTCATAGGCCGGCCGGTCGCGCCACGGCCCGTCCTGCCCGAAGCCCGAAATCGCACAGTAGATCAGCGCAGGGTTCTCGGCGCGCAGCACCTCGGGCCCGACGCCCAGCCGGTCCATCACGCCGGGGCGGAAGTTTTCCACCACCACATCCGCCGAGCGCACCAGCGCCTTCAGGATCTCCTTGCCCCGGGCATGTTTCAGGTTGAGCGTCACCGATTTCTTGCCAGCGTTCTGCGCCAGGAAGGACACGCCCATGCCGGTCGCGTTCAGCCCCGGATCGGCGCCCAGTTGCCGGGCGAGGTCGCCGCGCCCCGGCGCCTCCACCTTGATCACCTCGGCCCCCATATGGGCCAGTTGGTGACAGGCGAAGGGGCCGGCCAGCACGTTGGTCAGGTCAAGGACGCGGATGCCGTCAAGCGGCTTGGGGGATGTCATGTCTGCGGCTCCGTTCGGGGCAGGAAGGCGGGGACGAGGAAGGTCAAAAGGATGATGCGGAACGCGTGGTGGAAGGCGACGAAGGCCGGATCGGCCTCCAGCATCACCGAGATCGCGGCCATGGTTTCCAGCCCGCCGGGGGCATAGGCGATCAGTAGTGTCACCATCGGCACGCCAAGCGCCCAGTGCATCGCCAGCGCCGCAGCCACCGTGGCCGCCAGCGCCAGCGCCGTCAGCAGCGCCGCCGCGCCCATCGCACGGGCGATCTGCGCCGCCGTGATGCCGGAAAACCGCGTGCCGATCAGCGTGCCCATGATAGCAAAGCTCGGCAATGCCAGCCAGGCCGGTACCGCGCCCGGCGTCAGCCCGGTGCCATGGCCCAGCGACGAGGCCAGCATCGCCCCCAGCAGGAACGCCGCCGGCACCCGTAGCCGCTTGAAAAGCCAGCCAAGGGCAACGGCAGGCAGCATCAACGCCGCCAGGTGCAGCAGGTGCAGCGTCGCGCCGGTGGGGGCCGACATGCTCAGATCCGCCCCCGACAGCAGCGCCACCACCAGCGGCACCGCCAGCGTCAGGATCAGCACCCGCAGCGACTGCACCACGGCGACCATGGGAATGTCCGCACGCAGGTCCGTCGACAGCGACAGGATATAGCTCAGGTGGCCGGGCGTGGCCGAGAGAAGCGCCGAAACCTTGTCGAAGCCCAGCCATCGGCGCAACATCCCTGCCCCGCCAAGGAAGATCGCCACCAGCGCCACGCTCAGCGCGACAAGGCTCAGCGGCCAAGTGGCGGCGGCGGCGAGGATCTCGGGGTTGATGCCGGCGCCCATCGACAGGCCGATGACGAGGAAACAGATGTCGCGCAGAACCAGCGGCACGCTGGTGCGCAGCCCCAGCACGGAGGCCAGGGAGACCATCGCCGCCGGCCCTGTCAGGTAGGGCGCGGGCACGCCAAACGCATGCGCGATCCCGGCCCCGGCGGCACCAAGCACCAATGTCGTCCCGCCCCGGACCACGCCTGTCTTGAACCCGTTTCGCATGTGCCAGTCATACGCAAGCGCGCCACGGGCGGGAAGGGACCGCGCAACGCGTTGCGCTCTGCGCAACGCATCAAGGGCGGGCGCGCCCGTCCGGACAAACAAGGCGCCCGGTCCCGCGAAGGGCCGGGCGCCTCGGCACCGGTATCATGACCGGAAGACACGCGGCGCCGGCTCACAGCCGCGAGAACAGGACAAGGCCGGCCGTGAGGGAAAAAAGGATTTCGTCATCCCCGCGCACCCCCTGGCCATAACAGGCGGCACGCGGTTGCCAGAAATACAAGGCAAAGGGGAAGGACGCGATCCCGGCACCGGGCGGGCTTCCCGCCTTGGGAGATGTGATACCGGTTGGCATGGCACGGACGTCCTCTCAACTGGCGCGAAAGTTGCGCGTAACAGTCATGGGTCGGCGCGGCCGCGGCGCCGGTTCAAAGGTTTCGTGTCTATTTTTCATGCCCTGTCAAAGCAGAAAAAACCGGCCAGCGCCGCTTGGGGCGTGGCCGGGAACAGGGGCCGGTCAAACGACCGGTGGGACAGGGAGACAGGTGGCGTGTTGCGCAGCGGCGACCACCGGCGCCAATCGGGTCAGCCGGCGATGGCACGGCGGAAATTGGTCAGGCGGGCGCGGCTGGGGGCCGCTGGCCGGGTGGCGACGGCCAAGACATCGCGGTTCACGGCCTCGATGCCGCTTCGGATGCGCGGCGTTTCGCCGGGGCGGGGCATGGCGCTGGGGGAAAAACGGGCACGGGTCATGGCGGCGATCCTTCCGGGTGATGTGGGCGCGCGCGGCGCGGTCACTCATGGGTCGCCGCGACATTCCGGATCGTTCAAAAGGAAGAAGACGGGGCCACCCACGCAGACCCCTGTTCGGCGTTGGCCCGGCGCCCGCGTCAACAGCCGCCCCGCACGAGCCCCCAGCCAAACTCGGCATCGAACCCGTCAGGTCCCAGATCGACCGCCGATCCGCGCAGCCGCGCGCGCAGCGCGTCCGCGGTCAGGCCGCCGCCCGCCCCGAGCCGGGCCGCCAGCGCGGTGACGATCGGCGCGGCATAGGAGGTGCCGGACGCATAGCTGCCCCCCTGCTCCGAGGCGACGAAGAGATCGACACCGGGCGCCGCGAACTCGATATGGTCCCCGAAATTGGCCGCGCGGTAGCGGCGATAGGCGGCGTCGATGGCGGTGACCGCGATCACGCCGGGATGCGCCGCCGGGTAGGCCGCGCGTTCGCGCCCGTCATTGCCGGCGGCGGCGATCATCACCACGCCGCGTCCGGCGGCGCGGTCCAGAACATCGTCCAGAACCGGGTTCTCCGGCCCGGCAAAGGACATGTTGATCAGCCGCACATCCTGCCGCAGCAGCCATTCGATGGCCGTGGCGATCCGCTCGATATCCGCGCCGGGTTGTTGCCGGATCTCGGAAAAGGCGGAGGCAGCGTAGAGATCGGCGCCGGGAGCGAAGCCGCCGAAAGCGCCGCCGGGATCATCCCCTGCCAAGAGCGCCGCGACGGCTGTTCCATGGGTCATCGGCGGTTCCCGGTCGGACTCGGTCAGGAAGCTGCGCGAAACGACCTCGACACCGGCAAGCGCCGGGTGATCCGCATCAACCGGCCCGTCGATCAGCCCGATGGCGCGGCGCTGGCCAAGCGGACAGGCCCCCGGCTCGGTATCGCCGATCATCTGCGCGGCGTAGGTGCGCGGCCCGCCCTGCGCGAGGTCATAGATGTGGTGAACGCCAATGGTGGTGTCGGGCGCGGCCTGATCAAGGATGGCGCGCGCCCGCGCCGCCGCCGCCTCGCCGCCGCGCAATTCGAACGCTGCCAGACGGATACCAAGGCGCGACAGGTCACGATAGCGGCGCAACGTGGCTCCGGCGTCCTGCAAGGCGGCATTCGCGGCGTCGAATTGCGAAACCGGCCCCGTAATCACCAGTTCAGGCGGCCCGAACACACCGATGCGCACCACGCGCGGTGTCATGCTCCGAGACTCGGGTTCGGGGCGGAAAGGATCCTCACCCTCGTCCCTGTCATCATGCGTTCCCGGGGCGGGGCCACAGGGCCCGTCGCAACCGGGCGGGGTCGGAAACCCGCCGCCCGGCAACTCCGGTTCCGGGCCCACGATGTCTGGCCCTGTCGGCTCGGAGGGCTCGCTCGGCCCGTCCGGTTCCGAGGGGGCGACCGGCTCTTCCTGCGCGACAAGCGCCGATGCATGAAGAACCGAGAAGCACACGGCGATCAACAGGCGGGCGGCTCGGGACATGGCAAGGCCTTCTTGATGTTGCTACTCTACATCCTCGACGATGTCGGCACTGGACAGAATCTCCGACGCGCCGTCTGCAGTTGCAAAGTCTAGCAGGCCAAGCTCGTAAAGGCCAATCGCCGACGGGCCGCTGACGATTTCGACCCCCGCATCGAGCAGCAGGGCGCGGATTTCACGCTCGGTCGCGTCCGGCGAAAAGGCGATGGTGAAATCCGCCGTCTCGACGCCGCTGGCCAGCGAGTAGCCTTCGCCCGTCTCCGGGGCGGTGTCGCGCACGGCGACCGGGTCCGGGCCGGGGCCGGTGACGAACTGTGGCAGGGCGAATCCGATGCCGACCGCCAGCACAACGGCGGCGGCCGCCTGCCAGATGCGCAGCCGCGACAGCGGGACGACGTTGTCATTGGCAGTGGCGGGGGCATCGGCGCCCCCCTCTGCCCCGACGTCGCGCATCAGCCGGGCGAGGCCGAAATCGCCGGGGCTTTCTGCCTGCTCGGCCTGCATCGTGTCGCGGACGGCCCGAAGCACCGCAAGCTCGCCGCGCAGGTCGGCATCCTCGGCCAGCGCGGCCTCGACGGCGGCAAGCTCCTCGCCTTCGAGGGTGCCGTTTGCCCGGAAGGGCAGGAGTTCGTGAATCCGTTGGTCGGTCATGCCATGCCCCTTTCCACGCGGCCCGACAGGCAGCGCATCAGCAGTTTCTTGGCATGGAAGATGCGCGTCTTGACCGTGCCCTCGGGCACGCCCGCGACCTCGGCGATCTCGCCATAGGTCATGTCCTGGTAGAACGCCAAGGTGATCGCCGAGCGGTGATCGTCCTTCAGCGTTCCAAGGCAATACCGCACATGCTCGGCCTCCTGGCCGGCCGCGAGGCAGGTTTCCTGATCGGGGCCGTCATCTGCCATGTCCGGTGTTTCATCGGTCAGGTCCATGCGGCCGCGCTTGCGCATCGCGTCGATGCTTTTTCGGTAGGCAATGCCGAAAATCCAGGTTTGCACTTTCGATCTCCCTTCGAAGCGGCCGGCGGAACGCCAAACTTCCATGAACACGTCATGAAGTATGTCGCTGGCCTCCACCGGATCGTTCAATCGGGAGACAATGAACTTGTAGACGGGGCGTTCAAGCGCGCGGTAGAGCGCGGCAAGCGCCTGCTTGTCGCCCTGCGCGATCTGCGCGATCAGGAACCTGTGGTCTGCGCTCATGAAACGGCCCGTCCTGCCTTTGCCGGCCTAGCCTTAACCTGTTTGCGGCCATGCGCCAATAGACCGGCTTGCGTGAGGGCGGGCGCGTGTTGCCCCCGGTCAGCTGGCGTAATCCGAGCCTTCGCCGCCAAGAATGGCCTTCAGCTCCGACAGGTGGCGCTCGGCCTGCTCGGGATAGGCTTCCAGTTCCTGCGCGGTCTTTTCCGCGATCTCGTCGGGCAGAACACGCAACCTTTGCCCGGTCTGCAGCGCGCGGATATAGGTCTCGGCGGAGCGCTCGAAATAATAGAGCCGGTTGAACGTGTCGGCTACCGTGTCACCCAGCACCATCACCCCGTGATTGCCCATGATCATGACCTTCTTCGACGGATCCTGAAGCATTGCCGCACAGCGTTCGCCCTCCGCCTCGAAGGCCAGCCCGCCATAACCATCGTCCACCACGGTGCGGTTGAAAAAGGTCGCGGTGTTCTGGTCGATCGGCGGAAGGGCGCTGTCGGCAAGGCTGGCCAGAACGGTGGCGAAGATCGAATGCACATGCATCGCGCAGCGGTGGTGCGGGCAGCGCCGGTGGATCGCCCCGTGCAGCCCCCACGCCGTCGGATCGGGCGCGCCGGGCCTGTCGAGCACATCGGGGTCGTCAGCATCCAGCAACAGCAGGTCGCTGGCCCTGATCCGCGCGAAATGCATCTGGTTGGGGTTCATCAGGAACCGCGTGCCAGCCTCGTTCACCGCAAGGCTGAAATGGTTGGCAACCGCCTCGTGCAGGTTCAGCCGCGCGGCCCAGCGGAAGGCGGCGGCAAGGTCCACGCGCTCTGGCCAGTGGGCCATGTTGGGGTGGGCGGCGATGTTTTCGACGTGGCTCATGGCGTCTCTCCTGTCGGTCCGGGATCGCGTGGCAGCCTGCGCCAAGCCGCCCCCGGCGTAAAGCCCCCCTCAGCGATGCGCGGCGGCAGGCTCCCAGACCACCGGCACCGAAAGCGGCCCGCGGAAGGCCCAGCCGCCGAAGCGCGTCGCGCCATCCGGGTCCAGCCGCAGGCCCTTGAGCCGGTCGAACAGCATCGGCAGCGCCACCTCGGCGATCAGGGCCCGCGACGCCCACGCCCCGGCGCAGAAATGCGGCCCCGCCCCGAAGGCCAGCGAGGCGCTGCAATCCTGCGTGATATCAAACATATCGGGCCTGTCGAACACGGCCTCGTCACGGTTGCCGGAGCCGAACATCAGGAACACCCGGTCCTCGGGCTCGAACGTCACGCCGTTCACCGTATCGCGCCGCGCCACCCGCCGCGGCGACATCCCGATGGGGCTGATCCAGCGCGCGTATTCCTCGAAAGCCTGCATCCATGTCGCGTCGCCCGCCCGCACCATCGCCAGTTGATCGGGGTGGCAAAGCAACGCCCAGACCGCGCCCGCGATGGCATCGCGCGGTTCGTTCTGACCGCCGGAAATCGCCAGTTTAACGTTTGCCCTGATCTGCGCCTCGGACAGTCCCGCCTGCATCTGAACCGACAACAGCGACTGGTCGGGCGCGTCGCGCAGGTCCGGCATCCGCGCGTCGATATGCCGGTCGATCGAGGCGGTGCAATCGTGGCAGTTGGCCTCGACCTCAGGGTCGCCGGCGTAGTTGGCGCAGCCGTCGATCATGCCTTGGCTGACGCGGTCCATCTCGCGGTAGGTCATGTTGGTCAGCCCGGTGATCGTCTTCAGCGCCTCGCCGGACACCGGCAGCGCGAAGTCGGTCACGAGATCGCAGGCCCCCAACGGCGCGATCCGGTCCAGCACCTCGGTGGTGCGCGCGCGGAACTGCGCCGTCCACACGTCGCGCACCGTCTTGGGCGAGACCGTCGGAAAGATCGCCTTGCGTTCCGCCTGATGGGCCGCGCCGTCCTTGCGCATCAGGTTCTGGCCCATCAGCACCGTCATCAGCCCCTCGGGCTGGTCGGAGGACAAGACCTCCACCCGCTTTTCCTGCGTGAAGATGTCGTCACGGCGCGTGATCAGCGTGGCGCCAAGCTGCGGCACGAAGGCGATCGGCGCCGCGCCGCGCATCCGGGCCAGATCCGGGTAGGGGTCGGCCCAGAAGGCCGCCGGGTCGATCTCGTGGACGGGGGCATCGGACATGTCGGACTCCTTGCGCGAACAGTCTTGCACCGATCCCTGGCTTGGGGCAAACGCCCTGTTCATGGCCAAGCTCTATTTCCACTACTCGACGATGAACGCGGGCAAGTCGACCCTGCTGTTGCAAGCCAGCTACAACTATATCGAGCGGGGGATGCAGACCTACCTTCTGACCGCGAATTTCGACGATCGGGCGGGCATGGGCGTGGTCAGCAGCCGCATCGGGATAGCGGCCGAGGCCGACACCTATACCCGGGCCGACGACCTTTTTGACAAGATCGCGTTACGGCTCGACGCCGGGCCCTGCGCCTGTGTTCTGGTCGACGAGGCGCAGTGGATGACGAAGGATCAGGTCTGGCAACTGGCCCGCGCCGTGGATGACCTGAACCTGCCGGTCATGTGCTACGGGCTGCGCGTCGATTTCAGGGGGGAGCTTTTCCCCGGTTCCGCGGCGCTTCTGGCGCTGGCCGACGAGATGCGCGAGGTACGCACCATCTGCCATTGCGGCCAGAAGGCCACCATGGTGATCCGCGTGGACGAAAGCGGCCGGGCGGTGCGCGAGGGCGCCCAGATCGAGGTCGGCGGCAACGACCGCTACGTGTCGCTCTGCCGCCGCCACTGGCGCGCGGCGGTCGGGGACTGCCGGGATGGCGACGCGCCGAGCCCGGACGCTAGCGCTGATACTTGACGAAAGGCGTAAGCGTGGCGATCCGGTCGTAGAGTTGGCGCGCCTCGGCGTTGAAATCCTGCGTCAGCCAGTAGACCGAAGGCGTGCCCGCGGCATCCGCCGCCGCGTAGACCGCCTCGATCAGCGCCCGGCCCAATCCGGTGCCGCGCGCCTCGGGGACGACGAAAAGATCCTGCAGGTAGACCACGTCCTCGATCCGCCAGTTGTGCGGGTGGCTGATCGTGTGAACCAGCCCCACGAGGTGCCCCGCCCTGGCCTCGGCGACCAAGGCATTCTGGGCCGGGCATGCAGGGTCGAGCAGCCGCAGGAAGGTCGTCTCGTAGACCTCCTCGGGAACGCTCGTCTCGTAAAACGCCAGATACGCGGACCAGAGGGTTTTCCACTGCGCCTCGTCAGCGGCGGCAAGGGGGCGGATCGTGGCGGCCATCGGGTCCGTCCTTTCGCTTGGCTCGGGGCGCGGCGCGGCACCCCGCTCACGCGTAGCGCAACCCGGCCCCGCCCGTCACCCCGAATGCAAGGCGCGGCCCGCAAGGGACCGCGCCGGCAGGTCAGGCTTTGCCCCGCGATCAGGCGGGTTCGTTTTCCAGCGCCGGTGTCTCGGCCCCGGAATCCGAGGTGATCTCGATCCGGCGCGGTTTCAGCGCCTCGGGCACCTCGCGCACAAGGTCGACATGCAGCATGCCGTTTTCATGCGCGGCCCCCGACACGCGGACATGATCGGCCAGCATGAAGCGCCGTTCGAACGCGCGGGTGGCGATGCCGCGATGCAGGTAGGTGCGCTGCGCCTCGTCGTCGCCTTCCTTGCGGGCCGAGATGACCAGCGCATTCTCGCGCTGTTCGACGGTCAGTTCATCGCCGGTAAAGCCCGCGACGGCGACCGAGATGCGATAGGCATTCTCGTCCGTCTTCTCGATGTTGTAGGGCGGGTAGCCGGTGCTGCCCACGTCCTGCGCCATGACGCGGTCAAGCATGTCGGCAACACGGTCAAAGCCGACGGAGGCACGGAAAAGCGGGGAAAAGTCATGGGTTCTCATCTGGGTCATCCTCTTCGTTGAGCGATACCAAGGTTGCCGGGCGGTCCTTGCCGTGACCCACCCGCGTTGACACCCGACCCACGATGGGCGCCGGGCAAGCGGCGATGTGGGAAGTGACCCGCCCCGCGTCAAGGGGTCACGGTCACGAAACGCGCCCCGATCTCGGCGCGTCCGTCATGGCCGGTGGTCAGGGTGCGCAGGCGCGGCGCCTCGCGGCTGAACACGTCGTCGGTGCGGTCCAGAAGGTCCAGCAGGGGTGCCAGCCCGCCGTGCAGGTCGGCAGCCAGCGCCACCGGGTCGTCGCGCCAGCTTGCCATGGCCGAGACGACCGAAACGACGCCAAGCCTCCCATCCTCGGTCAGGAAGACCGGCGCACCGGAGGAGCCGGGGTCGATATGGCAACTGAGAAGCTGCACCCGCCCGTCCCCGCTTTCGACCGCGCACCCGTCTTCAAGCGCCGCGCTGTCCTGCCGACCCCGGCCATAGGACACCACCTGCACACGCGCGCCGGGCCCTGCCCGGCCCCGCGCCGGAATCGGCTGGACCTGATCGGCGGGGATGGCGCGGTCAAGTTCCAGCAGCGCGATATCGCTGCGCACCCGCTCAAGCTCGTCGCGCAGGTCCGGGGCGTATCCGGGATGAACCACTGCCCGCCGCACGCCGCGCAGGGCCACGGGCCGCCCGGCGGTCAGCCCGGCGCCGAAGCGGAACGCCGCCTCGGGCAGGCGCGCGCCGGTCTCGCGGTCATGCAGGCAATGCGCGGCGGTCAGCACCAGATCGGCGGCGATGAGGGTGCCGGTGCAAAATCCTGCCCCGGTCTCGAACCGGCCCACGGCCCGCCATTGCCGGTCGAGGCCCTGCCCGGACACCGCGCGCAGGGGGGGCGCGTCGGGCGCGATCGCGGGCAACCCCTGCGCAATCGCGGTAGAGGATGCGCAAAGCACCACCAGAAGAACGGCGAGAAGACTGCGCATGACCCGGCCCCGTGCTGCCCTGTTTGGCATGCAGACTGGCAGGCAAACCGGGCAAAACTTGGACCGATTCCTTGCCGTGTGTGCGCCCTCCGCAAGACGTCGCGGAAGGAAGGGCCGGGGCCCTATGCGCGCGCTGCAGAAGACGCCCCTTCGTCAAGCCCTACCCGTCATCAGTCCAGCATCGGCACCGACTGCTTGCCCTCGGCATCCAGCGCGGGCGGACGCGGCCCGCCCGTGGCCCAGTCGAGCAATTCCACCGTGTGCACGACCGGCACCACGGTGCCGCCGCCGATCTGCATCATGCAGCCGATATTGCCCGCCGCGATGATGTCGGGGCTCTTCGCCTCCAGAGTGCGCACCTTGCGGTCCTTCAGCTTTGCGGAAATCTCGGGCTGCAAAAGGTTGTAGGTGCCGGCGGAGCCGCAACACAAGTGGCTGTCGGCGGGCTCCACCACCTTGAACCCGGCGCGCTTGAGCAAGTCCTTGGGGTAGGTCTTGATCTGCTGGCCGTGTTGCAGCGAACAGGCCGCGTGGTAGGCCACGGTCATCTGCCTGTCGTCCCCCTCGGGCAGGTCGAGTTGCATCAACAGTTCCGAGACATCCATGGCGATCCCCGCAACCGCCGCCGCGTCTTCGGCCAATGTCTCATTGCGGAACATGTGCCCGTAATCCTTCACCGTGGTGCCACAGCCCGAGGTGTTGATGACCACGGCGTCCAGCCCGTCGCCGTCCATTTCCGCCTTCCACGCACGGATATTCTTCGCCGCCGAGGCATGGCTTTCCTGCGTCTTGCCCATGTGATGGGTCAGTGCCCCGCAACAGCCCTGCCCTTGCGGAACCACCACCTCGCATCCCAGCCTGCGCAGCAGCCGGATCGTCGCATCGTTGATATCGGTGTTGAGCGCCTTCTGCGCGCAACCCGTCATCAGCGCCACCCGCTTCCTGCGTTCGCCAATCGCCGGGAATACCTGCGGATCGTCGTTGCGGCTGACCGGCGGGATCTGCCCTGGCGCCATCGCCAGCATCGCCTTCAGCCGCGCGTCGGGCATCAGGAAGGCAAAGGGCCGCCCGATCTTGGCGCCGAGCAGCGCCAACCGGAACCGCCCCGGATAGGGGATGATCTTCGACAGCGTCCAGCGCAGCAGCCGGTCCATCAGCGGACGTTTGTAGGTCTTTTCGATATGGTCGCGGGCATGGTCCACCAGATGCATGTAATGCACGCCCGAGGGGCAGGTCGTCATGCAGGCAAGGCAGGACAGGCAGCGGTCGATATGCTTGACGGTCTTCTCATCCGCCGGCCGGTCGTTTTCCATCATATCTTTTATAAGATATATCCGACCGCGCGGGCTGTCCAGCTCGTCGCCCAGAACCTGGTAGGTCGGGCAGGTCGCGGTGCAGAACCCGCAATGCACGCAATTGCGCAGGATCTCGTTGGACCGGGCGATACCAGGATCTTTCAACTGGTCTTCGGTAAAGAATGTCTGCATCAGCCCATCACCCCCGGATTGAGAATGCCTTTCGGATCGAACTGGCGGCGCAGCCCCTCCGACAGGGCCGCCACCGGCGCCGGCTCGGGGTGAAACACCGACATCCTTCCCCTTGTCTCCTCGCTGGCCCGGATCAGGGTCGCGTGGCCGGCAAACGCGCCCAGCCGCGCGCGCAAATCCGTGCCCGCAGGCACAAGCACCCAGACCAGCCCGCCGCCCCAGTCGTAAAGCGCCTCGCCGCCGGCGCGCGCCGCGATCGCCGGCCCGTCCGACGGTTTGACGGAAATCCGCCACACGTCGCCCTCGCGCCGGTGGAAAGGCGCCACGTCGCGCAGATCGCGCCACATTGCCTTCACACGGTCCGGATCATCCTCGATCGTGATCTCGCCGATCCCCGCCAGCAATTCCCGCAATTTGCCCGCCCGGTAGGCGACGCTGTCGGCAAAGCCCTCCAGACGTAGCTTCGTCACCGACTGGCCGGCCTCGCCCGCGGGCGAATGCGCCGCGCCGGACACCTCGAAAGGCGATCCGAACGCTTTCGACATCGCCGCCACGGCCGCTACATCGGACAAGCCGTGGATCATCACGCAGGCCTGCGCCTCCACCCCCGGCAGAACCTTGAACGCCACCTCGGTCAGAACGCCGAGGGTGCCGTAGCTGCCCGCCATCAGCTTCACGAGGTCGTAGCCGGTGACATTCTTCATCACTCGCCCGCCATTCTTCAAAACGGTGCCGCGCCCGTCGACAAAGCGCACGCCGATCAGCGAATCGCGGCAGGCCCCCGCCTGGATACGCCGCGGGCCTGACGCATTGGCCGCCACCACGCCGCCAATGGTCGGCTCGCCCGACCTGCCCAGCAGCCTGCGCATATCCGACGGCTCGAAAGGCAGGCGCTGGTTCGCGGACGCCAGCGCCGCCTCGATCTCGGCCAGCGGCGTGCCCGCCTTCGCCACGATTGTCAGCGCGCCCGGCTCGTAGAGTTCGATCCCCGACAGCCCCTTGGCGGACAGGACCTTGCCCGCCACGGGCCGCCCCACCGGCCGCGTGCCGCCCCCGACGATGCGCAACGGCCCCTCGGCCCCGGCCACCGCGTCACTTACCTCTCGTTCATCGACCGGGCTCGGCATCGCGACGCCTTTCCTTCTTCTTGGTGGAAATACTCCGGGGGTGCGGGGGCTGGCCCCCGCCGGATCGCCGCCATCAGGCGGCGACATCCCGCTCCGCGTCCCGATGCGCCTGCGAGGCCGACAGCGGGAACACCTTGGCCGGGTTGAGCAGCCACTCGGGGTCGAACACGTCCTTCACCCGCATCTGGGCCGCCATGTCCGCGTCGGAAAACTGCGTGCCCATCAGGTCGCGCTTCTCGATCCCCACGCCGTGTTCGCCGGTCAGGCAGCCGCCAACCTCGACGCAGAGCTTCAGGATATCCGCCCCGAACGCCTCGCATTTCTCAAGGTCACCCGACTTGTTGGCATCGAACAGGATCAGCGGGTGCATGTTGCCGTCCCCGGCATGGAACACGTTGCCCACGCCAAGCCCGTAGTCTTTTGACATCTCGCCGATGCGGCGCAGCACGTAGGGCAGTTCGCTGACCGGAATGGTGCCGTCGAGGCACATGTAATCGTTGATCTGACCCATCGCCCCGAAGGCCGATTTGCGCCCCAGCCAGATCTTCGCGCTTTCCTCGGCCGAGCGGCTTTCGCGCAGCTCCACCGGGTCATGCTTGCGGGCGATCTGGGTGATCACGCCAAGCTGGGCGTCGATCTCGGACTCGGAGCCCTCGACCTCGACGATCAGCAGCGCCTCGCAATCGGGGTATCCGGCGTGGGCAAAGGCCTCCGTCGCGCGGATGCAGGGGCGGTCCATGAACTCGATCGCCACCGGCAGAACGCCGGCCTTGATGATGTCCGAGACGCATTGCCCCGCCACCTCGTTGCTGTCGTAGCCGATCAGCACTGGCCGCGCACCCTCGGGCTTTCGCAAGATCCGCAGCGTCGCCTCGGTCACCACGCCAAGCTGGCCTTCCGATCCGCAGACCAGCCCCAGAAGGTCGTAGCCCGCATTGTCCAGATGCGCGCCGCCAAGCTCCACCACCGTGCCGTCCATCAGCACCATGGTGACACCCAGCAAGTTGTTCGTCGTCACCCCGTATTTCAGGCAATGCGCGCCGCCCGAATTCATCGCGATATTGCCCGCGATGGCACAGGCCAGCTGGCTCGACGGGTCGGGGGCGTAGAAGAAATCCTCTTCCTCCACCGCGCCGGTGACCGACAGGTTGGTGCGCCCGGTCTGCACCCGGATGACGCGGTTGGCATAATCCGTGTCCAGCACCTCGGTCATCCGCGCCACGCCGAGGATCACGCTGTCGGCGGTCGGCAACGCGCCGCCGGCCAGCGACGTGCCCGCGCCGCGCGGCACCACCGGCACGCCCTCTTCGTGGCAGATCTTCAGAACCGCGGCGACCTCCTCGGTCGAGGCGGGCAGAACCGCGGCCAGCGGCGGGCAGCGATAGGCGGTCAGCGCGTCGCACTCGTAGGCGCGCGTCTCCTCGGGCGCGTCGATCACCGCATCCTTCGCCAGCACGCCGCGCAACCGCGCCACGATCCGGGCCTTGTTCGACAGGACGCCGCTGTTCGGCTCTGGCATTTGCATGGCGAAACCTCCTCCATCTGGTAAACAAATATAACCAATTTTTGCCCTATGGCAAGAAAAACGGCTCGGCTATAGGCTGTCCTATGCAGATTGTAGACCAGATCGCCCTGTTTACCACGCTCGACGGGTTCGCCATCGCCCTCATCTTCGGGGCGTGGGCGCTTCTGGGCTGGCTGATCGAGGCAGACCGCCTGCCGCGCCCCTCCGTCACCGTCCTGATGAAGAATTATCGCCGCGACTGGATGCACGAGATGATCACCCGCCAGCCCCGGATCTTCGATGCCACGATCCTCGGCGGCCTGCGGCAGGGCACGAATTTCCTCGGCTCCGCCGCGATGATCGCGCTTGGCGGGCTTCTGGCCCTGATCGGCAATGCCGAGCGGCTGATCGGCGTTGCCGAGGATTTCACCACCACCGATCCGCTGGTTGCGGTGGTTGAGGTCAAGCTGATCGTCACCGGGGTCTTCCTGCTGCATGCCTTTCTGAAATTCATCTGGTCGAGCCGGCTTTTCGGCTATTGCGCGGTCCTGATGGCCGCCGTCCCGAACGACCCGGAGGATCCCCGCGCCCGGCCCCGCGCGCTACAGGCGGCGGAGGTCAATATCCGCGCCGCGATGAATTTCAACCGCGGGCTTCGGGCGCTTTATTTCGCCTTGGGCGCGCTGGCATGGCTGATCGGGCCCGAGGCGCTGATCGCCAGCACGCTGGCGGTGAGCTGGATGATCGGAACCCGCGAATTCGCCTCGTATTCGCGCCGAATCCTGATCCTGCCGCCGCGGGACTGATGCCGCGCGGCCTCACGCGAGTGTCAGGTGACAGCCCGCGTGCCGCGTGCCAAGCTTTGCGCATGCGACTTCTTGCGATCCTTCCGGTCGTCCTGACCCTTCTGGCCGCCCCGACCTTCGCGGACCCGGCCCGCATCCTTGCCGCCGAGGCGGCGGAATCGGGCAGCGGCTGGCGCGTCTCGGTGACGCTGGAACACGGCGATACCGGCTGGGACGACTACGCCGACGGCTGGCGGGTGGAACTGGCCGACGGCACCGTGATCGGCACCCGGCCCCTCGCCCATCCGCATGTGAACGAACAGCCCTTCACACGGTCGCTTGCGGGCGTCGCCGTGCCCGCGGACACCGGCAGCGTGTTCATCCGCGCCCGCACCAGCACCATGGGTAATCACCCGGTTGGCACCGCCTACCCATGCCCGGCCTGAAGGCCTAAGACACGTGCATAGC